>NZ_BCTR01000058.1 GCF_002091475.1 Sphingomonas azotifigens NBRC 15497
CTGAGAGGCGAATGGATCCCGGCTTTCGCCGGGATGACGGGGAGAGGCTGGAGGAGTCGGTATCAACGCAGCCTAGTATTAGAGCGTCTTCGCCCAAGGCGAAAACGCTCTAGACCAACAGCGCCGTCTCGCGCACCATCCCGATATCCTCGGTACCTTCGCCGAGCAGCCGGTCGATGCTGTTCGCGACCAGTGTATCCGTCGCCGACTGGCTGGCGAGACCGCCGCGTACCAGGCAATGCGCATGCAGAACGCGGCGAAAGGCATCGTAGAGCGCCATGTCGGGCGCGCGGGGGGCTTCCCAGAACCGGTCGAGATGGCCCTGATGGGTCACGCCCGGAACATCGTAGATCGCGTCGCCCAGCACGATCACCGGCTTGCCGGCCGAGAGCGCGAGCGTGCCCGACGTGCTGTTGACGCACACCATGCCCCGCGATTCGCGTGCCAGCCGGGCGAGATCCCCGCCGTCGAGATGATGGACCCGGTCCTCGATGCCGAGCGCCTTGGCGCGCTTGCGCAGGAAGGTCCGCCAATTATGGAAGCCGCAGTCGAGCGGATGTTCCTTCACCAGCAGATGCGCGTCGGCGGGGGCGCAGTGCGCGAAGCTGTCGAGCACATAGTCCGCCGCCGTCATCATCGTGCCGAACGGCGAATGCTCGCGGATCTGGTAGTCGCCGGTCAGCTGCAGCGGGAAGAGGAAATAGGGCTTGTCGGCGACGGTGGCCAGCGTCGCCTGGGCCTGGCGGGCGCGGCGCCGGCTGAGCGCGAACTTGCGGATCCAGCCCAGCCCCTCGACGATGATGATGCCCTTGCGGTGCGACCGATAGAAGGGGAAGCGGAAGCGGCCGGTAACGACGCGGTGATAATACCAATAGGAGTCGCGCGCGCGGCGCCCGAAGCTGGCGGTGATCGTGGGCAGATCGGGAAGCGGCGGAAGGTCGCGCGCGCGGGCGCGCAGCACGGCCGGATCGCGATCGAGCGTCGAATGGCCGTTCACGCCGTCCGGCTCCAGTGTCATCCAATCGGGCCGGATATAGCCTTCTTCATATACATGGATCGCGATGCCGCGCAGCTTGGCCAAGCGATGCGCCGCCAAGTGCATGGGGCGACAATCGCCATAGAGAACCAGATCGGTGATATCGTGTTCGCGCACGAACCGATCGAAGAAGATCGGCCACGCTGCCATCCGCCCGCGATAATCGACCGCGCCCACCGGCCAGTCATACCGGTCCCCGCCGTTCAGGTTGATTCGATGAACCGCGCAGCCGCGCGATTCGAGTTCGCGGCTCAATTGCCAGAAGAACGGGCCCGGCGGTCCCTGCAGAAAAAGAAAGGATCGCCGTAACGGCCGCACATGCTTCATTGCCCGGTTCCCCTGCGCGTGACCGCGCGTCTAACCTTCCCTTGCAACGTACGCAATCGTTCCAGCATCGTCGGCGTCGCCGCAACGTCAGCGATCATGCGCTCGACCAATATTTCCACCGGGCAGGGGAGTCGGGTGACGGGATCGAGGTAGCGCGGGTACAAAATCAATACTGCCGCCACCAGTTCGGCGAGACTGCGGCGTGCGGTGCGCCGTGCGGGAACCGGGCCGAGATCTTGGGTCAGCCCCCAGCCGGCGTAGAACGGGACGCCATGGGTGACGACGTGCTTGCCGCGCAGCAGCGCCTCGAATCCCGCGAGCGAGGTGAGGACATGCAGCCCGTCGACCATGTCCAGCAGCGCGGAAATCGGCGCGTCGCGCTCGATCTGGTCGGCATGGAGGCGGGCGACCGCATCGTCGATCGCGCCCTTGCGATGGCCGGCCTCGACATCGGGGTGGGGCTTGTAGATCAGATAGGCATCGGGTTCGGCGGCACGTGCGGCGACGAGCAGGTCGAGATTGGTCTTGCCCGGGGCGCCGCACTGGACCGAGCGATCGTCCTCGACCTGGCCGGTGACCAGCACGTGGCGCCGGTTGCCCGCCGGACGGGGAAGGCGCGTGCCGCTCCGGCCATATTTGCTGAGCCCTGCGGTGACGATGCGATCGACCAGCGCCTCCGCGCGGGCGAGCAGGGCGGGCGCGAAGTCGCCGCGCTCGATCAGCGTCTCGAGGTCGCTCGGACGGGTCGGATCGAAATGCACGCCGCTTCGGTCCACCGCGATCGACAGGGGCGGCACGCAATTGGCGCCGAGCCCGACCGATCGGACGAATCCGTCCTCGATCTCGCCGACCGGCGCACCCTCGGCTTCGACCTGTCGAAGCATCGCGGGGGGCACCCGGGTGCGCCATAGCAGCGTGGTGCCGTGCCGTGCGCTGCCTGCCCGATAGCTGGGCCCGTTGCCGCCGCTCCAGAGCAGGGCCTCTACGGTTTCGCGTTTCCAGCCGGCGACGCCAAGCACGCGTGCAACGTCGCGGTTGCCGTCGATGAGGCTGCGCCATTCGCCGAGCAGGGTCAGGATCGACGCGATCGGTGCGGGTGCACCGGTAAATGGATCGCGGTAGTCCTGTCCGGCCAGCAACTCGGCCGCGACGACCTTCTCCAGCATCCCCGGATCGCTGCCATCGCCCAGCGCGGCGAAGCGGCCCGCTCCGAACACCTGCAGTGGCCGCCCGGCCAGCGCTGCCACCAGCGCGATTTCATCCTCGGCATCGGCGAACACCGTGTGCGCGCACTCCACAAGCCACCACGGATCGACGGCACCGATCGCATGTACGCCGGCCGCCGTCGGACCCATGGTCAGCCCGCGCGCTGCCGCACCGGCAGGCGCGGCAGCGAGCATCGACCGCAACTGGGCAGCCGAGCGTGGCGCGAAAAGCAGGTTTCGCGCGGGCGGCAGCTCGGGCTGGGCCTCCCAGAACGCGCCGCCGACCCGGAGCGTTCGCAGTCGTGCGATTACCACCGCCGGGTCTGCGCGCTTCCGGTCGGCAGCGGGCGTCGCGAGCGGCACAATTCGCGCCCGCGGAAAGGGAGGCACACGCAGAAACGCCGGCGCCGGCCGCGCCATCAAGCGATTCCGCGGGCGGCGAGCGTTGCTTCGATGGGCGCGAGGTCGGTCGGGTTGTTGAGCTCGATCGGGTCCCAGCCGGGGGCGGCCAGCGCGATCACGTCGATCGGGATGCCGTGGTGCAGGAAGCGAAGCTGCTCCAGCCCCTCGGCCTGTTCGGCGGGCGAGGGCGCCAATGCCGGATAACGGCGCAGCGCCTCCGGCCGATAGGCGTAGAGGCCGAGATGCAGCAGCACCGGGTTGGTGCCGTCCTGCGGCGGCTCGGGCAGGAACGGCAGCACGCGCTTGGAGAAATAGAGGGCCCGGCCGGCTGCGTCGGTGATCACCGTCGTGCCGCCGCTGCGTCCGGCCGCCTGATCTGCAAGCAGATGGGTGTAGACCGTCGCCGAACAGTGCATCGCCACCGTGGCGACGGCGCAGTCGGGATGGTCTTCCATCCACGCGGCCAGCGCCGTCACGAAGTCGGGCGGGGTCAGCAGCGCGTCGCCCTGGAAGTTGATCACATAATCGGGCGTGATCGCGAGCGCCTCGATCGCCGCGGCGACGCGCTCGGTACCGTTTGCGCAATGTTCGGGCGTCATTACCGGGGCTTCGCCCAGCGTCCGCACCGCCTCGGCGATCCGCGCGTCGTCGGTCGCGACGTGCAGCGGCAGGTCGCGCCGCGCGGCATGGGCGGCGGCGATCGTGCGGGCGATCAGCGGCTGCGCCGCACCGCTCGCGCCGCGAATCGGCGCCAGCGGTTTGCCGGGGTAGCGCGAGGAAGCATAGCGCGCCGGAATCACGATCACGCCGCCGGGCTTACGGTCCGTTTCCATGGCGGTTGCGCTCAGGCCCCGAGCCGGAGGTCGTGGATGTGCAGCAGCCCCCAGGGGCGGCGCGAGTCGGCCCTCTCCATCACGAACAGCACGGTGATCTTGTTATCCTGCATCCGCGCGATCGCTTCGTCGACGGTCGCGTCCTTGGTAATCGTCACCGGATCGCGCGTCATCAACTCGCCTGCCACGGCCAGCAGCATGCGATCGAAGGAGCGCCGGAGGTCGCCATCGGTGATCACGCCGATCAGATTGCCCGCCGCGTCCACAACCCCGGCGACGCCCTTGCCGCAGGAGGTCATCTCCAGCACCACGTCGCGCGCGCAGGTTTCCGTCCGCACCAGCGGCAGCGGTTCGATGCGGCGGACCAGTGCCTCCAGCGTCTGCAGGCCCCAGCCGATCCTGCCGCCGGGGTGCCAATGGGCAAGCTCGTTGCGCGAGGTGCCGTGCTTGCGCATCGCGGCGACCGCCAGCGCGTCGCCCAGCGCCAGCATCATCGTGGTCGAGGTGGTGGGGGCGACCCCTTCGGGGCAGGCCTCGCCGCAATCGGGGAGCACGAGCGTGATCGAGGCGTTGCGTGCCAGCATCGACTTGGGCCCCGCCGTCATCGCCACGACCGGGATGGCGAGGCGCTGGGCATGGGTCAGCACCGCCATGACCTCCGGCGTCTCGCCCGAGTTGGACAGGACCAGCAGCACGTCGCCGCTGCGCATCATGCCCAGGTCGCCGTGCGACGCCTCCCCCGGATGCAGAAAATAGGCGGCGCTGCCGGTGGCCGAGAGCGTTGCCGCGATCTTGCGCGCGATGTGGCCGGACTTGCCCATGCCCGCCAGGATGATCCGGCCCCGCGCGCCGACCAGTAGATCGACGGCAGCCGAAAAGTCGCTATCCAGTCGATTGGCAAGCATCGTCAATGCAGCCGCCTCGGCGCGGATGACCTCGGCGCCGTGATCGATGGTGGTCTGTACGCTACTTACTTCCATGCCCGTCCCCTGGTGATTTCCTCGCGCCCACTTCAGATACAGCAAGCATCCGACGCGGCGGTTTCAATCACGCGTTTGGCGCATTTCGCACTCGGCAAGCGTTGACGCAAGTCCAACCCGCCAACTCAATCATCTAGCGCCAACTTGTTGCCACTAGGTTGCCAAGGCTGCCCAGCCCAGTTCTGGAAGCGGTCGCGCAGGCGCCACATCATATCTATCCGCCGTTCCGCGATGCCGGGGATGCTGAGCAGGTCGGCGCCGGTCCAGGGAACGAACGGGTTGCGGCGGCTGAACGACCATAGCTCCAGTCGGCGGCTCGGGCGGGTGGCGGCGACGCGGGCGTGGAACCCGCAGGTATCGGCGACGACCAGCGTGTTGGCCGGCACCGGGAAGCGCTGCGCCGCGGGTAGGCCAAGGCCGGGCAGTTCGTCCGGCTCGACGCGGAGCGAGCCGCGCGCGG
Organism: Sphingomonas azotifigens NBRC 15497; assembly: GCF_002091475.1. Taxonomy (GTDB): domain Bacteria; phylum Pseudomonadota; class Alphaproteobacteria; order Sphingomonadales; family Sphingomonadaceae; genus Sphingomonas; species Sphingomonas azotifigens. The sequence continues at coordinate 5,244 of NZ_BCTR01000058.1, forward strand.
AGAGGAAGTCGCTGCTCGCGTGCGCGTCCAGGCTGCGGGCATGTTCCCACGCGAGCCGCGCGGGGGTGAGCCGGTGTGAGCCCGGGACGTACGAAAAGGGCCCGTCCGCATCCTCGACATCGTTGAGGAAGAACCAGGTCTTCAGCGTCGGGTGGAAGGTGTCGGCGTGCAGCCGCGTCTGCGGATCCGGATCGGGGACGTCGCTGTCGGTGAGGATCGTCTGGATATAGTGCAGCGGCTCGCTGCGGAAGCTGCCGACATAGCGGCACAGCGCGCGAAAGCGCGGGTCGCGCAGCAGAGACTGTGCTTCGGGTATCTTGCGCAGGAACGCGGGGCTGATCGCAATGCGTCGGGTGATGGTGTTGCCCTGGCGCATCTCGCGCGTGGCGAAGCGCTGCGCCAGCACCGCATCCCGCAGCCCGGCGAAGATCGCGGGTGGCAGGAAATCAGGCACGATGACGAAGCCGTCGCGATCAAACGCCGCGCGGTCCGCTGGCGACAGGCCGGCGGCAAGGCGCGCGCGCCGCAGCCAGGCGAGACGATGCGCAAGCTGAACCCGAGCACGGTGCAGGCCCAGTGCATTCAGACGTGGCGAGCCGATGAGGGGATTATCGCGAAACGACTTGGCACCGGTAGCAAGTTGGGCAACCCACCAGGGGGCGGCCAGCATCGAAGACATGCAGGGTCTCACTTGAACGCGATGGTAGGTGATCCATCCGGTTGCTGCGGCGCACTCTCAGTAGTTCCGATCCGCTAAAAAACCGATACGGTCAAGCTGCAGACCTTCGCTTCAGCGCAATTTGGCCGACGCCTGTCGCTTTGGTGCATCAGGCTGCAAGTGCTTGTGCGCGCTCCGTTTCTGCGATCCAGCCGCCGCCCAGCACCCGGTCCCCGGCATAGAGCACCGCCGCCTGGCCGGGTGCGACGCCATATTCGGGAGTCTCGAACACCACCCGGTCGCCCTCCATCCGCGCCGGCACCGGCTTGGCGAGGCTGCGCACTTTCGCGGTCATCGGACCGCGATAGTCGCCGGCGAGCCAGTTGATCCCCTCGATCCGCGCCGCGCCGACCGCGAGCGCGCGACGTGGGCCGACAACGACCCGCTTCGATTCGGGCTCAAGGCGAAGGACGTAATAGGGCTCCGCCGCGCCGCCAATTTCCAGCCCGCGGCGCTGGCCGACGGTGAAGTGAATCAGGCCGCGATGCTCGCCGAGCTTGGTCCCCGCCTCGTCGACGATGTCGCCACTGGTTTCGGCCTCGGGGCGCAGCTTCTTCACCAGCGTCGCATAATCGCCGTCGGGCACGAAGCAGATGTCCTGGCTGTCGGGCTTGCCGGCGACACCCAGGCCCAGCTCGGCAGCCAGCGCCCGCACCTCCGGCTTGGGCAGGCCGCCCAGCGGGAAGCGGAGGAAATCGAGCTGGCCAGCGGTGGTGGCGAACAGGAAATAGCTCTGGTCACGCGCCGGATCGGCGGCGCGATGCAGTTCGGCGCCCTCCGGCCCCACAAGGCGGCGGACATAATGACCGGTGGCGAGGCAATCGGCGCCGAGATCGCGGGCGAGCGCGAACAGATCGGTGAATTTCGGCCCCATGTTGCACTTTACGCAGGGGATCGGCGTGCGACCGGCGAGATACTCGTCGGCGAAATCGTCGATCACCTGGCTTTGAAAGCTGCTGGCGTGATCGAACACGTAATGCGCGATGCCCAGCTTGTCGCATACCGCGCGCGCGTCGCGGATGTCGCGGCCGGCGCAGCAACTGCCGGCGCGGCCCACCGCTTCGCCATGATCATAGAGCTGGAGGGTGATGCCGATCGTCTCGGCGCCGCTGCGCGCGGCGAGCGCGGCGACGACGGAGGAATCGACGCCGCCCGACATGGCGACGACGATGCGCCGCCCGGAGAGCGGCTCGGCAAGCTGGAAATCACCGGGGGTCATGCCCGCCCAGATAGGGCATGCCCGCTCCGGATGCCACCCGAGTCCTGCGGAAACCTGCAGGGAACCGAAGTTAAACGAGCGTTTTCACGGCCTTTACGGGCCCTTCAGCACTCCCGCGCTATACTGCGAGATCGAAGGACGACTGGAAACGCATTGGTGGACTTGAGTTTTGCCCGTTCGAACCGCGAGTTAGCGGCTGCCATGCTCCCCACGGGGCTGGCGGTGCTGATGGCGGTGGTGACGAGCCGGCAAGCCGCCAGCCCCACCGCGCGGATCCAGACCCGCCTTTCGATGCCGATCCCCGTGGCGGCGCTGCTCGCGCCGGCCGATGGCTGTTTCCATCGTGCCGTCGCAGCCGCGCTCCACCGCTGGGGAGAGGAGTGAAGGCCGCGTTTACCGTGCCATTTTAGCCGATGTTCAAGGCAGGCGGGTACAGGTCGTTTCACGGTTGCGTAACAGGGGCGCCCGGCCCCGAAGAGGTTGGTAGATGATTGAGAACCAGAAGATCCGTCCTGCGAAGGTGATCGGTCCGCTCGGCGAGCCGCTGACCCTGGACTCGCTGCCGCCGCCCAACACCACCCGCTGGGTGGTACGGCGCAAGGCCGAAGTGGTCGCCGCCGTCAATGGCGGGCTTCTGACCGTGGACGAGGTGTGCGATCGCTACGGCCTCACCGTCGAGGAATTCGCCGGCTGGCAGCGCGCGATCGATCGCTCGGGCATGCCGGGCCTCCGCGTCACCCGTATCCAGCATTACCGTTCGCTGTACGAGCGACAGCAGAAGTTCTGATCTCGCCTGGGAGACCCGATCGAAAGTTCCCTTGACAACGCAAAATATCGCGTCGGAACCAAACTGACCATTTGTGAATTTTCCTTTGCGTCGCCCGGGTCGCCGGGCAAGTAAAGGAGGGACGAATGGTAGGCTTTATCGTTTGGCTCGTCATCGGCGGCGTCGTCGGCTGGCTTGCGAGCATCATCATGCGGACCGATGCCCAGCAGGGTATCTTCCTGAACATCGTCGTCGGCATCGTCGGCGCCTTCGTCGGCGGACTGCTGTTCGGCGGCAACATCAACAGCGGCGTGATCACCCCGATGACCTTCCTGGTCTCGCTGGTGGGTGCGGTCATCCTGCTGGCGATCGTCAACCTGGTGCGTCGCGGCGCGGTGCGCTAAGCGCCCCTCGTCGACCAACCAACAAAAAGGGCCGTCCCGCGGGGGCGGCCCTTTTTTTGTTGTCCGGTTTACTTCAGCAGGAAGCGCACCGAGACGCTGGCGGTGATCTTCTGCTCGCCCGGCACGATCGCGGTATCCGCCCCCGCCATCACCGCCTTGCTGCGCATCAGCATCGGCATGGGCATCTGCGGCACCGGTGCGCTGCCCGCTTCCGAGATCAGCAGGATGCGCTCGACCTTCAGGCCCGCCGTCTGGGCATAGAGCGTCGCCCGCGCCTTGGCCTTGGCGATCGCATCGCGCCGCGCCTCGTCGAGCGCACCCTCCTCGTCCGCGATCGTCAGGTTCGGGCCGGCAATGTTGTTCGCCCCCTGCGCCACCAGTGCGTCGAGGATCGTGCCGCTCTTGGCGATCTCGCGGAAGCGCACCGTCAGCTGGTTCGATGCCTGGTAGCCGGTGATCACCGGCGGCTTGTTTTCCTGATAGCGATATTGCGGCGCGAGGTTGACCGCGCTGGTCTGCAGGTCGCGCTCGGCCACGCCCGCCTTGCGCAGCGCGCCCAGCACCGCCGCCATCCGCGCGGCATTCTGCTGCATCGCCTCGCCGGCAGTGGGCGCGGTGGTGACGACGCCGGCCTGGATCAGCGCCAGATCGGGTACGCGGGTGCTCGTCCCTTCGGCGACGAGGTCGAGCACGGTGCCGTCGGCCGGGATCGGCTGGGCGGTCGCGCCCGTCTGCGCAGACGCCGGGACGGCGACGGCGATCGCGAGCAGCGCGGCGAGCGGCAGGGTGCGGATCATGGGACGTTCCTCCTGTGGTTTGTCGTCTCTACGGACCGGCTTGTCGCCGCCTGCGGACGAACGCAGGCTGAACGACCTGGCCCAAGCAAACGATTGGCGTTATTTGCAGAGCACTGCATGGACCATGCTTTTTCTTGGCCGTGACTTGCGTCGCCCCGAACAACCGGGCATTTCGACGTGCTGCATCATCCCGGTCTTGTCGCCGGTGATATATTCCTATAATACAGTTCGGCAAGGGGCGCATCGCCGCTCTCGACGAGGTGGGCGCATGAATTACGAGGCAGGGATGTTGGATCGGCAGGAGCGACTCGGTTTCGAGGGGGAACCGGCGCGTCGCGGGCGGCGCTGGCTTTGGATCGGCCTGGCCGCATTCGTGCTGGTCGTGGTCGCCGGCTTCCTGATGATGCGGCCTGCCGCGAAGCCCGTGCCGGCCGCCAAGGGCGGCAAGGCGCAGAGCCAGCTGCTGACCGTCACCGTCTCCGCGCCCGGCCAGCAGGTCATCTCGACCATCGTCACCGGTACCGGCAGCCTCGCCGCCAAGCGCGAGATGCCGGTGGGTGTCGCCGGCGAGGGCGGCCTCGTCACCCGCGTGCTGGTCGATGCCGGCAGCTGGGTCCGGAAGGGCCAGGTGCTCGCGGTGGTCGATCGCTCGGTGCAGGCGCAGACCGCCGAGTCGCTCGCCGCGCAGATCCGCGTCGCCGAGGCCGATGCCAAGCTCGCCCAGGCGAACCTGGAGCGTGCGCAGCAACTGGTCGGCAACGGATTCATCTCGCGCGCGGACATCGATCAGCGCACCGCCACCCGCGATCAGGCGCTGGCCCGCGTCCGCGTCGCCAAGGCGCAGCTCGCCGAAACCCAGGCGCGCAACCGCCGGCTCGACATCCGCGCGCCCGAAGCCGGGCTGGTGCTCGCCCGCCAGATCGAGCCGGGCCAGATCGTCAGCTCGGGCTCGGGCACGCTGTTCCGCATGGCGATGGACGGGCAGTTCGAACTGCGCACCCAGCTGTCCGAAGCGGACGTGCAGAAGCTCCATGTCGGTGCCCCGGCGGAAGTGACGCCGGTCGGTACGCAAACCAGCTTCAAGGGCCAGGTGTGGCAGGTCTCGCCGGTGATCGATCCGACCAGCCGGCTCGGCATCGCCCGCATCGCGCTGCCCTACAACCCGGCGCTGCGCCCCGGCGGCTTCGCCAGCGCGCGGATCGTCGCCGGCGCGGTGACGTCGGTGATCCTGCCGCAATCGGCGGTGCAGAGCGACCAGCAGGGCGCCTATGTCTACATCCTCAACGACAAGGACGAGGCGGTGCGCCGCGACGTGAAGACCGGCGACGTGTCCGATCAGGGCGTCCGGATCGTCGGCGGGCTCACCGGCAACGAGCGTGTGGTGATGACCGCGGGTGCGTTCCTCAACCCGGGCCAGAAGGTCATACCCCAGCTCCAGAAGAAGTAAGGGATCGGCGCGATGAGCTTTCGCAACATCTCGGCCTGGGCCATCCGCAACCCGGTCCCGCCGATCGTGCTGTTCCTGTTCCTCACCATCGCCGGGCTGGTCAGCTTCAGCCGGATGGACGTGAACAACAGCCCGGACATCGACTTTCCGATCGTCTGGATCTCGATCAGCCAGCCCGGCGCCGCGCCGAGCGAGCTCGAAACGCAGATCACCCAGAAGGTCGAATCCGCCGTCCGCAGCCTGCAGGGGATCGACGAGATCAACTCGACGGTGTCCGAAGGCAACAGCCAGACGGTGGTGCAGCTGGCGATCGGCACCCCGATCGATCGCGCCGTGGAAGACGTGCGCAGCGCGATCCAGCAGATCCGCGGCAACCTGCCCGACGGCATCCTCGAGCCGCAGGTCGGCCGTGTCGACAGCGCGAGCAGCAACGACATCGCCAGCTTCACCGCGACGGCGAGCGACATGACCGTCGAGCAGCTTTCCTGGTACATCGACAACAGCGTGTCGAAGGAATTGCTGTCGATCAGCGGCATGGCGGCGGTGCAGCGCAACGGCGGCGTCAGCCGGGAAGTCAGCGTCGTGCTCGATCCCGTGAAGCTGGCGAGCTTCGGGCTCACCGCGAGCCAGGTGAACCAGCAGCTGCGCCAGGTGAATCTCAATGCGGCGGGCGGCCGCGCGCAGATCTCCGGTTTCGAACAGTCGCTGCGCGTCGTCGGCAACGCCAAGGACGCCTATTCGCTCGGCCAGACCCAGATCGCCACCGGCAATGGCCGCACCGTGCGCCTGGCAGATATCGCGACGGTGAAGGACGGATTCGCAGAACGCCGCAACTTCGCGCGCTATGACGGGCATCCGGTGATCTCGTTCGATATCCAGCGTGCCAAGGGTGCCTCGGACGTTACCATCTTCGAGGAGTCGCAGAAGAAGCTTGCGGCGCTCGAAAAGGCCAACCCGAAGGTCCATTTCGAGCTGCTCGACAATTACAGCAAATACGCCAAGCAGCAGTTCGACACCGCGATGGAGGCGATGATCGAAGGCGCGGTGCTCGCCGTCGTCGTCGTGTTCCTCTTCCTGCGCGACTGGCGGGCGACGGTGATCTCGGCACTGGCGATTCCCCTGTCGGCGATCCCCAGTTTCTGGTTCATGGACATGATGGGCTTCACGCTCAACCAGATGACGCTGCTCGCGCTCAGCCTGGTGGCCGGCGTCCTGGTCGACGACGCGATCGTGGAGATCGAGAACATCGTTCGCCATATGCGGATGGGCAAATCCGCCTATCAGGCGTCGATCGACGCGGCGGACGAGATCGGCGTTGCCGTGCTGGCGACGACGATGTCGATCGTCGCGGTGTTCCTGCCGGTCAGCGTGATGCCGGGCATTTCCGGCCAGTTCTTCAAGAATTTCGGCCTGACGGTGGTTGCCGCCGTGCTGATGTCGCTGGCGGTCGCCCGCATGCTGACACCGATGGTCGCGGCCTATTTCCTGAAGGCGCACGGCCATGTCGAACATGGCGGCGGGCCGGTGATGCGCCTCTATGTCCGGCTGCTCGAATGGACGCTGATGCATCGGTGGGCGGCGATCCTCGGCTATGTGCTGTCGCTGGCAGGGACGATCCTGCTGCTCGTCACCATGCCGCAGACCTTCCAGCCCGCGCAGGACCAGGACAGTGTGACCGCGACGATCGAGATGGTGCCGGGCACCACGCTCGATCAGACCGATCGCGTCGTCCAGCAGGTCGCTGCGATCCTGCGCGCCGAGCCGGGCGTGCAGCACACCTATGCCCGCACCCAGGTCGGCAGTGGCCGCGTCACCGCCGATCTGGCGGAGAAGAAGAGCGCCGAACGCAAGGAAACCAGCACCGAGTTCGAGAAGCGCGTGGCGCCCAAGCTGCTCGCCATTCCCGATGCGCGGGTGAATTTCCGCTCGCAGTTCGGCTGGGGCTCGACCGGTCGCGACCTGACGGTGACGCTGGGCGGCGAGGATCCGGAACTGCTCAACAAGACCGCGCTCACGCTGATGAAGCAGATGGAGGGCCTGAAGTCGGTCGTCGCGCCGCGCATCTCGGGCGATCTGCAGCGCCCCGAGATCGTGATCTCGCCGCGGCTCGATCTCGCCGCCGATCTGGGCGTGACCACCGCCGCGCTGTCCAACGCCATCCGCGTCGCGACGCTGGGGGATATCGAGCAGAACAGCGCGAAATTCTCGCTATCCGACCGCCAGATCCCGATCCGCGTCGCGCTCGACCAGGATTCGCGGACCCGGCTCGACACGCTCCAGAACATGCGCGTGCAGACCCAGACCGGCGGCTCGGTGCCGCTCTCGGCGGTGGCGGACATCCGCTTCGCCGCCGGGCCGACCAAGGTCGAGCGACTCAACCTGCAGCGCCGCCTGGTGGTGGGTGCCGATCTCGCCATGGATCCGAAGACGGGCAAGCCCTATGTCTCGGGTGACGTGATGAAGGAGATCCACAAGCTCCCGATCATGCAGCACCTGCCGGTGGGCGTGGCCGAAATGACGGTGGGCCAGGCCAAGTGGCAGGGCGAGATGATCCAGAACTTCATCGTCGCGCTGGCCTCGGGCATCTTCCTGGTCTTCGCGGTGATGGTGCTGCTGTATCGCCGCTTCGTCTCGCCGATCGTCAACATGGGCTCGCTGCTCAACGCGCCGCTCGGCGGGCTGATCATGCTGGCGGTCCTGGGCATGCCGGTGAGCCTGCCGGTCTATATCGGCATGCTGATGCTGTTTGGCATCGTCGCCAAGAACTCGATCCTGCTCGTCGACTTCGCGCTGGAGGAGATGGAGAAGGGCGTGCCGAAGATGGAGGCGATCATCGATGCGGGCCGCAAGCGCGCCCAGCCGATCGTGATGACCACGATCGCGATGGTGGCGGGCATGGTGCCGACCGCGCTCTCGCTCAACGGCGACTCGTCGTTCCGCGCGCCGATGGGCGTGGTGGTGATCGGCGGCCTGATCGTCTCGACCTTGCTCACGCTGGTGATCGTGCCGGCGCTGTTCAGTCTCGCGGTGGGGCTGGAGGGCTGGCTCGGTCCGCGGCTCTCGCGGCGGCTGCTCACCTATCGTCCGGGCGACGATGGCAGCCGCGTGCTCGGGCCGGCAGCAGGGCCGCATGGGGCCATCGACCACAAGCCCGGCGACGACGAGGTCCAGCCGGCGGAGTGAGGGCCCCTACAAATCCCCCTCCCGCTTGCGGGAGGGGTTAGGGGAGGGTGAGAGAGGGTAGCGGGCGACTCTGTGCGAAGGAGGGCTTGGGCAGCAGCGCTCCTTCTTAAGCGTTCGCGCTCGCTTCCAGCACGCACCCTCCCCCTGCCCCTCCCGCAAGCGGGAGGGGAGTTGAAGGACTAACCCTCTGGCAACGCTGCGCCGGCGTCCCCACATCCCTGCCATGACCGCATATTCCCTGCTCGATCTGGTGCCCGTCGTCCAAGGCGGCACCGTGGGCCAGGCGCTCGCCAACGCCGCCGACCTCGCCGCGCATGCCGAGAAGCTCGGTTTCCAGCGCTACTGGATGGCCGAGCATCACGGCATGGAGGGCATCGCCAGCGCGGCGACCGCGGTGGTGATCGCGCATGTCGGCCATGCGACCAGCACGATCCGCATCGGCGCGGGCGGGATCATGCTCCCCAACCATTCGCCGCTGCAGGTGGCCGAGGCGTTCGGCACGCTCGACGCACTGTTCCCCGGCCGCATCGACCTCGGCTTGGGCCGCGCGCCGGGCTCGGACCAGCGGGTGTCCGCCGCGATCCGCCGCAACCTGTCGAGCGACGGCAATGACTTCCCGCAGGACGTGATGGAGCTGCAAAGCTATCTCGCCGATGACGGCCGCACCGGCATCCGCGCGACCCCGGGCGCGGGCGCGGACGTCAAGCTGTGGATCCTCGGCTCCAGCACCTTCGGCGCGCAACTCGCCGCCGCGCTGGGCCTGCCCTATGCCTTCGCCTCGCATTTCGCCCCGGGGCTGCTCGACGAGGCGATCGCGGTCTATCGCCGCAACTTCCGCCCGTCCGCGGCGCTCGCCAAGCCGCACGTCATGCTCGGCTTCAACGTCTTCGCCGCCGACAGCGACGAGGAGGGCGAATATCTCGCCAGCTCGCAGCAACAGGCGTTCGTCGCGATCCGCACCACCGGGCGCGGTATCCAGTTGCCGCCGCCGGTGCGCGGCTATCGCGAAAGCCTGGGCACGCAGGGCAATGCGGTGCTCGACCATGTGCTGTCCGCCTCGGCGATCGGCGGCCCCGCCAAGGTGCGCCGCGAAATCGAGGCCTTCCTCGATCGCACCCAGGCCGACGAGCTGATGCTCACCAGCGCGATGTTCGATCATCAGGCCCGCAAGCGCAGCCTCGAGATCGCCGCGGAGGCGATGCGGGCGGTCGAGCCGGCCTGAGGCTCAGCCCGCGGCGGGCAGGCGGAGGCGGACGAGCAGGCCGCCCAGATCGTCGCTCTCTTCCAGGCTGACGGTGCCGCCATAGATTTCGGCCACGTCGCGGACGATCGCCATGCCGAGCCCGGTGCCGGGCTTGCCGGTATCGAGCCGCACGCCGCGATCGAAGATGCGGATGCGATCGGCCTCGGGGATGCCCATGCCGTCATCCTCGACCAGGATCTCGACAAAGCCCGACTCGAGCCGCGCCGTGACGAACACGCTGCCGCCGCCGTACTTGGCGGCATTCTCGACGAGGTTGCCGAGGATCTCGTCGAGATCCTGTCGCTCGATATGCGCGACCGCGTCCTTCACTCCGTCCACGTCGATGCGGACATTGGGATAGAGCCGCGCCACCGCGCGCTCGACCGCCTCGATCGACGGCCATACCTCGGCGCGGCTGTGCGCGCTGCCGCGGCGGCCGACCGCGCGGGCGCGGGCAAGGTGGTGGTCGATCTGCCGCCGCATCGTCCGCGCCTCGCGGATCACGGTGTCGGGCAGGTCGGCCTGCCCTGCGGCCGCCGCGTTCATGATCACGCTGAGCGGGGTCTTGAGCGCGTGCGCGAGGTTGCCGGCATGGCGCCGCGCCTCCTCGGCCTGGCGGTCATTATGCTCGACCAGCGCGTTGAGTTCGTCCACCATCGGTCCCACCTCGGCCGGCATCGGCCCGCCGACACGCTGGGTCCGCCCCGCGCGCAGGCTAGCGATTTCGCGCCGCACCTTGCGCAGCGGGCGCAGGCCATACCAGGTCTGCAGCGCGGCCATCGCCACCAGTCCCAGCCCGAGCAGCGCGAAGCTGCGCACCAGCGTGCGGCGCACCGTGGCGATCTGCGCGTCGAGCACGTCGCGGCTCTCCGCCACCTGGAAGCGCCAGCGTACCGGTGACCCGGGCAGGGTCAGGTCGCGCTCGGCGATGCGCAATTTCTGGTCGGCAAACTGGTTGCTGTCGTAGAAGTGCATCTCGCGGTCGTTGTGCACCTCATCGGCCTTGAGCCGCCGATCCCAGAGCGAGCGTGAGGGGAAGGGCTCGAACCCCTTGCCGCTGATCTGCCAATAGGCACCCGAATTGGGTTCGAGGAACCGCTGGTCGGCGAGTTCGCGGTTCATCACCACCTCGCCGTTCGATCCGACCTCGGCAGAGACGATCATCGACGAGACGAGATAATCGAGCTGGTCGTCGAAGTTGCGGGTGATCGCGCCGGTCAGCACCCGGTCGAGCGCCAGCCCTCCGCCGACGAGCAGCAGCAGGATCCACGCCGTCGCCACCAGCAGCATGCGCCGGCTGACCGATCCGGTGACCCGCACCGGCCGGTGCCCGCGCGGGCCCGTCTCGGCAGGCGCGGACGCCGCTTCGGGTTCCTCGCCGGAGATCAGCGTCGCGTCCACGCAGCGCGCCTCAGGTGAAGCTGGCTTCGTCCAGGCTGTAGCCCAGGCCGCGGATGGTGGTGATCACATCGGCGCCCAGCTTCTTGCGGATGCGCGTGACGAACACTTCGATCGTGTTCGAATCGCGATCGAAATCCTGGTCGTAGATATGCTCGATCAGTTCGGTGCGGCTGACCACCTTGCCCTTGTGGTGGAGCAGGTAGCTGAGCAGCTTGTATTCCTGCGCGGTCAGCTTCACCGGCTCGCCCGCCTTGGTGACCTTGCCCGAGCGGGTATCGAGGCGGATGTCGCCGGCGGTCAGCTCGGCCGAGGCGTTGCCCGAGGCGCGGCGGATCAGCGCGCGCAGGCGGGCGATCAGTTCCTCGGTCTGGAACGGCTTGGCGACATAATCGTCGGCGCCGGCATCGAGGCCTGCCACCTTGTCCGACCAGCTGTCGCGCGCGGTGAGCACCAGCACCGGCATGGTGCGGCCTTCCTTGCGCCAGCGGTCGAGCACGGTCAGCCCGTCGATCTCGGGCAGGCCGAGGTCGAGGATGATCGCGTCATATTGCTCGGTCGAGCCGAGGAAATGGCCTTCCTCGCCGTCGGTCGCGAGGTCGACGGCATAGCCCGCGCCCTCGAGCGCGGTGCGCAGCTGGATCCCGAGATTGGGTTCGTCCTCGACGATCAGAAGTCGCATTCGCTGTCCCGTCCTTTTCTAGTGTCAGCTGCCCATGCGGCGCAGGATCTGGCCGGTATGGCCGTCCACCTCGATCCAGATGACCGATCCATTGCGCAGGAACTTGAGTGTGTAAACGTCGTGCTCGGGGTCATAGTCGAATCCGAGATATTGCGCGCCCGGCATCTTCGGAATCACCCGCCGCTCGATCTCGCGCGCGGGCAGATTCTGGCCGCGAAGCCGCCGCTCGCGTGCCGCACGCTGGCCGTCATCCTGCGCCGCGCCGATCGGGCGCGCGATGACCGGGCTCGTGAGCGCGAGGCTCGCAAGACACGCGATCAGAACGGGTTTGACCAACATCGGCATCGGAATGGCATAGGGTCCGGGCATTGAATAGCCCCTGAACATGAACGTCAGCCGCGGTTCGGCAATTGTGGCATTGGTGCATCGGCCTGTCCCGCACCTGTACGCTTGCGGGGGCGCCCGCCGCCTCCTAGGTGCTGCACCATGGCTGCTCCGGTGCTTTCCTATGAAGGGCTGGGTCTCGTTCAGGGATCCGGCTGGCTTTTCCGCAATCTCGACCTGCATGTCGGCGAGCGCGATCGGCTCGCGCTGATCGGCCGCAACGGCGCGGGCAAGACGACGCTGCTCAAGCTGATCGCCGGCGTGATCGACAGCGACGAGGGGCGGCGCACGATCGTGCCCGGCACCCGCGTGATCCTGCTGGAGCAGGAGCCGCGCATGGCCGGCTGCACCACGCTGATGGACTATGTCCTCTCCGGCGACGACGCCCCTGCCCAGCACGAGGCCGAGGCGATCGCCGACCAGCTCGGCATCGACCTGTCCCGGGAGGCGGCGACGGCCTCGGGCGGCGAGCGCCGCCGCGCCGCGATCGCTCGCGCGCTGGCACAGGATCCCGACGTGCTGCTGCTCGACGAGCCGACCAACCATCTCGATCTCGGCGCGATCGAATGGCTGGAAGACTGGCTGACGCGCTACAAGGGCGCCTTCGTCGTCATCAGCCACGATCGTACCTTCCTCACCCGTCTGACCCGCCAGACGCTGTGGCTCGATCGCGGTTCCATCCGCCGCGCCGAGATCGGCTTCGGCGGGTTCGAGGCATGGACCGAGCAGGTCTATGCCGAGGAGGAGCGCAACGCCCAGCGGCTCGACGCCAAGCTCAAGATCGAGGAACATTGGCTCCAGCGCGGCGTCACGGGCCGCCGCCGCCGCAACCAGGGCCGCCTGTCGAAGCTGAAGGAAATGCGCGCCGAGCGCGCCGCGATGACCGGCCCGCAGGGCACCGCCGCGCTTGCCACTGCCTCGGACGGCAACCAGACCAAGGTGGTGATCGACGCCAAGCACGTCACCAAGCGCTTCGGCGAGCGGACGATCATCAAGGACCTGACCTTTCGCGTCACCAAGGGCGACCGGATCGGCATCGTCGGATCGAACGGCGCGGGCAAGTCGACGCTGCTCAAGATGCTCACCGGCGAGTTGCAGCCCGACGAGGGCAGCGTGAAGCTGTCGCAGACGCTCGACGCGATCATCATCGACCAGCAGCGCAGCCTGATGGCGCCGGACAAGCGGGTGCGCGACGTGCTGGCGGACGGCGGCGACTGGATCGACGTGCAGGGCGCGCGCAAGCACGTCCATGGCTATCTCAAGGAATTCCTGTTCGACCCCAGCATCGCCGAGGCGCGGATCGGCACGCTCTCGGGCGGCGAACGCTCGCGCCTGCTGCTCGCGCGCGAATTCGCCCGGCCGTCCAACCTGCTGGTGCTCGACGAGCCGACCAACGATCTCGACCTCGAGACGCTCGACCTGCTCCAGGAAGTGATCGCCGATTATGCCGGCACGGTGCTGATCGTCAGCCACGACCGCGACTTCCTCGATCGCACGGTGACGGTGACGCTGGGCCTCGACGGCAGCGGCACGGTGGACGTGGTGGTCGGCGGCTATGCCGATTGGGAAGCCAAGCGGCGGCCACGGATCGAGGCGAAGAAGGCGAGCAAGCCCGCCGCCGCTGCACCCGCTCCCGAGGCGCCCAAGCCGCGCACCAAGCTCAGCTACAAGGACCAGCGCGATTACGAGCTGCTGCCCAAGCGGATCGAGGAGATCGACCAGACGATCGCCCGCGACGAGGCGGCATTGGCCGATCCGGCGCTCTACACCAAGGATCCGGCCAAGTTCGCAAAGCTGAGCGAGGGCATCGCCAAGCTGCGCGAAGAGAAGGACGCGGCCGAGATGCGCTGGCTGGAACTCGCCGAGATGGTCGAGGGCTTGGGCTAAAGCGGTCCAAAAAAAAGCCCCGCCGGAGGGTTCCGACGGGGCCGATATGGCGGGAGCTGGAATCGGTCAGCGGTTCGCGTAGCGGACTCGCACCGAACGGCGGGATGCGCGGAGCAGGCCGCCCATCAGGCCGAAGCCGGCGATCATCATCGCCCAGCTTGCCGGTTCCGGCACGGCGCTGATGGCGATCGACGAGAAGGTCGTGCTGCCGACACCCTGGGTCGTCAGCGTCAGTATCGCAGGCGTATTCTGGTAGCCGGCAAAGCGGAGCGTGCCCCATGCAAAAATGGCCAAGTTCGGCTGGGGAATCGTGCTCTGCTGAACGGAGTTGATCGACACGAGATCGAACGAGGCTCCGTTGTTGAGCTGTATGAAATTGGAGATAGGGCCCACTGAGAAGTTCGGCAGATCCTTGATCGTGCCGCACAAAATACATGAAAGACCCGAAAAAGTGCCGCTGCCCAGGGCCGACGTTATCTGCGCAGGCACACCTAGGCCGGTATTGCCAGGGCTAAGCAGCGAGAAGAAATCCAGCCCTGTCGCCTTCGCCATGCTGGGGTCGCCTACCGGCCTTACGGGCCCGTCAACGCTGAAGCCTCCGATGATATAGGCCGCTTGTGCAGATGGTGTTGCGATCAGCAAAGCTGTCGCAGTGACAAGCGTGGCACGTATACGCATGTTCGTTACCCCCATGTTCGTAAGAGATTACGCAGCGCGACTCGATTATGCTTAGGCTTGAGTTGAGAGTAACTTGGCTGCCCACAGGTACAATGATCTTACATACTGCATATATATGCAGGTACTCATGTTGCACTGCTTCTCTAAATGGGGCTTTCGGGGGCGTGATCTTGTTCCGCAGCTCGATGCCGGATTTGGCAACGATCAGCGGCAAGGGACGGTAGTTGCTTATCTGTTATACAAAACAGCCACGGATTGTGCGGGTGCTGTCTACTGCAGGCGGTTTGTGCATTCGCAGCATTGTGCCGCTGCAGACGCGCACGCCGTCCCGCCCGTCTGTCTCATTGTGAGACGGATCGGCAAAATTCATTCCAGATTGGGGGAATCGGGGTCCGTTTCGGTTAGAGGCGCTTGCCCTGGCGTCCCGCGAGTTCAACGACATAGTGCCATGCAACCCGCCCAGATCGGCTGCCGCGGCGCGTCGCCCATTGGATTGCCTCGGCAGGGTCGAACGTCAGCCCGTGCGCCTCGGCATAGCCGCGCACGATCGCGACATAGGTGTCCTGGTCGACGACATGGAAGCCGAGCGAGAGCCCGAAGCGATCGGCCAGCGCGAGATCGTCGTCGATCGAATCGCGCGGGTTGATCGCGCTTGCCTGCGCCTCGATGTCGCGCGGCAGCAGATGGCGGCGGTTCGAGGTGACCAGCAGGCGGCAATGGGCGGGCCGCGCCTCCGCGCCGCCTTCGAGCAGCGAGCGCAGCGCCCGCGCATCGGCGGCGGCGTCGAAGCCGAGATCGTCGAGGAAGATCGCGAACGGCCGATCGGTGCGCGCGAGCAGCGCGAACAGGTTGGGCAGCGTGTCCAGATGCGTGGTCGCCGCCTCGACCAGCGCCAGCCGCCCGCCCTGTGCCTGCACCTCGGCCACCGCGCCCTTGACCAGCGCCGACTTGCCGGTGCCGCGCGCGCCCCACAGCAGCACGTCCTGCGCGGCATGGCCGGCGGCGAGCCGTTCGAGATTGGCGAGCAGCGCCGCCCGCTGCTTCTCCACCCCCTGCAGCAGCGCGAGCGGGGTGGGGGCGAAGCTGCGCGCCGGCACGAGGTCGCGCCCGCGCCATACATAGGCGGGGTGCGCTTCCAGATCGGCAGGCGGCGCGGGCGGCGGCGCCAGTCGTTCGAGTGCCTCGGCAATGCGGGTCAGCGGATCGGTCATGGCTGGGCTATAGCGCAGCTTCGATCCAGCGCGAGAGGAAGGATCATGGGATGGCCTTGCCGAAGGCGCGTTGGCCCCTATTTGTTCTCATGTCGGGCAACCCCGACCGCTCTTTGATCCTGCAAGCTCGAGGCTCCCCGCCCAGATGCGCGCGGAGAGCCTAAACTTCCTAAACTTCGGGCAGCGGTCAGGCGCCCGAACGTTCCTTGCTGCGCCAGAAGTCCTGGACGATGTCCCAGCCTTCCTCGGCGGTTTCGCAGAAGCGGAACAGGTTGAGGTCGCGCGGCGAGATCACGCCCTCGTCGCACAGCGCCTCGAAGTTGACGACGCGGTTCCAGAATTCCTTGCCGTAGAACAGCACGGGGATCGGATCGACCTTGCCGGTCTGGATCAGCGTCAGCAGCTCGAAGCTCTCGTCGAAGGTGCCGAAGCCGCCCGGAAACACCGCGACGGCCCGGGCATGCAGCAGGAAGTGCATCTTGCGCAGCGCGAAATAGTGGAACTGCATGCTCAGGCCCGGCGTCACATACGGGTTCGGCGCCTGTTCGTGCGGCAGCACGATGTTGAGTCCGATCGTCTCCGCGCCGACATCGCGCGCGCCGCGGTTCGCCGCTTCCATGATCGACGGGCCGCCGCCCGAGGTGACGACGAAGTGCCGCTTGCCCGCGGTGTCTACCGGGAAGTTGCTCGCCAGCCGGCCCAGTTCGCGCGCGACGTCGTAATATTTGGACTTGGCGACCAGGCTTTCGGCGATGCGCTTCTGCTGCTCGGTCTCGGCAAGCGCCAGCACCGCCTCGGCCTTGGCAGGCTCGGGGATGCGCGCGGAGCCGTAGATCACGAAGGTCGAGGCGATGTTCGCCTCGTCGAGTAGCAGCTGCGGCTTGAGCAGCTCCAGCTGGAAGCGCACCGGCCGCAGGTCCTCGCGCAGCAGGAAGTCCATGTCCTGGAAGGCGAGCCGGTAGGCGGGGTGCTCGGTCTGGGGCGTGCCGGTGGCGGTGTTGGCAGCTTCGGCTTCCTGCTGGGCAGGGCGGAAGACGCGCGACGGGACTCTCGTATCGCTCATTACCGGCGGATTAGGCGCATCCGCTCCGCTTGGAAAGCGTCAAGCGCAGAACGGTCCGCGCCCCATGTCGAGGTGGAAATGGTCGTGGTGGACGTAATTATAGTTCGGGCTCAATACGGTAGCGAAACGCCTGCAGGCGGAGGCGTGGATCGTTTCCAGGAAGCGCTGCACGGCCGGATCCTGATTCTGCCAGTCCTTGAGGATGGTGATCCGCCGCCCGTCCCTCAGCACGAAGCCCGAGACGTCGACGGCGTTGGCGCGGCCATGTTCGGAAAGCTTGGTCGACGCCTGCGGACTGCCGACGATGGCGCGGCAGACATAGGTTCCGAAGGTGTCGACGCGGACCAGGTCGCTGCCCAGAATCTGCCGGGCGGCGGGCGCGACGGCATATTGCACCCAGCCGGTAAAGGCGCGGGCGAGCGGGCAGCGCATCCCCTTGATGCCGCCGACCGGTACGCCGATGTCGATCAGCTGCACCGCTCCCTCGACGATGCAGCCGCCGCCATAATCGCGATCGGGCATCGCGCTGAACCGCACGCCCGCGCGCGACAGATCGGTGAAGCATTGCTGGGTCTCGCGTGGTGTCGGCCGATTGAGCGTGATCGGCGGGCTGCCGCGGGGGCGGGTGGGGGCAGGTGCAGGCCGCTTGTCGCCGCCGCCGCCGAAGATGCAGGCCGACAGCAGCAGGGGCAGCAGCAACACCGTCAGCGAAAACGCGCGCGCGACACTCATGCCCGCAGGATAGGCCAGTTCCGGGGCGGCGCGAACCACGGCTCGTCGCGTCAGCGACTCGGTTCGTCAGCCTTGTCGTCGCGAAACCGCTCGGCCAGCGCCATCGGCACCCGCAGCAACCGGCCCGAGGCGCGGTCGAGCAGCGCCCAGCTGGTCACCGCTTCCACCCGCACCTTGCCGTCTTCGCCGAGGAAGCGGACATGCCGGTTGAATCGCGCCCCGCGCGGCGGCTCGGGCACCCAGGTCTCGCCGGTCACCGTCTCGCCGGCACGGACATTGCCGCGATAGTCGATCTCGTGCCGGGTGATCACCCAGACATAGGCCGCCTGCTCCTCGGCGGTGGCGAGCGCCTCCCAATGCGCCACGGCGATGTCCTGGATCCACGCCACCCATATGGCATTGTTGACGTGGCCCAGCACGTCGATGTCGTCCGGTGCGGCGGTGATGGTGCGGGAAAAGCGGGGCATGACCACATCCTAAAGCGCAGTAACCAGAAAGCGTAGCGCGCCGTTCACCCGCTGGGGAGCAGGTTGCACACCATGTTGCCGCGCCGCCCCGCCGCCCTGTTCCGCAGCCGCTGGGCAGCCTTGCTCTGGGCGGCGGGGGTGCTGTGGACGGCGGTGTGCGTCGCCGGCGTCGATACCGGCAGCAAATCGACCGCGGCGTCGGACAACGCCACTGACGCGCTGGGCCAGCCGATCGACAACGCCGCGCTCGATCTCCTCCGGAACGCGATCGGCGGCTGACTATTGGGCGGGCTTGCCCGGATCGTCCTGGAACTTGATCGCGCGGATATGCCAGCTGCGCTGCTCGGGCGTTGCGCCGTCGATGTCGCCGGTGCGGTGCAGGGTCGCCTCGCCGAGTTGGTGGAACGGCTTGCCCGTCGCCTTGATCCGTCCATAGACCTGCACCGGCACGGTGACGTAGCGCTGGCCGGCGCCCGCCTCGATCTGGCCCGGCGCGCCGATATTGGCGTGATATTCGGAATAGGGGGCGAAGCGCGCGGCAAAGGCCTTGGCATCGCCGCCCGACGCCTTGCCGCCGTCGCTCCACAACGCCCAGGCTTGGTCATAGCGACCGCTCTCGATCAGCGCATAATAGGTCTGCACGACATTGGCGGCGCCCTGCGCGCTGTCGGGCGTGAACTTGGCTTCGCTCACCGGCGTGCGATCGTCGGGCAGGCCGCCCGGCTGGCCGGGGGCGGGCGGGTTGAGCGGTTCGAGCTGCGCGTTGGCGGGCGCCTGTTCGGTGGCCGCCGGCGCCGTCTGCGTGACCTCGGCCGTATCGTTATCGGCAGTGGTGCCATTATCCACCGCAGGCGGCAGGCCGGAGGAACAGGCGGCGAGCGAGCAGGCGGTCAGCAGGGCAGGTATCAGGCGCATTCGGGTCTCTTCCACAACAGGCCTGTGCGAACGAAACACCGGACGCGCCGGTTCCTCAATCGGAAAGCGGCTGGTTGCCGACAAAGCCGAGTTTGACGATGTTGGCGCGCTTGATCGTCGCGAGCACCGCGTCGAACCGGTCGTAGCGCGCTTCGGGATCGGTCTGGAGCTGGAGCACAGCGGCATCGCTGCGCAGGGCGGCGAGCTTGCCCGGCAGCGCGGTATCGGCGAGGCGCGCGCCATCCCAGAACAGCGCACCGTCCCTGTCGATGGCCAGGCGGTGCGGGGTATCATCAGGGAGCGCGGCGCCGCCTTGCGGCAGGTCGACGGGGACCTTGTGGGTCACCATCGGCATGCTGAGGATCATCACGATCAGCAGCACCAGCATCACGTCGATGAACGGCGTCACGTTGATCGCGCCGATGGGGGCGGCGTCGGCGACAGGCACGAACTTGCGCATGACCTCTCCTCCTGTTTGCTACGGTATATCGTAACACGAGCGGAGGTGCAGGCAAGTGTCATTGATACTGCCAGTTGCGGCGCTTGCCCTCGCGGAGCCAGGCGATCGACTCCTCGACGCGGCGCGCACGGGTTTCGGGGCGCTTGGCCTCGCCGATCCACTCGCAATAGTCGCGGCGGCCGCTGGGAGGAAAGCCGTCAAAGGTGGTGCGCGCCGTGCTGTCGGCGGCGAGGGCGGCTGCGAGTTCGGCCGGCACCGGCAATTCGGGGCGGGCCTTGCGCGGCGGCCGCTTCGGAGGGGCGCCGGTGGCGAGCCGTTCGGCGGCGGCGCGCACCATCGCCTCGAAGGTCGCGGCGTCTGGCAGGTCGGCGAAGCTGGTGACGCGGCGGAACTGCTCGACCTGCGGGTCCTGCCCGTCCTTGTTCCACGAGCCCGCGGCATGTTCCCAGAAGCCGAAGCTGCAATGGCGTTTGAACGCGACCATCATCGCGAACGGTCGCCCGCCGAGCGTGAAGGCCGGCCGGGCCCATTTGATCGACTCCTCCACCTCCGGCACCGCGGCGTGCACCCGCGCGCGCATCCAGGTGAGGAGCGGGCGCGCGAATTCCGCGCTCGCGTCGATATGGGCGTCGACTCTCGGGTCTGTCGGCATGGCGCGCGAAGCTTCCGCCCCGCGCGCGATGCCGTCAAGTATCAGGGGCGCAGCGCCACGTCGTCGGGATCGTCGAGCTCTTCGTCGAGATCGTCCTCGTCGAGATCCTCATCGTCGAAATCGTCCTGGATGTCGTCCTCGTCGAGGTCGTCCTCATCCTCGTCGGCGTCCTCGTCTTCCTCGCCGATATCGTCGTCGGACATGGTGAGTTCGTCGAGATCGTCGTCGTCATCCTCGCTGCCGCCGAGATCGGGGTTGATGTCGGTCAGCAGCGCGCCGTCGTCCGGCCCGTCGCCCGTCACTTCGAGAATTTCGGCGCGCTGGCTCTCGTCATAGCCTTCCGCGTCATACACGTCGTCGCTGGGACCCTGGGTGCCGCTCATCGCCAAACCTCATCACTGGCCCGGCGGGGATCGCCGGGGTTCGAACAGCGCAACGGCGCGGGCCCCGGCTGCGTTCCGACTCAGCTGGGGCGGAACATCCGTCCGCGTTCCGTCACCGCTACTACCACGAGCGAAAGACCACCCATCAGCAGAAAACCACTATACAGCGGGATGGTGCTGCCATCGAACGCCTGGCCGATCGCGGCGCCGATCAGCGCACCGGCGAGCGTCGTCGAGAAGCCCTGGAGGCTCGACGCGGTGCCGGCGATCTCGCCCATCTTCTCCATCGCCATGGCCGAGAAGTTCGAGGTGGCGAGGCCGAAGCACGCCATCATCAGCGCCTGCAGGATGCCGAAGCTCCACAGCGTCTCCAGCCCCAGCACGGTGATGGCGAGGTGCACGCCCGCCACCAGCGTGAGCAGGGTGAGCGCGGTGTGCGAGATCACCCGCGTGCCGAGCCGCATCACGATCCGCGAGTTGAGGAACGACCCCACCGCCATGGTGCTCGCCACCGCGGCGAACACCACGGTGAGCAGCTCGGGCCGGTGGAAGACATCGGTCATCACCTGCTGCACCGATCCGATGAAGCCGAACAGCGCGCCGGAGAGCAGGCCGGTGGCGATGGTGTAGCCGACCGCGGCACGATCGCGCAGCATCAGCCCGTAGTCGGCGACGACGCGCGCCGGGTGCAGCGACTGGCGCGCGTCTGCCCCCAGCGTCTCGGGCATGCGCAGCGCGAACCACAGCAGCACCAGCCCGGCGATCCCGCCGATGCCCCAGAAGATCGTCCGCCACGATCCGCCCGCGTTGAGGATGATCTGCCCCACCGCCGGCGCGAAGATCGGCGCCGCCATGAACACGATGAACACCAGGCTCATCACCCGCGCCATCGCCCGGCCGGCATAGCAATCGCGCACCAGCGCGACGGTGACCACCCGCGCGCCTGCGGCGGCGGACCCCATCGCCAGCCGGGCGAGCAGCAGCAGCACGAAGCTGCTCGAGATCGCGGCGATCGCGCAGGTCAGCACATAGCTGCCGAGCGCGATCATCAGCACCGGCCGGCGGCCGAATCGATCCGAAAGCGGGCCATAGGCGAGCTGGGCCACCGCGAAGCCGACGAGAAAGGCGGTGATCACGAACTGGCGGTGATTGGCCGAATCGACGCCCAGGCTGGCGCCGATCGCCGGCAGCGCGGGCAGCATCGAATCGATGCCGAGCGCGGTCAGCGCCATCAGCGCGGCGGCGAGCGGCACGAACTCGCTGAAGCGCAACGGGGCATTTCCGGCCGATGCGGTGCTGAGATGCGGCGTCTGCATGGTGCGGCCATGGCCCAAGCCTTCCCTTGCGTCACCCTTTTTCCGGTTGACGTAGGTAGGCGTGCACCAACATTGCGGGCAGGAACCGCCGCAGGAGTACCCCGATGAACCGCCTATCCGCGTCCCTGTTGCTGCCGATGGCGCTCGCCGCATGCCATGGCAGCGCGAACATCAGCCTGGACGGCAACGACAGCGACGACAACAGCGTGATCGCCACCGATGCGAACGGCCGCATCCAGATCAAGGCGCCGGGGGTCCAGGGTTCGATCACGCTCCCCAAGATGCCGCTCGATGCCAAGGATTTCGACATCGACGGGGTGACGCTCTACCCGGGCTCGACGCTCAAGAACCTGAAGGTGAACGACAAGGGCGACGACAAGGACGGCGAGGTCATCGTCGAGTTCGAAAGCCCCGCCGCGCCGACGGTGGTGCGCGACTGGTTTCGCGACAACATGACCAAGCAGGGCTTCAAGGTGACGACGAAGGACGATAACCTGATCGGCACCACCGATGACGGCCAGCCCTTTGCGCTGCAGCTGAGCGCCCAGGGCGATGCCAAGACCAAAGGGCTGATGCAGGTCGGCCACTGAGCCCGGCGGGGGACGGTCCACGGGCCATTGGGAATGTTCCCAGGCTTGTTGTTGCGGCGGTGGCGCGACTAATCACCGCCCTTTGCGTTCGGAGACTGTGATGTTGGATACCCTCGCCGAAATTCCGGTGCTTTCGCTCGAGGCGCAGGCCGGCGATCCCGAAGGCTTCGCCCAGGCGTTCGGCCAGTCGTTCCAGCGCTTCGGCTTTGCCGTGGTGCGCGATCACGGCGTGCCGCAGGACCTGATCGAGCGCGCCTGGAGCCTCACCACGGCGTTCTTCGACCTGCCCGAGGACGAGAAGCGCGCCCATTTCATCCCCGGCGGCGGCGGTGCACGCGGCTACACGCCGTTCAAGACCGAGATCGCCAAGGGTGCGACGCATGTCGACCTGAAGGAATTCTGGCATATCGGCCGCGAGCTCGCCGCCGGCCACCGCTTCGCCGACCTGATGGCGCCCAACGTCTGGCCGGCCCGGCCCGAGGGCTTTCGCGAGACCTTTGTCGAGCTGTTCGCCGCCTTCGACACCGCAGGCGACAAGCTGCTTTCGGCCGTCGCGCGCTATCTCGGCCTGGCACCCGACTGGTTCGACCCCGCGGTGAAGGACGGCAATTCGGTGCTGCGCCTGCTCCACTATCCGCCGGTCGATGCCGATGCACCCGAAGTCCGCGCCGGCGCGCATGAGGACATCAACCTCATCACCCTGCTGCTCGGCGCCGAGGAAGCGGGGCTCGAACTGCTCGATCGCGACGGCAAGTGGATGGCGATCAAGCCGCCCGAAGGCGCGATGGTGATCAATGTCGGCGACATGCTGCAGCGGCTGACCAACCATGTGCTGCCCTCGACCACCCACCGCGTCGTCAATCCGCCGGCCGAGCGCCGCGGCCATCCGCGCTACTCGATGCCGTTCTTCCTGCATCCGGCACCCGATTTCCTGATCGAGACGCTGCCGGGCTGCATCAGCGCAGAAAACCCGAACCGCTATCCGACGCCGATCACCGCGCATGATTATCTTCACGAGCGGCTGGTCGAGATCGGCCTGATCAAGAAATAAACGGTACGTGGCGGCGCGCCGTGACGACTAAATCTGTCTTCCCTTCTGCAAAGGGAAGGCGCTAGGGACGAAGAGACGGCGGCGGGGCGGAAGCGTCCGGCCGCCGCTTTTCTGACCGGATCTGAAGGAACGACACATGGCGGAAGCGTTGCGCGTGGCACTGGCGGGGCTCGGGACGGTGGGCGGCGGCGTCATTCGCCTGCTCGACGCCAATGCCGAGCTGATCAGCCGCCGCGCCGGCCGCCCGATCGAAGTGGTCGCGGTTTCCGCCCGTGACCGCAGCAAGGATCGCGGCATCGACCTGTCGCGCTTCGACTGGGTCGACGATCCCGTCGAGCTCGCCCGCCATGCCAGGGCGGACGTGGTGGTCGAGCTGGTCGGCGGGGCGGACGGCCCGGCGCTGGCGCTCGCCCGTGCGGCGCTGGGTGCGAACAAGAGCTTCGTCACCGCCAACAAGGCGATGATCGCGCATCACGGGCTCGAATTGGCGCAGGCGGCGGAAGACGCGGCGGTCGCGCTCAAGTTCGAGGCAGCGGTCGCCGGCGGCGTGCCGGTGATCAAGGGCCTGCGTGAAGGCGCCGCTGCCAACGCGATCAGCCGCGTCTACGGCATCCTCAACGGCACCTGCAATTTCATCCTGTCGAAGATGGAGGCCGAGGGCCGCGACTTCGCCGAGATCCTCGCCGAGGCGCAGGCGCTCGGCTATGCCGAGGCCGATCCGACCTTCGACATCGACGGCATCGATGCCGCGCACAAGCTCTCGATCCTCGCCAGCCTCGCCTTCGGCACCCAGCCGGCGTTCGGCGACCTGAAGGCGAGCGGCATCCGCCACATCCTGGCGGCCGACATCGCCGAGGCGGCGACGCTCGGCTACCGCGTCCGGCTGCTCGGCATCGCCGATGCGGGAGCGCATGGCCTGTTCCAGCGCGTGCATGCGCACCTCGTGCCGCTGAACCATCCGCTGGCGCATGTCACGGGTTCGACCAACGCGGTGGTGGCGGAAGGCAACTTCGTCGGCCGGCTGCTGTTCCAGGGTGCGGGTGCCGGCGACGGCCCGACCGCCAGCGCCGTGGTCGCCGACCTGATCGACATCGCCCGCGGCGAGTTCGGCCCCCCCTATGCGATGCCGGCGACCGCGCTGGTATCCCAGCCCCCGGCGGACAGCGGCGAGCGGCGCGGCCGCTCCTATGTGCGCTTCACCGTGGCGGACCGGGTCGGGGTGCTGGCGGAGATCGCGGCGGCGATGCGCGATGCGGGCGTCTCGATCGAGAGCCTGATCCAGCGCGGCGTGAGCCCGGACGGCAGCGCGCTGGTCGCGATCGTCACCCATGAGGCGCCCGAGCGGAGCATCGCCCAGGCACTCGAAAAGCTGCGGGGTTCGCAGAGCCTCACCGGCGAACCGATGTGGATGCACATTCTCGACGCGTGAGCGCCGATCAGTAGTTCAGCTTCAGCAACCGATGGCCGCTGCCGGGGCATACCGGCATGCCGGTGCGGTTGCAGCTGGGCCCTTCGGCGGCCTGCAGCATCTCGAGCTTGCGATCGATCAGCGGCTCGTGTGCGCTGGCCAGGCGGAAGCGATTATGCGCCGCGCGCGTGCCGCAGTCGCGCTCGACGTCGCAGGTCTGGATCAGCGGTGAAAGTTCGGGGCGCGGCCGCGCCGACCGGCGGAGCGTGGCCCGCACCACGTGCGGCGGTGCCACCTCGGCCGCGCGCACCGCGCCAGCCATGCTTGCGCTCTGGAGCGCGAGTGCAATCAACAGCATATGCCCTCCTGTTGTATCCCGCCGAAGCAACGCGCCGATGCCCGGCGGGTTGCGCAGACCTGCAGCCCTTTCGTCGCGTTCATGGGGCAAGCTCCCGCCGCTGGACCCGCGCCGAGCCGTCCAGCCCGACGGTTGCACTGATGCCCACCGACCCGCATCGGACCATGAAGGCGCCCTTGCCGCAAGGCGTGATGCCTTGCTGCATCGGATCCCCGATCAGCCGGTTGAGCCGGGCCGCATCCGAATCACGGCTCAGATCGGGGGTGATGAACGGCACCCGGTAGCGATCCGCCTCGCGGCGCGAGCAGACGATGATCTCGCCCTCGCCGGTCGGGGCACGACACGGGATCTCCGCCTGGGTGCGCGCACGATAGTCGGCGACGACCGACGATACCGTATTTTGTTGAGCTAACAGCAGGAACGGTAGCAACATCGTGTCGATCCCCCACGATTCCACGCAAGGATAGCGCGATTCTCTGGACAAATCACTAAAGTCCTTCGAAGTCGCGATGACAACGTTAGCACTGCTCGACAGGAGGTGAGGGCCCCCCTATCGCCACTGACAAATCGAAAAGGGAATCCCGAACCGATGCCAAACGCAAGCCGTGTCCTCGACCGTGTCCTCGTGCTCGAAATGGTGCGCGTCACCGAAGCCGCGGCAATCTCCGCCTCCAGCCTGGTCGGCCGGGGCGACGAGAAGGCCGCCGACGCCGCTGCCGTCGAGGCGATGCGCGAGGCGCTGAACCAGCTGTACATGGACGGCACCGTGGTGATCGGCGAAGGCGAGCGCGACGAGGCGCCGATGCTCTATATCGGCGAGAAGGTCGGCTCGGCCATCGGCAAGGGCCCGAAGATCGACATCGCGCTCGATCCGCTGGAAGGCACGACGATCACCGCCAAGGCCGGCCCCAATGCGCTGGCGGTGCTGGCGGTGGCGGAAGAGGGCTGTCTGCTCAATGCGCCCGACGTCTATATGGACAAGATCGCGGTCGGCCCAGGCTATCCGCAGGGCGTGATCGACCTGAGCAAGTCCCCGACCGAGAATATCGAGGCGATCGCCGCCGCCAAGGGCGTTAAGCCCAGCGAGATCATCGCCTGTGTGCTCGATCGCCCGCGCCACGAGAAGCTGATCGCCGAGCTGCGCGGCATCGGCTGCGGCATCATGCTGATTCCGGACGGCGACGTGGCGGGCGTGATCGCGACGAGCGATCCGGCGACGACGATCGATGTCTATATGGGCCAAGGGGGCGCGCCCGAGGGCGTGCTCGCCTGTGCGGCGCTGCGCTGCGTCGGCGGCCAGTTCCAGGGCCGCCTCGTGTTCCGCAACGAGGACGAGCGTGCGCGCGCGGCCAAATGGGGCATCGAGGATCTCGACAAGATCTATTCGCTCGACGAACTCGCCAAGGGCGACTGCATCTTCGCCGCAACCGGCGTGACGGACGGCTCGCTGCTCGCCGGCGTGAAGCGGGTGAAGGGCAAGATGACGACCGAGAGCGTGGTGATGCGCGCCAGCTCGGGCACCGTGCGCTGGGTGAAGGGCGAGCACCGCGTCGACTGACCGATAGCAAGGGCGCCGCCGGCTTGATCCCGGCGGCGTCTTGCCGCACCAAGTCACCCTGATCTTTCCAGGGGGACGAACGAACATGCGGCACTGGCTGGTTACCGTAGCGCTCGCGGCGCTTGCCGCACCACTCGCGGCCGCCGCACCGCCCCAGGCCGCGCCCGCCGCAACCGAAGCGCCCTTCACCTTCGAAGAGGCGATGATCCCGATGCGCGACGGGGCGAAGCTCCACACCGTCATCGTCCGCCCGCGTGACGCCAAGGGTCCGCTGCCGATCCTGTTCCAGCGGACGCCCTATGGCGCGCCGGGCGCAGCACCGTCGCGCGTCCCCGCCAGCTGGGCGCCGCTGGTCCGCGACGGCTATATCTTCGTGTTCCAGGACATGCGCGGCCGCTTCAAGTCCGAAGGCGGCCCGTTCACGCTTTCCACCGAGGTGAAGGCCGGCAAGGGCACGACCGACGAGGCGACCGACGCCTATGATTCGATCGACTGGCTGGTGAAAAATGTGAAGCCGAACAACGGCAAGGTCGGCATGTGGGGCGTGTCCTATCCCGGCTTCACCGCCGCGGTGGCGCTCGCCAAGCCGCATCCGGCGCTCAAGGCGACCAGCCCGCAGGCGGCGTGGATCGACTATTGGAAGAACGACGACCTGCATCGCTGGGGCGCGATGCGGCTCACCTATGCCAGCGACTGGGTGAACAGCCTCCAGGCCGACAAGACCAACGACGGAATCGACCTCTACGACCGCTACGACACCTATGACTGGTTCCTCCATGCCGGCTCGCCCGACGATATCGAGAAGAAGTATTTCAAGGGCCGGGTGCCGCGCTTCCGCGAGATGATCGAGCATCCCGATTATGACGAGCACTGGAAGAAGCAGGTCTGGTCCAACGCGCTCGGCAAGACGACCGTGCCGACGCTCAACGTCGCCGGCTATTGGGACCAGGAAGATCCCTGGGGCAGCTGGAAGATCTGGGAGAAGCAGCGCGCCAACGATCCGGACAAGCTGGCGCTGATGGTCGCCGGTCCCTGGGCGCACGGCACCTGGCAGTCGCCTGCCAACAGCCTGGGGCGTATCCCCTTCGGCATCGACAGCGGCACGCAGTTTGTCGAGCAGATCGAGGCGCCGTTCTTTGCCTATTGGCTGCACGGCACCGGCGCAAAGCCGGACTTCGCGCTGAAGAGCTTCCAGTCGGGCTCGTGGCAGTGGAAGACGTACCAGACCTACCCGCTCGCCAATGCGCAGGCGACCAGCCTGTACCTGCACGGCGACGGTTCGCTGAGCTTCACCGCGCCGGCGGCAGGCGAGGGGTGCCGCGACTATGTCAGCGATCCCGCCCGCCCCGTGCCGTTCCGCCCGCGGCCGATGTCCGCCACCTATGCCACGCCCGACTGGCGCTGGTGGGAGGCGGAAGACCAACGCTTCGTCGACGACCGGCCCGATGTGCTCAGCTACGTGTCCGCGCCGCTGGAGAGCGACCTGACCGTCACCGGCGAGGTCACCGCCAAGCTGATGGCTTCGACCAGCGGCACCGACAGCGACTTCGTCGTCAAGCTGATCGACGTCTTCCCGGAGAACTACGAGAAGGCGCCGACCGCGCTGGGCGCCTATGCCAAGGGCCTTAACGGCTATGAGCTGCCGATCGCGATGGAGATCCGCCGCGGCCGCTACCTCAAGAGCTTCGAGCAGGCGACGCCGCTGGTGCCCGACCAGGTGAGCGCCTGGGACTTCCCGCTGCGCGACCACGACCATGTGTTCAAGAAGGGCCACCGCATCATGGTGCAGGTCCAGTCGAGCTGGTTTCCGGTGATCGACCGCAACCCGCAGACCTTCGTGCCGAACATCTACAAGGCCAAGCCCGAGGATTATCGCAAGGCGACGCAGCGGGTGTGCAGCGGGTCTGCGGTGACGCTGCCGGTGGTGCGATAGCTTCGGGCCGCGCCGGACCGGCCAGGCTGGCGTTCAGCGTGACCGGCCAGCGCGGCGGATCAGAAGGATGCCCAGGCCTCTGCCTTGGCCGGCTGCGCGGAACGCGAGGGTGCGGGGGCAGGGCTGCGGCGGGTCGTGGGCGGAGCGGCCCGGCGTGGTGCGGGGGCTCCCGCCACGGTGAACTTCGCCGCGTTTTGCGCGAGGAGCGACACCTCCGAACTGAGGTTGCGGGCCGCGGCCGAGGTTTCCTCGACCATCGCGGCATTCTGCTGCGTGCCATGGTCCATCGACGCGATCGCGCCGGTGATTTCGGTGATCGCCGTGGACTGCGCCTGGTTGTCGGCAGCCATGCGCTCGACCAATTCGTGGACGGTCTTCACGTTGCCCGAGATGTCGACCAGCGCGCCGTCGACGCGTCGCACGACGTCGACCGCGGAGAGGATACCGCTCTGGGTGACGGTCAGCTGTTCCTTGGCGCGCTTGGCTTCTTCCTCTGCGCGCATCGCCAGCGCCGACACCAGATCGGCGACCACCGCGAAGCCGCGACCCGCCTCGCCCGCGCGACCGGCCTCGACCGCGGCGTTCATCGCCAGCACCCGCGTCTGGAAGGCGATCTTGTCGAGCCCTTCGATCACGCTGTCGATCCCCTTGGCGTCCTCGCTGACCCGCGTCATCGCGCTGACGGCTTCCTCAGCCATGGTTCGGCCGGTCGACACGGTGGTGATCGCCTTGCTCGCGCTCTGGGCGGTGTCTACGGCCGCCGACGCGCTCACCCGCAGCCGCTGGTCCATCTCGGCGGCGGCGGCGGAGGTCTGCTCGAGGTTGGCGGCGTTGCTCTGGGTCCGTTGGGCGAGCTCCTCGGATGCGGAGGCGATCTGGACGGCACCGGTGCGGATCGAGTCGGTGCTCTGCGAAACCGCGCCGATCAGCGCCCCCAGCGCGTCCAGCGTGCCGTTATAGCTCGCGCGCAGCGTCTCATAGTCCGCCGGAAACCGCGCTTCGATCGGGCGGGTCAGGTCGCCCTCGGCAAGCGCTGCGAGATGTTCGCCCACCACCCGAACGACCTCTGCCTGCGTTGCCGCCATCTGCTGCTGCACAAGCGCGGCATCGCGAAAAGTGAACATCGCCTTGGTCATGCGACCCACGCAGTCGCTATAGTCGGTGAAGCGGATCTCGCTCTCGAGATCGCCGGCCGCCAGCGCCTCCATCCGCACCACGGTGGTGACATAGGGATCGCAGATCGCCCTGCGGTAGCGCAGGCCCAGCAGCATCGCGCCGCCGGATCCGGCAAAGGCGACGCCGATGCCCCAAAGGGCAGGTAGCAGCGCGGCGACCACTGCGGTTAGAAGCACTAGAGTGGCCAAAGATCCAAACGCAATCAGCGTTTTTTGGCGAATGGGTGCGCTGGCTTCGAACCAATGCATCGGGCGGCTCCTCAAAGATTGTTTCTTATGCGACTCGAAGCATCAAGATAAGTCTGTGAGGCGGGGAGGTCAGCTCAGTAACATCCGTAACGTACGCGTAATTTTCGGATTATCTTAATCGTTCTATCGGACAGTTAAATGGTTAATAAAGTTTAGCGTGCATCTATTGCAGTTCTACCTAGACTTCAGTGCGCGCGTAATGTCAGATGCGGCGCCGTCACCGCACCGAAGTTCAGTTCTTCAGCCGATAGCCGGTCCGGAAGATCCATACGATCAGCCCCAGGCATAGCAGCAGGAAGATGCCGGTAAAGCCCAGGCTCCACGCGATGTCGACATCGCCGTGCCCGAAGAAGCTCCAGCGAAACCCGCTCACCAAGTACACGACCGGGTTGAACAGGCTCACCGTGTGCCAGGGCTCGGGCAACATATCGATCGAGTAGAAGGCGCCCCCGAGGAAAGTCAGCGGCGTCACCAGCAGCGAGGGCACGATGTTGAGCTGTTCGAAGCTCTTCGCCCAGATGCCGATGATGAAGCCGAACATGCTGAAGGTGACCGCGGTCAGCACGAGGAAGGCGAGCATCGCGGCGGGATGGTCCACCCGCAGCGGCACGAACAGCGCCGAGGTCGCCAGGATGATCAGCCCGATCACCACCGATTTGGTCGCGGCGGCGCCGACGAACCCCACCACCAGCTCGATCGCCGAGATCGGTGCCGAAAGCAGCTCGAACACCGTGCCGGTGAACTTGGGGAAGTAGATGCCGATCGAGGCGTTGGCGATGCTCTGCATCAGCAGCGACAGCATGATCAGGCCCGGCACCAGGAAGCTGCCATAGTTCACGCCGTGGATCGCATCGATCCGGCTGCCGATCGCGCCGCCGAACACGACGAAATAGAGCGAGGTGGTGATCACCGGGGTCGCGATCGACTGCCACAGGGTGCGGATCGTGCGGGCCATCTCGAACTTGTAGATCGCCCAGATGCCGGGAAAGTTGATGCCGTTCATGCCTGTGCCCCCACCAGGTCGACGAAGATGTCCTCCAGGCTCGACTTGGAGGTGTCGAGATCCTTGAAGGCGATGTTGAGGTCGTGCAGCTTGCGCAGCAGCGACGGGATGCCGGTGCGCTCGGCCTGCGCGTCGAAGGTGTAGCGCAGCCGGTGGCCCTCGTCGGTGAGGCTCAGCTGCCATTCGCCGAGCTCGGCGGGGATCGCGGCGAGCGGCTCGACCAGGCTGAGGTCCAGCTCCCGCTTGCCGAGCTTCTTCATCAGTGCGGTCTTTTCCTCGACGAGCAGCAGCCTCCCCTTGTTGATCACGCCTACCCGGTCGGCCATTTCCTCGGCTTCCTCGATATAGTGGGTGGTCAGGATGATGGTGGTGCCGCGGTCGCGCAGGCGCCCGATCAGCTTCCACATGTCGCGGCGCAGCTCGACGTCGACGCCCGCGGTCGGCTCGTCGAGGAACAGGATGTCGGGTTCGTGGCTCAGCGCCTTGGCGATCATCACCCGGCGCTTCATGCCGCCCGAGAGCTCCATGATCTTGGCGTTGCGCTTGTCCCACAGCGACAGGTCCTTGAGGAGCTGGTCGCAATAGGCGTTGTCCGGCGCCTTGCCGAACAGGCCGCGCGAATAGCGGGCGGCGGAGCCGACGCGCGAGAACATGTCCACGGCGATCTCCTGCGGCACCAGGCCGATCTTGGAGCGCGCCGCGCGCGGCTGGCGGATCGCATCGTGCCCGTCGACCAGGATGGTGCCGGTGCTGGGCGTGACGATGCCGCAGATGATCGAGATGAGCGTCGTCTTGCCCGCGCCGTTCGGCCCGAGCAGGGCGAAGATCTCGCCCCGGTGGATGTCGAGATCGACATGGTCGAGCGCGGTATGGCCCGACGCATAGGTCTTGGAGACCTGGCGTAGCGACAGGATGGGTTGCATGGAGGAGCCCCGGCCGGAAGGAGCCCGTTAGCTAGGGTGGCGTTCATCGCTCGGCAAGGTGTGCGAAGACGTTTGAATCGAAGCCGTTTCTTCCCCCTGGCGGGGGAGGAAACGCTTCCGGCTTTAAGGTGCCCTTACTTCTTCTTCCGCGCGACCGCGACCGCATCGGCCAGCGCCTGATAGTCGCGCGCGCCGTAGAGGATCTGCTTGCCGACCACCCAGGCGGGCGTGCCGTTCATCGCCAGCTTGGCGCCAAGCCGGTGGTTGGCGTCGATCTCCTTGGCGATCGCATCGGTGTTGGCGAGTTTCTGCGTCGCGGCCGGATCGAGCCCGGCCTTGGCCAGCGCATCGCTGATCGACGCGTTGCTGGGGCCATCACTTGCGAAAAGCGCGTCATGGAAAGGGCGGAACTTGCCCTGTTGCGCGGCGGCGAGCGCGAAGCGCGCGGCGACGACGCTCGCCTCACCCAGCACCGGATATTCGCGATAGACCACGCGCACGTTCGGGTCCTTGGCGAGCAGCTCGGTAAGCGCGGGCAGGCTGGCGCGGCAGTAACCGCAGGCATAGTCCATGAACACGGAGACGGTGACGTCGCCGTTCGGATTGCCCGCCCAGGCGCTGGCGAAGGGCGTGGTCAGCGCCGGCAGCGCCGCGGGTACCGATGCCTGGGCATTGTCCTGCGCCTTCGCCGCCTCGGCATTCTCCTGCTGCTGGAGCTTCTCCATCATGTCGCGCAGGATCGACGGATTCTCGAGGAGATAGGCATGGACGATCCGCTCCACTTGCGCCTTGTTGCCGCCGATGCCGGGCAGCAGCGCCTGCAGCCCGAGCACGACGAGGCCGCCCAGCACTGCGGCCAGCAGCAGGGCGCTGCCAAGGAAAAGCTTCGAACGCTCCATTACTGCCCGCCGCGTCCCTTGTTGCGCTTGTCGTCCTTCATTGCCTGGTCGGAGACCATCGCGATATCCTGCGCCCGGACCCACTCGGGCGAGCCTTGCGGCAGCCCGGCCATTGCCCGGCGCGCGCTGACCATCGCGGTGCGGGCATCGCCGATCAGGTTGGCGCGCTCGGCGGTGGCGAGTGCCGTCCGCGGCTCGTCGCCTTCGCGGTCATAGACGGTGCCCAGGTTGATCCAGGCGAAGGGGTTGTCGCGGTCGCGCGCGAGCGAATCGCGCAGCACCTGCTCGGCTTCCTTCAGGTTGGCCTTGTCCTCGGTCGCGACCAGCGCATGGCCGAAGGTGCTCGCGATCAGTGGCGAA
The DNA here is from genome assembly GCF_002091475.1 of Sphingomonas azotifigens NBRC 15497. Taxonomy (GTDB): domain Bacteria; phylum Pseudomonadota; class Alphaproteobacteria; order Sphingomonadales; family Sphingomonadaceae; genus Sphingomonas; species Sphingomonas azotifigens. The sequence continues at coordinate 38,756 of NZ_BCTR01000058.1, forward strand.
TAGCCGGAGAGCTGGGTCGCCTTGCGCAGCGGCGCGAGCGACGCCTGGGGCTGGCCGGATTCGAGCAGGATCTGCCCCTGCAGTTCGAGAAAATAGGGGTCGTTGGGCGCCAGCTTCACCAATGCCTCGGTTTCGGCGGCGGCCTGTTCGGGATAGCCGGACTGGTGATAGGCATAGGCGCGGGCGTAATGCGCCGGCACCGATTGGTCGCTCTGCGGATAGATTCGCAGCGTCTTCTTCGGATCGTTGGTATAGCCGCGCAGCTTGGCCTGGACGCGCTTGAAGCGGCGTTCGAGATCGGAATCGAGCGGCTTGGTCCAGTTGGGCGAGCCTTCGAGATCGGCCTTCAGCGTCTGGACGCGGTCCTGCGACATCGGGTGAGTCTGAGCGAACGGATCGACCTCGGGATCGGTGCTGTAATAGCCGTAGCGGTGCATCTCCTGGGTCAGCTTGTCGAAGAAGCTGAGCATGCCCTTGCCCGAGATGCCCGCCGTGTTGAGGAAGCGCACCCCGGCCGCGTCGGCCGAGGATTCCTGCACGCGGCTATAGGCGAGATACTTGCCGATCGCGGCGCGCTGGCCGGCCATCAGGATGCCCGCGCCCGCATCGGCCGAGCCCGCCGCCATCGCCGCGGCGCCGAGCAACAGGCTGAGGATCGAGATGTTGCCATAGCCGCCATCGCGCTGGAACACGGCGTGCCCGCCGACGATATGACCGATTTCATGGGCGACGACGCCCTGGACTTGGTTGGCAGTATCCGCCGCGTCAATCAGGCCCGAATTGACATAGACGATCTGGCCGCCCGCGACGAAGGCGTTGATCGACGGATCGCCGACCAGCACCACCTTGGCATTGGCCGGATTGAGCCCGGCGGCCGTGAACAGCGGTTTGGCCATGTCGGCCAGCAGCGCCTCGGTCTCGGCGTCGCGGAGCACCGATTGCGCCATCGCCGGGCGCGACGCGAACGATGCGAGGCAGAGCATCGCAAGCAGCGTGGCCAGTCGGTGGATGCGCGCCATGATCGATACTCCCGGGGACTCGTCTGAAGGGCCGCCCTGGCAACAAGGCCCTGAACCTACACTGAAAGCCCCGGCGCAGCGGGTGGCCGCGCCGGGGGCCTTCCTCAGGCGCCGAAGGTACGCTGCCACCAGCCGCGGCGGGGCTGGCCTTCCTCGGCCGGAGCTTCCTCGGCGGCAGGTGCCGCCTCGGCAGCCGGCGTCACGTCCTGCTCGACCGGCGCTTCGACCGCGGGGGTCTCCGGCGCTGCTTCGGCAGCGACATCGGCCTTCTTGCGGCGCGTCCGCTTCGGCTTGGCCGGGGCTTCCTCGGCCGCAGCCTCGACGGGGGCAGGGGCTGCCTCCGCTTCGACATCGGCCTTCTTGCGACGGGTGCGCTTCGGCTTGGCCGGCGCCTCCTCGGCGGGCGCCTCGACGGCGGCAGGCGCCGCCTCGGCCGGTGCGGCCTCGGCATCGGCCTTCTTGCGACGCGTGCGCTTCGGCTTGGCCGGGGCTTCGGCCTCGGCTTCTGCCTCTACTGCTGCGGGTGCAGGCGCTGCTTCGGCGACGGGCTCCGGTGCGGCGGCAGGCGCTTCTGCTTCTGCCGCGACCGTGTCGACCGTCGTCTCGTCCGAACCCTGCTCGGCACCGTCTTCACCGGCGCCGCGACGGCCACCGCGACGACCGCGACGACGGCGCTTGCGGTTGCGCTCGCCTTCCTCGCGCTGCGCCGCAGTTTCCTCGGTTTCGGCCGCAGACCCGACCTCGGCCGGCTCGGCTTCCTCACCATCGACGTCGGCGTCGCCCTCGGCACCCTCGGTCTCGGCCTGCTCGTCCTGGCTGCCCTCGCCTTCCTCGCGGCCGCGACGCCCGCGCCCACGGCGGCGGCGGCGGCGCTTGCCACGGCCCTCACCCTCGCCGCGCTCCTGGCGTTCGCCACGCTCGCGCGGTTCGGCTTCGGCTTCCGCCTCGGCTTCGAGCTCCTCTTCCTCTTCCTCGATCTCCTCGACGAAGTCCTCTTCCGGCTCCTCGAGCAGCGGCTCGATCTTGGGCGCATAGGCCGGCGGCGGGCCCGAGGCCTCCACCGTCATGCGCGCGCCTTCCAGCTCGCCGTCCGCCTCGACCTCGATCAGCACGCCGTAGCGATCCTCGATCTCGGCGAGTTCGGCGCGCTTCTTGTTGAGCACGTAGAAGGCCGCTTCCTGGCTGGCGCGCAGCAGGATTTCGGAACCGCGGCCGCGGGCGGCCTCGTCCTCGATCATGCGCAGCGCCGACAGACCCGCCGAGGAGGCGGTGCGGACCAGGCCGGTGCCTTCGCAATGCGGGCAGGTGCGGGTGGAGGCTTCGAGCACGCCGGTGCGCAGGCGCTGGCGGCTCATCTCCATCAGTCCGAAGGCCGAGATACGGCCGACCTGGATGCGGGCGCGATCGTTCTTCAGCGCCTCCTTCATCGCCTTCTCGACCTTACGGACGTTGGACGAATGATCCATGTCGATGAAGTCGATCACGACCAGGCCCGCCATGTCGCGCAGGCGGAGCTGGCGGGCGATTTCCTGAGCGGCCTCGAGGTTGGTCGCGGTCGCGGTCTGCTCGATATTGTGCTCGCGCGTCGACCGGCCGGAGTTGATGTCGATCGAGACCAGCGCCTCGGTCGGGTTGATCACCAGATAGCCGCCGGACTTCAACTGCACCACCGGGTGGTACATCGCCGACAGCTGCTCCTCGACGCCGGCGCGCTGGAACAGCGGCACCGCATCGGCATATTGCTTCACCTTGCGGGCATGGCTCGGCATCAGGAGCTTCATGAAGTCCTTGGCCTGGCGATAGCCTTCCTCGCCCTCGACGATCACTTCGTCGATGTCGCGATTGTAGATGTCGCGGATCGCGCGCTTCATCAGGTCGCTGTCGCCATAGACGAGGGCAGGGGCGGACGAGGTCAGCGTGCGCTCGCGGATTTCGTCCCACAGGCGCGCGAGATAGTCGAAGTCGCGCTTGATCTCGGTCTTGGTGCGCTGGAGCCCGGCGGTACGGACGATGCAGCCCATCGATGCGGGCAGCTTGAGGTCCGCCATGATGCCCTTGAGGCGCTTGCGATCGGCGGCCGAGTTGATCTTGCGCGAGATGCCGCCGCCATGCGCGGTGTTCGGCATCAGCACGCAGTAGCGGCCGGCAAGGCTGAGATAGGTGGTCAGCGCCGCGCCCTTGTTGCCGCGCTCTTCCTTGACGACCTGGACCAGCAGCACCTGGCGCCGGCGGATCACGTCCTGGATCTTATAGCGGCGGCGCAGATTCATGCGGCGCTGGCGCAGCGCCTCGGCCTCGTCGCCATTGCCGCCACGACCGCGACGGCGGCGGCCGCCCTGCGGCGCGTCCTCGCCTTCCGATGCTTCCTCGTCGTCGTGCGGGCGCTCGACCACCTCGACGCCATCTTCATGGTCGTCGTGATCGTGATCGTGATGATCGTCGTCGTCATCGCCGTCGGCCTCGCGCAGCGCGGCTTCCTGCGCGGCGTGCTCGGCCTCTTCGCGCAGCAGGGCTTCGCGGTCTTCCTTCGGGATCTGGTAATAGTCGGGATGGATTTCCGAAAAGGCGAGGAAGCCGTGCCGGTTGCCGCCGTAATCGACGAAAGCCGCCTGCAGCGACGGCTCGACGCGGGTCACCTTCGCCAGATAGATATTGCCCTTGAGCTGCTTGCGCTCAGCGGACTCGAAGTCAAATTCCTCGATTCGATTCCCTTTGACGACGGCCACGCGGGTCTCTTCCCGGTGGCGTGCGTCGATCAGCATACGCATGGTCATTTATGATTCTCCGGGCGCGCCGGCACAGTTCCTCGAAGGAATGGGGCGCGAGCGCGCGATACAAGAAGCGCACCGGTCGGCCGGCATGGCCGAATCGGGTGGCGCTGGTTTCAAAAACTGCTGTTGCTGCACGGGCACGAGCGGACCAGCGGTCCCCTTGCTCCACCCTCGCCACGCTGCCGGCCGCGAGGGCCTGGCGATGCGGACGGTGGGGAAATTGCCTCATGCGAACGTCAACCTGAACTGTCGCGACAAAAGAAGCGTCGCGTGCCTGATCCGGCGCAGTGCCGGAAGCATATCCTGCCTAGCACCGCTATGTCGTTGCGGCAACTGGGCTGGCTTTGGAAGATGTCGTTCCCCCGGCCGCCATAAAGCATTTCGGAGGATTTCGATCCGCCCCCGTAGCAAATGGCACTTAGCAGCGGGTTAACCAAGGGCATGCCGTGATTTCCGGGCTGGACCGTTCGCCGGCGGTCGCGGCATAGCGGCGCCCGTGTCGTGGATCCTGTTCCTGCTTGCCGGCTGGCTGACCGGTTTGCCCGGCTGGGTGGACGCGGCGCAGCAGCTGCGCATCGAGGACGGGGCGTTGGCGGTGACGATAGGCCCGCCGGGCGGGGACACCATCCTGCGTTTCGCCTGGCGCGCCACCGACTATAGCGTCAGCCTTGCGATGCCGGTGCCGATGCCAGCGCCAGCGACGGGCGCGCTGTTGCCAAAGGTGCTGGGCCCTGCCGGCTTGCCGCTGGTCGTGCTCGACCCCGGCCATGGCGGCCGCGATCCCGGCGCGACCGGCGTCGACGGCATTGCCGAAAAGACGCTGACCCTCGCCGCCGCACGCGCGATCCGCGACGCGCTGCTCGCCTCGGGCCGGGTGCGGGTGGCGATGACGCGCGAGGACGATTCGTTCGTGCCGCTGCAGCAGCGCATGGATGGCGCGCGGCGGCTGGGCGCGGCGCTGTTCCTGTCGCTCCACTGCGACAGCGCCGCCGATCCGCTGGCATCGGGTGGTACACTCTACACGCTGTCGGAAGTCGCCTCGGACAAGGAAGCGGCGCGGATGGCGGCGCGCGAGAATCGGGCGGACCTGCTCGCTGGCGTCGATCTGGGCAGCGAGCGCGCGGACGTCGCCTCGCTGCTGATCGATCTTGCCCAGCGCCGCACCATGGGCGTGTCCGCCCGCTATGCCGATCTGCTTGCCCGCGAGGTGGCACCGGCGATGCGGCTGCACGCCCGGCCGCGGCGGATGGCGGCGCTGATGGTGCTCAAGGCGCCCGACATGCCCTCGGTGCTGTTCGAACTCGGCTATGTCTCCAATGCCGAGGATGCGCAGGCGCTCGGCTCGGCGGAGGGGCGCGCACGGCTCGCCGCGGCGGTGCGCCGGGCGACCGAAATCTACCTCGCGACGCGCTGAGCCGGGACAAGGCGCGGGCGCGGCTCCCTTTCTTCCGCCCGAAAAGGTGCTACACCGCGCGCCGCATGGCCGACGGCGACACTCCCCAAACCATCCGTATCGAACGCACGCCCGGCCGCTGGGCGCGGCTGCGGCGGCGCTGGTGGTTCCGCACCCTCGCGATCCTGGCGCTGCTCGCCGGGTTGCTGGTGTTCCTCGTCTGGCTGCTCGTCGCGCGCGATCTGCCCTCGGTCAACAAGCTGCGCAGCTATGAGCCGCAGCTGCCCAGCTATGTCCGCTCGGCCGACGGCGCGCCGATCCATGCCTATGCCCAGATGCGGCGCGTGCAGCTCAGCTACAACGAGTTCCCGCCGCTGCTGGTCCGCGCCTTCATGGCCGCCGAAGATCGCACCTTCTTCTCGCACCACGGGCTCGACTTCCCCGGCCTGGTGCGCGCTGCGGGGGAGGGGATCCTGCGGGGCAAGACGCCGCGCGGCACCTCCACCATCACCCAGCAGGTCGCCAAGAATCTCGGCGTCGGCAACCAGGCGAGCTACACCCGCAAGCTGAAGGAGGCGATCCTCGCCTGGCGGATCGAGGACAGCCTCACCAAGCCGCAGATCATGGAATTGTACCTCAATTTCATCGAGCTGGGGCGCAATTCGGGCGGCGTGGCGGCGGCGAGCGATGCCTATTTCGGCAAGCCGCTCGACAAGCTGACGCTTGCCCAGATGGCCTATCTGGCGATCCTGCCCAAGGGGCCCGCCAATTACGACCCCGACCGCAACACGCAGCGCGCGCTCGATCGCCGCAACTGGGTGCTCGGCGAGATGCTGCGCAACGGCTTCATCAACCAGGCGCAGCATGACGGGGCGGTGGCCGCGCCGCTCGGCACCGTGCCGCGCCAGACGCCGCGGTTCGAACGGGTCGGCGGCTATTTCGTCGAGGAAGTGCGTCGCCAGCTGGAGAAGCAGTTCGGTGCCAAGCGCGAGGACGGGCCGAACAGCGTGTTCGATGGCGGCCTGTGGGTGCGCAGCTCGCTCGATCCGCGGCTCCAGGCCTATGCCCAGCGCGCCCTGCGCGACGGACTGCTGCGCTTCGATCGCGGCCGCGGCTGGTCCGGGCCGATCGCCAAGGTGTCATTCGAAGGCGATGGCTGGTACTCGGCCTTCGCCTCGCAGAACATCGGCGTCGACTACGACAATTGGCGCGCGGCGGTGGTGATCGCGCGCGATTCCCGCGCGACACAGCTCGGCTTCGACGATGGCGATACCGGCACACTGCCCGCCAGCGCCGCGCAGATGCCGATCCGCGGTCAGGGCGGTCACGCGTTCGACGCGATCAAGGTCGGCGACGTGCTCGCGGTGGCGCCCGAGGGCGGCGCCTGGAGCCTGCGCAGCGTTCCCAAGGTATCGGGCGGCATGGTGGTCGAGGATCCCTCGACCGGCCGGGTGCTGGCGATGCAGGGCGGCTTCGATTCGCGGCTCCAGGCGTTCAACCGCGCCACCCAGGCGACGCGCCAGCCGGGATCGACGATCAAGCCGATCGTCTATGCCGCCGCGCTCGAGAACGGAATGACCCCGGCCTCGATTGTCGTCGACGGCCCGTTCTGCGTGTGGCAGGGCGCCGGGCTCGGCCAGAAGTGCTTCCGCAATTTCGGCAATGCCCGCGGCGCCGGCCCGCACACGCTGCGCTGGGGCATCGAGCAGTCGCGCAACCTGATGACGGTGCAGATCGCCAACGCCACCGGCATGGACAAGGTGGTCGACGTGATCCAGCGGCTCGGCGTCTCGAAGAACCGGCTGCCGCCCTATCTCTCCTATGCGCTGGGTGCGGGCGAGACGACCGTGCTGCGGATGGTCAACGCCTATTCGATCCTGGTGAACCAGGGCCGCGCGCTCAACCCGACGCTGATCGACTTCGTCCAGGACCGCCGCGGCCGGGTGATCTTCCCTGCCGGCTGGCGCGCCTGCTCTGGCTGCAACGCGCGGGACTGGGACGGCAAGCCGATGCCGCGCCCGATCGTCCGCGCGCGCCAGATCATCGATCCGATGGTCGCCTATCAGATGGTCCATATCACCGAGGGTGTGGTCCAGCGCGGCACCGCGACCGTGCTGCGCGACCTCAATCGGCCGATGATGGGCAAGACCGGCACCACCACCGGCCCGACCGATGTGTGGTTCGTCGGCGGCACCCCGCAGATGATCGGCGGGCTCTATCTCGGCTACGATACGCCGTCGAACCTTGGCGGCTATGCCCAGGGCGGGTCGATCGCCGCGCCGATCTTCAAGGAGTTCGCGGTGCCGGCCTATGAAGGCCTGGAGCCGCTGCCCTTCGTCGCCCCGCCTGGCATCCGCATGGTCCGCATCGATCGGGGCAGCGGCCGGCCGGTGCAGGGCGGCTGGCCGACCGACGATCCGCTGGCGCCGGTGATCTGGGAGGCGTTCCGCCCCGATACCGATCCCCGCCGCACCCGCCGCACCGCCGCCGAGGAAGCGCCGGCCGCCGCGCCGAGCACCACCGTGCAGCGCAAGGTGGACAAGCCGGGCGACAGCGACTTCTTGCAACAACAGGGCGGAATCTACTAGCGGATCGCACGCACCCTATATGGCTTGAGATCGCCGCATCGTCCGGGATGCGGCCGGCGGATACTTCGGAAGGTTTGGAACATGCGCGCTGAAGCGCAGGCATATGTCGACAAGATCAACGCGGCCCTCGCGCTGCTGCGCCGCTCGCTCGACTGGGACCGCGCGCTGCGCCGCCTCGACGAGCTGAACGCGCGCGTCGAGGATCCGACGCTGTGGAACGACGCCAAGAAGGCGCAGGACGTGATGCGCGAGCGGCGCCGCCTCGACGAATCGATCACCGCGACGCGCGCGATCGAGAGCGAACTCAACGACACCGTCGAGCTGATCGAGATGGCCGAGGCCGAGGGCGACGAGGAAATGGCGGTCGACGGGACCGCCAGCCTGCGCGCCCTCGCCGAGCGGTCCGATGCCGACAAGGTCAAGGCGCTGCTCTCGGGGGAGGCCGATGCCAACGACACCTATGTCGAGATCAACGCCGGCGCCGGCGGTACCGAATCGAACGACTGGGCCGAAATGCTCCAGCGCATGTACACGCGCTGGGCCGAGCGCCACGGCTACAAGGTCGAGCTGGTCGACTATCACGCCGGCGAGCAGGCGGGCATCAAGTCGGCGACGCTCTTGTTCAAGGGCGAGAACGCGTACGGCTATGCCAAGACCGAGAGCGGCGTCCACCGCCTGGTCCGCATCAGCCCGTTCGATTCGAACGCGCGTCGCCAGACCAGCTTCGCCAGCGTCTGGGTCTATCCGGTGATCGACGACAATATCGACATCGAGATCAACGAGAGCGAGCTGCGCATCGACACCTATCGCGCCTCGGGCGCGGGCGGCCAGCACATCAACACCACCGATTCGGCGGTGCGCATCACCCACTTGCCGACCGGCATCGTCGTGCAGTGCCAGAACCAGCGTTCGCAGCACAAGAACCGCGCCGAGGCCTATAACCAGCTCCGCGCCCGCCTCTACGAGCGCGAGCTCGCCGAGCGCGAGGCGGCGGCCAATGCGGTCAACGCCACCAAGACCGATATCGGCTGGGGCCACCAGATCCGCTCTTACGTCCTCCAGCCGTACCAGTTGGTGAAGGACCTGCGCACCGGCGTGACCTCCACCGCGCCGAGCGACGTGCTTGACGGCGATCTCGACAGCTTCATGGCTGCCGCGCTAGCACAGCGCGTGACGGGCGAAGCCGTCGTGGTGGAGGATGTCGATTGACCCTGGCGCGGCCCCTGCTGCTCGGCGTGACGCTGCTGCTGGCGGCGTGCGACGGCAGTCCGCGGGGGCCGGGGAACGTCAGCCACGACGCGTCCAACTCGGGCTTCCCGGCGGCCGACCGGCCGGTGGCGACGATCGTCTCCTCGCGCTGGTCGAGCGAGGAAGAGCGCGACCGGCTGAACGAGGCCGGCAAGGTGATGGACCTGGCCGGCATCAAGCCCGGCATGACCGTCGCCGATATCGGCGCGGGCGAGGGCTATTACACCATCCGCCTCGGGCAGCGCGTCGGCGCGAAGGGGCGGGTGGTCGCCGAGGACATCGTCCCCGACTATATCAGCGCGCTGGCGACCCGCGTCGTGCGCGAGAAGCTCGATAATGTCAGCGTGCGGCTGGGGCTGCCCGCCGATCCGCGGCTGCCCGAGAACAGCTTCGATCGCGTGCTGATGGTGCACATGTATCACGAGATCGAATCGCCCTACGAGTTCCTCTGGCGGCTGCGCCCGTCGCTGGCCCCGGGCGGGCAGGTGATCGTGGTCGACGCCGATCGCGCCACGGAGAATCACGGCACGCCGCCCGCGCTGCTCAAATGCGAGTTCGCGGCGGTGGGCTATGCCCAGGTCTCGATGCTGCCGATGCCCTCGGCCGGCGGCTATATGGCGGTGTTCGAGGCGCGCGGCGCCCGGCCCGAGCCCGAGACGATCCGCGCCTGCAAGTCCGGCGCGCATGCCAAGGCAGTGACGCCCAAGCCCAACGGGGCGCACGAGTAGTGCGCTCCTAAGCCCCTCCCCTTCAGGGGAGGG
>NZ_BCTR01000059.1 GCF_002091475.1 Sphingomonas azotifigens NBRC 15497
CTGACCGATCCGCGAGTCCAGCGCTCGTGGAGAGTCCCCCACCCCAACCCCTCCCCTGAAGGGGAGGGGCTTAAGAAGGCAGGAAGAGACGATGACCACCGTGACCACCCCCCCCCGCCAGCGCCCCGCCGCGCTGCTTCTCACCCCCGCCGCCGAGGCGCGCATCGCCGCGCTGATGGCGAAGGCGCCGGAAGGCACGGTCGGCGTCAAGCTCTCCACCCCGCGCCGGGGTTGCTCGGGGCTGGCCTATTCGGTCGATTACGTCAGCGAGGCCAAGCCGCTGGACGAGCGGATCGAAACGCCCGGCGGCACCTTCTTCGTCGACGGCGCCTCGGTGCTCTACCTGATCGGCTCGACGATGGACTGGGTGGAGGACGATTTCACCGCCGGCTTCGTGTTCACCAACCCCAATGCCAAGGGCACCTGCGGCTGCGGCGAAAGCTTCATGGTCTGAGCCCAGCTCGCAAGCGGAGAAGGCCCGCATGTTCCCCTCTCGTCACCCCGGCGGAAGCCGGGGTCCATTGGGGCCCCCGTCGTCGCTCTTTCTCGGGCCGAGTGGCAAATGGATCCCGGCTTCCGCCGGGATGACAGCTTGGGGCGAGGGGACCCGCATCAACGATCCTTGGTATAAACCTGCCGGCTGGAGTACAGCCGCCGAAATGACTCAGACTGCGGACACTGCCGCGCTGCCGATCCGTGTGGCGGCGCTCTACCAATTTACCCGGTTCGACGATCCGGCGGCGCTGCAGGGCCCGCTGGCGAAGCTCTGCTGTTCGCAAGGCGTGAAGGGCACGCTGCTGCTCGCGCGCGAAGGGATCAACGGCACGATCGCGGGCAGCGACGAGGCCATCGCGGCGGTGGTCGACCATATCCGCGCGCTGCCGGGCTGCGCCGGGCTCGACGTGAAATATTCCCGCGCCGCCGCGCAGCCCTTCTATCGGATGAAGGTACGCCTCAAGCGCGAGATCGTGACGATGGGCCAGCCGGACATCGATCCGCTGGCGAGCGTCGGCACCTATGTCGCGCCCGAGGAGTGGAACGCGCTGATCGCGGATCCGAATACGATCGTGATCGACACGCGCAACGATTACGAGGTCGCCGCCGGTACCTTCCGCGGCGCGATCGACCCGCATACCAGGAGCTTCCGCGACTTCCCCGACTGGTTCCGCGCCCACCGCGAGGAACTGCTGGGGCGCGGCGAGACGCCGCCCAAGGTGGCGATGTTCTGCACCGGCGGCATCCGCTGCGAGAAGTCGACGGCGTTCCTCAAGTCCGAGGGCATCGAGGCGGTGTTCCACCTCAAGGGCGGCATCCTCAACTATCTGGAGAAAGTGCCCGAGGCGGAGAGCCTGTGGGACGGCGAATGCTTCGTGTTCGACCAGCGGGTGACGGTCGGCCATGGCCTGGCGCCGGGCAGCTACGAACTCTGCCACGCCTGCCGCCGCCCGGTGAGCGTCGAGGACCGCCGCTCGCCGCACTACGAGGCGGGGGTCAGTTGCGCGGCTTGCTATGACGAGCGCACCGATGCGGACCGCGAACGCTACCGGGAGCGCCACCGGCAGGAGAGCTTCGCCGCGACGCGCGGCGAGCCGCATGTGGGGAAAGTATATCCGGTGGACAGCAGCGACTGACCGGAGCGACTCGGCGGTGCATTCGGGCGCATCGACTAGACACCCATTGCTGATGTTACCGTCAGCCGATCGGGCGAGGTTCTCGTGGGGATTTCCACCCAGGCGGCAAGGGCTCGCCATAGCCTTCAGGTAGTTTGAAGGATGCTCCGTAGGCGAACTGCCCCGTGGCACCCTTGAAGCCAAGCAGATACCAGATCTCCACCATGTAATCGCTCGTGCGATCCCGATCTTCTGTTTCAAGCATGCTGACGCGATCGATCGCTTGGCCGATCAGCGCGGATACTTTGGTGGCGGAAATTGGCCCGTCTTTCTGTTCCAAGATGGCATCGATCACGTTGTTGACCGCCAGTCGCGCGGTCACGCCGTCCTCGGGTGTTGCAATACCTGTGTAGCCGAGGGGCGGATAATCATACGGCTCGAACTTATGCTCCTTGCGGAGGCGCTCCAGCGTGGCCCGCTTGCCGGCGTCCAGCAGCACGGTCTCCTGCGATGGTTTGGGAAATTGACTGTCGTACTTCCACCAACCCAGCAGGACGAGCGCCGACAGACCGATCGCGACAAAGACAAGGAACGTGCGCATCGGTGAAGCATGGCGCCACCTGTCACCGCCATCAACCACTTTCGCTTATCCCTGCGTGTGACGATCGACATGGGACAGCCGAGATCGCGGCGCCAATGGCCGGTCCGTTCCGGAAGCTGGTATCTTACCGCAACCCCGGCTGCGGCGCTCCCCGCGCCCGCAACCGCAGCGCAAGCACATAGATGATCACCGCCACCCCGGCGAACAGGAACCACTGCACCGCATAGGCGAGGTGGTTGTTGGGTACGCTGGCGATGTCCGGCGGGGTGCTCGGCTCCAGCCCCGGCGCGGCCTGGTCGGAGACCAGCATCAGCGGCTGGGGCGTGCCGTCGAAGAGGCTCGCGATCAGCGGGCGATGGTCCGGTGCGCGGGTGAGGGTGCCGGTCACCACCCCGCCGGGCCAGTGCGGGCGGAACATCGGGTCGCGGGTCACCCCCATGTCGACCAGCAGCGTGGCGCCCGCATGGGTGCGGCAGGTGGCGATCTGTCGCCATCCTTGCAGGCCCTTCACCCCGCGCCCGCCCTGCCGCGCCCAGCCGGCGACCGACTGGCAGGTGCTGCGCGCATGGCGGAACAGCAGCGAGGCATCGGCCGCGCCGCTCTCGATGGTGATCGTCGGCTGCAGCGTGTTGGCGGCGAACATCGCCAGCGCGCTCTGCTTCTGGCTCCGCCGGTCGAGCTGCCAGAAGCCGAGCGCGAGCATCGCCGCCACCGCGAGGCCGACCAGCAGGGTGGGGAGCAGCGGCAGCCGACGCATCTCAGTCCTTGGCGATCCGGCCCTCATGGGCACGGTTGCGATACTCCAGCGCGAGCAACAGCCCCTTGGCCACGCGCAGCGCCCCCATCACCATCGCCAGCGTCACCGGCGGCCAGAGCAGCAGATGCACCCAGAAGGGCGGCGAGACGCTGAACTCCAGCCACAGCGCCAGGATCGTCACCAGCGCGCCGATGCCGAGCGTCAGGAATACCACCGGCCCGTCGCCGACGTTGAAGTCGGAGAATCGCAGCCCGCAGGCCGGGCAGCGATCGGCAAAGGCGGTGACGCTGCGGAACAGCGTCCTGGCGCCGCAGCGCGGGCAGCAGCCATAAAGGCCGGATGCGATCGGGGGCGGCAGCGTGGCACTGCCGCCCCCGGCGGGATCGGGTGTGGTCCCGGTCACGTCAGCCGGCGTGGACCGGCGCGCCCCAACCGCCCCAGACATAGATCGACGCGAACAGGAACAGCCAGACAACGTCGACAAAGTGCCAGTACCAGGCCGCCGCCTCGAAGCCGAAATGCTGGCGGGGGGTGAAGTCGCCGCGATAGGCGCGCACCAGGTTCACGATCAGGAAGATCGTGCCGACGATCACGTGGAAGCCGTGAAAGCCCGTCGCCATGAAGAAGGCGCCGCCATAGCTCGATCCATGCTCCGCCGCCGCCTTGAAGGGGAACGGCGCCTCCATATACTCATAGGCCTGGAAGCAGCTGAAGGTAATGCCCAGGATCACCGTGAGCCACAGGCCCTTCTTCACGCTGTCATTCTCGCCGACGCCGATCAGGCCCCAGAGCCCGCGCAGTTCGCCGCCGCGCTCATTGTGGATCAGCCCGTGGTGCGCCCAGGTGACGGTGCAGCCCGAGCAGAGCAGGATCAGCGTGTTGAGCAGCGGGAACTGCCACGCGTCGAGCACTTCCATGCCCTTGGGCGGCCAGGTGCCGCCGACCGCCTCGACCGTGGAGGGGAAGAGCGAGAAGTCGAACCAAGCCCAGAACCAGCCGACGAAGAACATCACCTCGGAGGCGATGAACAGGATCATGCCATAGCGCAGATGAAGCTGGACGATCGGGGTGTGATCGCCGGCATGCGCCTCCTGGATTACCTTGCCCCACCAGCCGAACATGGTGAGCAGCACCAGCGCGAAGCCGGTGGTGAGTACCAGCGTGCCGTTCGGGTATTTGTGCATCCACAAAACGGCGCCCGAGGCGAGGATCACCGCGCCGAGCGAGCCGAGGAGCGGCCAGATGCTCGGCGGCAGGATATGGTACTGGTGGTTCTTTGCTCCAGCCATGGGCGTATCCCAATCCTCTCTCTATTTTGCGCGATGCTAGCTTGGTGTCTTCGGCGAATCCACTGGATAAAATGTATAGGACAAGGTGATCTCCTCGACGTCGCGCGCGTCGGGATCATTGAGAATTTTCGGGTCGACGAAGAAGATCACCGGCATGCGGACGGTCTCGCCCGGCTGCAGCGTCTGCTGGGTGAAGCAAAAGCACTGGATCTTGGTGAAATATTTGCCGACCTGCGCCGGCGTGACGTTGAACGTCGCGGTGCCGGTAAGCGGTCGGTTCGAGGTGTTGGTGGCGGTGAAGAACGCCATGTCGCGGCCGCCGATGTCGATCGTGTCCGATCGGCGCTCGGGGGCGAACTTCCAGGGCAGCTTGGGGCTGACATTGCTGTCGAAGGCGATCGTGATCTTCTGGCCCGTGGCGCCGGGCGCGCGCAGGCCGCGCTGGGTGGTGCCGTTGAGGCCGGTCGCCTCGCAGAAGATTCGGTAGAGCGGCACCGCGGCGAAGCCGAGCCCGGTCATGCCGCACACCAGCACGGCACCCATCAGGCCGACGCGCAGGTTGCGGCTGATCCTCATCCGTGGGCCAGCTTCATCTTCACGATCGAAATCGCGAACACCAGCACCACGAATCCGCCGAGCAGCAGCGCCATAACCCGGGCGCGAGCCCGTTGGCGGGCGCGAATCAGTTCCAGCTCCGATGCCGGCATGCGGTTACCATCCTCTCCGCGGGAATCGTTCATCCGATCCACCTGTCGATCACGAGCGCACCAAATAGCACGAACAGATACAATATCGAGAATTTGAACAGGCGCTTTTCCGGGATCATACGGTCTTCCGGCGCGCTGCGGCGGGTGGCGACCTGCACCGCCATGGCGAGGAAGATGCCTGACATCACCGCGGCGGTGAGGCCGTAGAGCATGCCGGTGAGTCCCAGCGGCCAGGGCGCAGCGGCGGCAGCGATCATCGGCAGCGTGTAGAGGCCGATCTGGATCCGCGTGGTGCGTTCGCCGGCGACGACCGGCAGCATCGGCACGCCGGCATTGGCGTAATCGG
Organism: Sphingomonas azotifigens NBRC 15497; assembly: GCF_002091475.1. GTDB lineage: Bacteria > Pseudomonadota > Alphaproteobacteria > Sphingomonadales > Sphingomonadaceae > Sphingomonas > Sphingomonas azotifigens. The sequence continues at coordinate 5,311 of NZ_BCTR01000059.1, forward strand.
TCTTCACGAACAGCGCGAGCGCCCAGAAATGCGGCGGCGTCCACAGGAAGATCAGCGCGAACAGCAGCAGCGGCAGCGTCGCGACGCTGCCCGTCGCCGCCGCCCAGCCGATCAGCGGCGGAAAGGCGCCGGCAGCGCCGCCGATCACGATGTTCTGCGGCGTCCGGCGCTTGAGCCAGATCGTGTAGACGAACACGTAGAACAGGATCGAGACCGCGAGAATCAGCGTCGCGACCAGGTTGATCGCCACATACATCAGGAACAGGCTGAACGCGGCGAGCCACACCCCGAAGTGCAGCGCCGATTGCCGCTCCATCCGGCCGGCGGGCAGCGGCCGGCCCTGGGTCCGCTTCATCTTGGCGTCGAGATCGGCCTCATACCACTGGTTGAGCGCCCCTGCCGCACCCGCGCCGAGCGCGATGCACAGAATTGCGGTGAAGCCGAGCACCGGGTGGATCTGCACGGGTGCGGCCAGCATGCCGCACAGCCCGGTGAAGACGACCAGCGTCATCACCCGCGGCTTGGTGAGGGCAAGGAAATCGCGCCAATCGGCGGGCAGTGCGGGATTGGCGTTGGTCACGGACATCATCGCTCCCGCTATACGGCGCGGCTCGGGCAGGCGAAAGAGGTCAGCCGAGTCGCTTGGCGTTAGCCCGCACCTTGCGCCGATAATGCTTCAGTGCCTTGCTCGCTTGGGCGTGGGGCGTGCTGCCCAGCCGGCCGGTGGCGGCGGCGACCTGCAGTTCCCAGGCGGCCTGCATCTTCTCGGCGACCATGCGCTGCGCCTCGGCAGATGCAGCGGGACCGCCGGCGGCGAGCTTGGTAAGGCGCAGGCCGATCACCGTGGAAGCCTCCATGCCCAGCATCCAGCTATCGAGGCCGATCTTCATCCAGTCGGCATAGGGCGTGCGCATGGGGTGGTCTCCAAGGGTAGGCGTCTCGCTCAGAACGCGCGAGCATCGACTCCGGGGCCGACCATAGCATGTGCCGGTTACCAACTTCATGCGCATAGCGGCAGCGCCGCGGTCAACCAAAAACAGAAGCCTCGGAAGTATCCCTCCGAGGCTTCTGTTTTTACGACCGGATCGGCTCAGTCGATCTTGGGCAGCGTCTCGAACTGGTGGAAGGGCGGGGGGCTCGGCAGCGTCCATTCGAGCGTGGTCGCGCCTTCGCCCCAGGGATTGGCTTCCGCCTTCTTGCCGGCGAGCAGCGCATAGATGATGTTCACGAAGAACACCGCCATGCCCGCCGCCATCACCATATAGCCGACCGTCGCCATGTGGTTCCAATAGGCATATTGGTCCGTATAGTCGGGGATACGGCGCGGCATGCCCTGCAGGCCCAGGAAGTGCATCGGGAAGAACAGCAGGTTCACGCCGATGAAGAACACCCAGAAGTGCACATGGCCGAGCAGCTCGCTGTACATCTTCCCCGTCATCTTCGGGAACCAGTAGTAGAAGCCCGCGAACAGGCTGAACACCGCGCCCAGCGACAGCACATAGTGGAAGTGGGCGACGACGTAATAGGTGTCCTGCATATAGTCGTCGACGCCGCCATTGGCGAGGACGACGCCGGTCACGCCACCGACGGTGAACATGAAGATGAAGCCGATCGCCCAGACCATCGGGGTCTTGAAGCTGATCGAGCCGCCCCACATCGTCGCGATCCAGGAGAAGATCTTCACGCCGGTCGGCACTGCGATCACCATGGTGGCGGCGGTGAAGTACATCTTCACCTGCACCGGCAGCCCGGTGGTGAACATGTGGTGCGCCCAGACGACGAAGCCGACCAGCCCGATCGCCACCATCGCATAGGCCATGCCGAGATAGCCGAACACCGGCTTGCGGCTGAACGTCGCGATGATGTGGCTGATGATGCCGAAGCCCGGCAGGATCATGATGTACACTTCGGGGTGGCCGAAGAACCAGAAGAGATGCTGGTAGAGCACCGGGTCGCCGCCATATTGCGGATCGTAGAAGGCGGTGCCGAAGTTGCGATCGGTGATCAGCATGGTGATCGCCGCCGCCAGCACCGGCAGGGCGAGCAGCAGCAGGAAGGCGGTGACCAGCACCGACCAGGCGAACAGCGGCATCTTGTGCAGCGTCATGCCCGGCGCGCGCATGTTGAAGATCGTGGTGATGAAGTTGATCGCGCCGAGGATCGACGCCGCGCCCGCCAGATGGAGCGAGAAGATCGCGAAATCGACCGACGGCCCCGGCTCGCCATAGGTGGAGAGCGGCGCATAGACGGTCCAGCCGGTGCCGGCACCCACGCCCACGAAGGGCGAAAGCATCAGCAGGATGAACCCGGCCACGGTCAGCCAGAACGAGATGTTGTTCATCCGCGGGAAGGCCATGTCCGGCGCGCCGATCATGATCGGCACGAACCAGTTGCCGAAGCCGCCGATCATCGCCGGCATCACCATGAAGAACACCATGATCAGGCCGTGCGCGGTGATCAGCACGTTCCAGAAGTGCATCGCCTCGTCGAACGTGCCTTCGCCGTGCAGCTTGGCGACCCACCAGGGCAGGTACTGGATGCCCGGCTGCATCAGCTCGGCACGCATGATGCCCGAGATCGCGCCGCCGATGATCCCCGCGAAGATCGCGAAGATCAGGTAGAGCGTGCCGATGTCCTTGTGGTTGGTCGACATGAACCAGCGCGCGAAAAAGCTGGGCTTGTGATCGGCGTCATGGTCGCCATGCGCATGGTCGTGCGCGGCGGTATAGGGGAGCGCGGTATCGGTCATGGCTCAGTTGCCCGTGTTGCCGGCGCCGGCGGGGTTCGCGGTCGCAGGCTTGTTGGACGGTGCCGGGGTGGCGGTGGCGTCGACAGTGGGGGCGGCTTCCACCGCGCCGTTGGCGGTGGCGTCGGTCGCATCGTTGCCGATGGCGGTGGTGCTTGCCGGCTCGGCCTTGGCGCCCGGCATGGTGCCGCCCTTCGAGGCGACCCATTGCGCGAACTTGGCGGGGCTCACCGCTTCGACCGCGATCGGCATATAGGCGTGGCGCGCGCCGCACAGTTCGGAGCACTGGCCGAAATACACGCCTTCCTTCTGGATGACGAAGCTCGTCTCGTTGAGGCGGCCGGGAATCGCGTCGAGCTTGATCCAGAAGGCGGGCATCGCCCAGCTGTGGATCACGTCGGTCGCGGTGGTGACGAGGCGGATCGGCACACCCACCGGCAGCACCACGCGCTGGTCGGTGGCGAGCAGGCGGGGGCCGTCGGCATCGGTGCGATAGCGCTGGCCCTTGCCGACCTGCCCCTCTTCCTTGAGCATGTTGGCGGTCAGCTGAATGTTGCCGTTGTCCGGATATTCGTACGACCAGAACCACTGGTTGCCGATCGCCTTCAGCGTCACCGCGCCCTTGGGGGCCGGCTTGAACTGCGCGGCAAGCAGCTTGATCGAGGGGATCGCGATCGCGACCAGGATCAGCACGGGCGCCAGCGTCCAGAGGATCTCGATCGCAGTATTGTGGCTGGTGCGCGACGGCGTCGGGTTCGCGGCGCGACGATAGCGGATGATTACCCACAGCAGCAGCAGCAGCACAAACGCCGAGATGATCGTGATCAGTGGCACCAGGATATAGTTGTGGAAGTCGTGCGCTTCCTTGCCGGTGGGCGTTACCTGCTGCTGCAGGTAGAACGCCTTGTCGACAGGCTCGCCGACGCCCGGCGTGGCCTGATGCAGCGGTTTGCCGGTAGCATCGAGAGTCGGGTCCGCGGCCTTCGCGGCGGGGGCCGCCGGTGCGGCGGCGGCAGGCGCAGGTGCAGCCGCCGCGGCGGGTTGCGCCGTTCCGGGAGAAGCGAAGGCCAGCCCAGCGGCCAGCAGGATCGACGGTACCAAGAAACTGCGCATATGGTGTTGTCACCCCTCTCCAGGAACGCACAACCAGGGCATCCTAGCGGCCCTTTGAACCAAAGGTATAGCTGGGAAAAGGCTATGCTCAACCTTTTTCGCGTGCGGTTGCGGAGGCTGCCCCCGCCACTTAAAGGATCGTTCCACCGTTGACTTCAGGAGCCCAGACATTGACCGGAGACGCCATCCTCGACGAATTTCGCGACGCAGGCGCGTTGCTTGAGGGGCATTTTATCCTGTCTTCGGGTTTGCGCTCTCCCGTATTTCTCCAGAAGATGCGGATCTTTGAGGATCCGGTCCGCACCGAGCGGGTGTGCGGTGCGCTCGGCAAGCTGATTCGCGAGACGTTCGGGCAGGTCGACATCGTCGTCTCGCCCGCGATCGGCGGGATCATCCCCGGCTATGAGACGGCGCGCGCGCTCGGCTGCAAGGCGGTGTTCGTCGAGCGCGAGGACGGCGAGTTCCAGCTGCGCCGGAGCTTCGAGATCCCCGAAGGCGCGCGCGTGGTGATGGTCGAGGACATCGTCACCACCGGGCTTTCCTCGCGCGAGTGCATCGCGGCGATCCGCAAGCATCCCGGCACGCTGGTGGGTGCGGCGTGCATCGTCGACCGCTCGAACGGCAAGGCCGATGTCGGCGTGCCGCTGATCTCGCTGACCAAGCTCGACGTGCCGGCGTATCCGGCCGACCAGTTGCCCCCCGAGCTGGCGGCGATCCCGGCGATCAAGCCGGGGAGCCGGGCGATCACCGCATGACCGGCAGGCTGCGCCTCGGGGTCAATATCGACCATGTCGCGACCGTGCGAAACGCGCGCGGCAGCGGCTATCCGGACCCTGTGCGCGCAGCGTTGCTTGCGGCGGAAGCGGGGGCGGACGGCATCACCGCGCATCTGCGCGAGGATCGCCGGCACATCACCGATTCCGATATCGCGCGGCTGGTCGCCGAGCTGACGGTGCCGCTCAACCTCGAAATGGCGGCGACCGAGGAAATGCTCGCGATCGCGCTCAAGCACCGCCCGCACGCGGTCTGCATCGTGCCCGAGAAGCGCGAGGAACGCACCACCGAGGGCGGGCTCGACGCGGCGGGCATGTTTGACCTGCTGGCGCCGATGGTCGCCAAGCTGCGCGACAATGGCAGCCGCGTCTCGCTGTTCATCGAGCCCGAGGCGCGCCAGATCGATGCGGCGATCCGGCTCGGCGCGCCGGTGGTCGAGCTGCACACCGGCCGCTATGCCGAACTGACGGGCGCGGATCTCGCGGCGGAGCTGAAGCGCCTGTCCGACGCGGCGGCGCTCGCTGCGCGCAACGGCATCGAGCCGCATGCCGGCCATGGCCTGACCTTCGACAACGTCGTGCCGATCGCCGCGATCCCGCAGGTGATGGAACTCAACATCGGCCATTTCCTGATCGGCGAGGCGATCTTCGACGGCCTCGCGCCGGTGGTGCAGCGGATGCGCGCGCTGATGGACTCGGCGCGGTGAGGCTTGCCCGGCTTCTCCCTCTCCCGCTTGCGGGAGAGGGCCGGGGTGAGGGTGAGTCGGGCGCCTTCGGGTCAGCGATTTCGTGGCTCCCACACACCCTCACCCTTCCGCCGCCTGCGGCGGCTCCCTCCCTCTCCCGCAGGCGGGAGAGGGACGCATGATCCTCGGCTTGGGTTCGGACCTGTGCAATATCGAGCGGATCCAGAACTCGCTCGACCGCTATGGCCAGCGCTTCGAGCAGCGCGTGTTCACCGAGCTGGAACTCGCCAAGGCCGCCAAGCGCCCGCACAATTACGCCGCCACCCTCGCCAAGCGCTTTGCGGCCAAGGAGGCATTTTCTAAGGCGGTCGGAACCGGGTTCAGCCGGGGCGTGTTCATGAAGGATATCGGCGTGGTTAATGCACCGTCCGGCGCACCCACGCTCGCGCTGACCGGCGGGGCCAAGGCGAGACTTGACGCCATGACGCCAGCGGGACACGTGGCCAAGGTGCACCTGACGCTCACGGACGACATGCCCTGGGCGTTCGCGATGGTGATGATCGAGGCCGTGCCGGCGGAAAAGGATATGTGATGGGGGCGGACGAACTGGCGTTGAGCAGCAAGCGGAGCGAGCGACGCCAGAGCGCCACAAGGCAGGGCACCGATTGGTGGGCCGAACTGCGCGGCATCGTCTGGCTGGTCCTCGGCGTGCTCGCCTTTCACAGCCTGATCGCCAAGCCCTTCTACATCCCCTCGGAATCGATGCTGCCGACGCTGCGGGTGGGCGACCAGCTGATCGTCAGCAAATATCCCTACGGCTATTCCTTCGTCACGCCGACCTTCCACCTGCTGCCCCCGATCCCCGGCCGTATCCTGGGCCGGCTGCCCGAGCGCGGCGACATCGTCATCGTCACCCCGCCGCAGCACAGCACCGACTATATCAAGCGCGTGATCGGCCTGCCCGGTGATACCATCGCGGTGCGCGACGGGGTGGTCTGGCTCAACGGCAAGGCCGTGCCGCGCGAGCCCCTCGGCGAACGCCTGGTGCCGATCGACGGCAACACCCGCTGCGATCCCGATCCCGAGCGCGGCGGATCGATCTTCTACGACGGTCGCCGCGTCGTCCACCAGGGCAAGGCCTATTGCAGCCTGACGCTGTTCCGCGAGACGCTGCCGAACGGCGCCAGCTACGACATCGCCGACCTGGGCGATTCTGCCGGCGACAATTTTCCGCCCACCGTGGTGCCCAAGGACCATGTGTTCCTGATGGGCGACAATCGCGACAACAGCGCCGACAGCCGTTTTACTTTAGAACAGAACGGGTTGGGTGGGCCGGTGCCGTGGGAGAATATCGGCGGGCGCGCCGAATTCATCACTTTTTCGCGCGACGGTTCGTCGACCTGGAACCCGTTGACCTGGTTCACGGGTTTCCGCGGGGATCGGTTCGGCATTTCGCTGCACCCCACCCACGAGGAACAATGAGCAACGATCCGCTGGAATCCGCGCACGTCCGCGTCGTGCGCGAGCCGGGCCCGAACGAGTTTCGCGATCCCGCCACCCGCGCCGAGTTCAAGAAGGCCGCCGTCTGGCTGGGCATGGCGGTGGGCATCGCGCTGATCGTGCTGCTGATCCAGCCGCTGCTGATCATCTTCGCAGGCCTCGTCTTCGCCTCGATGCTCGATGGCGGCGCGCGACTGCTCGGCAAGGTGCTGCCGATCCCGCGCGGCTTGCGCATCGGCCTGGTGCTGATCCTCGTCTTCGGCTTTTTCGGCCTCGTTTTCTACCGCACCGGCGTGCAGATCTCGGATCAGGCCGAGCAGCTGCGCACCACGCTGGAGGCGCAGGCCAACCGCGTCGCGCGCTGGGCCTCCGACATGGGGCTGATGCCCGGCCGCTCGGACATCAACGGCATGCTGCGCGAGGCGCTGGGCTCGGTGGGCAAGCTGACCAGCGCCGTGGGCACCGCGATCGGCGCGGTGACCAGCATGATCATGATCCTGATCCTCGGCCTGTTCATCGCGCTCGAGCCGCGCATCTACGAGCGCGGGCTGCAATGGATGGTACCGCTCGACCAGCGCCACGCCTTCGCCCACATGCTGGGCGGCATGGCGACGACGATGCGGCGGCTGCTCGCCGGGCGGCTGCTCGGCATGGCGTTCGAGGGCGTGCTGACCTGGATCCTGCTCAGCGTCGCCGGGGTCCCGATGGCGCTGCTGCTCGGCATCATCACCGGCGTGCTCGCCTTCATCCCCAATGTCGGCGCGATCATCTCGGGCGTGCTGATGGCGGCGGTGGGCTTCAGCGCGGGGCAGGAGACCGGCGTCTGGGCGATCATCATCTACTTCGCCGTGCAGAATTTCGACGGCTATGTCGTGATCCCGATGGTCGCCAAGCGCACCGTCGACCTGCCGCCGGCGCTGACGCTCTCCTCGCAGATCCTCGCCGGCACGCTGTTCGGGGTGCTCGGACTGGCGCTGGCCGATCCCATGGTGGCGATGATCAAGGTCGCGCTGGAAAGCAATGCGCGGCTCAACGGCAAGAAGCCCAAGGACGACGAGGACGCGGACGAGGGCTGAGCGGATGCTGGTGCTGCACGACTATTTCCGCTCCTCGGCCGGGTACCGGGTACGGATCGCGCTCAACCTCAAGGGCGTGGACTATGTGCGGCACGAGGTGCCACTGCTCGAGAACGCCCAGCGCAGCCCCGACCATCTCGCGCGCAACCCGCAGGGGCTGGTGCCGGCGCTGGAGGCGGACGGCCGCGTGTTCACCCAGAGCCTGGCGATCCTCGATTGGCTCGACGCGCGCTACCCCGAACCGCGGCTGGTCCCCACCGATCCCGATGCGCGCGCCGACGCGCTCGCCCGGGCGATGGTGATCGGGATGGACGTGCATCCGATCAACAATCTGCGGGTGATGCGCCATCTGGAGCATGGGATCGGCGCCGATGCCGCGGCACGATCGGCCTGGACCGCGCATTGGATGACCGAAGGATTCTCGGCACTGGAGACGATGGCGCGCAACTCGGGTGGCGGTGGCCCGTTCCTCGGCGGTGCCGCACCCGATATCTCCGACTGCTTCCTGGTCCCGCAACTGTTCAACGCCCGGCGCTTCGCCGTGCCGCTGGACGCCTATCCGCTCCTGCTGCGCGCAGAAGCGGCTGCGCTCGACCATCCGGCCTTTGTCGCCGCCCATCCGGATGCCGTCGCGCCGCATGCTTGAAAAACTGGGGTGCGCCGCAGCGGCGCTGTGCGTGGCGGCGCCGGCCTGCGCGCAGGATGGCGCGCCCGCCGAAATCATTGTCACCGGCCGCGGGCTCGACCTGCCGCCGGGCGACGCCGCCTATGACGTGGTGACGATCGACCGCGCGCGGCTGGCCGACACCGCCAGCAACCGAATCGAGGACGTGCTCGCCGATGTCGCCGGACTCGCGCAGTTCCGCCGCTCGACCTCCACCTCGGCGCACCCGACCAGCCAGGGGATCACGCTGCGCGGGCTGGGCGGCAACGCCTCGAGCCGCGCGCTGCTGCTGCTCGACGGCGTGCCGCAGACCGATCCGTTCGGCGGGTGGGTGCCGTTTCCGGCGTACATGCCAGGGCGGCTCGCCGGTGTGCGGGTGACGCGCGGCGGCGGCAGTGGCTTTGCCGGGCCGGGTGCGCTGGCCGGGACGGTCGAGCTGGAGAGCGGCAGCCCCGCCGAACTGGGTCGGCTGAACGTCGCCGGTTTCTATGGCAGCCGCGACAGCGTCGACGCGAGCGCCGTCGCCGCGGTGCCGGTCCGCAGCGGCTTCTTCACCGTCGCCGGGCAATATGGCCGCAGCGACGGCTTCGTGCCGATCGTGCACCCCGGCCGCGTCGATCGTGCCGCGCCTTATGAGCAGGCGAGCGTCGCCGTGCGCGGCGTGGCGGATGTCGGGGGCGGCACCGAGCTCCAGACCAATCTCTCCGGCTTTACCGACCAGCGCGACCGCGGCACCGCCTTCACCGACGTGCTGAGCAAGGGCGCGGACGCGAGCGTGCGCCTCGTCCACCGCGGTAACGGGCAGAAGGGCGAATGGGGCTGGTCCGCGCTAGGCTATCTGCAAGTGCGCCAGTTCGACAGCGGCTTTGCCAGCATCTCCGCCGCGCGCGATACGGTGAGCCCGGTCGTGCAGCAGGCAGTCCCCGCGACCGGCGTCGGCGGCCGGATCGAGGTCGCCCCGCCGGTGGGCGGCGGCGTCACGCTGCGGCTCGGCGGCGACCTGCGCCGCGTCTCGGGCGAGACGCGGGAGCTCTATACCTTTGTCGGCACCAGCCCGACGCGGCGGCGCATTGCCGGGGGCGCCAGCCTCACGACGGGTGGTTTCGCCAATGCCAGCTACAACAGCGGCGGCTGGACGCTCGATGCCGGCGGGCGGCTCGATCATTGGACGATCTATGACGGCAGCCTGTTCGAGGCGCCGCTCGCCGCCGGTCCGGTGCTGACCGACACGCGGTACAGCAATCGCCATGGCTGGGAGCCGACCGGACGCCTGGGTGCCGCCTATGCGCTCGGCCCGGTGACGCTCCGCGCCGCCGGCTATCGCGGCTGGCGGCTGCCGACGCTCAACGAGCTCTACCGCCCGTTCCGCGCGGGTGCCGATGCGACGGCGGCCAACCCGGGCCTCGATCCCGAGCGGCTGTGGGGCGGCGAAGTCGGCGTCGACCTGCGCCCGCTGCCCGATCTGGTGTTCCGCGCTACCGGCTATTGGAACTGGCTCGACGGCGCGATCGCCAATGTCACGCTGGCGCGGGGGCCGGGCACCTTCCCCGGGGTCGGCTTCGTCTCGGCGGCGGGCGCCTATCGCCAGCGGCAGAATCTCGACGCGGTCGAGGCCAAGGGGATCGAGCTGGACGGGCGGTGGACGCTCGGCGCCTGGAGCCTCGCGGGATCCTGGGCCTATGCCGATAGCCGTGTTCACGCCTCGGGCGCGGCAGCGACGCTCGACGGGCTGCGCCCTGCCCAGACCCCGCGCTTCCAGGGCTCGGCGACGCTCGCCTGGCGCGCCGCCCTGGCCAACGCTTCGGTGACCGCCCGCTATGCCGGCGCACGGTTCGAGGACGATCAGAATAGCGCCCGGCTCGATTCGGCATGGACCGTCGACGCCACGCTCGGCGTGCCGCTGACCAGGGCGCTGCGGATCGAGGGCCGGGCCGAGAATCTGTTCGATGAAGTGGTGCAGGCAGGGATCAGCGGCGGCAATGTCATCGAGCGCGCGACGCCGCGCACGCTGTGGATCGGCCTGCGCTACGCGATGCGCTGACGGGCGAGCCTGCTGAACAGCGCGAGATAGTCGCCGACCGGGTCCCCCGCGTCGTCGCGCGGTACCGGGCGCGCGCGACCGGGCGCAAGCCAATGCTCGAGCGCGGCGACCAGCGCGTCGCCGTCCTCGCGGGCGACAACGGAGCCGAGCGCGGGCGAATCGATCAGCTCGCGCACCGCGACGCTCGCCTCGGTGGCAACGACCGGCGTGCCCTGTGACAGCGCCTCGCGGATCACCCCGGGCACGCCTTCGAAGTCGGAGGTCAGCGCCGCGACCGTCGCCCCCTTCAGCGCTGGCAGCGGATCGCTGACATGGCCGGGCATGCGCACCCGGTCGCCGAGCCCCATCCGCGCCACCTGCGCCGCCAGCGACGCCCGCGCGCTGCCCTCGCCCAGCAACAGCAGCTGGACCGAGCGATCGGCCAGCCGCGGCAACGCGTCGATCAGCCGGTCCCAGCGCTTCTGCGGCTCGAGCCGGCCGACGCCGACGATATAGCGGCCCGCCGGCAGCGCGATCGGCGCCGCATCGTGGATGCGTTCGGCGGGCGGGTTGGCGATCACGCTCACCCGCTCCTGGGGGATCGCCATTTCAGTGATCGCCTCGCGCGCCATCGCGGGAGTCATCGCCACGATATGATCGAGGAACCAGGGATGCCAGCGCAGCCAGCGATTATAGCCCCAGGCGACGAACCGCCACATTTCCGGCCGCACCAGCGCGTTCGAGACCTTGGCGACGATCGGCGGGCAGGCGCGGCCGAGTCGCAGCCGGATGACGGCGCTGACGGCGGTATAATAGTTGCCGGGGCAGAACAGGATGTCCGGATCCACGCTGCGAACCTTGCCGGGCATCCGCAGCAGGATCGGATAATGCGGGCTGCCGAGCTCGATCAGCTCGATGCCGGGCGGCAGTTCGGCGGCGAGCGGCCCCTCGCAGGCGCCCAGCACCAGCGTCACCCGGTGTCCCCTTTCGAGCCATCCCGCCGCCATGCGCAGCAGTGCGCGTTCGACGCCGCCGCCCTGCAGCGTTTCTGCGAACGCCATCACATGGAGTGGCGTGGAGGGGGGCGACCGGTATAGCATCTACTTGCGGTTTGCCTTTCTAAAGCCCAAATCGCTGCCGGAATAAACCGCAATGTGTTGGGAAAGACCCAACGTCGCGCGACGTGCCCGAGATACGGGAGACGCCGAAACGCGGGAAGTGAGAGATTGTTTCGGTTTTGGCGGTGGCGCTTTTGGACGGATTGAACAGGCAGGTTGGAGAGGCTTCGATGACCCCGCGCGTGATCGAAGCCGCGATTCCCGCTGCACCCGATCTTGCGGGGCTCGAGCCCGTCGAGAAGATCAAGCGCCGCTGGCCGATGTGGCTGGGCGCGGGTCTCACGCTGCTGATGGTGGTGGGGCTGGGCCGCGAGCTGTTCGGCGGCGGCCTGGCCGGGCTGGCGCGGGCGATGCCCACCAATCCGCTCTTCTACCTCGTCTTCGTACTCTATTATCTCGGCTCGCCGACCTTCGACTACATCATCTTCCGCAAGCTGTGGCGGATTCCGATCGATGGCATGATCGCGCTCCACAAGAAGCGGATCGCAAACGAAGTGCTGCTCGGCTATTCGGGCGAGGCCTATTTCTACGCCTGGGCACGCCAGCGCACCCAGATGGTGGCAGCGCCGTTCGGCGCGGTGAAGGACGTGACGATCCTCTCGGCGATCGCCGGCAACGCGATGACGCTGGCGGTGGTGGCGATGGCGCTGCCGTTCGGCATCGACCTGCTGAAGCCCGCCGAGTTCAACACGCTGATGGGCTCGATCGCGGTGATCTTCGCGATGTCGCTGCCGTTCCTGGTATTTTCCAAGCGCGTCTTCTCGCTGCCGCGCGGCCAGCTGTGGTGGGTGTTCGGCATCCACTGCGTCCGCATCATCACCAGCTCGGTGCTGATCGCCTTTGCCTGGCATTTCGCGATGCCGCAGGTCTCGATCGGCATCTGGCTGCTGCTGTCGGCCGGGCGGCTGCTCGCCTGGCGTCTGCCGCTGGTGCCGAACAAGGAACTGCTGTTCGCCAGCTTCGCGATCATGGTGATCGGGCAGGGCGAGGCGCTTTCCGAGTTGATGGCGCTCATCGCCGGCCTTTCGCTGGTCGCCCATATGGTCCTGATCGCGGGCTTCGGCCTGCACGCACTGCTCACGAGGAAAAAAGCATGAAGCGCATCGCCTTTCTGGCCGCGACGATGCTGGCCGCCACGGCCGCCCACCCGGCCTCGGCGCAGGTGCTGGGCGAGGATGCCGGCGCCTGCAGCGGCGGTCGGGGATCGGCCATCCAGGCCGAGATCACCGGCTTGAAGGACCGCACCGGCCGGCTGAAGCTGGAACTCTATCCGGCGACCGAGGAGGATTTCCTCAAGGACGACCGGGACCTGGTGAAGGAAGGCAAGACCTTCCGCCGCATCTGGGCCAACACGCCGCCTTCGGGCGCGGTGGTGATGTGCATCCGCGTGCCGGGGCCCGGCGAATATGCGGTGCTGTTCACCCATGACCGCGACGGCAAGAACAAGTTCGATTTCTGGACCGACGGTGCCGGCTTCCCCTCCAACCAGCGGCTCGGCCGCAGCCGTCCCAAATTGCGTCAGGCGCTGGTGCATGTCGGGAACGGAGTGACGACCGTGAACATTCGAGCGCAGTATCTGCGCGGGCTGGGAGGATTCGGCCCGCTCAACTGAGGGGGCCTATGCGCATCGCCGACGTCAACGAGTTCTACTCGCCTACCGGCGGCGGGGTGCGCACCTATCTCGATCGCAAGATGGGCCTGATGGCGGATCTGGGGCACGAACTGATCGTGGTCGCCCCAGGGGCCGAGAACGCCGTCGAGGAGCGGCCGGGCGGGGGCGCGATCCACTGGATCAAGGCACCGCCGCTGCTGCTCGATCGCAACTACCGCATCTTCGTCAAGGACGAGCCGGTCTGGGCCGCGCTCGACCGGATCCAGCCCGACATCGTCGAGAACAGCTCGCCCTGGCTGCCAGCCTGGACGGTCGCGCGCTGGCCGGGGGACGCGCTCAAGGTCTATTTCGCGCATGGCGATCTGGTCGGCACCTATCCGCAGCGCTGGCTCGACAGCGTGGCGACGCCGCTCCAGGTGGAGCAGGCCTTTGGCTGGTACACTCGCTACATGGCGCGCTTCCTCGCCAGCTATGACGCGTTCGTCACCAACGGGCCGGCGCTGGCCAAGCGGTTCGCGCGGCGCGGGCTGAAGGTCGATGCGTCGGTGCCGCTCGGCATCGACCGCGGCTGGTTCTCGCCCGCGCTGCGCGACGAGAAGCTGCGCGTCTCGCTGCTCGCCCAGCTGGGCCTGCCGCCGGAGGGGCACCTGCTGCTCGGGCTGGGCCGCCACCACAAGGAAAAGCGCTGGCCGCTGGTGATCGAGGCGGTCGAGGCGGCGGCCAACGACCTGCCGGTGGGGCTGATGCTGCTCGGCGACGGACCGCAGCGCCACCAGCTCGAGGGGCTGATCGCCGAAAGCCCGCATATCCGCATTTTCCGGCCGGTGTACGATCGTCTGCGGCTGTCGCGCATCATGGCGAGCTGCGACGCGCTGATCCACGGTTCCGATGCCGAGCCGTTCGGACTGGTCGCGTGGGAGGCGCTCGCCTCGGGCCTGCCGCTGATCGGACCGGATGAGGGCGGGTTCGCCGAGGTCGCCGATCCGCTCTATGCGGAGACCTATGCCGCGCGTAATACGCTGTCGGCAGCCGATGCGATCCGCCGGCTGTTCGCGCGCGACCAGACGCTGCTGCGCCACGCCGCGCAGGTGGCTGCGGCAAAGGTACGCAGCGACGCCGATCACGCCGCTGCGCTGATGGACTGCTATGCCGGCCTGCTCGCCGCCCGGCGGAATGGCACCGCGGCGGCAATCGCCGGCGCGGCATAGACGGTGATCGGCACCCGGCCGAGCAGATAGGTGCCGCGGATCGTATAGCCTAGGCGATGCAGATAGTGCTGCACCCGGACACGCACCGCCAGCCGCTCGCCGCGGAACGGGGGACGCATCACGACGACGGCGGGGTGCCGGGCAAAGATGCGGTCGACCTCCTCGATCTGGTCGACGCCGAGTGCGCCGTTCTCGCGCTGGCGGGACAGGTGGCTGGGGAACAGCCATGGCGACAGCGCGCAGCGGCCGGTCGCGCCGTACAGCATCGAATCGCCCGAATGGACATAGAGGCAGCCGCGCCCCTTGCCGATCGCGTCGGCGAGCGTGGCGAACTGGGCGGCGTTGCCGCGGGCGGCCTGGGCAGCAAATACGCAAACGGTCCCGGCGATCAGCGCGATCCCGAGGAGCGCGGGGGCGACGATGCGCCGGCCGATGCGGTCGTGCGCAAAGAAGGCTGCGCAGCCGAGGCTGGCGGGCACCATCGCGGGCAGCGCATAATGCGGGAACCAGGAGCCGAACACGATCAGCCCCAGCATCGCCGCGATCAGCCAGCCCAGCAGGAGCGTGCCGGCATCGGAAAGCTCGCCATGCCGCTGGCGCCGCGCCCAGCCCAGTCCGCTCAGCACCAGCAGCGGCGCGAGCGGCACCATCACCTCGCAGAACGCGCCTACCAGATCGATGAAGGGATCGCTCTTGCGATCGAGGATCGAACCGAAATTGGCGTAGAACCAGGCGTCGAAATGCCCGAGCTTCGCATAGGTCGCGCCCGCGAGCAGCGTCGGCAGCATCGCCACGCCGGCATAGCCGAGCCCGCGGCGGGCGATATGGACGAAGCTGGCGCCGAGCATCGCCTCGCGCCGCAGCAGCCACAGGCCGAGGAACAGGCCTTCGAACAGCACGGTGTATTTCACCTGCAGCGCGAGGCCGGCCAGCAGCATCGCCAGCAGGTTGCGCCCGACGCGGGCGGGATCGCCGTCGCGATCGTCGGCGCGCGGCAGCATCAGCGCCACCGCCCCGATCACCAGCAGATTGTAGAATACCGGCGCCTGGCCGCCCTGACCGTCCGCCACGTTCAGCATCAGGATGTAGAGCAGCGCGGCGGGCAGCGCGCCGGCGCTCCAGCCGACGCGATCGGCGATCCGCGCGATCAGACCGGCGGTGCAAACCGCACAGGCCAGCGCCATCAGTTGGTACGCAAGGATGCCCCAGGGCAGGCCCAGCGCTGCGGCCGGAGCGTAGAGCAGGAACAGCCCGATCGGCTTGCGATCCCAGATGTCGACGAACGGCAGCGCGCCGTCCAGCATCCGGCGGGCGGTGACCCAGTAGAATTGCTCGTCGACGGCCACCACCGGGTTGCCGAAGGTCGCAGCGCGCACCGCCACCGCCACGGCCACCAGCACCAGCCAGCGCGGGACGGTCGCCGCAGCCGCTGCCAGCCCCGCTTTCGGCTCGGCAATGCCGAGCGTTGCGATCCGCGTCGCCATCAGTTGGCGGTGCCGCGCGCCATGGAAGGATGCGCCGCTCGGCTGCGGCGGGACAGCCGGGCAAGGCCCGGGGCAATTCGGAATGCGTTCACGTGCGTCTTCGTCTCCGTGCTGCCGGCGGGCTTCCCGTCCGACAGGGTGCGCCCCCAGTTTTCACGCCCCGAATGTCGATTCGACGATTTGCCTAGCCCAGCTTTGCGCGGCTGTCACGAACCCGACACCAAGCAGAGGCACGGAGCGACCGACCGAGAAAGGGACGCGACAAGATGAACCATCGTATCGACCGCCGTTCGCTGCTGCTGACGGGCACCTTCGGCATCGGCGCGCTCGCGCTGCCGGGCATTGCGCTGGCGCAAGCCGCCGCGCGGGGCTTCACCCATTCGGTGGCGAGCGGCGAGCCGGGGCCGGACACGATGCTGCTGTGGACGCGCTACGTCCCCGCCGATGGGGCCGCGGTCAAGCTGCGCGCGCAGATCGCGACCAGCGCCGACTTTACCCGAATCGTCGCCGACGGCGAGCAGATCACCGGCCCGTGGCGCGACCATACCGCCAAGGTGACGGTCGCCGGCCTGTCGCCGGACACGCGCTATTTCTACCGCTTCGTGGCGCCGGACGGCAGCTTCTCGCCCGTCGGTCGCACCAAGACGCTACCGCTGGGCGATGCCCGCCGCTTCGGCATCGCGATCTTCTCCTGCTCGAACCTGCCGTTCGGCTATTTCAACGCCTATGGCCATGCCGCGGCGCGCGACGACATCGACCTGTGGATCCATCTCGGCGACTATCTCTACGAGTACAAGCAGGGCGGCTATGCGCCCGCAGGCGGTGCGGTGGGCGGCCGCTGGCCCGAGCCGGCGGGAGAGATGATCCATCTCGCCGATTATCGCCTGCGCTACGCCAGCTACCGCGCCGATCCCGACCTGCAGGCGCTGCATGCCGCCAAGCCGATGCTGATCCAGTGGGACGATCACGAAAGCGCGAACGACAGCTGGGAAGGCGGCGCCGAGAATCACCAGCCGGACAGCGAAGGCGACTGGAGCGCGCGTAAGGCAGCGGCGATGCAGGTGTTCCGCGAATGGATGCCGGTCTCCGAAACGCCCTGGGGCAGCTACGAGATCGGCACGCTCGCCACCTTCTTCCGCACCGAGAGCCGGTTGCTCGCGCGCAGCCAGCAGCCCGATGTCGCGCCGCTGTTCAAGGAGGCCGATCCGGTCAAGGCGCTCACCGCCTTCCGCGACGGCGCCTGGCAGGATCCGGCGGTGACGATGCTCGGCAGCGAGCAGGAAGTGTGGCTGGACCATGCGATGCGCCGCTCGGTGAAGGCGGGGCAGCGCTGGCAGGTGGTCGGCTTCGGCACGATCATGGGCAATCTGGTGACGCCGGCCGATGCGCTGGGCTGGATCGCGCCGGACGCCGATCCGCGCGCCAAGGCCTATGTGCAGGCAGGCGTGCTGGCGGGCAAGCTGGGGCTGCCGCTCGGCTATGACAGCTGGGGCGGCTATCCGGCGGCACGGGCGCGGTTCCTCAAATCGTCGCAGGCGATGGGCGCGAACCTGCTGGTGGTGTGCGGCGACAGCCACAATGCCTGGGCGTTCGATCTCGCGCAGGACGGCAAGGTGGCGGGCGTCGAGTTCGCCGGCCACGCGGTGACCTCGCCGGGCTTCGAAAGCGCGCTCAAGACCGATCCGAAGGTGGTCGCAGCGGGCTTGGTGAAGGCCAACCCCGAGCTGAAATGGTGCGACACCAGCCGCCGTGGATACATGGCGCTGACGCTCACCCCCGATCAGGCGCGCAACGACTGGGTGTTCGTGGACAGCATCACCACGCGGAGCCTGAAGGCGAGCGTGGGGCATAGCGCGACGGTGCAGCGCGGCCGCAACGTGATGGCGTAAGGCGATTGTTTCCCTCCCCCGTCGCGGGGGAGGGGTGTCGCATAGGACCAAGGAAGCGCGTCATCCCCGCGAAGGCGGGGATCCATTGGCGCCGAAATCTCGGTTCGTTCCCCCCAGGCCGCCGGGGGGAACGCTGAGCGTCCGTCACGACAGCGCGGCGAAGACTCAGTCGAGCGACTTGGTGGCCTGCTCGAACATGTCCTTGCTGAGCCCCGGACTGGCGACGATCCGCTCCAATTCGCCCCGCATCCGTGCGGCGCGCTGCGCATCGAAGCGCTTCCAGCGGCCGAGCGGCGGTACCAGCTTGGCAGCGGTCTGCGGGTTGAGCTTGTCGAGCGCGATCAACTGGTCCGCGACGAAGCGATAGCCGCGGCCCGAAGGATCGTGGAACGCCCGCTGGTTGATGCTGAACGCGCCGACCAGCGCCCGCGCCCGGTTGGGGTTGGCGAGGGTGAAGTCGGGATGCTGGGCCAGCTTCTCGACGGCGGCGAGCGTGTCGTCGCGCGAGGATAGCGCTTGGGTCTGGAACCATTTGTCCAGCACCAGCGCATTGCCGGCATAGCGCTGATAAAAGGCCTCGATCGCCTTCTCCCGCAGCGACGAGGTGCCGTTCACCAGCGTGGCGAGGCCGCCCTGGCGATCGGTCATGTTGTCGGCCGCCTCGAACTGGGCATAGGCGAGCTTTGCCGCATCGGCCGCGCCGCTCGCGGCGATATAGCCGAGCGCCACGTTCTTCAGGCGGCGCGCGCCCTTGGCGGCCGGCGAATATTCGAAACGGTTGGCGCGCGCGCCCTCATAGGCGGCGCGCCATTCGGGCTCGAGCAGGTTGCCCAGATCGGCCCGCAGCGCTTCCCGGGCGCGGAAGATTGCCTCGGGGTCCACCACCGCCATCTGGTCGCCGATGAAGCTGTCCGACGGGAGCAGCACCGCCTCGGCGATGAAGGCGCGATCGAGCGCCGGATCGGTGAGCGTGTTGCGAACGGCGTCGATCAGCGCGCCATGCTCGCCCTTGCCCGTGGTCACCGCCGCAACCAGCGTATCGAGCATCAGCTGCTGCATCGCCTCGTAGCGCGCGAACGGGTCGTCGTCATGCGCCGAGAGGAAGGCAAGATCCGCCGCGCTGCGATTGGCATCGACGATCACGGGTGCCGAGAAGCCACGGTTGATCGATAGCACCGCGCGCTCGGGCAGTCCCTCGAAACGCAGCTCCTGCTCAGGCTTATCGAGCAGCACCAGCGCCTCGTCGATCAACGGCGCGCCGCTCTTCTCGCCGAACAGGCGGATCTTGAGCGGCAGCACCATCGGCTCCTTGATCGGCTGGCCCGGCGTCGGCGGCACGGTCTGGGCGAGAGCAAGGCTGGTGGTGGCGCCGTCCTGGACGAGGTTGGCGGAGACGCGCGGCGTGCCCGCCTGGCTGTACCAGCGGCGGAACTGGCCGAGATCGACTTTGCCCGCTTCCTCCATGCAGAGGACGAAATCCTCGCACGTGGCGGCGGTGCCGTCGAAGCGATCGAAATAGAGGTCGGTCGCGGCGCGGAATTTCTGCGGGCCCAGGATGGTGGCCATCATCCGGATGAGCTCGGCGCCCTTGTTGTAGATGGTGGCCGTGTAGAAGTTCGAGATCTCGATATATTCGTCCGGGCGCACCGGGTGCGCGAGCGGGCCGGCGTCCTCGGGGAACTGGCTGGCGCGAAGCGAGCGCACGTCCTCGATCCGCTTGACCGCCGCCGAGCCCTGGTCGGCCGAGAAGCTCTGGTCGCGGAAGACGGTGAAGCCTTCCTTGAGGCTCAGCTGGAACCAGTCGCGGCAGGTGACGCGGTTGCCCGACCAGTTGTGGAAATATTCATGGGCGACGACGGCGGCAA
This sequence comes from Sphingomonas azotifigens NBRC 15497, assembly GCF_002091475.1. GTDB lineage: Bacteria > Pseudomonadota > Alphaproteobacteria > Sphingomonadales > Sphingomonadaceae > Sphingomonas > Sphingomonas azotifigens. Next base: position 25,065 of record NZ_BCTR01000059.1, read on the forward strand.
TCGCGTCATAGTCCCAGTCGGTGGCGGTGTCGGGGTCGGCGAGGATGTAGCGGCTGTTGAAGACGTTCAGCCCCTTGTTCTCCATCGCGCCGAAATTGAAATCGTCCACCGCGACGATATTGAACACGTCGAGATCATACTCGCGGCCATAGACGTCCTCGTCCCACTTCATGCTGAGCTTCAGCGCATGCAGGGCGTGGTCGGTCTTGGGCAGATCGGGCGCGCGGACATAGATGCCGAGCTGCACCTCGCGGCCCGACATCGTCGTGAAGCTGCCGGTGTTGGCGACGAGGTCGCCCGCGACCAGCGCGAACAGGTAGCTCGGCTTGGGGAAGGGGTCGTGCCACTCCGCCCAGTGGCGGCCATCTTCGGCGTCGTCCTGCGCGATCGGATCGCCATTGGCGAGCAGCACCGGGAAGCGCGCCCTTTCGGCTTCCATGCGCACCTTGTACTTGGAGAGCACGTCCGGCCGATCCGGGAAGAAGGTGATGCGTCGGAAGCCCTCCGCCTCGCACTGGGTGCAGAGCATGCCCGACGAGGCATACAGGCCCTGAAGCTGGGTGTTGCGCTCGGGCGCGATCACCACTTCGGTCTCGATCGTGTGAGCATCGCCGGTGAGCGGGATCACCAGATCCTGCCCCTCCATCCGCCAGCCCTGCGCTTCGGCACCGTCGACCTTGACCGAAGCGGCCTCCAGACCGTCGCCGTTCAGCACCAGCGGGCGATCATGGCCGCCATTGCGGCTGACGTGCAGCGCGGCCCGCACCCGCGTCGCGGCGGGATCGAGGTCGAAGTCCAGCGCGATCTCCGGCACCAGCCAGTCGGGTTGACGATAGTCCTCGCGGCGAATGGCCTGGGGAGCTGCGGCGGCGATACGGGCGTCACTCATACAGACTTCGATATAGGAGAAGCGCCGCCACCTGCTACTCAAATTCGGTCGATTACCCTGAACGACAAAAACTTGGGCGCGCTGCGCAGCGAGGGTTTCCGGACAGCCCAATGCTGCAGCAGGCGCGCGGCGATTGACGACATCCGATCCGCTGCTAGGCTTGAAATATTGTTGCGACTACCAGGGATTTCCGATGCTCCGATCGACTGCGACGCTTGCCCTTCTCCTCTGCGCGGCGTCGCCCGCCCTCGCCCAAACCGCCGCCGAGCGAAACGCCATCATCACCGCGCCTCTCCCCGCCGACCAGGCGGCGCTGAAGAGCCATGTGATGTTCCTTGCCTCCGACGCGCTGAAGGGCCGCGACGCGGGATCGCCGGAATTCGAGATCGCCGCCAATTATGTGGCTGCCCAATTCTACGCCGCCGGCCTCAAGCCGGCCGGGGATGACGGCGGCTATCTGCAGAAGGTGCCGCTGATCAGCTACAAGCTTGATGGCACCGGCGCGATGTCGCTTGGGCACGGCAAGGGCGAGGCGGTCGCGCTGGTCGCGGGCAAGGACTTCATCACCGGCGCGAACCCGGAAAAGCCGGAATATAGCGTCACCGCGCCGGTGGTGTTCGTCGGCTATGGCATCGTCGGGCTGGGCCGTGACGACTACAAGGGCGTCGACGCGAAGGGGAAGATCGTCGCCTTTTTCGGCGGTGCGCCGTCGAGCTTCCCAGGCGAGGAGGGCGCGCACTTCCAGAACCCCGCCGCCAAGGCGGAGATCGCTAAGAAGCACGGCGCGATCGGCTATATCACGCTCGAGTCGCCGCTCTCCGCCAAGAGCCGGCCGTTCGCGATGCTCGCCGCCTATGCGAGCCGCCCGCGCGTCACCTGGGGCAATGCCGACGGCACCGGCCATATCGCCGCGCCCGGCACGCCGGGGCTCGGCATGCTGAGCCTCGCCGGTGCGGAGAAGCTGTTTGCCGGGGCCAAGACGCCCTGGGCGTCGATCGCGAAGGCGGCTGCGGTGGATGGTGCTACCTTCAAGGCGTTCCAGCTGCCCGGCACGATCACCGTCGCCAGCAAGACGATCCTGACGCCCATGCCGAGCTTCAACGTCGCCGGCATGATCGAGGGCAGCGATCCCAAGCTGGCGGGCGAGATCGTCGTGCTCTCCGCGCACCTCGACCATATCGGCGTCGGCCGTCCCGACGCGAAGGGCGACACGATCAACAACGGCGCGCTCGACGATGCGATCGGCACCGCCTCGCTGATCGAGGAGGCCAAGCGCTTCAAGGCGGCCGGCACCAAGCCGCGTCGGTCGATCCTGTTCCTGGCGGTGACCGCGGAAGAGAAGGGGCTGGTCGGCTCCGACTATTTCGCCAACAACCCCACGATCAAGAACACGATCGTCGCCGATGTGAATCTCGACATGCCGATCATCACCTATCCGTTCGAGGATATCGTGGTGTACGGCGCGAATCACTCGACCCTGGGGCCGATCGTCGCCAAGGCGGCGGCCGAGATCGGCGTGAAGATGTCCGACGATCCGCTGCCGGGCGAGAATATCTTCGTGCGCTCGGATCACTATAATTTCGTTCGGAAAGGTGTGCCGTCGGTGTTCCTCTGGCCGGGTGCTGGCGGGCCGGGTCGTGCTGCTATCGACGACTTCATGAAAAACCATTATCATCAGCCCTCGGACCAGATCGACCAGCAGCCCGCGCTGAACTGGCAGTCGGGCGTGCGCTTCGTCGATGTGAACTTCCGCATCGCCAATGCGATCGCCAACGGGGATGTTCGGCCGGTGTGGAACAAGGGTGACTTTTTCGGTCTGAACTATGAGGGCCCGGGCGCGCGCTGATCGCCGCCCGTGAAGGGGGGGCGGGGATGAAGCTGCACGCTTGGATTACCGTCCTGGTGTTGCTGGCGCTGCCAGCGCAGGCGCAGCAGGCGGCGCCCCCCGCTCCCGCTGCTTCCGCTGCCCCGCCTGCACCCGCCGCGCCACCGCTTACGGCGGAGCAGGCGGCGCTGAAAGCGCATGTCCAGTTCCTCGCCTCCGATGCGCTGCGCGGCCGTGAGGCGGGGACGCACGATTACGACGTCGCCGCCGAATATGTCGCCGCGCAGATGCTGGCAATCGGGCTCAAGCCTGGCGGCGAGCGCGGAGGATGGTTCCAGCCGTTCCGTCTCGCTACCTATCGAGCCGCGGAAAAGGCACATTGGACGCTGCGACGCGGCAGCCGGGACGTGCCGCTGCAGTTCGGTACCGATTTCATCAACAATGGCGGTGACGATAGCGGCGCGTTCCGCGCCGAGGGCGACATTGTGTTCGCAGGCTACGGCATCGTCGATCCGCAGAGCCGCTATGACGATTATGCGGGGCTGGACGTACGCGGCAAGATCGTCCTGATCGTTTCAGGCAAACCGAAGGGACTCTCCCGCGATGTCGCCGCGCATTTCGACGACGATCGCAACAAGGCGCAGAGCGCGCTCGTCCGGGGCGCCGCCGCGATCGTTTTCGTCGAGACGCCGGCGCTCAGGAAGGTGATACCGTTCGAGAAAATGGTAGGGTTCTACGATTATCCCATCACGGGCTGGGCGGCGCCGGAGGGCGCGACATTGCCTTCCGACGCAACGAAGATGATCGGTGCATTCAGCATGACCGGTGCCGAAAAGCTGTTCGCCGGCGCCCGTATCCGCTGGGCCGATGTGATCGCAGCCGAGTCGCGCGGTACCCGCATGCCGACGGGGCCGTTGGTCGGCAGGCTGGCGGTCGCTACCGTCACTACCCGCAGCACCAAGGATACGCGCAACGTTGTGGGCATGATCGAGGGCAGCGATCCCGCTTTGCGCAATCAATATGTCGTGCTGTCCGCGCACCTCGATCACCTCGGTGTCGGCAAGCCGGTGAACGGGGACGCGATCTACAATGGCGCAATGGACAATGCGATCGGCATAGCCGAGATGCTAGAGGTCGTCCGTGCCATCCAGCAGAGCGGCAAAAGGCCGCGGCGATCGATCCTGGTGCTCGCCACGGCGGCCGAAGAGAAGGGCATGTTCGGCTCGGCCTATTTCGCCCGATACCCGACGGTGCCCAAGGATGCGATCGTCGCGGACCTCAATCTTGACATGCCGATCCTCACCTATCCGCTGGTCGATCTCGTGGTGCAGGGCGGCGATCACTCCAGCATCGGGCAGCTGGTGGCTGCTGCGGCCAGGACGGAGGGGCTCGGCGTGGTGCCGGACCCCGAGCCGCGGGAAATGTCCTTCGTCCGCTCGGATCATTACAGCTTCGTCAAGGCCGGTATCCCGGCGGTGTCGATCGATACCGGCCCGGGCGGTATCGGCGCGGCGGCATCGCGCAAGTTCCTCGACGAAAATTATCACCAGCCGTCCGACCAGATCGACCTGCCGTTCGACTGGAATTCGGCGGTGAAGTACAAGCATGTCGGATTGGCGACGGCGCTGGCGCTGGCCGATGCCGATGCGCGCCCGGTGTGGAACAAGGGCGATTTCTTCGGCACGCTGTACGGCGGCGTGGGCGCGCAGTGAGCAGTGTCCAGCTGCTGGTCTTTGGGCCCGGCTATACCGCGTCGCGGCTGATGGACGCGGTGCAGGCGCGCGGGGGAGCAGTCGCCACCGTCACCCGCGCCACCTTCGCGGACGAGGCGCGTACCCGTGCGGCGATCGCGTCGGCCACGCACATCCTTTCCAGCATTCCGCCAGGCGACGCCGATCCGGTACTTGCCGCCTATGGCGCGGACCTGGCGTCGAGCGGCAAATGGCTCGGCTATCTCTCCTCGACAGGCGTCTATGGCGATACCGGCGGCGGCTGGGTGGACGAGAGCGCGCCGCTGCGTGGGCGAAGGGGCGGCCGGGTCGAGGCGGATCTCGGCTGGGGCGCGCTGCCCAACGCGCATGTCTTTCGCTTGCCGGGCATCTACGGGCCCGAACGCTCGGCGCTGGAGCGGATGGCGGCGGGCGCGACGCGAGTGTACTTTCGCGGCCAGGTGTTCAGCCGCGTGCATGTCGACGATCTCGTGGCGGGCGTGATCGCCGCGTTCGAAGGGCCGCCCGGGGCGTACAATCTCGCCGACGATCTTCCCGCCCCGCAGGCTGAGGTGCTGGCTTATGCGGCCGAACTGCTCGGCATCGATCCCGGCCCGGCGGTGACGCCCGACGAGGTCGAGCTCAGTGCCGCCTCGCGCGCCTTCTATGCCGAGAACCGGCGGGTAGCGAACGGCAAGGCCACGCGGCTGCTCGGCTGGCGGCCGCGCTATGCCGATTACCGGTTGGGCCTGCGCGCCCTCAGGGCGAGTACCAGCCCGACCAGCACCAGCACGCCGCCGCCTACCGCCAGCAGCGACCAGCGATAGCCCTCGAACAGCGTCGACAGCAGCATCGCGATCACCGGGATCAGCACGCTGGTATAGGCCGCCTTGGCCGGGCCGATGGTGCGGATCAGCTGGAAATAGATGGTGAAGGTGATCGAGGAACCGATCACGCCCAGATAGAGGATGCCCAGGAGATAGGCGGGCCGCGTCTCGATCATCGGCGGCCCGACCGTGGCGAGCGCAAAGCCTGCGTCGAGCGCCGACCCGATCAGCATCGCCCAGCCGAGCGTGGTTGCCATCGGATACGCCTTGGCGGTACCGGTCGCCTGCATCACATTGGCGACCGAGGCCGAGAGCACGCCCGCCAGCGCGATGCCGATGCCGAGCAGCGCCTCGTGCGGTCCGACCGGGTTGAGCCGCGCCTCATGGACGAAGAGCAGCGCCACGCCGGCCATCGCGACGACCGAGCCGATCAGCAGTTGCCGCCCCATCTTCTGGCCGAGGAAAACGCGCGCCAGAACGGCGTTGGGCACCAGCAGCAGCGCATAGACCACCGCGACCACGCCCGAGGTGACATGTGCCTCGGCCCGGTAGACGAAGTTGAAATTGAGCACGAACTGGGCGAGCCCCAGGCAGGCGGCGAACGCCAGTCCGCGCCCGTCCAGCCATAGCCGATCGCGCCGCGCCGCTGCCCAGAGCAGCGTCGTCACCCCTGCAACGAGGAAGCGATAGCTCACCGACCAACTCGGCGGCACCACGGCCAGCTGGTCCTTGATGACGAGCCAGGTCGAGCCCCAGATCAGCGTCACCAGCAGGAAGGGGAGGAGAACCGTCAGCCGGGCGGAGCGGGGGATATCGGCGCTGATCATGCAGCGCTCTGGAGGTCGTACTCGGCCGCCCCCCGCCCGCCGTCATCCCCGCGAAGGCGGGGATCCATTCGCCTGTGCGCTCGGGGAAGGAACCAAGCCCTCCAGGGCAATGGATCCCCGCCTTCGCGGGGATGACGATGGTTTGGGTGCAGGCTGAGGACCCTCACAGGGACGCGATCGCTTGCGCCAGCGGCCGGATCGCGTCTTCCGCCTGGTCCCAGCTGGTGACGAGGCGCACCTCGCCCTCGGCCCAGTCGTAGAAGTCGAAGCCCAGCGCGCGGAGGCCAGCTGCTTCGGCAGGGTTCGCCTTCAGGAACACCTCGTTCGCCTGCACCGGGTGCACCAGCCGGTTGCCCGCCGCTTCCGCCAGCAGTCGTGCGCCGGCATTGGCGGCGCGCGCGTTGGCCAGCCAGACGTCGTTCTCGAGCATCGCCAGCAGCTGGGCGGCGAGATAGCGGCCCTTGGAAAAGAGCAGCCCGGCGCGCTTGCGGCGGTAGAGCGTCACATCGGCCAGCTCCGGGCGGAAAAACACCAGCGCCTCGGCGCTCATGCCGCCATTCTTGACGAAGCCGAAGCTCAGCGCGTCGACGCCCGCGCGCCAGGTGATGTCGCCCGGATGGCAGCCGAGATGCGCCACGGCATTGGCGAAGCGCGCGCCGTCCATGTGCAGGCCCAGCTTGCGCGCCCTGGCGAGGTCGCCGATCGCTGCCACCTCGTCGGGCGTATAGACGAGGCCATATTCGGTGGCATTGGTGATCGAGATGGCGTGCGGCTGCACCTGATGGACGTCGTTGCGGATCGGATCGATCACCGCGCGCACTGCATCGGGGGTCAGCTTGGCGCCCGCGCCGGTGGCCGTCAGCAGCTTGGCGCCGTGGGTGTAGAATTCGGGTGCGCCGCCTTCGTCGCAATTGATGTGCGCGTCGCGATGGCAGACGATGCCGCCATGCGGCGGGCACAGCGCGGTCAGCGCCAGGCAGTTCGCCGCGGTGCCGGTCGGCACCCACAGCACACGGACCTGGGTGCCGAACAGGTCGGAAAAGGCCCCGTCCAGCCGCTTCGACCAGGCATCGCCGTCATAGGCGGTGTCGAGCGTGTTGGCGTCGACCAGCGCCTGGAGCACGGGCGGGCAGACGGCGGCGGCATTGTCCGAAAAGAAGCGCATGGCCAGACCCTTGCGGCCTGGCACACGCCCGGTCAACGGTCTGTTACGGCGCGCGGCGCAGTGGCTGGGCTTCGCACAGGATCAGTGCGAACCAGTCCTTGTCGTCGGTCCATTGCTCGATCGGTGTCCAGCCGCCCGCGCGGAGCAGCTGTCGCGCGCCGTTGGGGCCGTATTTGTGGCTGTTCTCGGTGTGGATCGTTTCGCCCGCCCCCATCGCGAAGGGCCGCCCGTCGACGGTGAAGTCGACGTCGCGCTGCGCCTCCAGATGCATTTCGATCCGTGCGAAATCCGCGTTCCAGATCGCGCGGTGGCGGAAGGCGTCGACCGGGATCGTGCCGTCCAGTTCGCGGTTGATCCGCTCCAGCAGGTTGAGGTTGAACGCTGCCGTTACCCCCGCCGCATCGTCATAGGCGGGGACGAGGATGTCGGGCGACTTCACCCGGTCCATGCCGATCAGCAGCCGCGCGCCTTCGCCGAGCCATTCGCGCATCGCGCGCAGCAGGTCGACCGCGTGCCAGGCGTTCATGTTGCCGATCGTCGAGCCGGGGAAGAAGCCGAGCTTCGGCAGCCCTGCCACCTGTTCGGGCAACGGCACCGGCCGCAGGAAATCGGCCTCGACCGGATAGACCGGCAGGCCCGGAAAGGCCTGCGAGAGCTGTGCGGCGGAATGGCGCAGGAACTCGCCCGAAATGTCGATCGGCACATAGGCGGCGGGCTCGATCGCGCGGAGCAGGCGCGGGGTCTTCACCGACGAGCCCGAGCCGAACTCCACCACCGCCGCATTGGGCGCGGCAAGGTCGCCCAGCGCGCCCGAGATCGATTCGAGCAGCGCGGTCTCGGTGCGGGTCGGATAATATTCGGCAAGCTCGGTGATCTCCTCGAACAGTTCCGAACCGCGGCGGTCGTAGAACCAGCGGGCGGGAATCGCACGCGGGCTGGCGGCGAGGCCGGTCAGCACATCGGCGCGGAAATGGGGATCGGCAAGGCTGGCCTGGCCGTCTTCGAGTTCCTGCTTGAGCATCAGAGGTCCTTCGCCAGACGCACGCCGGTGAACTGCCAGCGCTGATGGGGGTAGAAGAAGTTGCGGTAGCTGGCCCGGACATGGCCGCGCGGGGTGGCGCAGCTGCCGCCGCGCAGCACGAACTGCCCGCTCATGAACTTGCCGTTATATTCGCCGACCGCACCCTCGGCGGTGCGGAAGCCGGGATAGGGGCGATAGGCGCTGCCGGTCCATTCCCAGACGTCGCCGAACCAGGCGGGCCCGCCGGCCGACGGGCGCGGCTCGACCGGACCGGCCGCATCGAGCTGGTTGCCGCCCAGCGGATCGGCGCCTGCGGCCGCGGCTTCCCATTCGAACTCGGTCGGCAGCCGGGCGCCGGCCCAGCTGGCATAGGCATCGGCCTCGAAGAAGCTGACATGGGTCACCGGCGCCGCCGGATCGATCGGGCGGCGGCCGTCGAGCCCGAAGCGCGTCCACACCCCATCGATCTCTGCCCAGTAGAGCGGCGCGGCAATGCGGTTGGCCTGCACCCAGGCCCAGCCGTCCGACAGCCAGTGGCGCGGTTCGGCATAGCCGCCATCGGCGATGAACGCCGCCCATTCGCCATTGGTGATGGTGCGATCGGCCAGCGTATGGAGGTGGAGCAGGGCGGTGTGGCGTGGCCCTTCGCAATCGAAGGCGAAGCCGTCTGCCGCGTCGATGCCCACCGAGACCTCGCCGATACGGCCCTCGATCCAGCCGATCGGGCCGGGCATCGCCACCGGCACCTTGGCCGCGCCGGGCCACATCGCGGGCTCGAGCGGGTTGACCGAGAAATGGTGGAGGATGTCGGTCAGCAGCAGTTCCTGGTGCTGCTGCTCGTGCTGGCAACCCAGCTCGATCAGCGCGAGCGCATCCGAGGAAAGCGTCGGGAGGGCATCGCAGATTGCCGCATCGACGGCGGCGCGATAGGCTTGGACCTCGTCGAGCGCCGGGCGCGAAAGCATGCCGCGGCGGGGACGGGCGTGGCGCTGCCCCTCAGCCTCGTAATAGCTGTTGAACAGGAACGGCCAGCGCGCGTCGAACAGGCGGTAGCCGGGCACATGATCGCGCAGCACAAAGGTTTCGAAGAACCAGGTCGTGTGCGCGAGATGCCATTTCGCCGGCGAGGCGTCGTCCATCGACTGGAGCGTCGCATCCGCGTCGGAAAGCGGCGCGACCAGCGCGGTGCTCAGCGCCCGTACCGCCGAGAAACGGCGGGCCAGTGCATCCGGCGGCACGGCGGTAGCGGGCGTTGTTCTCATTCTGTTCTCCTACCGCAACCGGGTTGCAGGTGCAACCCATACGGAGGGATGCGCGACGAGACCGTTATTGGTTACGAGGCCCCCCAGGCACCCACAGAACGTCGGTTGCGCCCTTTTGGTTCATGGTGCGGGCTGCCACGAACAAAAAATCCGAAAGTCTATTGAGATAGATCAGCGCGTTAGCGCTCAGCGTACCCTGATCGTTGGCCGCGACGGCGGCGCGTTCGGCCCGGCGGGTGATCGCGCGAGCGAGGTGGATCGCCGCTGCCGCGGGGCTGCCGCCGGGCAGGACGAAGCTGTTGAGCGGCGAAAGATCGTCGTTCAGCGCGTCGATCGCCGCCTCCAGCCAGGCGATCTGCTCGACCGTGATCCGCAGCGCGCCTTCGGGATCCCCCGGCGTGGCGAGATCAGCGCCGAGGTCGAACAGGTCATTCTGGATCCGCGCGAGCGTCGCATCGAGAGGATCACCGGGCGCGAGCGCGGTGCGGGCGACGCCGATCGCGCTGTTCGCCTCGTCGACATCGCCGATCGTCTCCATGCGCGCGGAGGCCTTGGAAACGCGCGAGCCGTCGGCAAGGCCGGTGGTGCCGGCGTCGCCGGTGCGGGTGTAGATCTTGTTCAGCTTTACCATGGCGCCAGAGGTAGAGCGGAAGCGCCCCGCGGACTAGGGGCCAGAGGGACAGGCGGCGGAACCCCCGGATAGCGCGACCGTTCGAAGAGCCTGCCTCGTCTGGGGAGACGTCCCGTGCCCGATCCCGTACCGCTTCGCTCTCGCGCCTATGGCCTGCCGCTGCACCCGATCGTGCTCGGCCTGCCGTTCGCCTGCTTCTTCGCCGCGATGATCACCGACATCGCCTATGTCCGCACCTATGACATCGCCTGGAAGAATTTCTCCGACTGGCTGCTCGCGGGCGGGATGGTGCTGGGGGCGCTCGGCGCGATCGTCGGGATCGTCGATCTGGTGCGGCCGGCGGTGCGGGCCAACCGGCTGGTGACTCCCTATGCGATCGCCTATGCCGTCGCCATGGTGTTGGCGCTGCTCAACAATTTCATCCACAGCCGCGATGCGTACGGCGCCATGCCGGCGGGGCTGATCCTGTCGGTGCTCACCGTGCTGGTGCTGACCGGCGCGTCGGCGCTCGGCGCGATCCTGCTGCGCCAGAGCCAGGTCGGAGGATTCCGCTGATGCGTGCACTGCTTCTCGCCGCGGGCGCCACGCTCGCCCTCGCCGGCTGCGCCAGCAAGGGCGGCGATACCAGCCAGCAGATCGGCGGCGATCCCAAGCTGCCGGACATCCAGCAATATCTCGTGCCGCCGATGCATGTCGTGCCGCCCAGCCCCTGGGGCAGCGGTGCGCCCAAGGTGCCGGCGGGGCTCAAGGTCCAGGCCTTCGCCACCGGCCTCGCCAAGCCGCGCTCGGTCTACACGCTGCCCAATGGCGATGTGCTGGTGGTCGAGACCGACGGCCCGCCCGAGCCGATCCATCGGCCCAAGGACGTGGTGATGAACCTCATCCAGGCGCATGCCCATGGCGGCGGCAAGGCGGGGATGGACATCATCCTGCTGCGCGACGCGAACGGCGACGGTGTGCCGGAACTCAAGACCAAGTTCCTCACCGGCCTCAACTCGCCCTTCGGCGTCGCGCTGGTCGGCGGCGACCTCTACGTCGCCAATACCGACGCGATTGTCCGCTTCCCCTATCAGACCGGCCAGACGCGGATCACCGCGGCGGGCACCAAGCTGCTCGACCTGCCCGGCGGGCCGATCGACCATCACTGGACCAAGAGCCTCGTCGCCAGCCCGGACGGCACCAAGCTCTATGTCGGGGTGGGATCGAACAGCAACATCACCGAAAACGGCATGGACGCCGAGCGCGGCCGCGCCGCGATCTGGGAGGTCGATCGCGCGACCGGCGCCTATCGGCTCTACGGCACGGGCCTGCGCAACCCCAACGGGCTGCAGTTCGAACCGCTGACCAACACGCTGTGGACCGTCGTCAACGAGCGCGACGAGCTCGGCCCGGATCTGGTGCCGGATTACCTCACCTCGGTACGCGACGGCGGCTTCTATGGCTGGCCGTACAGCTATTGGGGCCAGCACGTCGATCCGCGGGTCAAGCCGCAGCGGCCGGATCTCGTCGCCAAGGCGATCAAGCCGGACTACGGCCTCAGCAGCCATGTCGCGCCGCTCGGCATGGTGTTCTCGGCCAGTGCTGCGAGCCTGCCCGCGCAGTGGCGCTCGGGCGCGTTCATCGGCGAGCATGGCAGCTGGGATCGCGGCCATCTCAACGGCTACAAGGTGATCTACGTGCCGTTCGCCGAGGGTCGCCCCTCCGGCAAGGCGGTGGACGTGGTGACCGGCTTCGTCGACGGCGAGAAGGCGCATGGCCGTCCGGTGGGGCTGGGGCTCGACAGGACCGGCGCGCTGCTGATCGCGGACGATCTCGGCAACACCGTGTGGCGGGTCAGCGGCGGGTAAGCGGCGGGTTTCCGGTACAGCGTCAAAGGCGTCATCCCGGCGGAAGCCGGGATGACGCTGGATAGGAAGGCTGAAGCGGCCCGCCTCAGCTCTTGGCGGAGGCGATCAGCAGGATCAGCGCGGCGATGCCGATCGCCACCGCCTGGAACAGGATCCGCTTCTGCATCAGCTTGTTCGATCGGAGCGCGCGTTCGCTGGGGCCGTCGCCGTCCAGGTCCTGCGTGGTGGTGCCGGCCATGTTGACCAGCCCCTTGATGAGGAAGAACAGCGTCGCCAGGACCGCTGCGAGGAACAGGATCGCGAGGAACAACATCGCGGTACCCTACGCCCCGATCGCGCCAAAGCCAATCGGTACTTCCCCTTTGCGTAGGGTGTCGGCAAGCGCATGGCCATCCTCGCCCGCCAGCCGCAGCGCCTCCAGCGTCGGCGCACCGTGGCGCTTGGCGAGGCGGGTGCCGTCCGGGCCGGCGAGCAGCGCATGGTGACGGTATTCGGGTGTCGGCAGATCGAGCAGCGCCTGGAGCAGGCGGTGGACATGGGTGGCGGCGAACAGGTCGGCGCCGCGCACGACATGGCTGATGCCCTGTGCGGCATCGTCGACGGTCACGGCGAGATGATAGCTGGCGGGCGCATCCTTGCGGGCGAGGATCACGTCGCCATGTGCCATCGGATCGGCCGTCAGCGCACCGGCCTGCGCATCGTGCCAGACCAGCGGCCCGGCGTGCGCGATCGCCTTCGCCATGTCGAGCCGCCAGCTGTGCGGCCGCGTCAGGTCCGGATCGACCAGGTCGCGGCACGTGCCCGGGTAAAGCGGACCGTCGGGCCCGTGCGGTGCGGAGAGGCTCGCGGCGATATCGGCGCGGGTGCAGAAGCATGGATAGAGCAGCCCCATCGCCCGCAGCCGGTCGAGCGCATCCCGGTACAGCCCCAGCCGCTGCGACTGGAAGACCGGCGGTTCGTCCCATGTCAGCCCCAGCCAGTCGAGATCGGCGAGGATCGCTGCCACATGTTCAGGCCGCGAGCGGGTGCCGTCGATATCCTCGATCCGCAGCGTGAACCGCCCGCCCGCGCCTCGTGCGAGGTCATGGGCCTGGAGGGCGGAGAAGGCGTGGCCGAGATGGAGTCGACCGGTGGGACTGGGCGCAAATCGGCTGTGGATATTCATGAATGTGGCTCTTGACCGCGAGTCGCGGCATATGCTGTCATGCGGGCGTCACGCTTCTGCGCAAGAGGCGAGGCACCGAAATCGAGGGTGAGGTTCTTGCATGTACCATCCCGATCTGATCCGCCATCCGGATGGGTGCCCGGCGCTCGTGCTGAACGCCGATTATACGCCGCTCAGCTATTATCCCCTGAGCGTCTGGCCCTGGCAAACCGCGATCAAGGCGATCTTTCTCGATCGTGTCGACGTCGTCTCGTATTATGAAAGAGAAGTGCGAAGTCCCAGCGCGGTGCTGAAGCTTCCTTCGGTCATCGCGCTCAAACAATATGTGAAGCCTTCGCAATTCCCCGCCTTCACCCGGTTCAATCTGTTCCTCCGCGACAAGTTCGCCTGCCAATATTGCGGATCGCACCGGGATCTCACCTTCGACCACGTCATCCCCCGCGCCCAGGGCGGCCGCACCACCTGGGAAAATGTCGCCACCGCCTGCGCCCCCTGCAATCTCCGCAAGGGTGGCCGCACCCCCCTGCAGGCCGGCATGCCACTCTACATCCAGCCGATCCGACCGACGAGCTGGCAGCTCCAGGAACATGGCCGCCGCTTCCCCCCCAACCATCTCCACGACACCTGGCGCGACTGGCTCTATTGGGACATCGAACTGGAGGCCTGAGCGCTCCTCCCCCGCAAATTCCGCGTGTGTTATTGCGATAACACAGAGTCTCGGCTAAAGCGGGCGGATGGCGCGCGAGCCCGGTGTCCCCGATAGTCGATTCCCGTTGCGGCGCGATGGCGCCGACGACGAGGTGGCGCAACCGCAAGGCTGGCGCCCGCAAGGCAGGCGCGACAAGCGCGAGCCGATCTGGCGGCCCGGCATGGGGGCGGGGGAGAGCACCGCACCGCACGAGCCCTATCGCGGCGGCTATGGCACGGGCGGCGGCTTCGACGGCGGCGACGATCTGCCGCCTGCGTCGCCCGCCAGGCGCCGTATCCGCTGGGGGCGCTGGATCGTCCGCGGGCTTGCCCTGTGCATCCTGCTGTTCATCGCCGCCGTCGCCTGGCTGGCGATCACCGCGCCGCTGTCCAAGTCGTTGCGCCCGCCGGCGCCGCCCTCGATCACGCTGCTTGCCGCCGACGGCACGCCGATCGCGCGACGGGGCGCGGTGATCGGCAAGCCGGTGGACGTGAAGAAGCTACCCGACCATGTCGCCCAGGCCTTCATCGCGATCGAGGACCGGCGCTTCTACGGCCATTGGGGCGTCGATCCGCGCGGCATCGCGCGTGCGATGTTCCACAATGTCAGCTCGGGCGGCGGGTCGCAGGGCGGCAGCACGATCACCCAGCAGCTTGCCAAGAATGCGTTCCTCAATTCACGCCGCACCTTCGGGCGCAAGGCGCAGGAAGTGCTGATCGCCTTCTGGCTCGAGGCCTGGCTGAGCAAGGACGAGATCCTCTCGCGCTACCTCTCGAACGTCTATTTCGGCGATAACGTCTACGGCCTGCGCGCGGCCGCTCAGCATTATTTCTCGACGAGCCCTGAGCATCTGACGCTCAGCCAGGCGACGCTGCTCGCCGGCTTAGTGAAGGCGCCGAGCCGGCTGGCGCCGACCGGCAATCTCGACGGCGCGCGCGAGCGCCAGCGGCTGGTGGTCGGCGCGATGCAGGAGGCCGGGTTCATCACCGAGGCCGAAGCGCGGCGGGTGCGCCCGGCGGTGCTCCACGTCCAGGACAGCGACGAGACACTGCCCAACGGCACCTATTTCGCCGACTGGGTGCTCCCCGAAGCGCGCGACCGCGCTGGCGGCGTGGCTACCGAGCAGACGGTGACGACCACGCTCGACACGCGGCTGCAGGCGGCGGCGGAGCGGGTAGTCAAGGCATCGGGCCTCGGCAAGGCGCAGGTCGCACTCGTCGCGATGCGACCCGATGGCCGCGTCGTCGCGATGGTCGGCGGGCGCAACTATGCTGCCAGCCCGTTCAACCGCGCGACCCAGGCGCGGCGCCAGCCGGGCTCGGCGTTCAAGCTGTTCGTGTACCTCGCCGCGCTGCGTTCGGGGATGACGCCGGACACGATGGTCGATGATACGCCGGTGCAGATCGGTGACTGGAAGCCGTCGAACAGTGATGGGCGCTATGCCGGCCGGATCACGTTGCGCCAGGCAATGGCCAAGTCGAGCAATGTCGTCGCCGCCCGGCTGATCCAGAAGCTTGGTGTCGGCCGGGTAACCCAGGCGGCGCGCGACCTCGGCATCTCCACCCCGCTCGGCAACGACGCCTCGATCGCGCTCGGCACCTCGACCGGCTCGCTGCTCGAACTCACCGCCGCCTATGCCGCGGTGGCGAACGGCAGCTACCCGGTCCGCCCGCGCGGGCTGGATGCGGAGGAATCGGCCGATGACTGGCTGGCGCGACGGCTGGGCGGCCCGAGCCGCTTCGATCCGCGGCTGCTCGAGGACCTCCGCTCGATGCTCGGCACGGTGGTCCAGTCGGGCACCGGGCGCTCGGCGGCGCTGCCGGTGCCGGCGTTCGGCAAGACCGGCACCACCCAGGACGGGCGCGACGCGCTGTTCGTCGGCTGGGCGGGCGACCTCGTCGTCGGCGTGTGGATCGGCAATGACGACAACAGCCCGGTATCGGGTGCCTATGGCGGCGGGCTGCCGGCGCATATCTGGCGCGACTTCATGGTTCGCGCACTGGGCCTCACCTTGCCGCCGCCGCCGGCGGTGGAGGAAGACAATGCGATCGACGAGAATGCAATCGACCTTCAGGGCGTGCTCAACAGCGCCGGCGTGCAGATCGACGACAAGGGCGTGCAGCTCGACCTGAACCGGGTTCGTGAGCTGGTGCCCGAGGGCGAGGCGCGCGACGCGATCCCACGCAACGTCCGCATCCCGGCGCCCGGCAGCGACGCCGATCGCCGCCGCCGCGACCAACGCGACGCCCCCGACGGCGAGGAGTGACCCGGCTCAGCGGCGGGCGGTCGCGCGCCAGACGGTGAGCCAGTTGGCGGAGCCGCGGCATTCTTCCATCCGGGTCGCTTCGATCAGGCGAAAGCGGGTGCCGTCCCACACATAGCTGGCGCCCTCGCCGCAATCGCCGATTCCGCGGCCCTTGCCATGGGTGGAGAGGGTGCCGCTGCGCGCGTCCCAGCTGGCGTTGATCAGGTCGGGCGCGCCTGCCTTGGCGCCGCCGGTCGCATCGTCGAAGCGCGCCGGCGTCGCCTTGCCGCCGCGGACGACAAAGGCGGTGCTCGACAGGTTATAGGCGCCCGAACCGCAGGCGAGCAGGACCAGCGTCGCGCCGCCGCCCAATGCACCGGTTTCGGGATCGGGCTGGGGGAAGTCGGCCGAATAGTCCTCGCCGCAACCGGACTCTCGGTTGAGCTGGGCGAGCAATGCGCGGGAGAGCGGCGCGGGGCGGCCGGACGGCGCGAGGGCGGGCACCACCGGCAGCGGCACGGCGGCGGGGACGGTAACGGCGGGCTTGGTGCCGCGTGCGACCAGCGCGGTGACGCCGCCTGCCCGGCCCTGCTGCGCATCGATGAAGCGCAGTGCCGCAGATGCACCCGCAAGCGAAAGCGCGGCGCGCTTGTCGCCCGCGGCAAGCTGCGCGCGGTGCCCGTTCGCCAGCGTCGTCGCGATGCGCTGGGCTTCCGCGCCGCCGAACCGCACGCCGTTCTCCCGAATGCTGCCCTGGGCGATGCGCGCGCCATCGACGACGAGCGTCAGCACGCCCTTGCTGTCCGCGTCCGGCCACAGCGTGATCGTCACCTCTCCGCCGGGCCCGGGTTCGCGGACCAGCGAGAGCTCGGCGCCGTCGGTTTCGATATCCCCGTGCGCCGGCTGGAGCGAGGTCATCTCGCAGCGATGCACATTGTCGCACGCGACGGCCCAGTCGCCGAAGGTCTTGAAGGGTCCGGGGGTGACGTGCGCCAGCGCGGCGGCGGAGAAGGCAAGCAGGAACATGCCGCCGACGCTAGCCGAGCCGCACGTGCTTGGGTAGGACGGCGGCCAACGGATTTACAGGAGGTGGACATGAAGACGGTAGGCGTGATCGGTGCGGGGCAGATGGGGGCGGGGATCGCCCAGGTATCGGCGCAGACGGGCTATGCCGTGCTGCTGTCGGACGTCGACCAGGCCCGCGCCGAGGCCGGCAAGGCGGGCATCGCCAAGCAGCTGCACCGCGCGGTGGAGAAGGAAAAGATCACCGCCGCCGATGCCGAGGCCGCGCTCGGCCGAATCACCCCGATCGGCGATCTCGCCGCGATGGCGCCGTGCGACCTGGTGATCGAAGCCGCCACCGAGCGCGAGGGCGTGAAGCGCCAGATCTTCGACACCGTCGGCAAGGTGCTGGGCGCGGACGCGATCCTGGCGAGCAATACCTCGTCGATCCCGATCACCCGCCTCGCCCAGGCGGCGCCCGATCCGGCGCGCTTCATGGGCGTGCATTTCTTCAACCCCGTACCGGTGATGGGCCTGATCGAGCTGATCCGCGGCCTCGCCACCAGCGACGCGACGGTTTCCGCGGTGGAGGCGTTCGGCCAGTCGCTCGGCAAGCGGATCGTCCATGCCAATGACGCGCCGGGCTTTATCGTCAATCGCGTGCTGATGCCGATGCTCAACGAGGCGTGCTTCGCGCTCGGCGAGGGCGTGGCGACGATCCCGGACATCGACGCGGCGTGCCAGCTGGGCCTCAACCACCCGATGGGGCCGTTCACGCTCGCCGACTTCATCGGGCTGGACACGTGCCTGGAGATCACCCGCGTGCTGTTCGAAGGCACCGGCGACCCCAAGTTCCGCCCGGCACCGCTGCTGGTGAAATATGTCGAAGCCGGTTGGTATGGCCGCAAGACCAAGCGCGGGTTCTACGACTATAGCGGTGCGGAACCCGTGCCGACGCGGTGAGAGACGAGGGGCGGGGGTAGCGCTGGCTGCTTCCGCCCATAGACACGAGCGCTAGACATGGTGGGACCCGCAGACGTGGAGGAAACGAACCCGTCGAGCAGTAAAGTTCCGGCGGTCACATTCATCTTCTGGATCACCAAGATACTTGCCACGACGCTTGGCGAGACCGGTGGGGATGCGGTGAGCATGACTTGGCTGGGCGAGACGACACCTGACGCTGGCAGCAATGGGGTTAACGGATATCTCGTCGGTACCGCAATCTTCGGTGCGTTGCTGGCCGCGTTGACCTTGCTGCAAATCAGGGCGCGGCGGTTTAACCCTTGGCTCTATTGGGCTACCATCATCGCGTCCACCACCGCCGGCACCACTCTCGCGGACTTCGCCACCCGTTCCTTGGACTTGGGATATCCCGGCGGCTCGATCCTCCTGTTCGGGCTGGTGCTCGCATCGCTTTTCAGCTGGTATCGGGCTCTCGGTACGGTGGACGTCAATGCCGTCGATAACGCGCGGGCTGAGACCTTTTATTGGGTCACGATCACTTTTTCGCAGACGCTCGGTACGGCATTGGGGGATTGGGTAGCTGATGGCTCGCTTGGCTATTCTGGAGCAGCGATCCTTTTTGGGGCAGCGCTGGCTGTGTTGGCCTTGCTCTATTTTAGCAGCACCCTTTCCCGCGTACTTTTGTTCTGGGCAGCTTTCATTCTTACGCGCCCGCTGGGCGCGGTCGTAGGAGACTTCCTCGACAAGCCCGTGGCGAAGGGGGGATTGGATTTCAGCCGTCCGCTTGCAACGGTAACTCTCTCAATCGCGATTGTTCTATCGATCCTACTCGTGCCGCAGCGAGCGGGAGCCGGTCACGGCAAGGTCAGCCGCTGATCGCCAACGTCCGCTTCCCAGCCTTCCCGCCGGAACAGTCGACGCGTCAACGCCCCTTAGCCTTTCGCTCGTCTGCGATCCACGCCACCAGCATCGCATCCACCAGTGCGAGCAGCGCCCCCGCCGCCAGCAGCGCCACGATCGCCGCGATCATCACCGGCACCCGCTCGCCGCCTGCCGCCGCCAGCGTCGCGAGCCGCAGCGCCGGCACGAGCAGTGCCGCCCCCACGCCGCGCCGCAGCCACCGCGCCGCCCACCCGCGCCAGCCGGTGCCGCCGCGCCACCACAGCAGCGCCAGTCGTGCGGCGAACAGCGCCGTCACCAGCGCGCCAGCATCGATCAGCGCGGCATTGGGCTCGGGAGTCATGGCCGAACCGGCGGCAGGGCGGGAAGAAGGGCGTCGCGCATGACCGCGCGGTAGCGCGCCCGGCGGCGCTGCGCGAGGGGCACGTGCCGACCGATATGTAGTTTTGCGGAATGGGTGCGAACCGCCGTTACCCCTCTATAAACCATGTAGTTTCATAACGTGGGGATCGCGGATATGGAGTAGCCCGTGATGTGTGCCCGCGTTCTAGGGGTTGTGTTCGCAATTCTTCTTCTGTTCAGCGCGGGATTGTCTCGTGCGGACCTGTCCGGCGACCCGGCAAATATTTCCGAGGCCCAACTCAAGACCTATCTGCAATATCCCCGTCTGGCGACGGCGGCCCGCTACGGCCTGCGCGACGATGTCGGCAACACGATGGACGCGCCGTCGATCCTCCAGCTTTCCGGCCAGCCCTATCGCTATGCCGCCGTCTATCATACCGCTTATGCGGTGGCCGGCGGCGCGCTGCGCTTCAAGGTCAATGTGGCGGGGTCGAACGATCTGCTGCGCTGGCGCTATCTGGGCCTCCTCGTCGACAATGCCAGCATGCCGCGCCTTGCCGCCGTGCGCGGCACTGCCTGGATCGTGCTGGCGCATGAGCAATGGGCGGGGCGCGGACCCGGCTCCAGCGGGCCGTCGCGGCTCGGCTACAAGCTGTTCTACAGCGGCGCCGACCTGGTCAACCGGGTGGTACGCGCCAACTGGGTGCAGCCGAATTTCCTCACCTCGCTCAACGGCACGCCCAGCTTCTACGATCTGCGGCAGGATTATTGTGGCGTCTATCGCTGCGTTTCCGGCACGATCGGCTTTCACTATTGGAGCGGCCGCAAGGACCTGAACGCCGCCACCACCAACCAGATGATGTTCGATCCGCGTGGGGCCGCCACCAGCGTCAGCGCCGCGGTGACGGATCGCTACAATCTGCGCTTCACGACGCTGGGCGTGACCGGCAATCTCGGCCAGCGCGACTTTCTCGCCACCAGCACCGGCCGCTATCTGGTGCAGGAAGGCAATGTCGGCACCGCGGCCGGATCTTGGGACAAGTGGCGGATCTATCTCTACCGCTATACCGAGACCGCCCTTGCGCCCGATGGCTCGGGAACGATCACCCCGATCCGGCCCGAGACGCCGGGGGGCAGCGTCTCGTTCGGCAATCCCAGCATCAGCGTGGTCGACGATCCCGCCGGGCGCGGCAAGGTGGTGGTGATTTCCTACTTCCTGTTCTCCGAAGGCGCGAAGAACGGCGAAGCGGGCAGCCTGCTCTATTATTACCGGCTGTGAGCATGCCCGGCCGGGCGGCGGATCACTCCGCCGCCTGGGCCGGCTCCGCGTTCGCGGCTTCGATCGCGGCGGCCTTGGCCTCGACCAGCTTGACGATGTGATCGAGCATGTCGGCGTCCTCGACCGTGTGATCGGTCAGGCCCGAGAGATACACCATGTGCTTGCCGTTGCCGCCGCCGGTGAGGCCGATATCGGTTTCGCGCGCCTCGCCGGGGCCATTGACCACGCAGCCGAGCACCGAGAGCGACAGCGGCGTGCGGATGTGCTGGAGTCGCTCTTCCAGCGCCTGCACGGTGCGGATCACGTCGAAGCCCTGGCGCGCGCAGCTCGGGCAAGAGACGACGCGTACGCCCCGATTGCGGATGCCGAGCGCCTTGAGGATCTCGAAGCCGACGCGCACTTCCTCCTCCGGCTCGGCCGAAAGACTGACGCGGATGGTGTCGCCGATGCCGAACCACAGCAGCGAGCCGATGCCGATCGCCGACTTGACCGTGCCGCCGACGAAGCCGCCCGCCTCGGTGATGCCGAGGTGCAGCGGGCAGTCGACTGCGTCGGCCAGTTGCTGATAGGCGGCGACGGCGAGGAACACGTCGCTGGCCTTCACCGCCACCTTGAATGCGTGGAAGTCGCGGTCCTGCAGCAGCTTGATATGGTCGAGTGCGGATTCGACCAGCGCCTCCGGGCAGGGCTCGCCGTATTTTTCGAGCAGATCCTTCTCGAGGCTGCCCGCGTTGACGCCGATGCGGATCGAGGCGCCGTTGGCCTTGGCGGCGTTGACCACCTCGTTCACCCGGTCGGCCGAGCCGATATTGCCGGGGTTGATGCGCAGGCAGGCGGCGCCAGCATCGGCGGCTTCGAGCGCACGCTTGTAGTGAAAATGGATGTCGGCGACGATCGGCACGCGCGCGGCGCGGACGATTTGGCGGAGCGCAGTGGTGCTTTCCACGTCCGGGCAGGAGACGCGGATGATGTCCGCCCCGGCTTCCTCGCAGCGGCGGATCTGGTCGATCGTCGCCTTCACGTCGGACGTCGCGGTGTTGGTCATCGTCTGCACCGTCACCGGCGCATCGCCGCCAACGGGCACGTTGCCCACCATGATCTGACGGCTTTGCCGCCGGACGATATCGCGCCAGGGTCGTACGGACATGGGCGCCATATAGGCGCATCGGTGAGGCAGGGCTAGGGCGGATGCGAGAGCATCGCGCAGACTTGCCAAAGCGTTTCCTCCCCCGCCAGGGGGAGGTGGCCCGCGTTGGCGGGTCGGAGGGGGAGGATGCCAGAACGGCAGCCGTCGTGCTTCCTCCCCCCCCC
>NZ_BCTR01000060.1 GCF_002091475.1 Sphingomonas azotifigens NBRC 15497
AGCTAGATTTTCACACCATCCGCACCGCTGCCTTGCCCCGTCGGCCGAGCATCAGCTCGTGCACTGCCCACACCAGCGCGTCGGCGCGGTCCGGCGAGCGCCCAGGGCCCTGATATCCCCCCGCTGCCTGCAGCCCCGCCAGCTCCGCCTCCAGGTCGGCGAACACCTCGGCGTGCCACAGCACGCCTTTCTCGTAGAGCAGCGCCACCGGCTCGGCCCGCGCCACCTTGCCGCGGCTTGCATGGACCAACCGGATCGGCAGCGCGGCGTCGGCGGCCTTGAGCACGCTTTCTACCATCGCGCCGCCCTGGTTCTTCTCTGCCACCACACACTCGGCCTCGAACCGCCCGACACACTCCGCCACCGCCGTCGCCCAGCCTTCGGGGCGCAGGCCCGCCACGCTGGCATCGGCGAGCACATAGCCATGGCCGTCGGCGCCCAGCCCGATCGCGACGATGCCGCACGCATCGCCCTCGGTGCCGGCCGGCGGATCGACGCCCACCACCACCCGCGCCAGCGGCAGCACCGCCGCCCGCCGCTGCCGCTCGATCAGCGCGCGCGGCCACAAGGCGCCGGGCACGTCGTCGATCATCTCGCCATCGAGTTCCTGCCGCCCCAGCCGCGTCCCGGCATAATCGGCCAGCATCGCCTCGACGAAGCTGCGCGGCAGGTGGATATTGTCGCGCGTCCGCCCCCGCGTCTCGTGCAGGGCCGGGCGCGGAATCGCCATCACCCGCCGCATCAGCTTCACCGGCCGCGGCGTCGTCGTCACCACCACCCGCGGTTTCTCGCCCCGCCGCATGCCCATCATCAGATTGTCCCAAGCCGTGTCCGCCGCTCCGGCGCGCCACTTCGCCAGTTCGTCGCACCAAGCGAAGTCATGCTCGGGCCCGCGCAATTTCTCGGGCGCCTCGGCCGAATAGACGAACGCCCGTGCGCCAGAGGCAAATACCAGCTCGCCTCGCGTCGAATGCCAGGCGATCGGCTCCTGCTCCCGCGCCGCCGCCAGCAACCCCGCCGGCCCCTCCACCATAACCCGGCGGACCTCATCCACCGTGGCGCCGACAAGCGCGATCCTCGCCCCGGCGCGTTCGCGCGCCATCTCGCTGACCCATTCC
Organism: Sphingomonas azotifigens NBRC 15497; assembly: GCF_002091475.1. Classification (GTDB taxonomy): domain Bacteria; phylum Pseudomonadota; class Alphaproteobacteria; order Sphingomonadales; family Sphingomonadaceae; genus Sphingomonas; species Sphingomonas azotifigens. Next base: position 1,119 of record NZ_BCTR01000060.1, read on the forward strand.
GCCCCCGCGCGCGTCTTGCCGAAGCCACGACCGGCACGGATCAGCCAAATCCGCCAGTCGCCCTCGGGCCAGAACTGGCCGTCATGGGCCCAGCGCCACCACGCCTCGTTGAAGAAGCGCACATGCGCGCGCGGCATCTTCCGGATCATCCGCACCCGCTCGTCGCGCGGCGCCAACGCCAGCCGGGCCAGCGCATCGTCGGCGTTGGCCGGGGTCATGGCTGCCCTCCGCGTTCCTCGGTGAGCCGCTTGGCGAGGGCGTCGAGCTTCTTGTTCAGCGCCGCCTCCGCCTCCTCACGGCTGACCCGCACCACCCGGCCACGCGGTGTCTGCGGCCGGTTCTCCACCGTCGCGCGATGCATGCGCAGCAGTTCCATCGCCAGCTTGGGATCGAACGGTCCGGTTGCCGGCGGCGCGTCGTCGATTCCGTCCTCCTCGAACGGGTGCGGCGCCGCCAGCTGGGCGAGCAGCTGCTCCTCCAGTCGCTCATAACCAATGAGAATCGCCGCCCGCCAAGCCGAGGCGAACACGGGATTTTCGCGACGGCGGCGATAGGCGGAGCGATGATCCACCTTGGCGTGCCGGCACGACCGGACCACGTTGCAGGTTGCCGCCAGCATTTCCAGGAAGGCGCGCTCCTGCTTTTTGTTCCAGGCATGGGCAGGCAGCTTGCGCTTCTGGAAGCGACGATTGGTCCCCTTGCCGATCACGTCCGTCATGGCACCTCTCCCGAAACGCGAACGGGCCGCAGCACCACCGTGCCCGGCCCGTCCCAGCAGCGCCGCCCTCAGCGACTCGCAATTCTTCAGCGTTCCTGTTTTGTGCCACAGGAGCGTGACGATGTCAAGCAAAATTATCCTATTTGGTACATCGAGCGGGTTTGTTTCAGACGCCCTGTCGATCTTTGGGCGCGCCTACCGGGATCGCACCCGCCCTCATCGTCGCTCCTCCGCGTTTTCGGCGATCATTCGGTCGAGCAGCGCATCGGCCATCCAGACGGTCAGCTGCTCAGCCTGTTCGCCGGTCATCCCGCAAACATCGCTGAGCACCAGCCAGGCATCGATGCCGAGGCAGACGGCGAGGCTGTTGGTCAGCGCCTCGAAGCGGTCCGTTGACAGCGTCTCGCGAAGCGGGTCGAGCGCCATCCTGATCCATTCCAGCCGCCGCCCGCCGCGCTGCCGGGGGGCGTCGCGCGTCAATGTTGCGCCTCGGTCGAGCGACGCGCGGATCATCTCCCGCAGTTCCGGGTCATGCCGTTCCGACAGTTGGCGAAGCGCGATCGCGAGTGCCCGAACGCGCGCGTGCACGTCGGTCGGTTCGGCCACCGACGTGAGGACCGCCTCCATATGCGGACGCAGGGTCTCAAGCGCGGCGTCCGCCAGCAGGTGATCCTGGGACGTGAAATATCGATAGGCGGTGCGCTTCGATATGCCCGCCGCCAGCGCTGCCTCCTCCACCGTCGGCCGTTTGCCGGCCCTGATCAGCGCGCCTGCCGACTGGAGCAGATCCGTACGTGTGCGCGCCTTTTGGTTGGTCCGTTCGCGCGACCCATCTTGACTCACGTGTCTTTATGTCCCATTAGTGCCATAAGGATACTCTAGTGACATTCAAAGGGGGTTGTCAATGAACCGTGTTTTCGCGGCTGATAGCGTGCGCCCGGAATGCATCGTTCTTGGGTTGCTCGCGACGATCGGCGGAACGATCCCAGCGCACGCGGCGCCAGGGCAGTGGTATATTGCCGCCAGCGTGAGCGGCTCGGCATTGGAAAAGCCGCACCAGACCATCGCCAATGCCCCCATGCCGGGCTCGACACTCTACGTTGTGAACGACATCGACTTCGGCTGGGGCGGCGAAGGCGCGGTCGGATACGAGCTGCGCGCGTTCCGGATCGAGGCGGAGATCGGCTACACGTCCAACCATTCGACCAGCTATTCGGCGGTACGGCCAATCTCGGTTACGGTGCCGCAGGACGGCAAGAACCGGACCATCCGCTACATGGCAAATGCCTATGTCGCGCCGTTCCGCGGACGCTGGCGCGTCAGTCCCTATATCGGGGGCGGGATCGGCGCGGCGCATGGTCATTTCACGACCTTCGCCGCGCCGGCGCGCGCGCCGACGGCGCCGCCCGCCCAGTTGCTCGACGTCAAGGATACTCGCTTCGCCTATCAGGCGATGGCGGGCTTGAGCGTGCCGGTCGCCCGGCGCCTCATACTCTCCGCACAATATCGCTGGCTGGACAGCGGGACCTTCCATGGCGTCGACTCGCGCGGCGAGCAGGCGACGCGGACGCTCCGCGGCAGCAACATCGATGTCGGGCTGCGGTTTACGTTCTAAGACGACATCAGGAGGCGGCGTGTGGAGAGGCGCACACTTACGCGCTCAGCCCCGCCACCATCGCGTCCCACGCTGCACGCTCGTCGTCACGCGCGTGCAGCGTTTCCACCGCGTCCAACGTGCCGGTGGCGAAATCCACCTCGGCCACCCGCTCCGTCTCGAACGTCGCATTGCCGGAGAGCATCACCCGCGTGTCCGCCTCGGCCTGGCCGCGTACCATGCCGCCGCGGTTGAACACCTCGATCGGCGTGCCGAACGGCACCCGGCCGGTCAGCGCTGCGCTCAGCACCGATCCCGCCATGGCGCTGCCGCAGCTGTCGGTCAGCCCGACGCCGCGCTCGAAGGTGCGGACGAACAGCCGGGCCGGCCCGCGCTGCTCGACAAAGGAGACGTTGGCGCGGGCCGGCAGCAGCGCCGGGCGGCTTTCGCACCAGCGGCCCAGCGCGACCAACTCGTCGTCGTCGACCCTGTCGACAAAGGTCACCAGATGCGGGTTGGGCATCGCCACGGCGGTGAACGCGCGCGGGTTGGGCAGCCCGTCGACCGGCGCGTCGATCACCGTCTCGGGTGCGCCGACCAGCCCGACATCGGCGCTGCGCGTCGAATTGGGGCCGACCAGCGTGCGGATCGTCGCGACGCCGGGCGCGATCGCGGGATCGCGCGCGACACTGGCCGAACTCGTCTTCAGCTTCACCTGCGCCGCGTCGATCCCGAGCAGGTCGAAGCCCAGCCGCGCGGTGCAGCGCAGGCCGTTGAGGCAGGTCTCCGCCTCCGACCCGTCCGAATTCCACATCCGCATGCCGAACGCGTGGGTGTCGTCGCCGGGCACCAGCGCCAGCAGCCCGTCGCCGCCGACCGGTCCGCGACGGTCGGCGAGCAGGCGGGCGAGCGTCGCCCATTCCGGCTCGCCCAGGGTGAGGGCACGGGCGTCGATCAGCGGGAAGTCGTTTCCCGAACCATGGCACTTGGTGAAGGCGATGCGCATGCCGCCCCATCTAGGGAAGGGACGGCGCTTTGGCTATGCCGCGCGATCGACCCCGCCGCCCATCGCCGCCACCTGCGCGCGATCGCGGGCGATGATCTCGGCGAAGCTCGGCCGGGCGTGGATCGCATCGACATAGGCGGCGGTGCGCGGGTAGCGGGCGGGATCGACGCACACGCCGATACAGCCCAGCGTGGCGAGCGGGCTCGCAACCGAGATATCGGCCAGGGTGAAGCGATCCTCGACCAGGAACCCGCTTTCGCGGATCGTCCGCTCCAGATAGGCGAGGATCGGCGGCAGCTGCTCGTTCTCGGCCTGGTCGGCGGCGACATGGTCGCAGGGCAGCTGCATCACCCGCGGCTTGACGAAGCGATTCCCGAACACGACTCCGGCCGCCGCCATCATCAGCGTATCCGCCATCTCGTCGAACCAGATCGTCCGCGCACGGGCCTGGGGCTCGATTGGGATCAGGTTGGGCTCGGGATATTTGGCTTCCAGATAGGTGACGATGGCGGTGGAGTCGGAGATCGTGAAGTCGCCGTCGCGGAAGCCCGGCATCTTGCCGAAGGGACTGACCGCGCGAAATTCGGGATCCGGGCTGCCCGGGCCGGCGAACTTCAGCTCCAGCGCGAGGCCCTTCTCGGCCCCGAACACCATGCATTTGCGCACGTACGGCGAAATCGTTGAACCATAGACGATCATCGGCATTCCTCCCGCTTATGGCCTGCAGCATAGCCGATTTTGTGCGCGGTGGCGCGACCTTTGCGCGACAGCGGCCAAGGTTTCTGCCACGCTGCCGCCGATGATGGCCTTGCTTTTCCTGTTGCTCGCCAGTGCCGTCGCGGCAGGGTTCGCGCTGCTCAAAGCGCGGATCGATCATCTCGCCCGGGCGCTGGCAGCGATGGAGCGTCAGGTCGAACGCCTCGAAGCACGCGGCGCGTTGGCGCCTAGCCCGGCGCCGTTGGAGCAACCGGTCGCGCCGCCCACAACCGTGGCCGAGGAGCTTCCGTCGGAAGCGCCGCCTCTTGCCCCCGAGGAACCTACCCGGCGCTGGGCCCTCCCCACGCTCCGGGTCGAAACGCTGATCGGCGGGCGTCTGCCGATTTGGATCGGCGGCGTCGCGCTGGTGCTCGCCGGGATCTTCCTGGTCCGCTACTCGATCGAGCAGGGCCTGCTCGGCCCCGCCGCCCGGACCCTGATCGCAGCACTGTTCGGCGGCGCGCTCGTCTGCGCCGGCGAAGCGGCGCGCCACCTGCCGGCCACGCGCGACGATGCCCGGCTGGGACAGGCGCTCGCCGGCGCCGGGATCGCCAGCCTCTATGGCACGCTCTACATGGCCGCGGCGCTGTACCACCTCATCGCGCCGTCCACCGCCTTTGGCGCTGTGGTGCTGGTGACGCTCGCCGCCATGGGGCTTTCGCTGCGCCACGGCCCGCCCACTGCGATCATGGCGCTGGTCGGCGGGTTCGCGGCGCCGCTGGTCGCGGGCTTCGATGCCGCGGGCATTGCCCCGCTGCTCGTCTATCTCGGCCTGTTCGTCGCCGCGTTGTTCGGGCTGGCGGTACATCACCGCTGGGCATGGCTGGCGTTCGCGGCGAGCTTTGCCGGGCTCGCCTGGGCGCAGTTCCTGATCGCGGTGGTCGATGGCAAGGGCAGCCTTGCCGCAGTCGGCGGGTTCACCATGCTGGTGGCGGGCGGTGCGTCGGCGGCGCTGCCGGTAGCCGGCATCCGCAATCGCTGGCTGCGCCTCGCGCCGTTGCTGGTCGGATTGCTGCAGCTGGTGGCGATCGCGCCGGGGCTCGATTTCGGGCCGCTCGCCTGGAGCTTCTACCTGGTCCTCGCCGCCGCGACGATAGCGCTGGCCTGGCGCGATCCGGTCTACCTCCCCGGCGCGCTGGCCAGCCTCGTGCTGCTGCTCGCGCTCGAGGGCCTGGCTTTCGCCGGGCCGCACCATGGCGCCGCGCCGCCCGCTGCGGTGGTGGCAACCCTCCTGTTCGCCGTTCCCGGCCAGCTGCTCTGGCGCCGCGACCGCCACTGGGTCGCGCTGGCGCTGCTCGGCGCGGGCGGGCCGGTGCTGGTCGCCCATGGCTTTGCCGGCGAACTGCTGCCCGGCTGGGGCTGGAGCCTCGCCGAGCTGCTGGCCGCGATGGCGTGCGCGCGTCTCGCCCAGCAGCTCGCCGGCGAGCGCGACGATCCGGCGCTGACCGGCGCAACCGCCATCACCGCGCTGCTCGGCACCGTCGCGCTTGCGACGGCCCTGCCGCCGCACTGGCTGTCGGTGCCGCTGGCGCTGGCACTCGGCGGGCTGGTATTCTGGGCGCGGCGCGTGCAGGCCCCGGCGCTGTTCGCGCTGCCGATGGTGCCGCTGGTTGCGACCCTGGTCGCCAGTTTCGAAAAGCTCGTGGCGATCGCAGGCATGGTCGGCGAAGCGCTGGCGGGCGACCACTTGCCCTATGCCGGGCTGCCCCCGGTCGCGGACCTGCTCCAGGCGTTCGCCGCACCGGCCATCGCGGCCCTGGCCTTCCTGGTCGACCCGCGCGCGTTCGGCCGATGGCAACGCCCCGCTGCCGCCATCACGGCAACGCTCACCCTGCTGCTGGTGTACGCGCTGGCCAAGCAGCCGCTGGCGATCGCCACGCCCGAGCGTTTCCTCGCCTGGGGCTTTGTCGAGCGCGCCCTGCTCACCCAGGCCTGTATCGCCGCGGGCTGGACACTGCGCCGCCAGGGCCGGCTGCCGAGCGTGGCCCGCGCGTTGCTGGTGCTGGGCCTCGGCCGCCTGGTCTGGTTCGACCTGCTCCTCCTCGATCCTGCGATCGTCGCGCAGCGCGCCGGGCCGTTGCTGGCGCTGCATCTGGGGGCCGCCGCCTTCTGGTGCTGGACGCTGCCGCGGCTGCGGGTCCCGGCCGCCCTGCTCAGCATCATCGCCGCACTCGCCGCGGTGCGCTGGCTCGCCCATGGCGTGCTGCTCACCGGCCCGATCCGCAGCCTCGAGAATGGCGGCTACTCGGCCGCGCTGCTCGTCCTCGCGCTGGCCTGGCTGTGGCGCGGGATCACCGCGGGGCGCCATGACCTGCGACTGGCCGGGCTCGGCCTGCTGACGGTCACCACCTTCAAGGTGTTCCTGGTCGACGCCGCCGCGCTGGACGGGCTGCTGCGCATCCTGTCGTTCCTCGGCCTGGGCGTCGCGCTGATCGCGATCGGCTGGGGCTATAGCCGCTTCCTCGCCCGCCCGGCCGAGCCGCCGCCCGTCACCTGAGCCGATAATGATCGCCGACCCGGTCGAGCGCGAGGCAGAGCACCAGCTTGCCCGCACGGGCGGGCCAGCCCAGCGCCTTTTCCGCTGCGCTCAGCCCCTCGCCGGCGCAGACCACCCGCCACAGGATATCGGAAAGGCCCCCGCCCACCGCTGCGATCGCCGCATCGAAGCGGCGCTTGGCGGCGATCTGCGCCAGGGTCGGGTCGAGCGGCTCGGGTGCCGCGCGCCGCCCGTCGCCGCGCGGTGCGGGATCCCACCGCATCGTGACGCGGGGTCCCAGCGCCGCCATCTCGTAATCGCCGCGCAGCCGCTCACCCGCCTCGAATTGCCGCGCGTCGACATGGCCGCGCGCGCGCAGCCATGCGAGCGGCGACTCGGCGACATTGACCGTCACGCTCCGTCCCCGCTCGGTCGTTCGTTCCACCAGCTGACGCATCACCGAATCTCCTTTTGTTCCACCGCACCCCTCTTGCCATCACGGCGCATCTGTAGGAAAGTGGAAAACCGATTTGGTTAGGAGCAGGCCATGATCACCGCCATTCGCGAAGTCCGCCGCGCCAAGGGCCTGACCCTCGACGACGTCGCCAGTCGCTGCGTGCCGCCGACGACGGCGCAGACGATCGGTCGGCTGGAAACCGGCACCCGCACGGTGTCGGTCGCCTGGCTCAACCGCATCGCCGCCGCGCTGGAGGTGGACGCTGCCGATCTCGTCCAGTTGCCCGATCGCCCGGACGTGCCCGTCGCCGCCTTGCTCGAGGCAGACGGCGCCCATGCGCCCCGTCGCCCGGCAACCCAGGTGCCGCCGCGCCCGGACGCCGGCACGGTCGCCGTTACGGTCGAGGCCAGCATCGGCGAGTATCGCACCGGCGACGCAATCTGGTGCGAACGGCTTGCCCCGGAAGACTTTGGCCGCGCGCTCAACCGCGATGTGCTGGTGCCGCGCCCCGCGGGACGCTTCGTGTTCGGCCGGCTGATCGGCCGGGAGGGCGACCGGTTGCAGTTGCTGCCCCCCGGCGCAGGCGGCCGCCAGCAGGTGGTGACCGGCCCGGCCTGGATCGCCGTCGCCGTGCGTCTGATCCGCACGCTATAGGCATTGTTACGCCCTTGCCCGCTGCACCTGTTCGGCGCAAAATGCTGCGCAACAGGAGGGAAAAGACCATGAAGAAACTGGCTTTCGTCGCATCCGCAGCGATCCTCGCCGTCGCCAGCCCCGCGTTGGCCGACGACTGGGATTTCATGCTGGTCAACAACACCGGCAAGTTGATCGAGAAGATCGAAGTCGCGCCGGCAGGCTCGGGCAGCTGGACCGAAAACAAGGTGGATCCGGAGCTCAAGAAGGACACCAAGGTGAAGCCCGGCGGCAAGACCACCGTGCATTTCGACAAGGGCGCCCAGTGCAAATATGACGTGCGGGCAACCTTCGAGGACAAGAGCACGGCGGTGTGGTCGAGCTATAATGCCTGCGACAACAGCTATCTGACGATCGCATTCACCGGCGACAAGCCCACGTTCAAGGCGAACTGATCGGGCGCGCCGGGCGGCAGACTCCCGCCGCCCGGCAGCATGCCCCGGCTTCCAAGCTCCACCAGCGGGCCTGATAGCAAAACTTTGTTCTCCTAGTACGCCGATGGGATATCGTGGCAGCTCGAAAAGGAGCTGTCCGCGCATGGCCAATGCCGCCCTCACCCGTTTCCGTGTCCCCTTTGCCTGGCAAGTGCTGCTCGGCATGGCCGCTGGCCTGGCACTCGGCCTCGTCGTCCGGACGACGGGGCAGGCGGGCCTGGGCGAGGGCCTGCACACCACAGGCCAGATCTTCGTCCAGCTGCTCAAGGCGCTGGTCCCGCCGCTGGTCTTCACCGCCATCGTCGCCTCGATCGCCGCGCTGCGCGAACTCGACAATGCCGCGCGCCTCGTTGCCCGCACGCTGTTCTGGTTCGCTGCCACCGCCCTTGTCGCGGTGCTGATCGGCATCGCGCTCGGCCTGCTGCTGCAACCGGGCCTCCACGCCGGTGTCGCCGCCAGCGCGGCGAAGGCGCCGTCGAACACCGGCTCGTGGCTCGATTTCCTCAAGGGCGTGGTCCCGGCGAACTTCCTCGGCCTCACCGCCTCGACCAGCCTCAAGGACGGCGCCGCCACCACCGGCCTGTCGTTCAACGTGCTGCAGATCATCGTCGCCGCGATCGCGATCGGTGCGGCGGCCGTTCGTGTCGGCGAAGCGGGCAGCGCCTTTCTGCAGTTTAACGCCTCCGCCCTCGCCATCTTCCGCCGGCTGCTCCGCTGGGTGATCGCGCTCACCCCCATCGGCACCGCGGCGCTGATCGGCGATGCGGTGGTGCGCTATGGCTGGGACGCGCTGTCGGCGCTCGGCGCCTTCGCCGCCGCCATCTATATCGGCCTCGCGCTGGTGCTGCTGGTCGTCTACCCCGCCTTGCTTGCGGCAAACGGCCTCAACCCGTTGCGCTTCTTCGCCACCGCCTGGCCGGCGATCCAGCTCGGCTTCGTCTCCCGCTCTTCGGTCGGCACACTGCCGGTGACCGAAGAGGTGGTCGAGCGCCTCGGCGTGCCATCTGCCTATGCCGCCTTCGCCGTCCCGCTGGGCGCCACCACCAAGATGGATGGCTGCGCTGCGATCTATCCGGCGGTCTCGGCGATCTTCGTCGCCCAGTTCTTCGGCGTGCCGCTGCACCTTGCCGATTACGGCCTGATCGCCTTCGTTGCCGTGGTGGGTTCGGCCGCGACCGCGGGGCTGACCGGCGCGACGGTGATGCTCACCCTCACCCTCTCCACCCTCGGTCTGCCGCTCGAAGGCGCGGGCTTGCTGCTGGCGATCGACCCGATTCTCGACATGGGCCGCACCGCCGTGAACGTCGCCGGCCAGGCGCTGGTACCGACGATCGTCGCCCGCCAGAGCGGCCTGCTCGCCCCCGATGCGTTCGGAACGCCCGCGCATGTCGTCACGGCCTGACCCCGTGCGGAGCGCCGTGTCCGACCATGCCTTCGCCGCGGAGATCGCCGAGGCGGTCTCCGCGCTGAACGGCGTCCGCTCTGCCTGGCGTGAACGCCGCGCCGAACATCGCGGCCTGTCGCGCTTCCCGGCGCCGGCCGAGCTCGGCCGCTTCCTGTCGCATATCGCCGCGGCGCTGTTCCCCACGCGCCTCGGCGGCTTTCGCGGCGGCATTGCGCGCGAGGATGATTTCGTCGCCGAGCAGCTCGCCAGCGGCCTCGCCATCCTGCGCACGCAGATTGCCGCCGAACTCGATTATTGGCAGCTCCACAACGACACCTTGTTCGACAGCGACCAGCCGGATCTGCTCGTCCGCCTGTTCGCCGCCGCGCTGCCCGAGATCCGCACGCTGCTCGACGCCGATGTCGACGCGGCCTTTGTCGGCGACCCCGCCGCGCGCAGCGTCGATGAGATCCTGATCAGCTATCCCGGGGCGCTGGCCATCCTCCACTATCGCATCGCCCACCAGCTCCACGGCCTGGGCGCGGTGATCGTCGCGCGGATCCTCTCCGAACTCGCCAACGCCCGCACCGGCATCGACATCCACCCGGCGGCGACGATCGGCCCCAGCTTCTTCATCGATCACGGCACTGGCGTGGTGATCGGCGAGACCACGATCATCGGCAGCAATGTCCGGCTGTACCAGCACGTCACACTCGGCGCGCGCAGCCCGCTCGGTCTCGCACCGGCCGGCCCGCGCAGCCGATATGCCCGCCATCCGATCATCGAGGACGACGTCATCATCTATGCCGGGGCAACGATTCTCGGGCGGGTGACGATCGGCCGCGGCAGCACGATCGGCGGCAATGTCTGGCTGCTCGACGACGTGCCGCCCTACAGCATGCTCGTCCAGCCGGCCGCTATCCCGCTGCGTGGCGACGCACAGAGCAACATGACCGTCCGCCTGAGCGAACATCGCGATTGAAGAATGCCGGGCCACGGGCACAACCTTATTATGGGATTAGCCTCCCCTGATCGTCTCTAACTACGTGACGGACTGGGCCTCGCAAACCGCGGTCCGCCACAGAGTTTCGACTGATCTCGGGGCTCCGTGGGAGTTTCTACAGCCGTGTACGCTAAGGAAACAGGAAGTTTTTGGGATTGAAGCGGTTGGCGCGGATTGGGCGGTAGCGTTCGAGGGGGTGATCAATCTCGTTCCAGAGATAGTCGCCGGTAAACGCGATATGGTTCCAGGGTAGCGGGGCGACCTGGGCGAGGAGCGCGTCGGGGATGGTGATGCCCTGGTCGTGGACGTAGCGGACGGCGCGGCTGAGATAGACAGTGTTCCACAGGATGATCGCATTGACGACGAGATTGAGGCCGGAGGCGCGGTACGCCATCGTCTCGGCGACGCGGTTGCGCAGTTCTCCGAGCTGATGGAGGAACACGGCACGCGCCAGGGCATGACGGCTTTCGCCCTTGTTGAGAATGGCGTGCGATCGACGGCGCAGCTTGGTGTCGAGCAGCCAGTCGCAAATGAAGATCGAGCGTTTGATCCGCCCGATCTCGCGCAGCGCAACGGACAGGTGCTGCTGCGGCTGAGGATCGGGAGTGGGCATCGCGGCGAATCCTCAGTTCAAAGCGGAAAGAGGTGGAAGTGAATGAAGGGCACGCAAGCGATTTGCGCGTTCGATACTTTGTAAATCCAGATATATAAAGCCCGTTAGTTCAGCACTCTTGATCTTATCAACCATTATTTCATCAAATATGATTAATGAAAGAGAACGCATCGGGCAAAATGCATGCGCATCACCAACTACTTCTAGTCTCATTCTCGCTAGATGCAGCGACGGATAAGTATAATTATCACCAAGTCGTCCGATCCATATTTCGGATCGATCTTCGTCCACAGCATCTAGTATGCGAATTGGAGCGCATAGCCAGTAAGAATCTCTTTCCAAGGGCTTGCCACCTCTAACAGATTCAGTCGGCCGGAATTCGAAGGCTTCCGGATCCACCCGCGCCAACACATTCTTGGCACGGTCCGAGACGATCCATAGTCTGCCGTACTGGTTCAAGTCAGGTATACGCTTTCTTCGGGGGTTGAATCGAAGGATCGGTACACCCTGGTATATTGGGAAGCCTATCCCACCTGGGTAAGGACCGGGTTTATAGAAGCCGACTTCTTCCTCGTTGACGACATCGAAAGGTAGGCGCCCAATAGTTCTGTCAGCGCGAACCTCAAAGAACTTACGACCTGAAGTTTCAGGCTTGTACGCCATTGGGCCGATATGAAGATACTCGATCGCCTTCTCGAATTTTTCGGACACCTCTTCGCTCCTTTTGATTTTCCAATCAGCCTAAGTTAAATATTATTTCTAACGCCACCCCTAAATATACACCTAATTATCTATTTAATTTATAAGCCTTTTAATTTCATAAGGAACAGTATCCAAAATTTTTACATCAAAATCCTCTGCTGTATCTCTCGCAACGTTAAGTAGGAGAACATTGTGATTATTTGTAGATATTGCACCTTGGACCGAGACTGCTCCTCAATTCGACAGAGAAAGCGGCGGAAGGGACTGAAGAGCGCAGCAACAATTGGCGCGCTTGATGCTCTGGAAGTCGATATATAGAAAACCAGTCAGTCCAGCTTGCCTGATCTCATTGAACGGGATGTCGTCAAATATATTTATGTATAATGCCCGCGTGAGACTGAAAGCATGCGCCTCTTCCACTTTCTGCGCTTTCATTTAAACAAGGTACAGAGATACATAAGTGTATTGGGTTTCGCCGCGACTCATCCACATTTCGGAGCCATCCTCATTGACAGCATCCAGCACTCGGATCGGAGCGCATAGCCAATAGACATTCCCTTCCAGCGACTTGCCTGACTTAATCGCTTTAGTCGGACGGAACTCGAAGGCTTCCGGGTCAACGCGCTCGAACAGTTTCTTGGCACGGTCGGACACGATCCAGAGTCGGCCGTTTTGATTTAAATCCGAAATGCGCTTTCGCTTTGGGTTAAAGCGAAGGATCGGCACGCCTTCATAGTCGGGAAAGCCCGCCCCACCCGGATGCGGCCCCGGTCTCGAAAACTTGAACGCCGCTTCGTCGATGATCTCGAAAGGGAGGCGTCCCAAAGTCCCGTCCAGTTGGACCTCATAGAAAATACGACAAGATGTGTCAGGCTCGTAGGCCTTCGGGCCAACGTGGAGATAGCTGACTACGTTCTCTGCGGAATCTGACATGACCTTGGCCCCTGCTTGGAGTGGTTTCGCTGCCTTCTGCGGGATCTCGTCGTGCTGTTTTGGCAACGGATCGGGAGTAGGCATCGCGGCGGCTCCTCAATTCGGAAGGACAAGGGGAGGAAGCGAATGAAGCGGGCGCAGACGATTTGTTCGCTCGACGCTCTGTAGATCGAGATATATAAATCCGGTCAGACCGGCACGCTTTATTTCAGAAACCATTACATCATCAAATATTACAGTACTTTCGTAACGAATTAGACTGAATTCGTGCGCATCTCCGACAACATCGAGTTTCAGCTTCGTTAGATGAATCGTAACGTATGTATAATGCTCTCCCTGTCTACTGATCCATATTTCCGAGCCGTCTTCATCGACTGCGTCGAGCACGCGGATCGGTGCGCATAGCCAGTAAGGATCCCCTTCCAACGGCTTGCCTGACCTGATCGCTTCGACCGGCCGGAATTCAAAGGCTTCTGGATCGACGTGCTCGAAGAGCTTCTTAGCTCGGTCGGAAACGATCCAGAGCCTGCCATATTTATTCAAATCCGAAACGCGTTTGCGCCGAGGATTGAATCGAAGAACCGGCGTCCCCTCATAGTCTGGAAAACCTTTCCCGTCGAAATGAGGGCCAATCTTGTAGAAGTCTACTTCGTCCTCATTGAGGAATTCGAAAGGGAGGCGTCCCAAAGTCCCGTCCGGTTTGACCTCATAGAATTTACGACCCGATTTGTCAGGCTCGTAGGCCTTCGGGCCAACGTGGAGATAGCTGACTACTTTCTCGGCGAAATCTGACATGACCTTGGCCCCTGCTTGGAGTGGTTTTGCCGCCTTCTGCGGGATCTCGTGGTGCTGTTTTGGCAACGGATCGGGAATAGGCATCGCGGCGACTCCTCAATTCGAAAGGACAAGAGGAGGAAGCGAATGAAGCGGGCGCAGACGATTTGTTCGCTCGATGCTCTGTAGATCGAGATAGACAAACCCGGTCAGCCCGGCGCGATTTATTTCTGAAACCATAATATCATCAAATATTATGGTAGTACTACTACGAAATGGACTAAATGCGTGCGCATGTCCAACAACATTTAGTTTCATTTTGGTCAGATGCAGAGAGGGATATGTATAATGATCTCCCAATCTACCTATCCATATCTCCGAGCCATCTTCATCGACCGCGTCGAGCACGCGGATCGGTGCGCATAGCCAGTAAGGATCGCCTTCCAACGGCTTGCCTGACCTGATCGCTTCGGCCGGCCGGAATTCGAAGGCTTCCGGATCGACGCGCTCGAAGAGCTTCCTGGCTCGGTCGGAAACGATCCAGAGCCCGCCGTTTTTATTCAAGTCCGCAACGCGCTTGCGTCGGGGATCGAACCGAAGAATCGGCACGCCCTGATAATCCGGAAACCCTTTCCCGCCGGGGTGCGGTCCCGGTCTCGAAAAATGAAACGCCACTTCGTCGATGATTTCAAAAGGGAGGCGCCCAAAGGCTGGGTCTGGCATCACCTCGTAGAAAATACGGCCCGACGTGTCGGGCTCATAAGCCCGCGGTCCGACATGAAGATATTCCGTCGGTTTCTCAAATTTTTCTGACATGTATTATCCTATTTTAATTTTTGATATCCTCGCATGAACGCCTTCAACTTCCCATGATCGTTCCCCAGGAGTTGTTGAAATTGCGATTCCACAAATCCTGCAAGGAAATCCAAAAGGAACAATAGCCACGGTCCCCAAAGGACCAACCGGTGCTATCTCGTTCGCTGGCAATATTGATCAGGCATATATTTCGATCTTCTACGAACTTTGCAGTTTGAACAGAAGGTGCATGCCCAAGCATTTGAGAAAACATCATCTCCGGTATGGTGTTGTCGCAGAAAACAGGAGCCACCAGCTCATAGATCACAGGATCGATCTTCCTTGCCAGCTCCGGAGTTCCCGCGAAGCTTCGTATGGCAGTGGCCACGACATCCAGGATGAGACGTTCCGTCCTGCCGCCGCTTCGAATGTTCTTGATCCATTTGTTCAGTTCCCGACCGGCGTCATCCGGGAGAGCGTCCGCGGGATCCGCGCGATTGGCGCGATCGAGCCAGTAGTGAATGCCTTCCTCAACGATGTGAGGGTCGGCGAGCGGTAGGGGGCTATCGGCGGTTTCTACGCTCAAGGCCATGCAGAGGAAGCGTACGTAGATCCAACGCCAGGGGCAGATGCCCCCGTCGAAGTCATGGCCCATCAGCGCTTTCGACAAGTCCAGGTGGATGTCCCACTTGTCATGGGTAGTCGGCGTACGACCCGTCGCTGCGTAGATCGACTCCGCGCGCCGCTGTTCGAGCTTGAGTCTATAGGCAGTTTGCAGCTGTCGCTGATCGTCATGGTACTCGCAGAAGGTATTCCATTCCTCCGGATATAGATCCTCGGCGTAAACTAGACCATAAAGACCCAAGCCGCGCCACGGCTGGGGGGGACAATTTTCGGCGGGCAGAGCGGACGGATCAGGCCAGCTGTGAATTCGAATTGGGGTGATCGGCCATTCGAAATGCTGGTTCGGTCCTGACGCCTGGGTGGGCGGAACGCCGCATATCCATCGAGGCCGAGGATAGCCCCCGCCGATCGGCGGCAGATCGGCTGGTGGCTGCCGTTCGCGTATTCCAGCCGCCCCCTCGGGGGCGAAAATCACACGGCAATTCCGGTCCGGCTCGTTAGTTTCCCATAGCTGCTCCATGTCACAGCGTCCAAAGAAGAACAGAACCCCTTGGTCTGGCAGGATTGTCGGGAAGGAGATGTCCCGGCAATCAATTTGGGCAAGGAAATGGAGCGGCAATCCCTCCGGGGTACGCGGCCACGCGTAATTTGAGGGAAGCGAAGGGAGGCCGCCAAACTTACTAAGACCCTTCGCCGCTTCATACGGCGGATAGGGCCTATGAAGCAGAACGGCGTCACGGCGGTACTTCTCGAAAAGGCTTTCGACCTCATCCGCCATCCCTGTCCCCCCACGAATGGATCGCTGCTCCCTTCTCTATGGACACTTCAGCACATTCTTTCTGGCAACGGCGGATCGATGTTATGCATGTTGATCACCACTCCCTGCCCGCTTCTTGCGCGCGGCGTGCTATCGGGCTGAGAAGAAACCAGATGATCCGGCGCGACCCGGTATGGATGTCCGCGGTCGCAGCCATTCCAGGACTAAGGACGATGCCGCCGTTTGGCCGCCAGGCCGGATCGACGGCGACCCGAGCCTGATAGATGAGGCCGGCCTTCTCGTCCTGGATTGCGTCGCGCGAGAGCCCGATCAACTTGCCCGGAACGGTGCCGTAGCGGGTGAAGGGAAAGGCTTCGAGTTTCAGTTGCACCGGCTGACCGATGTGGATCTGCCCGACGTCCCGATTTCGAAGCTGTGCCTCCATGACGACACCATCCGCCGCCGGCACGACCACCATGATCGGGTCGCCTGGCTTCACCACCGCGCCGATCGTATGTATGCTGAGCTGCTGGATGGTTCCGTCAACCGGGCTGCGAAGCTGCTGCAGGCGACTTCGTTGATTTGCCTTGCGCAACTCCTCGGTGCGCAGGCGGACTTCGTCTTCGGCCTTCGCCAGCGCCGTCGCGACATCCTTGACGAAGGCGGCGCGTGCCTCGTCCATCTGTTGCGCGAGCGATCCTGCCGTTGCGGCGTAGCGCACCACCCCTTCGGCCTGCACACCGATGCTGCGCTCATGATCGAGCTGCTGCTGTTCAAGCTCTAGCTGCTGGATCTTTGAATTAAGGCCCTGATCGGTAAGCTTGCGGCGACGCGCGACACGGTCCCGCAACAGCGGCAGCGTGTCGAAGAGACGGCGGCGCTCCAGCTCCGATGCGCGCGCCTGGGCCAACGCTTCCGCACGCCGCTGGCCCAGGTCGCCGAGCTTGCCGCGGAGCTCCGATAGCTGGCTATCGATCAGCGCGCGTTGCGTCGCCGCGACGGCCGGATCAGTTCCCGGCGGCGGCGCGAATGCCATGGGCTCTCCGCGCGCGACGCGGAGCAGCGCCTGCGATCGGGCCGCATCCATGCGGGCCGTGGCGAGGGCGGCCTGCGCCTGCGCAGCTTCCGCGCCCGACTGCGTGGGATCGAGATCGGCGAGAAGCTGGCCCTTACGCACAAGCTCGCCGTCCCGGACATGGAGGGCGCGGACGACGCCGCCATCCGCGGACTGCACCAGTTGCACATGGCCCGATGGAATGAGCTTGCCGGGAGCACTCACCACGACATCCATCCGGCCCAGACAGGCCCAAAGGAACGCAGCCGCGACGAATGCGAGCATACCCCACAGGAGGGCGAGCCCGATCGGACTCGGCGGGCGCTCAAGAACCTCCAGGGCGGCGGGGAGGAAGGCGTGGTTCTCGGCTTCGGCCTGCCGGGCCCGTCGTCGCTGGGACTCGAGCGCCCAACTCGCCGTCAGCACCTGCCAGTTGTGGGAAAGCGCATTCATGCGTTTGCTGCCCGCGGAACCGGCGGTTGCAGGCCCATCTGCTTTGCGTGCAGTTCGGCATAGCGACCGCCTAGGGAGAGGAGTTCGCCGTGGCTTCCTTCTTCGATGATCCGGCCACCCTCCATGGCAACGATGCGATCGCAGCTGCGCACCGCACTGAGCCGGTGCGCGATGATGATCACCGTGCGGCCCTGCGCGATCTCAGCGAGGTTGCGCTGGATGATTTCCTCGCTTTCAGCGTCGAGCGCCGACGTCGCCTCGTCGAGGATCAGGATCCTGGGGTTGGTAAGCAGCGCCCGCGCAATCGCAATCCGCTGGCGCTGGCCGCCGCTCAAGCTGAGGCCACCTTCGGCCACCATCGTATCGTAACCGCGCTCCAGCTTCAGGATGAATTCATGGGCGCCGGCGAGCCGCGCGGCGCGCTCCACGGCCGCCATCGGGATCGCTGGACTGGACAGCGCGATATTCTCGCGCACGGTTCGGTTGAACAGGCGGTTTTCCTGAAGGACTACGCCGATCTGGCGTCTTAGCCAGCGCGGATCGACCTGAGCGAGGTCGATGCCGTCGACCAGCACGCGACCGCCATCGGGCGTGTGAAGGGCCTGGATAAGCCGCGTCAGGGTAGATTTGCCCGAACCCGACGAACCGACGATGCCAAGCTGTTCGCCCGGGGCGATGGTCAGTCGGACGTCACGCAGCACCTCGGGCGCGCCGGGCGCATAGCGAAACGTGACGCCGTCAAACGCGATCGCGCCCTGGATCGAGGGCAGAGTCGATCGGCTCGGGTCGAATTGCGGCTCCGTCGGGGTGTTGAGGATGTCCCCCAACCGATCGACCGCGATCCGCACCTGTTGGAAGCTCTGCGCGAGCTGGGCGAGACGCAGCACCGGTCCGGATACGCGACCGGCAAGCATGTTGAAGGCGACCAGTTCGCCGACCGTCATCTCGCCGCTCATGACCGCCTTCGCGCCCACGAACAGGAGAGTCGCGCTGCACAGCTTCGAGACGAGCTGGACGCCTTCGGAACCCCAGTTCGCAATCTGGAGAGCCTGAAAACTGGACCTGACATAGCCGGCGAGTTGCCGTTCCCAACGCTGCTGAAATGCCGGCTCGACGGCCATGGCCTTGGCCGTCTCGATATTGCTGATCGATTCCACGAGGAACGACTGGTTGTCAGAACCGCGCTGAAACTTTTCGTCTAGCCGGCGCTTGAGGACGGGTGCGAGTGTCCAGAGGGTCGCGACGTAGCAGGGCAGGCTGAGGACGACGACCAACAGCAGGACTGGCGAATAGATGTACATCACGACAAGGAAGACGACGGTGAACAGGCCGTCGATCACCACAGTCACCGATGACGAGGTGAGGAATTCCCGGATCGTCTCCAGCTCACGCACCCGGGCTACGCTGTCGCCCACGCGGCGCGCGGCAAAATAGGCCATCGGCAGCCCCAGAAGGTGACGATAGAGCCGAGCGCCGAGTTCGACATCGACCCGCGAAGTGGTGTGGCTGAACAGCCAGGTGCGGCCCGCGCCAATGAAAAACTCGAACACCGATACGGTGACGAAGGCAACGAACAACACGTCCAGGGTCGAGAGCGTCCGATGGGCCAGCACCTTGTCGATAATGACCTGGAAGAGCATCGGCGAAATCAGCGCGAGCAGCTGCAGGAAGAAGAGGCCAGCAGCACCTGGCCGATGAGGTGCCGGTAGCGGACCAGCGCGGGAATGAACCACGCAATATCGAAATTGCGCAGACCACCGGCCAGGGCCTCCCGGGTCGTCATCAGTAGCAAAACGCCACGCGCGGTTGGAGCAGCGCCTTCGCCGAGCCATTCCGCACGAAACGCCTCGAGCGTCAGGATCTCGGCCTCACCCGCACCGCACGCGACGGGTCGGTGAATCAGAAGCTGGTCACCGTCGATGCGCGCGATCACGCGATAACTATCGTCGTGCATTTGCGCGATCGCCGGCAGGGGCTGTCTGGAAAGTTTCCCCGGCAAGACGTTCACCGTGCGGGCCTTTGCCCCTGCCTGATTTGCTAGTCGGACAAACTCGAACGGCTCGGGTGCCGGGATATCGCCAAGCGCGTGGCGGAGCTGATCCTCATCGGCGGGAATCTGATGAAAATTGAGGAGCAGCGTCAGGCACGCCAATCCTGACTCAAGGCGATCCTGTCCGCTCGCGTCGGCGCTTGCGGACCGCGCAATCTCTTCGTCTTCAGACAACGACACCCCCCGGCACCGCCTGAATCAAAGACCCGATTCAGGCCAACTCCTCGGCTATCGTATCGAAGGATTTTGGTGGGACGCTCGTAAAAACCCGAGCGATGCGAGATTTATTCGGTCTATTGCTTGACGTGCTCCCCTTTTCTCCTCCACTCATAAGTAGAGTCCGGGGCTGCCAGGATGCCCTGGCGGGTGGGTTTGCACAACGCGCTTGGCGGCATCGGCGGGCGTCAGCCCGCCTATGCCGCTATGCGGCCGCACATGGTTGTAGTCGTTTCGCCAGTTGCTCAGCACCGAGCGGGCATGGCTCAGCGAGGCGAACAGCGTCTCGTTCAGGCACTCGTCGCGCAAGCGACCGTTGAAGCTCTCGATGTAGCCATTTTGCTGCGGCTTGCCCGGCGCGATGTAATGCCACTCGATCTGCCGGTCCTGCGCCCAGCGCAGGATCGCCAGGCTGGTCAGTTCGGTCCCGTTGTCGCTGACGATCATCAGGGGCCTGCCGCGCACCGCGATGATCGCGTCGAGCTCGCGAGCAACACGAGCGCCCGACAGCGAGGTATCCACCACCAGCGCCAGGTTCTCCCGCGTGAAGTCATCGACGACGGCAAGGATGCGGATGCGCCGGCTGCACACCAGCGTATCGCTCACAAAGTCCAGGCTCCACCGCTGGTTCGGCCCCTGCGGGTGCGCCATCGGCGCCCGCGTGCCCATCGCTCGTTTGCGGCCGCGCCGACGACGCACCCGCAAATTCTCCTCGCGATACAGCCGCAGCAGTTTCTTGTGGTTCATGACGATGCCTTCGCGGGCGAGCATGATCCCCAGCCGCCGATAGCCGAACCGACGGCGCTCAAGCGCGATCTCGCGAAGCCGCGACCGCAGGTCGCCATCATCACTACGCCGATGCGCATAGCGCATCGACGACCGATCCACGCTCAGAATGGCGCATCCCTCCGCAGCCTTTCCAACGATGCTTCGCATCGCTGGAACCTTGGGCTGCTCCGCCCGACGCTCGCTGATGCCGAAGGTCTGCCGAACATCCTCGACAGCCCTTCGCCGAGCGGCAGGCTTCACCAGTTTTTTGCGGCAACTTCCTTCAGCACCGCATTGTCGAGCATCGCATCGGCCAGCAGCCGCTTCAGCCGCGCATTCTCGTCCTCGAGCACCTTCAGCTTGCGCGCCTGCGACACGTCCATGCCGCCGTACGTCGCCTTCCATTTGTAAAACGTCGCGCTGCTTACACCGTGCTTCCGGCACACATCCGCCGTCGACGTGCCGGCCTCCTGCTCGCGCAGTATCCCGATGATCTGCTCTTCCGTAAACCTGCTGCGCTTCATCTCCGTCCTCCTTGATCGAGGACTCTACCTCAAACTGGAGGAGTTGCAGGGGAGCACGTCAGGATGTCTGCATCGAGCCGAATCACTCCGTCAACCGAAGTCGGATCGCCGCCTTTGATAAGGCGACCGTCTGAGAGGAATGGAGTACGCCGCCTGAAGATGAGCGAACCGGGCTCTTCAACGGCGCTTTCAATCCCATTTTAAGGGTGGGCGAATCCCAGTATCAGGTTGTGCCAGTGCGGGCCGCGGGATGGTGGGCGGTGACGGGCTCGAACCGCCGACCCTCTCGGTGTAAACGAGATGCTCTACCAACTGAGCTAACCGCCCGGTCGCCCGGAAGCGGCGGATGTACGCGATTTGTGATCGGGGTCAACACTCGTTTTGCGGAATTGCGCGCAGGCCTGGGGCCCGATCTCCCGTCGCCGGCACAACGACCGGGCGAGGCTCACGTCCAGTCGTCCGCCAGGCATCGCTCACACACTTGCTCGCCATCGCGCACCGGACGGTAGCCGCAATCGGCGCAGGTGCGCGACTTCCCCTTTTCATCCGCGAACAGCAGGGCACCACCCACGATTGCTGCGATGATCAGGATCGCAAGGACGGTTTCGACAGCGTCATTCATGGAGTTGCTCCCCGAGTTGCGAATAAGTGAATATAAGACAATATAATCAATATCTTACCGCAGGATCAGTGGCACTACCGCGCCTATGCTGCGCGCACAATCTCGCTGACGGAGCCATCGTCGAAGCGGCTCCGCCTTCTGCCTTGTTGCGGTTGTCGCGCGATCCGCGCCCTGCAATGGCCCGCGCATGGCCAGCAGCGCCGCGGCGCGCTCGCAGGGAGGCGATTCCGGTCTTCGGAAAGGCGCCCGCGAAACCGGTGTTCGTTTCTCTCGGTGTGAACGAGAGGCTTTGCCGACTCGGTGAACCGCCCGCGCGCTGCCCCGGGGGCGGCAGTCACTGCCGCGCGCGGACGGATCGCCTTACACGATCGACAGCCCCGCCCGTCGCACCGCCGCGATGTAATCGAGCAGCCCGCCGCGCGCCTTGGCGCTCAGGCCGATATAGGCGCGCCGCCGATCCTTGGGGTCGGCCTCGCGCTGGAACAGTCCGGCTTCGTTGAGCGTGCCGATCCAGCGCAGCGCGGTCGTCGGCGGCACCGCCGCGGCGATGCACAGGCTGGAAACCGGCACCTTGCGGTCCTCCAGTTCCGCTGCCAGCAGATCGAGCAGCATGTCCCAGGCCGGGTCCGCGAACAGGTCGCCCTGGAAGAACTCGGACCGAAGCCGGCGCGCACGGATCACTCGGCGGAGCTCCGGCGCGGTGATTTCCGCCGTGGCGGTGTCGGTCCGGAACGGGGTGGCGTCGTTGCGGAGCCCCGCCGTGCGATCGGTACCGGCGCCGCGCGTCAGCCGCGCGAGCGAGTCGGCGATCCGCGCGACCTCCTCCTGGAAGCGGCGCATCCGCATCACATCGTCCTCGGCGGCGATGTCGAACAGCCGGGCGCTCATCGGGCGCGAGAAAATCGCCGCGCCGACCCGGTCCGCCTCGGACGGCTTGCATTGCAACGCGGCATGGCCCGGCAACAGGCTTGCCGCGAGATCGAGCTGCTCGGGCAGCATCGTGGCGATCAGCGGAAGGCGGCGGTCTTCGGCGATGGCCCCCAGCCGGATCAGCAGCGGTTCCAGCATCGTCTCGGCGATGCCGTCGCCTTCGATCAGCAGCAGTCGCACCCCATCGAGAATGGATGCATCCGATAATGCCTCGGTCGCGCCGACCGCTTCGCGAAGACGAAACCCCGCGCGGTTCGCCGCCTGGCAAGCTTCGATTCGCGCATCTCCAGGTTCCGCAACGACAAGCGCGACCTGCACATCGATGTCATACCGAAGTGTGGCAACATCCCTTACGACTGGCGCCTCGTACATACTTCCCCCTATGGTTCGGCATCTGTTCTCGAAGATGCCGCGTCACTCCGAAATGGCGGAGTCACTTTAGATCCGTTCCGGAGGGATGTACCGCGGGGGACGGCACCTTGCTCCGAACCGGAGGCGATGGTCAACGCCGCCGCCGCAAATCCTCGATCTGGCCCTCCTTCAGGCCCAGCAATTCGCGTGCGGCGCTCGCCAGCGTTGCGGTGGTGAGCACGAATCCCAGCGCGGCGAGGATCACCGATCCGGTGATCAGCGCGAGTTGTGCGATCGCGGGCAAGCTGCGGCCGGCGATCGTGATCATCACCAGCGTCTGCGCCAGCGCCTCGCCGTGCAGGCCGGTGCGGGACAGGTCGGCGAGGATGGGGGCGAAAAAGGCGCTGATCAGCAAGCCCCAGCCGACGAGCAGCAGCAGCCCGATGGTGAAGAACGCGCCGAAGATCGCCCAGAAATGCCCGCGCGACTGCGCCCAGGCCTCGTCGACGGTGATCGCCTCGTAGAGATAGGTGAGCGGCAGCGCGATCGACAGCCGCACCTGGACGAAGACCAGCCCCGCCACCTCTGCCAGCAGTAGCGCCACGCCGATCCACACTGCCACGGTGCCCGATACCAGCCAGGCGAACAGCGACAGTACGAAGCCGTTGGCGAGGACCATCAGGAACATGGCGACGGCGCTCGCGATCGCCAGCAGGGCCAGCAGCACGAAGACGCGCCCTTCGCTGGCGCCGAGCCGCAGATAGCAGGCGCCGCGCTTATAGGGGTGCAGCGTCGCCCGCGTCGCGGCGGTAATCAGCACGGCGATCAGCGCGAGAGTGAGCCCCTGGCTCACCAGCCCGGCGACGAGGAAGGTGACGGGGTCCTGCGGCTCGACCGGCAGCGCCAGGATGCGCAGCATGCCGATCGCGAAGATGCCGACAAGGTAGAGGATCGACCAGACCAGCACCGACAGCGGATGCTGCCGCAACAGGCGGAAGGCGCCGCCCAGAATCGATCCGATCACCCGTCCCCCCGTCAATCGAGCGCTTTAACGATTTCCTCTACCATCTTCTTAGCATCGGCGAGCAACATCATCGTGTTGTCGCGATAGAAAACCTCGTTGTCGACGCCGGCATAGCCAACCCCGCCCATGCTGCGCTTGATGAACAGCACGGTCTTGGCCTTCTCCACGTCGAGGATCGGCATGCCATAGATCGGCGAGGACTTGTCGGTCTTGGCGGCCGGATTGGTCACGTCGTTGGCGCCGATGACGAAGGCGACGTCGGTCTGGGCGAACTCCGAGTTGATGTCCTCCAGCTCGAACACCTCGTCATAGGGGACGTTGGCTTCGGCGAGCAGCACGTTCATGTGCCCCGGCATGCGACCGGCGACGGGGTGGATCGCGTACTTCACCCGTACCCCATGCCCCTTCAGCTTGTCCGCCATCTCGCGCAGCACATGCTGCGCCTGGGCAACCGCCATGCCGTAGCCGGGGACGATGATCACCTGCTCGGCCTGGGACATGAGGAACGCCGCATCCTCGGCGCTGCCCCGCTTCCATGGCCGGTCGACGGCCGCAGCGGCACCCGCGCCGCCACCCGCATCGCCGCCGAAGCCGCCGGCGATGACGCTGATGAAACTGCGGTTCATCGCCTTGCACATGATGTAGCTGAGGATCGCGCCCGAGCTGCCGACCAGCGCGCCGGTGATGATCATCGCCGAGTTGTGCAGCGTGAAGCCCATCGCCGCCGCCGCCCAACCCGAATAGCTGTTGAGCATCGAGACCACGACCGGCATGTCCGCGCCACCGATGGGGATGATCAGCAGGAAGCCGATGGCGAAGCTCAGCACCGTCACGGTCCAGAAGATCCAGGGGCTCTGGTCCTGGGTAAAGTAGCCGACCAAGCCGAGGATCGCGGCGAGCAGCCCCAAATTGATCACGTGGCGCGCGGGCAAGAGGATCGGCTTGCCGCCCATATTGCCGTTGAGCTTGAGGAAGGCGATCACCGACCCGGAGAAGGTGATCGCGCCGATCGCGACGCCCAGCCCCATCTCGATTCGGCTGACCGGGTGGATCGATTCAAACGGCGCACCGATCAGCGGCACGACCAGATCGGCGATGCCGAAGGCGGCGGGGTTGAGGAACGCAGCGCAGGCAACCAGCACGGCGGCGAGGCCGACCAGCGAGTGGAAGGCGGCGACCAGTTGCGGCATCGCCGTCATCGGGATGCGCCGCGCGGTTACGATGCCGATCATGGCGCCGATCAGGATGGCGACGAAAATCTCCCCGGCAGCGACAGGATCGGGGAAGACCGCCGAGCCAGGAAAGGCCCCCGTCCGCGCCACTTCATGCGGGAAGTGCGTGACGAGCGTGGTGACGACCGCGATCGTCATGCCGATCATGCCCAGGCGGTTGCCCCGCTGGCTGGTACTGGGGCTGGAAAGCCCGCGCAGCGCGAGGATGAAGCAGATGCCCGCGACGAGATAGGCGAGGGCCGCCCAGGGGCTTTGTGCGATGCTCTCCATGCTCAGCGCGCCTTCTTCTTGTACATCGCGAGCATGCGCGCGGTCACCGCGAAGCCGCCGAAGATGTTGATGCTGGCCAGCACCACCGCGAGCAGCCCCAGCCATTTGGAGGCCTCCCCCGCGCTGCCGACGCTACCCGCCGCCGCCGCGATCAGCGCGCCGACGATGATGACGGAGGAAATCGCGTTGGTCACCGCCATCAGCGGCGTGTGCAGCGCTGGCGTGACCGACCAGACGACATAATAGCCGACGAAACACGCCAGCACGAAGACCGAAAGGATCGAGATGAAGTCCATGATCTACTCCTGATCCGCGCGCGCCCGGGCGGAAAGATCCTCCCCGGAACGGGGAAGATTGGGGGACGCCCCGGCATTATTGCAGCAGTCTCTCGTGCACCACCTTGCCGCCCTGCGTCACCCGCACGGCATTGCCGATTTCCTCGTCGAGCACCGGCCTGCCCGCCTCCTTGTCCCAGAAGGCGGAGAGGAAGTTGAACAGGTTGCGCGCGAACAGGGCAGAGGCGTCCGCCGCCAGCCGGCTCGGCACGTTGCGATGGCCGACGATCTTCACGCCGTGCCGCTCGACGATCTCGCCCGGCAACGAACCTTCGACATTGCCCCCCTGCTCCACCGCCAGGTCGACGATCACGCTGCCGCCCCGCATCGTCGCGATCTGCGCGTCGCTGATCAGCCGCGGCGCGGCCCGGCCGGGGATCAGCGCGGTGGTGATGACGATGTCCTGCTTGGCGATGTGCGCCGAGACCAGTTCGGCCTGTGCCGCCTTGTAGGCATCGCTCATCTCGGTAGCATAGCCGCCCGATCCCTCGCCTTCGATCCCGGCGACATTCTCGACGAAGATCGGCTTGGCGCCGAGCGACAGGATCTGCTCCTTGGTCGCCGAGCGGACATCGGTGGCGGAGACCTGCGCGCCCAGCCGCCGCGCCGTGGCGATGGCCTGGAGGCCGGCAACGCCGACGCCCATCACGAAGACCTTTGCCGCGCTCACCGTGCCGGCGGCGGTCATCATCATGGGAAAGGCGCGGTCATATTCGGCCGCGGCGTCCAGCACCGCCTTGTAGCCGGCAAGGTTCGATTGCGAAGACAGGATGTCCATCGACTGGGCGCGGGTGATGCGCGGCATGAACTCCATTGCCAGCGCCTCCAGCCCCAACGCCGCATAGCGATCGATTCGCGCCCGCTCGCCAAAGGGATTGAGCCCGGCGACCAGCCATGCCCCCGGCTTGAGCCCTGCAAGGCTGTCGGGATCCGGCCCCTGCACCGCCAGGATGATGTCGGCATCGGCAAGCACTTCCGCGCGCGACGCAATCGTCGCGCCGGCCGCGCGATACGCCTCGTCGGTGTAGGAGGCAGCAAGTCCCGCCCCCGTCTCCACCGCGACAGAAGCCTGCACATTCATAAATTTCTTGACGGTCTCGGGCGTAACCGCGACACGTCGTTCGGCGACCGCCGCCTCTTTCAGTACCGCGATCTTCACGTCAGCGGGCGATCAGGAAGACGACGAAAGCAGCGATGAGGAACACAGCAACCGTGCCCCACTTCATCAATGCCGTGAAACCATGGAAGGTTTCGAGATGTGTCTGGATCTCGCCGGCGTTCTCACCTGTTTCAACCATGGACCCGCTCCTCTCCTAAGGTGCCGAATGTCTTATACCGCTGCTTCGGTTCCCCTCAACCCCGGCTGCCCAAGAACTGGTTCGTGCAGGCTTAAGCCGAACTTTACGCCTATGCTCTAACGCATGCGGCTCGAAACGGGACATTGGGGACTGGAGTCGGCATGACGCGCAACGGGCAACGTCTTCTGTTGCTGATCGATTCAGAACCGGCGCAGCGGCGCCTGGTGGCTGCCATCGCCTCCCGTCGTGGCTGGCGGACGATCTTCGCCGATGATGCGGAGGGCGCGCTTGCCACGCTCGGCACGCCGGACGGTCTGGCCGCCGATGCAGTCCTGCTCGATCACCCCGCCTCGGATGCCGACGCGGCGATCCTGATCGCCGAGCTGCGCGCCC
This sequence comes from Sphingomonas azotifigens NBRC 15497, assembly GCF_002091475.1. GTDB lineage: Bacteria > Pseudomonadota > Alphaproteobacteria > Sphingomonadales > Sphingomonadaceae > Sphingomonas > Sphingomonas azotifigens. The sequence goes on from NZ_BCTR01000060.1 coordinate 28,358, forward strand.
GCCGGCCGCACCTGCCGGTGCTGGTGCTCGCCGCCAATGGCTCGGTCGCCGCCGCGGTGGGCGCGATGCGCGCCGGCGCCAGCGACTTCCTGGTCAAGCCGATCGCCGCGGAACGCCTGCTCGCTGCGCTGGAGAGCGCGATGGGCGGCAGCACCGCCGGCGAGCTGCGTCCGCTCACCGAAAAGCTCACCGCCAATCTCGGCTTCAACGAGATCGTCGGCTCCGCCCCGCAGTTCCGCGCCGCGCTGGCGGTCGCCGCCAAGGCCGCGCGCGCCCGCGTGCCGGTGCTGATCGAGGGCGAGAGCGGCGTCGGCAAGCATGTCGTCGCCGAGGCGATCCACGGCGCCTCGCCGCGCGCGCGCAACGAGCTGATCTGTGTCAATTGCGGCTCGATCCCCGCCAACCTCGTCGAATCGGAACTGTTCGGCCATGAAGAAGGCGCCTTCACCGGCGCGTTCGAGCGCAAGATCGGGCGCCTGCAGGATGCCGACGGCAGCACCATCTTCCTCGACGAAGTCAGCGAGATGCCGCTCGAGGCGCAGGTCAAATTGCTGCGCATGCTGCAGACCGGCGAGATCCAGCCGCTCGGCGCGCGCCACCCGCGCGAAGTCGATGTCCGGGTCATCGCCGCGAGCAACGTGCCGCTGCTCGCCGAAGTCGAGGCCGGCCGGTTCCGCGAGGATCTCTATTATCGGCTGAACGTGGTGCAGGTCACGATTCCGCCGCTGCGCGAGCGCGCGGGCGACGTCCCGGCACTGGTGCGGCACCTGCTCGCCCGTATCGCCGAGCAGCCGGGCCTGCGCGCGCTGAGCATCACAGAGGATGCCCTGCAGCTGCTCACCGCCTATGACTGGCCGGGCAATGTCCGCCAGCTGCAGAACGCGCTGTTCCGCGCAGCCGTGCTCTGCGACGAGGACGGGCTGACTCGCGACGACTTCCCGCAGATCGCACAGATTGCGCAGGGGCGGCCGATGTCGGCAGGGCCGATCACGAGCCAGGGCGGCGCAGGCGGCATCACCCTGTTCCGCCCGGACGGCCATCTCCGCCCGCTCGACGAGATCGAGGCCGACGTGATCCGCCTCGCGATCGGCCATTATCGCGGCCGGATGACCGAGGTCGCCCGGCGGCTCGGCATCGGCCGGTCGACGCTCTATCGCAAGCTCGGCGAACTGGGGATCGATCAGACCGCCGCGTGAGGCGCGGTGAGCGCGGCATCCTGCATGCCGCGCCACACCCGCAGCGCCTGAACGCTCTCGAACGCGTCGTGGACGCGCAGCAGCTGCACGCCCAGGCTGACGCCCTTCAGCGCCAGCGCCAAGGATCCGCCGAGCCGCTGCTCGGCCGGTGCCTCGTTGGCCAGCGCGCCGACAATCCGCTTTCGGCTGGCCCCCAGCAGGATCGGGCAGCCGATGCCGTGGAACAGCGCCAGGCCGTTCATCAGCGCGAGGTTGTCGGCCAGCGACTTGCCGAAGCCGATGCCGGGATCGATCACGATGCGCGACCGTTCGACACCAGCCGCGACCACCGCGTCCACCCGCGCGTCCAGCCAGTCATACACTTCGATCAGCGGGTCGGCCGCGCCGCCCTTGCCTTTGGCGCCGTGCTTGGGATCGGCGGCGTGCATCAGCACCACCGGGCAGCCCGCGCGCACCACCACCTCCAGCGCACGATCGTCGTAGAGCAGGGCCGACACATCGTTGACGAGATGTGCGCCCGCCGCCAGCGCCGCCTCCATCACTGCGGCCTTGCGCGTGTCGATCGAGATCGCGGCGCCGCTCGCCGCCAGCCGCTCGATCACCGGCACGACGCGGGCGATCTCGTCGCCTTCCCACACCGTCTCCGCACCCGGCCGCGTGGACTCGCCGCCGATATCGAGGATCGCTGCCCCGGCGATGCTCATGTCGACGCCCGACTGCGCGGCTGCGGCCGGATCGCCAAGATGCTTGCCGCCGTCGGAGAAGCTGTCCGGCGTCATGTTGAGGATCGCCATCACCTGCGGCTGATCGAAGCGCAGCGTGCGCGTGCCGAGGGTCAGCGGCGTGCGGGGGGCAGTGACGCGCGCGGCGATGGGCGCGAGCCGGGGATCGGCCTCGGCTTCGGCGATGGAGACGGTGCGCTGGAGGATGCGCCGACCATTCTCCACGGCGATCAGTTCATAGCCGGAGAACCACAGCAGCCCGCCGGCCAGCCGGGCGACCTCGCCGTCGCGGGCGACGGGCGTGTCGACGAACTGGATTGGGCGGAGGTACAGGCGGGTGGTAGCGGGGAGGTCGAGCATTCGTGACTGCTACCGGTTGAACGCCGACCAGGGAAGCGCGCCCTCGCCGCCAGCGCACCCCTCCCCCCTTGCGGGGGAGGGAGCGGCCCGCTGCCGAAGGCAGTGGGAGGGAGAGGGGGCGATTTGCGACGCAAATCGCGCGGCGGCTGCGCCGCCGCTCACCCTCTCCAAGCTTCGCTAGGCAGCAAGCTGCCAAGCTACGCTATCCTCCCCCGTCAAGGGGGAGGAGAAAAAGCTTATGGCTGCGTCGCGAGCAGATAGGTCTGGCGCAACGCGTCGATCGGCTTGAGTGCGCCCTGGTCCTCGTAATGCCAGAAGGTCCAGCCGTTGCAGCTCGGCGCGCCCTGCAACGTCGCACCCAGCTTGTGGATCGAACCCGCCTGCCCCTCGCAGCTAAGCGAACCATCCGCCCCTACGGTCGCCCGCCAACGCGACTTGTGGTCGCTGAGCACGGTACCGGGGGCGAGGTAGCCATTCTCGACCAGCTGGCCGAACGCCACGCGCGGGGCGGCCTTGGGGGCCTGCATGGTCTGCAGCGCGCTTTCGTCGAGCGGCAGCGCCGCGGCAATACGCTCCATCGCCGCCTCGACATACACGCCCTCGCGATCAATGCCGATCCAGCGCCGGCCAAGACGCTTGGCCACCGCGCCGGTGGTCCCGGTGCCGAAGAACGGATCGAGCACCACGTCACCCGGCTTGGTGCAGGACAGCAGCACGCGGTACAGCAGCGCTTCCGGCTTCTGCGTTGGATGCACCTTGGTGCCGTTCTTCTTCAGTCGCTCCTGCCCGCTGCAGATCGGGAATTCCCAGTCGCTGCGCATCTGAAGTTCGTCGTTGAGCGTCTTCATCGAGCGATAGTTGAACGTATAGCGAGACTTCTCGCCCTTCGACGCCCAGATCAGCGTCTCGTGCGCGTTGGTGAACCGCGTGCCCTTGAAGTTGGGCATCGGGTTGGCCTTGCGCCAGATGATGTCGTTGAGGATCCAGAAGCCCAGGTCCTGGATCGCCGCACCCACCTTGAAGATGTTGTGGTAGCTGCCGATCACCCAGATCGTGCCGTCGTCCTTCAGGATACGGCGCGCCTGCGCCAGCCACTCGCGGGTGAACTTGTCATAGGCGGCGAGGCTGTCGAACTTGTCCCACTCGTCGGTCACCGCATCGACATGGCTGCCGTCGGGACGGTTGAGGTCGCCGCCCAGCTGCAGGTTGTACGGCGGATCCGCGAAGATCATGTCGATCGACTTGTCGGGCAGCCCGCGCATCGCCTCGATGCAATCCTGGCGCAGGATCGTGTCCAGCGGCAGCACGGCCGGCGCCTGCTTCGCGACGCGCGCACCTGCCCGTTTGACCTTCTCCAGCACGCCCATGAATCATTGCCCCTTCGCTCAAAAGGCATCCCTATTCGGGGCCGAGCGACTCCTCCGTCAAGAGGGGGGATCGCCGGGTGGTGACCCGAAGCAGGTGGTTGGCGCGGCGGAACATTTCGGCACCCGCCATATCTTGAGTCAAGAAGTTATCCACAGGCCCAAGCGCTGGTAGGTGTGGCCCGAAAGACTCAGTTTCGTTTTCGTGAAAATTTTCCCGGCCTGTGGATAAGCTGGAACGTTCCGCAAACGATTCAGCCGATCGCAATCGCCTCGCCGCCGCGTGCGACGCTCGCCGCGAGCCGCGCACGGGCCTGCGAAAACAGACCCATTTCGTAGAGCGCCTGCGCTTCTCGGCCGAACCATTCGGCATCCGCGGCGAATCGGATCCGCGCCGCGACGCACAGGGCGACGCGTACTTCCCACGAAGTGCCGCTCGCCAGGATCGCCGTGCGCAGCGTCTTGCGGCTTGGGCGCGGACCCAGCATGTCGGAGGGCAACCGCACCGCCAGCGCCCGCGCACGCCAGGGAGCGAGGTCGCCCAGATCGGCATAGTCGCTGGCCAGAACGGGGTCGCGCAGTGTCTCGAGAAAGGCGACGTGGAGCGGATGCGTCGGGTCGGTCAGGGCGGCGCCGTGGTCGAAGCGGAAGCGGATCGCACCCAGTCCGCGCAGTTCGGCATAGCGCACCATCGCCGCCATTTCGTGGAAGCTCGCCGGGCCGATGATCGCCTCGCGCAGCAGTTCGGCCAGCACCGGGTCGAAGCGCGTCGCCGGCTGGAACCGGCCGACCGGCCCCCGTATCATGCTGCCCAAATATGCCATGCCAGCTCCTCCCGCTGCGATCCTTTCATTGTAGGACGATGGCGGGCTGGAGCGGCGCACTAGGCAAAATTTGCCGGGGCAGGTGGGTAGCTTCAGCTGCCCCCAACGCTGTCATCCCGGCGAAAGCCGGGATCCATTGGGGTCTACGGCACGGCTCCTGCTGTAACGGCGTGGCGAATGGATTCCGGCTTCCGCCGGAATGACGATCGAAGGGAATTGCCCGCGAGCCCTATTCCGCCGCGATCGGCCCGAAATCGAGATGCGCCTGCGCGACGGGCGCGAAGCTGCGGCGATGGTGCGGCGTCGGGCCGAGGGCACGCAGCGCCTCCTGATGCGCCTTGCCGCCATAGCCCTTGTTCGACGCCCAGCCATAGCCGGGAAATTGCGCATCCAGCTCGATCATCATGCAGTCGCGGCGATGCTTGGCGACGATCGACGCCGCCGCGATCGACAGGCACAGCGCATCGCCGCTGACCACCGCCTCGCTTCGGTGATCCCATTTGGGGCAGCGGTTGCCATCGACCAGCACGAAGGCCGGCGGGAAGCCTAGCGCCTCCACCGCACGGGTCATCGCCAGCATCGTCGCCCACAGGATGTTGAGCCGGTCGATCTCCTCGACGCTGGCGATCCCCACCCCCACCTTGGCGCAGGCGAGCAACTCCTCGCACAGCTTCGCCCGCTTGGCCGCGGTCAGCGCCTTGGAGTCATTGATGCCTTCGGGAATGCAGTCCGGGTCCAGCACCACCGCGGCAGCGACCACCGGGCCGGCCAACGGACCCCGCCCGGCCTCGTCCACCCCGGCGACCGGACCGGCATGGAGCTGGAAATAGCGAGTCTCGTAGGAAAGGTCAGGCATCGTCCTCGATCCGCCATGGCGGAAAGCGGCGCATCTCGCCAGCCTGATAGAGACGAATCGCATTGCCGGCAGGATCGCGCAGCCGCGCCTCGCGCCAGCCCCATTTTTCGTCCTTGGGCTCCTGCTCGAAGCGGAAGCCCTGCTGCTGGAGATAGGCGACCGTCACGTCGAGATCGCCGCATTCGAAATAGACGACCGGCGCGGTATACGCCTCGTCAGTCGCGATCGAGAAAGTCGCGCCGCCCTCGGTCTCGAACCGGGCATAGCGCGGCGATGCCCGCACCACCTGCCGCAGCCCAAGCAGCCGGTAAAAGCGCTCGCTGGCGCCGAGGTCCTTGGCCGGCACCGTCACCTGGTTCAGCATCGGCTCGAAAAAGCTCATATTGAGGTCGAGCCGCACCGCCTGCTGCGCCATCGGCCCATGGCCACGGCCGAGCCCCTCGCCTTCGCGCATCGCGATGCGCACGAAGCGGCGCGCCCGGCTGACCGCTTCGGGCAGGTCCCATTCGCAGGCCAGGCCGCAGGCGATGGCGGAAGCGAGCGTACAGCCGGTGCCGTGGGTATTCGGGGTGTCTATCCTGGGATCGCGCCATTCGATCCGCGGCGGGTCCTCCGGGTCGGCGGAATAGAGCGTGTCGACCACCTCGACGCCCTCGCCGTGCCCGCCCTTGACCAGCACCGCACAGCGATGCGCCGACACGATCTCCTGCGGGTCGCGGCCCAGCGCCTCCAGCTCGGGCAGGTTGGGCGTCACCACCGTCGCGCGGTCCATCAGCCGCTCGAACGCGGCGACCGTTGCCTCATCGGCCAGCCGGGCGCCGCTGGTGGCCACCATCACCGGATCGAACACCACCGGCACGCCGGGCAGCTCGTCGAGCCGCTCGGCCACCGCGAGCGCGGTGCGGGCGGAGCCGATCATGCCGATCTTCACCGCATCGACGCCGATGTCGCGCACCACCGAATCAATCTGCGCAAGCACCATGTCGGTCGGCACCGGATGGACGGCCTGGACACCGACCGTGTTCTGCGCGGTGATCGCCGTGATCGCCGTCATGGCATGGCCGCCGAGCATGGTGACGGTCTTGATATCCGCCTGGATCCCGGCGCCGCCGCCGGAATCCGAGCCTGCGATGATCAGCACGCGTGCGCCCATGGCCTTATCCCTTGTGCTTGCGCTCGGTGGATGCGGGGTGTCGTCGTAGCGCATCGCCGACGCGCGCGGGGCGGTCGAGCAGTTCGCCGCCGCAATTGGGGCAGCGCTCGTCTAGGTCGTCCGCGCATTCAGCGCAGAAGGTGCATTCGAACGAGCAGATGAACGCGCCACCGGAATCGGCGGGGAGGTCGACGCCGCAGCGTTCGCAGTCGGGGCGCATCTCCAGCATCGCGTCTCTTCTAGTCAGCTGGCCGCGGGAGGCAAGCGTCGCTCAGTTCGGCGGATTGAAGGCTACGATCAGCACCGCGATCAGCAGGGCGCCCAGCCCGCAGAGAAAAGCCTTGTCGGCGATGTGCTCCGTCCGCGTCGCCTCGGGCGAGCGGATCGCGAGATAGGAGAGCAGGCAACTGACGGCGAAGAACAGGCACGCGCCCACCGCCACCTCGTCCGCCATCGTCTTGTCGGCGATCTTGGTGAGCTTCAGGCCGGTAATGATGAGCAGCGCGATCCCGAGCAGGTTCGACGCGGCACCCAGGATATGGGGAGAGCGATCCATGACCAGCCTTTTCCGACGCAATGGCTGAACGCGAGCGAAACGCGCTCGCGATAGCGGAATCAGGCCGCCGCCGCGCGCACCGCGTCGCAGATCCGGTCGACCACCACTTCCACCTGCGCCTTGTCGTCGCCCTCGGCCATGACACGGATCACCGGCTCGGTACCCGACGCGCGGATCACCAGCCGGCCGCGGCCCTTCAGTTCGGCCTCGGCAGCGGCGATCACGTCCTTGACGCGGTCGTCCTCCAACGGCTTGCCGCCGGCGAAGCGAACGTTCTTGAGCAGCTGCGGCAGCGGCTCGAAACGGTGCAGCACCTCGCTTGCCGGCGCGCCGGCGCGGACGATCTCCGCCAGCACCTGCAGCGCCGCGACCAGCCCGTCGCCGGTGGTCGCATAGTCGGACAGGATGATGTGCCCGCTCTGCTCGCCGCCGACATTGTAGCCCGACCCGCGCATCTTCTCGAGCACATAGCGGTCGCCCACCTTGGTGCGCACCAGGCCGAGCCCCTGCGCGGCGAGATGGCGCTCGAGCCCGAGGTTGGACATGACGGTGGCGACCAGTCCGCCGCCAGCGAGCTTGCCCTGCCGCGCCCAGCCGGTGGCGATCAGCGCCATCAGCTGGTCGCCGTCGATCACCGTGCCGGTCTCGTCGACCACGATCAGCCGGTCGGCATCGCCGTCGAGCGCGATGCCCAGCGCCGCGCCCGAGCCGACCACCGTCTCGCTCAGCACCTGGGGCGCGGTCGAGCCGACGCCGTCGTTGATGTTCTTGCCGTTGGGGCTGACGCCGATCGAGACGACCTCCGCGCCCAGTTCCCAAAGTGCCGAGGGGGCGACCTGGTATGCCGCGCCGTTGGCGCAATCGACCACGACCTTGAGGCCGTCGAGGGTCAGGTCCGACGGGAAGGTCGACTTGGCGAAATGGATATATCGACCGCGTGCGTCCTCGACGCGGCGGGCGCGGCCGATATCGGCGGAGGGCGCCAGCGGCACCTCACCGTCGATCAGCGCCTCGATCGCTTCCTCATCGGCATCGGAGAGCTTGAACCCGTCCGGCCCGAACAGCTTGATGCCGTTGTCGAAATAGGGGTTGTGGCTGGCCGAGATCATCACGCCCAGATCGGCGCGCATCGAATGGGTGAGCATCGCCACCGCCGGCGTCGGCATCGGCCCCACCAGCACCACGTCCATGCCGACGCTGGTGAAGCCCGCGACCATCGCGTTTTCCAGCATATAGCCGGAAAGCCGGGTGTCCTTGCCGATCACCACGCGATGGCGGTGATCGCCGCGGCGGAAATGCGCGCCGGCGGCCATGCCGACCTTCATCGCCATCGCCGCAGTCATCGGGGAGAGGTTGGTCGCGCCGCGGATGCCGTCGGTGCCGAAATATTTTCTTGCCATGCGTCTCGATCTCGCGCCCTTGTGGCGTTGTATGCGCGCCGTGATAGCGGCGAAATTCTCAAAGGGCGAGCATGTCGCAACCTACCCGTATTCTTCTTTCCCTGCTGGTCGGTCTCGCAGCCGGCGCCGCGCTGGCCGCCTGGTCGCCCCAAAGCGCGCTGACCGCGGCGACCTGGGCGCAGCCCGTCGGCCAGGCCTGGCTCAACGGCCTGCAGATGACGATCGTGCCGCTGGTGCTGGCGCTGCTGATCACCGGCGTGACCGCTACCGCCGAGGCCGCGCAGGCCGGGCGGCTCGCGGGTCGCGCGATCGCGCTGTACGTAACGCTCCTGTTCCTCTCGGCGCTGCTCGCCGCCGTGCTGACGCCGCTGTTCCTCAAGATCGCGCCGTTGCCGCAAGGCTCGGCCGACAGCCTGCGCGCGGCGCTGGTCGGGGCCGAGAAGATCGGACCGTCGCCGCCGATGGGCGAGTTCCTCGCCGCCATCGTGCCAGCCAACATCGTGCAGGCCGCGGCCAACAGCGCCTTCCTCTCGCTGATCATCTTCGCCTTGGTCTTCGCCTTCGCGGTCACCCGCGTCGCGCCGGAATCGCGAAAGTTGCTCACCGATTTCTTCGTCGCGGTGCGCGACGTCATGCTGATCGTCATCGACTGGGTGCTGTGGATCGGCCCGCTGGGCGTATTCGCGCTGGCGCTGGGCGTCGGCGCCAAGGCCGGCACCGGCGCATTCGGCGCGCTGCTCCACTACATCCTGATCGTCGCCTCGGTCGGGCTGGTGATCACGCTGTTCGCCTATCCGGCGGCGGTGATCGGCGGCCGGATCGGGCTTGGCCGCATGCTGCGCGCCGCACTGCCGAGCCAGGCGGTCGCGATCAGCACCCAGTCCTCGCTCGCCACGCTGCCGGTGATGATCGAGGGCGCCGAGGAAGTCGGCGTGCCGGTCGCGGTATCGGGCGTGACTCTGCCGCTGGCAGTGGCGATCTTTCGCGCGACCGGGCCGGCGATGAACTTCGCGGTTGCGATCTACGTCGCCGAATGGTTCGGTGTGCCGCTGCACCCCACCACGCTGCTTGTCGGCGCGATCGTCGCGACGCTGACCTCGCTGGGCTCGGTGAGCCTGCCGGGCACGGTGAGCTATGTCAGCGCGATCTCGCCGGTCGCCGCGACGATCGGTGCGCCGATCACCCCACTCGGCCTCCTCGTCGCGGTCGAAACGCTGCCGGACATCATGCGCACCGTCGGCAACGTCACCTGGGATCTCGCGACGACGATCTGGCTGTCGCGCAACGCCAAGGCGGCGGAAACGGACGTCAGGCCAAACCATTGAAGACCCCCTTCCCGACGCCGCTGCGCTGGGCTGCGCTCGCGCTGCTCTCGCTGCTGCTGGCGGCGCTGCTGGAAACGATCGGACTTTCTGCCGGACTGCTGCTGGGGCCGATGCTGGCCGGCATCGCCTTCGGTGCCGGCGGGTCAGGCCTTGGTTTGCCGCGCTGGAGCTTCCTCTGCGCGCAGGCGGTGATCGGTTGCCTGATCGCCGGCACGCTCTCGGCCGGGATCTTCACCGCCGTACTGCGCGAATGGCCGCTGTTCCTCGGCGTTACGACGGCTACACTCGGGGCAAGCAGCTTCCTCGGCTATGGGCTGAGCCGCTGGCAGGTGCTGCCCGGTACCACCGCGATCTGGGGATCGATGCCCGGGGCGGCCAGCGCGATGGTGGTGATGGCGGAGGCGTTCGGCGCCGATGCCCGCCTCGTCGCCTTCATGACCTATACGCGCGTCGTCTGCGTGGCGGGTGCCACCTCGGCGCTCGCGGCCGGGCTCGGCGCGCATTACGGCGGATCGTGGCTGCACACGCTGGTGACGCCGGCGCCTTTGCTCCCCACCTTGGCGACGCTGGCGGTGGCAGCAGCGGGCGTGGCCGGTGCGCTGGCCCTCCGCCTCCCGGCACCCGCCTTGCTCGGCCCGCTTGCGCTGGGCGTCACTCTGCACCTGACCGGCATCGTCCGCCTCAGCCTCCCCGAACCCGTGCTCGCATGCAGCTATGCGCTGATCGGCTGGCGGATCGGCCTAGCCTTCACCCGTGAGACGCTCCACCTCGCCGCCCGCGCGCTGCCGCGGGTGCTGCTGTCGGTCGCCATCCTGATCGGATTTTCGACCGGGCTCGCGCTGCTGCTGGCGCGGTTCACGCATCTCGACCTGGTCACCGCCTATCTGGCGGTGAGCCCCGGCGGGCTGGACTCGGTGGCGATCATCGCCACCTCGGTACCGGTCGACCAGCCCTTTGTGATGGCGATGCAGACGCTCCGCTTCCTCGCGGTGCTCGGCGCCGGCCCCCTGCTCGCCCGCTGGGTGGCGCGGCGCCTCCAGTCGGTTACTTGAGCAGCACGAGTTCCTCGGCCATGGTCGGGTGCAGCGCCACCGTCGCGTCGAACGCGTCCTTGGTCAACCCCGCCTTCACCGCCACCGCCGCCGCCTGAAGGATCTCCGGCGCGTCAGGTCCGATCATGTGGAGGCCCACGACGCGGCCGGTCACGCCGTCGCAGATCATCTTGTAGAGCGCGCGCTCGTGGCGGCCGGCGAGCACGTTCTTCATCGCCCGGAAGTCCGAGGTATAGACCTTCACCGAACCCAGCTTGTTGCGCGCCTCGCCCTCGGTCATGCCAACCGCCGCGATCGGCGGGTGGCTGAACACCGCGCTCGGGACGCAGTGATAGTCGACCTGGTGCGGCTTGCCGCCGAATAGCGTGTCGGCAAAGGCCTGGCCCTCGCGGATCGCCACCGGAGTCAGCTGCACGCGGTTGGTGACATCGCCGACCGCATAGATGCTGTCGACCGAGCTGCGATTGTCGGCATCCACCTTCACCGCGCCCTTGTCGAGTTCGACGCCGACAGCCTCCAGGCCCAGCCCCTTGGTGTTCGGCACGCGTCCGGTGGCGAACAGCACGCAGTCGACTTCGATCGGATCGTGCCCGCTCATCGAGACGAGCAGGCTGCCGTCCGCCTGCTTCTCGATCTTCTCGAACTCGGCGAAGAAGCGGAACTCGATGCCCTTGGTCATCGAGATCTGGAGCAGCCGGTCGCGCACCTGCGCGTCATAACCGCGCAGGATCACGTCGGTGCGGTTGACCAGCGTGACCTTGGAGCCGAACTCGTTGAAGATGCCGGCGAACTCGTTCGCGATATAGCCGCCGCCGGCGATCAGCACGCGTTTCGGCAGTGTCTCCAGGTGGAAGACCTCGTTCGAGGTGATGCCAAACTCGCTGCCCGGGAAGCTCGGCACATGCGGGTGCGCGCCGGTGGCGATCAGGATCGTCCTGGCGGTGACCTTGCGGCCGCTCCCCAGCATCACTTCGTTGGGGCCGGTGACGGTCGCGCGATCGAGGATGATCTCGACGCCGTTGTTCTCCAGCCCCTGGGTGTAGAGGCCGTTCAAGCGATCGACATCGGCGAGGACGTTGTCGCGCAGCGTCGGCCAGTCGAACCGGCAATCGGGCACGTCCCAGCCGAAGCGGCGGGCGTCCTTCAGGTCCTCGGCAAAATGCGCGCCGAAGATCAGCAGCTTCTTGGGCACGCAGCCGCGGATCACGCAGGTGCCGCCGACGCGATACTCCTCCGCCACCGCGACCTTGGCGCCGTACGCCGCCGACATCCGCGCGGCGCGCGTGCCGCCCGACCCTGCGCCGATCACGAACAGGTCGAAGTCATAGTCGGACATGGGTCACTCCGGAGGTGTGTCGGCGCGGGAGGGCCGGGAAGAACGGGTCGAGCCAAAGATAGGGTGTCAGCGGGCAAAACAAGAGCCTCGTCACCGATCCACCGTCATCCCCGCGAAGGCGGGGATGACGGCTGCAGGCAGGACTCACCGCTTGCGGACGAACTCCGCGCGCAGGACCAGGCCCTTGATGCCGTCGAACTTGCAGTCGATTTCCTGCGCGTCGCCGGTGAGGCGGATCGACTTGATCAGCGTGCCGCGCTTCAGCGTCTGACCAGCGCCCTTCACGGTCAGGTCTTTGATCAGCGTAACCTGGTCGCCGTCCTGCAGCAGGTTGCCCACCGAGTCGCGCACTTCCACCGTGTCCGCTGCCGCTGCATTAGCCGCGGCCTCAGCGGCGGGGATCCACTCCCCGCTCGCCTCGTCATACACATATTCTTCGTCGCTCATTCGCCAAATGCCCTTTGAATCAAATCGTTGGTAGAAGGATCGAAATCGAGGCCGCCCTTGTCCGCGGCCTTTGCCATTTCCTTGCCCAGCTCGACGCCGAACTGGTCGAACGGATTGATGCCGAGCAGCACGGCGTTCACGAACACCCGGTGCTCGTAGAACGCAATCAGCGCGCCCAGCGTGCGCGGGTCCAGGCTTTCGAGCAGCAGCGTCGACGACGGCCGATCGCCCGGATAGCTGCGTGCCGGATCCTCATGGCCCTTGCCGGCCATCAGTGCGGCACCCTGCGCGAACATGTTGAGCAGCAGCTGGCGGTGGTGCTCCGGCGCAAGTGCATCGCCCGCCTCGATCACGCCGACGAACTCGAGCGGCACCAGGTGCGTGCCCTGGTGGAGCAGCTGGAACACCGCATGCTGCGCATCGGTGCCGACGCCGCCCCAGGTGATCGCCGCGGTCGGGTAGGTCACCACCTCGCCCTCGGCCGTGACGCGCTTGCCGTTCGATTCCATCTCCAGCTGCTGGAGATAGCTCGGCAGCAGCTTCAGCCGTTCGTCATAGGCGAAGGTGGCGCGGGTCTCGCAGCCGCGCGCCTGGGTGTAATAGAGGTCCGCGAACGCCGCGAGCGCGGGCGCGTTCTGCGAAAGATCGGTCAGGCGGAAATGCCGATCCATCTCGGCCGCGCCTTCGAGCAGTTCCTCGAACGCCTCCCAGCCTAGCGCCAGCGCCGCCGGGAACCCGATCGACGACCACAGCGAATAGCGCCCGCCAACGCTCTCGAAGAACGGCAGCACGCGGGTCTCGTCGACACCCCATTCCACGGCCTTGTCGGGCGAGGCGGTGAGCGCCACGACCTGGCCATAGGGATCCTCGACCCCGCCCTCGGCCATCCAGGCGAGCGCGCTCTGCGCATTGAGCATCGTCTCAGTAGTGGTGAAGGTCTTGCTGGCAATTACCAGCAGCGTCGCCTGCGGATCGAATACATCCATCGCGTTCTCGAGCGCGACGCCGTCGACATTGGAGACGATCGCCACGTCATAGCGGTCCATGTCACGGCCAAGCGCGTCGACCAGCAGGTCCGGGCCCAGCGCGGAACCGCCGATGCCGATGTGGAGGATGTGGCGGATCGGCCCCAGCGCCTCCGCCTCGATCGCGTCGATCAGCGCGCGCATGCGCTCGTGCTGGCCACGGGCACGGGCGACACTGTCGGGTGCGCCCTCATAGCGCTCGGCGGTGTGCTCGGCGGCACGGCCTTCGGTCACATTGACCACCTCGCCCGCGAACAGCGCGTCGCGCTTGCCCGCAAAGTCCATCTGCTGGGCCAACGCGGCGAACGCCGACACCGCCTCCGGCGTCAGATGCGTCTTCGACCAGTCGAAATGGATGCCGGCGACATCGACGCTCAGCCGCGACAGCCGCTCGGCGTCGGCAGCGAACAGGTCGGTCAGCTTGGTGGCGGGGAGGGATTGGATCGGCGTCCAGTCGGGCAAGGCCATGTTCATCTCCTTGGTGGCAGGGGTTCCCCTATCGTCCCACACCGGCCCGTTCCAGCCTCATTCCGCCGCTTGACCTCCCCGCCGCGCCCTAGCAGAGCAGTGTCCATGGAAACGCCCGCCTCGACCGAAACCGGCGCAACGCGCCCCGATCCCGCGCAAGTGCCTGCCGCCAAGCCGGAAAAGCCGAAGTCGGAGTGGCGCGACCTCGCGACGTTCCTGCTGAAGCTGGCGCTGATCGTGTTCGTGGTGCGCAGTTTCATCTTCTCGCCATTCAGCATTCCGAGCGAGTCGATGCTGCCGCGGCTGCTGATCGGCGACTATCTGTTCATCACCAAGTGGAACTATGGCTATTCCAAGCACTCGCTGCCGTGGAGTCTGCCGCTGATCCCGGGCCGGATCTTCCCCGGCACGCCCGCGCGCGGCGACGTGGTGGTGTTCAAGGCGCCCAATCATAATGGCGAGGACTGGATCAAGCGGGTCATCGGCCTGCCCGGCGACACGGTGGAAATGGTCAACGGCCAGGTGATCCTGAACGGCAAGCCGGTGCCGAAGCAGCGCATCGCCGATTTCGTGCTGCCGATCACCCCGAACTTCACCCATTGCCCGACGCAGTTCCAGACCGCCGATGCCAAGGGCGCGCCGATCTGCCGCATCCCGCAGTTCCGCGAGACGCTGCCCAACGGCAAGCAATATAACGTGCTCGACCAGGACAACCTGCCACAGGACAACACGCAGGTGTACACCGTCCCCGCCGGCCATGTCTTCCTGATGGGCGACAACCGCGACAACTCGACCGACAGCCGCTTCCAGCAACCGCCCTATGGCTCGGGCATCGGCTTCGTGCCGATCGAGAATATCGAGGGCAAGGCCGTCGTGAACTTCTGGTCGACGGACGGCAGCGCCAATTGGCTGCTTCCCTGGACCTGGTTCACCGCGGCGCGCTGGAGCCGGATTGGAGAAGGCTTCTGAGCGTCGCCGATCTGGGCGGCTGGGTCGAGAAGACGTTCGGCCGCCCCGCGAAAGACCTGCCTGCCTTCCAGCGCGCGCTGACCCATGGCAGCCAGGCGGCCGGCAACTACCAGCGGCTCGAATTCCTCGGCGATCGCGTGCTCGGGCTCGTGATCGCCGAATGGCTGTTCGAGCGGTTTCCGGAGGAGCCGGAAGGCGCGCTGTCGCGCCGGCTCAACTCGCTGGTCACCGGCCCGGTCTGCGCCGATGTCGCGCGCGAGCTCGGCGTGGTGCCGCATCTCCGCCTCGGCAAGCAGGCGCGCGATGACGGGGCCGCGGACAGCGACAATGTGCTGGGCGACGTGATGGAGGCGCTGATCGGCGCCTGGTATCGCGAGGCCGGACTCGATGCTGCACGCGCCTTCGTACGTAAGGCATGGGGCAACCGGATCGACGAACACGCCAAGGCACCCAAGCACCCCAAGTCGGCGCTCCAGGAATGGGCCGCCGCGCGCAACCGTCGCCCTCCGGAATATGAGATCGTCGATCGCTCCGGCCCGAACCACGCGCCGCGCTTCACGGTGAAGGTGTCGATCGGCAAGCTGGCCGAAGCGAGTGCCGAGGGCAGCAACAAGCAGGAAGCCGAAACGGCCGCGGCAGCAGCGCTGCTGGTGAAACTGGGCGGCTGACGTTTCCTAAGCCCCTCCCCTTCAGGGGAGGGG
>NZ_BCTR01000061.1 GCF_002091475.1 Sphingomonas azotifigens NBRC 15497
AGGCCGAGGAGCTCCAGGCCAGCATCGCCTATTTCCGCGTCGAGCAGACCGCGCATGCGGGCCGCACCGGCACGCCGGCACGCCGCCCCGTTGCCAAGCCCGCCGCCAAACCGGCCAAGCGCCACCAGCCGAACAGCGTGGCAGACCAGCAGGCTCGGGTCAGCGGCTTCGCGCTCGACCTCGCCACCGGCGGCCCGGATGCGCAGGACGATGCCTTCGGAGCCGCAGCATGAGCAACGCCACCGAACTGCAGCTCGTCACCTTCGGGCTGGGCGCGGAGATCTTCGCGGTACCGGTCTGCCTGGTCCGCGAGATCCTCGACTATAAGGAGGCGTTCCGCATCCCCAACGGGCCGGATTATCTGCTCGGCCTTACCGAGATGCGCGGCCAAGGCGTGACGACGATCGACTTCCGGCTGCGCCTCGGCCTGTCGCCCTTCGAACCCACGCCGGCCACCCGCATCCTGGTGGTCGACGTGCCGGTCGGGAACCGCGTGCTGATGCTCGGCCTGGTGGTCGATCGGGTGCTCGAGGTGTGCAGCGTGTCGACCGATCAGGTCGACGCGGCGCCCGACATCGGCGTGCGCTGGTCGTCCGACTATATCGGCGGCGTCATTAAGCGCGCGGAAGGGTTCGTGGTGCTAGTCGAAATGTCGAAGATCTTTTCGACCGAAGAAGCGCGCGTGCTCGAAGCACGCGCTGCCGCCTGAGCAACGGAGCAGCCCTTGTCCGCAGCATTAGCGCTGGATCCGTCGCCCCCGCCCGGGCTCGACTCCATGAGTGCGCGCAACTTCGCGCAGCTCGCCGCCTATATTTACGAGGTCTCCGGCATCAAGATGCCGCAGACTAAGAAGACCATGCTGGAAGGCAGGCTGCGCCGCCGCGCGCGGGCGGTGGGCGTCGATACGCTCGACCAATATTGCGCCTATCTGTTCACCGGTGATCATCTCGCCGCCGAAGGGCTGCACCTGATCAACGCGGTCACGACGAACAAGACCGACTTCTTCCGCGAGCCGGCGCATTTCGACTATCTGGTCGCGCAGGTGCTGCCGGCGCTGGCCGCGCGCGGCGTGCGCAGCCTTCGCGCCTGGAGCGCGGCCTGCTCGACCGGGCCGGAGCCCTACACCATCGCCATGGTGCTCGACGACTATGCCCAGCGGACGGGCGGGCCGGAATATGGCATCCTCGCCACCGACCTCGACACCGAGGTGCTGGCGACCGCGCGCAGCGGCATCTATCCCGCCGAACTGATCGACCCGGTGCCGCCGACGCTGCGCCGCGCCTATGTGATGACGTCGAACGATCCGCGCCGGCGCGAGGTGCGGATGGTGCCGCGGCTGCGCAGCGCGATCGGCTTCGCGCGGCTGAACCTGATGGATTCGCACTATCCGGTCGGCGATCCGATGCACCTGATCTTCTGCCGCAACGTGCTGATCTACTTCGACAAGCCGACACAGAAGAAGGTCGTCTCGCAGCTTTATGACTGCCTCGCGCCCGGCGGCTATCTGTTCCTCGGCCATTCGGAGTCGATCACCGGGCTCGGCCTGCCGCTCGAGCAGGTCGCCAACACCGTGTTCCGGCGGGGCAGCTGATGCCCAAGATCCGCGTCCTGATCGTCGACGATTCGGCAAGCGTCCGCCAGACCATGGCCGCGATCCTGGAGGAGGATCCGGCGATCGAGGTGATGGGCACGGCCGCCGATCCGTTCAGCGCCGCCAAGCGCATCCAGGAGGAAGTGCCGGACGTCATCACGCTCGACGTGGAGATGCCGCGCATGGACGGCATCACCTTCCTGCGCAAGCTGATGCAGCAATGCCCGGTGCCGGTGGTGATGTGTTCGTCGCTGACCGAAAATGGCTCCGAGACGCTGCTCCAGGCGATGGAAGCCGGCGCGGTCGACGTGATCCTGAAGCCGCGCATCGGCGTGGCCGACCACCTCGCCGAGCACCACCTCCAGATCCGCGACGTGGTGAAGGCCGCGGCACGCGCACGGGTGCGCGGGCGGCCGGGCAAGCCGGTGCCGAGAATGGAGGCGCCGGCCAAGAAGCTCACCGCCGACGCGGTGCTGCCGCCGCCGAGCGGCAAGCCGATGAGCCGCACCACCGAGATGGTGGTGTGCATGGGGGCCTCCACCGGCGGCACCGAGGCGCTGCGCGAGGTGCTGGAGACGCTGCCGGCGAACAGCCCCGGCATCGTCATCGTCCAGCACATGCCCGAGCATTTCACCCGCGCCTTCGCCCAGCGGCTGAACGGCCTGTGCGAAGTGGACGTCAAGGAAGCAGCGGACGGCGATCCGGTGCTGCGCGGCCATGTGCTGATCGCCCCCGGCGGCAAGCACACCATGCTCGAGCGCCAGGGCGCGCGCTACCATGTCTCGGTCCGCGACGGGCCGCTGGTGTCGCGCCACCGTCCCTCGGTCGACGTGCTGTTCCGCTCGGCGGCGCGCGCGGCAGGATCGAACGCGGTCGGCATCATCATGACCGGCATGGGCGACGACGGCGCACGCGGGCTGCTCGAAATGCGCCAGGCCGGCGCGCGCACCTTCGCGCAGGACGAGGCCAGCTCGGTGGTGTTCGGCATGCCCAAGGAAGCGATCGCCCGCGAGGCCGCCGACAAGGTGATCCCGCTCAGCCACATCGCCCGCGAACTGCTCGCGGCGACCGCTCGATGATCGATTGCAAAGGAGACGGCCATGTACGCCGCACGCATTCCTGATCCTTCCCCCGACTCCGAAATCGCACTGGGCGCGATCGAGGCGACGATCAGCCAGGTCGCGAGCAATCTCGACGCCCGCTTCGTTTCCGCCGGCGAGGCGCTGGCCGAAGCCTATGGCATCGTCGAGCGGCTGGTAAGTGCGCTGGAAGGCGTGACGAACGCGCTGGGGCGCGACGCGGCGGAAGCGGCGGTCGACAACATGCGGGCGACCGCCGATCGGCTGGAGCGGCTGCCGGCGGTCCAGGCGGCGCGCCAGACGGCGCTGGAGGGCATCGCCGCCGGCGCACGACCGCTCGCCCACCATATCTCGCAGGTGAAGCGTACGCTCGATTTCCTGCGCATCTGCGGCCTCAACATCAAGGTGGCGGCCGCCGGCCGCAACGGCTTTGCCGACTTCGCCGACACGATGAACGTCCGGCTGGACGTGGGCGAGGAGGAGATTGGCGGGATCGGCGTCGAGATCGAGCAGCTGACCGCGAGCATCCCGGCGCTGATCGAGGTCGATCGCCAGCTCGCCGCGGAATGCGTCAAGGTGATCCCGCAGGTGCCGCGCAAGCTCGCCGCGGACGCCGAGGCGCTGCAGCGGCACCAGGCCGCCGACGGTGCCCGCGCCAAGCGCATCGCCGCCGTCGCGCGCGAGATTCATGGCCAGGTCGCCACCGCGATCGGCGCGATGCAGATCGGCGACATCACCCGCCAGCGGCTCGAACATGTCGCCAGCGGCATCCAGGCGCTGGTCGACTATCGCAACCAGGCCGATCCGGCGGTGGCGATGCAGGTGAACGGCCATATGCTGGCGCTGCTCGCCGCCCAGGCCGCCGACACGATCGACGCCTTTCATGCCGAGTCGCGGCGCCTCGCCGAGAGCCTGCGGGGCATTGCGCCGAGCGCGGCGCAGCTGCTCGCGATCCAGGCCGAAGGCAATCGCGAATCGAGCGGCGACAACAGCGTCTTCCTGGGCGCGCTGGAAAAGAGCGTCAGCGATGTCGCCAAGGTCACCGCACGGCTGCGCGAGGCCGATCTGCGTGCCCAGACGCTGGGCGGCTCGACCTCGGACAGCGCCGAGCGGCTCGCCAAGCGGCTGCGGGTGGTGCACCGGGTGAACCATGACGTCCATCTGATGGCGTGGAACACCGATCTGCGCTGCCACCGCCTTGGCGACGAGGGCAAGGCGCTGGCGATGGTGGCGTCGGAGATCCGCGGCTTTGCCACGATGCTGGCGACGATCTCGGGGGAGATCCGTCGCTCGGTCGAATCGCTGGTGGCGGCGGTGACGGCGCTGCGCGATCCGCAGGGCGAGCAGGGCGGCGACGCTGCCCAGGCGCTGTCCGAATCGCTCGCCTGCATCCGCGACGGCGCACAGCGCATGCGCGAGGGCCTGGCCGGGCTGACCGACGACGCCGCGGCGGTGACCCGCATCCTCGAGACGACCACCAGCAACGTCGATTGCGAAGCCGCGTTCGGTGATTCGCTGCGCGACGTGGTGACCCAGCTGAGCGTCCTAGCCGCCCCCTGCCATGCACCGGATGCGGCAGTCGCGGCGGCGCTGGAAGGCCTGCTCGACGGGATGGCGCGCAGCTACACCATGGCTCGCGAACGCGAGATCCATCACCGCTTCGCGCTGCCCGGCACGGCAGCCGCCGCACAGGCCTCGGTGGAGGACGACGACGACGACGACGGCCTGTTCTGAGGCGGTCGTCGATCCGCGCGATCGGCGGCGTGGCGATGTAGGAAATTGGCGCGCCCGGAACGATTCGAACGTCCGACCCTCAGATTCGTAGTCTGATGCTCTATCCAGCTGAGCTACGGGCGCGCGGTGAGGTGCGGCGCCTAAACGAGCTTCGGGGGTAGCGCAACCCCTTTTTGCAGCCGACGCTCAATTATCGCGATAGGGCAGCATGTCCTCGTCGAACGAGCGCGGCTGGTTGCAGTGCCAGGCGAACCCGTCCCAACGATCTTCCTGGTCGTCAAACTGGATCAGCGTGCCGGCCGGGCAGCCCAGCGCGACCAGCTCGTCGCGGCAAAAGGCGCGGCCGCGGTTCAGGTCGGTAAGGTCGACATCGAGGATCGCGCAGGCGGGCCGCCACTGGCCGGCCTCGTCCAGCGTCTCGATCAGCGTCCCGCCGCCGCAGGTGCCGAGCCCGGCGATGCGCAGCTCGGCATCTAGGAACACGCCGTAGCGGCCCTCGCGCTCGTGCGGGTCCATGTCGCCGGGAAAGGCGACCGACACCGAATGCGTGTCGAGCGGCTCTGCCAGAAGGGCGTCGAGCCCGGGTAGGAACCGCTCGATCATCGCATCATCCTCGCAGGCTTGCGCCCAGCTTCGCCGCCGCCGCGACGACCTTGTCGGCCACCGCCTTGAGGTCCGCGTCGGTGAAGCTCTTTTCGCCCGGTTGCAGCGTGACTTCAATGGCCAACGACTTCTGGCCCTCGGGTACGCCCTGGCCGGTGAAGACGTCGAACAACCGCGCGTCGACGATCGTCGCCTTGTCCGCACCCTTCACGGTGCGGACGAGATCGCCGGCTGCAAGGCTGGTCGGCACCAGGAAGGCAAAGTCGCGGGTCACCGCCTGCAGCGCCGGGGGCGTGAAGGCCGGGCGGGTGAAGCCGGTCGCCTTCTTGGCGGGCAGCGCGTCGAGGTGAATTTCCACCGCCGCGACCGCGCCGTCGAGGTCGAATGCCTTGAGCACGCTCGGGTGCACCATGCCGAAGCTGGCGAGCACGTTCTTCGGCCCCAGCCGCAGCGTCGCCGACTGGCCGGGATGGTAGGCGGCACCCGCCTCGCCCATCACCTGCAGGTTGGCGACCGGCGCGCCGGCAGCCTCCAGCAGCGCCAGCGCCTCGGCCTTGGCATCGAAGGCGGTGAAGGGCTGCGCCTTGCCGCCCTGCCAGCCGCGCGCGGCCTTGGCGCCCGCCAGCACGACGCCGAGCGTCAGCCGCTCCTTGTCCGCCAGATAGCGGCGGCCGACCTCGAACAGGCGCACGCTGGTCGCGCCGCGCTTGAGGTTGCGCTCCGCCGCCGCCAGCAGGCCTGGCAGCAGCGAGGGACGCATGACTTTCATGTCCTCGCTGATCGGGTTGGCGAGCGTCCAGGCGCCGCCGCCGAAGACCTCGGCCTGGGCTTCGGGCAGGAAGCTCCAGGTGATCGCCTCGTTGAGCCCGCGCGCCGCGGCGGTGCGGCGCATCCGGCGCTCGAGCTTCTGCTCGGGCGTGGCGGTGGGCGTCGCGACGCCGGGGGTGCGGGGCAGCGGCGTCGAGGGGACGTTGTCGATGCCGGCGATGCGGATCACTTCCTCGACGATGTCGGCCGGACCGTCGATATCACGACGCCAGCTCGGCGCGGTGACGCGGAGGGCGTCGAAGCCGCCGGCGAGGTCCACCGGATCGCCATTGCCGTCGAGCGGCTGCACGACGAAGCCGAGGCTTTCGAGGATCTGCACCTGCTGCGCCGCCGGGACGGCGAGGCCGCCCAGCGTCTCCGCCAGATTGGGGTCATAGCCGACGACCGCACCCACCTTGGGCGGCGTGCCGCTGCGGGTGACCTCGCTCGGGGTACCGCCGCACAGCGCCAGCACCAGCCGGGTGGCGATCGCCAGCCCCTCGTCGAGGAATTCGGGATCGACACCGCGTTCGAAACGGGTGCGCGCATCGCTGGTCAGCAGCAGCTTCTGGCCGGTGCGGGCGATATGCTCGGGATCGAAATAGGCGCATTCGATGAGCACGTCGGTGGTGTCGTCCGAACAGCCCGAATGCTCGCCGCCCATGATGCCGCCGATGTCATGCACCGCCGCATCGTCGGCGATCACGGTCATCGAGTCGGTGAGCGTGTAGGTCTTGCCGTTCAGCGCCAGCACGGTCTCGCCGTCCTTCGCCTTGCGCGCGACCAGCCCGCCCGAAAGCTTCGCCATGTCATAGACGTGGAGCGGCCGGCCCAGCCCGAACATCACGAAGTTGGTGATGTCGACCAGTGCGGAAATCGGCTTCTGCCCAACCGCCTTGAGGCGCTGCTGCAGCCACTCGGGCGACGGCCCGTTCTTCACGCCACGCACCACCTGGCCATAGAAGGCCGGGCAGCCCGCCGCATCGTCGGTGCGCACGTCCGGCCCCGCGCCCTGCGGCACAATCGCCGGCAGGTCGGCCACCACCGCATCAAGCGGCTTGAGCGTGCCCAGGCCCGCTGCGGCGAGATCGCGCGCAATGCCGCGCACGCCCATGCAGTCCTGCCGGTTCGGCGTGATCGACACGTCGATCACCGGATCATCCAGGCCCGCATAATCCGCGAACGCCGTGCCGACCGGCGCATCTTCCGGCAGCTCGATGATGCCGTCATGGTCCTCGCCGAGCTCCAGCTCGCGGGTCGAGCACATCATGCCGTTCGATTCGATGCCGCGCACCGCCGCGACCTTGAGCGTCATGCCGTTGGCCGGCACCACCGCGCCGGGAAGCCCCAGCACACCGACCAGCCCGGCACGCGCGTTCGGCGCGCCGCAGACGACCTGCAACGGACCTTCGCCGAAATCGACGCTGAGCACCTGCAGCTTGTCGGCCTGTGGATGCCGCTCGGCGGTCAGCACGCGCGCGACGCGGAAGCCGTTCAGCCGCTCGGCGGGGTTTTCGACGCCCTCGACTTCGAGGCCGACACGGGTCAGCGCCTCGAGGATCTCGGTCAGCGAGGCCTCGGTCTCCAGATGCTCCTTGAGCCAGCTCAGGGTGAACTTCATGCGCCGACTCCCCCGCTCAGCGTGGGCACGTCGAGCGCCGAGAAGCCGTAATGCTTGAGCCAGCGCAGATCGCCGTCGAAGAAGGGGCGCAAGTCGTCCATCCCATATTTGAGCATCGCCAGCCGGTCGACGCCGGTGCCGAAGGCGAAGCCCTGCCATTCCTCGGGATCGAGCCCGCAGGCCTCGATCACCCGCCGGTGCACCATGCCGCTGCCCAGCACTTCCATCCAGCCGCCGCCGGGCGCGTCGCCGCTGCCGCCGATCACGCGCTTGCCGTCCTTCCAGGTGAAGCCGACATCGACTTCGGCCGAAGGCTCGGTGAAGGGGAAATAGCTGGGGCGCAGACGCAGCACGATGTCGTCGCGCTCGAAGAAGGCCTTGAGGAAGGTCTCCAGCGTCCATTTGAGGTGGCCGAGCGTGATGCCCTTGTCGATCACCAGGCCTTCGATCTGGTGGAACATCGGCGTGTGGGTCGCATCCGAATCCGAGCGATAGACGCGGCCCGGCGCGATGATGCGGATCGGCGGCTTCTGGCTCGTCATCGTACGGATCTGCACGGGGCTGGTGTGCGTGCGCAGCACCATCGGCCGTTCGTGCTCGCCGGCGATGTAGAAAGTGTCGTGCATCGCGCGCGCCGGATGCGTCTCCGGAATGTTGAGCGCGGTGAAATTGTGCCAGTCGTCCTCGACTTCGGGGCCGGTGGCGACCGCGAAGCCCAGATCGGCGAAGATCTCGGCCAGTTCGTCCATCACCTGGCTGACCGGGTGGACCGAGCCCGGCGCGACGCCGTCGACCGGCAGCGTCATGTCCACCGTCTCGCTGGCGAGGCGCGCTTCGAGCGCGGCCTGCTCCATCGCCGCCTTTCGGCTCGCGAGCGCCTCGGTGACGGCTTCGCGCAAGGAATGGATGCGCGGGCCCTGTTCCTGGCGCTCCTCGGGGGTGAGCTTGCCCAGCGTCTTGAGCAGGCCGGTGATCGCGCCCTGCTTGCCAAGCGCCTGGACGCGCACCGCCTCCAGCGCATCGAGCGCGGTGGCGGCATCAATCGCGGCAAGCAGCTCGCCGCGCAGGGTATCGAGATCGGTGGTCATCGTTTTCCGTTCACTGTGCGAGATGGCTGGAACCCTAGTCCGATCGCGAGGTCAACCCATTGCGGGTTGCTGCGCTCGATCAGGGCCAGCTTCCAGTCCCGATTCCACTTCTTGATCCGCTTTTCCCGGAGGATGGCGGCGCTCATGTCCTCATGCACTTCGAACCAGACGAGGCGGGCGATCTCGTGTTCGGCGGTGAAGCCGTGGGTGACCTTCTCGCGATGCTGGTAGATGCGGCCCAGCAGGTTCGACGTCACGCCGGTGTAGAGGGTGCCGTGCCGTCGGCTGGCGAGGATGTACACGCAGGGTTGTTTGTCCATCCCGCCACCCCCTCTACACCGTCATCCCCGCGGAGGCGGGGATCCATTCTCCGTGCCGATTCAGCAGGAGCCGAAGCCGGTGAGTCAATGGATTCCCGCCTTCGCGGGAATGACGACGTTGGGCGTGGGGCATGGCTACACCCGGCTGCCGAGCAACGCGGCGCCGAACGCCACGAACACGCCGCCGGTCACCCGGTTGAACATCCGCTGCCGCGTCGCCGGTGCCAGCCAGGCCGCGAGCGAGCGCCCGCCCAGCGCATAGACCGAGAACCAGAAGGCTTCGATCACCGCGAAGGTCGCGATCAGGATCGCCAGCTGCGGCAGGAAAGGCCGGCTCACGTCGAGAAACTGCGGGAACAGCGCGGCGGCGAAGACGATCAGCTTGGGGTTGGACAGCCCCGTGCCGAGCCCGGTGAGATAGCGCGCCCGCACCGACTGGCGCACCGGCACCGGCGCATCGGCATGCGCCTCCGCCACCGGTGCGCGCCAGGCCTTGATGCCGAGCCACACGAGGTAAACGACACCCGCATAGCGCAGCGCGTCGTACAGCCCCGGCGATGCCTTGAGCAGCGCGCCCAGCCCCGCCGCCGAGGCGATCAGGCAGAACAGGTTCGCGCTCATCAGCCCCGCGGTGGTCGGCAGCACGCGCGCCGCACCCTCGCGGATGCTCTGCACCATCACGTGGAGCATGTTCGGCCCCGGCGTCATCGACACGAAAAACACGGCGGTGACGTAGAGCCACCAGGTCTTCATCGCCACGGGATCGTCCCTCCCGGTTGGAATGAAAAAGGGCGCCGAAGCCGCAGCCTCGACGCCCCTTGTTCAGCTTGCGCGCAGGTCCGCTCAGGCGGCCTGGGGCAGTGCCGCCTTCGCCTGCGCGATGATGGCGGTAAACGCCTCACCTTCGTGCATCGCGATGTCGGCCAGGACCTTCCGGTCGAGTTCGATACCGGCCAGCTTGAGGCCGTGCATGAACTGCGAATAGGTCAGGCCTTCGGCGCGCACACCGGCGTTGATGCGCTGGATCCACAGGGCGCGGAAGCTGCGCTTCTTTACCTTGCGGTCGCGATAGGCGTACTGGCCGGCCTTTTCGACGGCCTGGCGCGCGATGCGGATCGTGTTCTTGCGACGGCCATAATAGCCCTTCGCCTGATCCAAAATCCGCTTATGCTTCGCCTTGGTGGTCGTACCACGCTTCACTCGTGCCATTTTTCAGGACTCCCTTACTTCAGGCCGTACGGCGCCCACGCCTTGACGTGTGCCACGTCGGCGTCGGCCAGCACGCTGGTGCCGCGGTTGGTACGGATATACTTCGAATTGTGCGAAATCAGGCGGTGGCGCTTGCCGGCGACGCCGTGCTTCACCTTGCCCGTGGCGGTGAACTTGAAGCGCTTCTTCACACCGCTCTTGGTCTTGAGCTTGGGCATTTTCGTCTCCTTATGGTTCGACGATTGCAGACAGCCGCGGCAGCCCTATTAGCCGGACGGTCCCTCGATCGCGGAAAGGCGGCCCCTTAGCCGATGGCTGGGCGATATGCAACCACCGGGGAACCGCGCGGGCACGAAGGATTTTGAGGTTCATGGCCGACTTGGACAGCCCCGTTCTCGCCGCCGAGCAGGCAGCCCCGCCGCCCCGGCCGGCGCGCGCGATGGGCACGCCGCTCGCCGCGACGATCGCGGTCGTCACCAGCCTGGTCGGGCTGGTGGTGCTGGCCTGGGCCATCCTGTTCGTCACCAAGGGCCGGTTTCTCAAGGGCACGTTCGAGTCGATCGCCAGTTCGAGCGCGCATCGGAAGGTGCGGGTGGCGGGCGACTTCCAGCTCTATTTCGCGCCGTTCAACCTCAAGTTCATGGCGGAAGGGCTGAGCGTCGAGAATCCGGACTGGGCCGGCACCAGCCCGTTCTTCACGGCAAAGCGTATCGACGCGCGAATCGCCACCTTCTCGCTCCTCGCGGAGCAGAAGCGCTTCCAGTGGCTCGGCCTCACCGACGGGCGAATCGACCTGCAATGGGATCGCGACGGCAAGCAGAACACGTGGACCTTCGGCAGCGGCGGCGGCAAGCCGCTGACCATGCCGCTGATCCAGCGCGCGCGAATCGCCGGCACGCAGATCCGCTACCTCGATCCGCGCCACCAGCTGGACGCGGCGATTCGCGTCGACACGGTGGCGGCCGAGGACAATCGCTTCGCCGACACCATTCGCTTCGACGGCAACGGCACCGCGCGCGGCGCCCGCTTCACGCTGGCGGGCGCGCTGCTCTCCTCCAACAAGACGCTGGCGGGCGGCGAGAATAGGCTGAAGCTGCACGCCGAGGGCGTGCGCAGCCAGGTCGACATCGCCGGCACGCTGCCCGGCGCGACGGTGCTGGAAGGCGCCAAGCTCCACATGGACCTGCGCGGGCAGAACCTCGCAGACGTGTTCCTGCTCGCCGGCATCGCCGTGCCCGACACGCGCACCTACCGGCTGACCTCGGTCGTCACCAAGACCGGCGACGAGTGGCGCTTCACCGGCATGAAGGGCCGGTTCGGCGACAGCGATCTCGCCGGCAAGTTCACCGTGAAGCTCGGCGAGCCGCGCATGCTGGTGACCGCCGATCTGTTCACCCATGTGCTCGACATCGTCGATGCCGGGCCGTTCATCGGCTACAACCCCAATGCGCTGGCGGCGCAGGGTGCGCAGGCGGCGGTGACGCAGGTCTCCGGCACGCCGCGGCTGCTGCCCGACGCGCCGCTCCGGGTCGACGCGCTCAAGAATTTCGATGCCAAGGTGCAATGGCAGGTGCGCACCGTCCGCGCACCCAACCTGCCGGTATCGAACATCGAGCTGGGCCTCGACCTCAACGACCGGCTGCTCAAGCTGAGCCCGCTCAACTTCAGCCTCGCACGCGGCACGGTCACCTCCGACATCAGCATCGATGCGCGCAAGGCGCCGGTGTTCACCACCTACGATATCCGCCTGTCACCGACGCCGATGGGCGTGCTGCTCGCCGGCTTCGGCGCGGAGCAGTCCGGCACGACCGGCATGCTCAAGGCACGCATCCAGATGAACGGCAGCGGCAACAGCGTGCGCGATTCGCTCGCCAGCGCGAACGGCCGCATCGCGGTAATCCTGCCCAAGGGCGATTTCTGGACGCGCAACACCGAGCTCGCCGAGTTCGACATCGGCACCTTCGTCCAGAAGATGTTCGAGAAGAAGCTGAAGGAGCCGGTGCAGATCAATTGCGGGCTGATCGGCTTCACCGTGCGCGACGGCATCGCCGCGGCGGATCCGATCCTGATCGACACGCAGAAGAACGTGATGCTCGGCCGCGGCGGGTTCAGCTTCAAGAACGAGACGATCGATCTCGCCTTCCGCGCCGATTCGAAGCGGTTCAGCCTGTTCTCGGGCCAGTCGCCGGTGGGGATCGGCGGCTATTTCGCCAAGCCGGGGATCAGCGTGATCAGCCCCGAGCTGCTCGGCCGCGCCGGCGCCGGGCTGGGGCTTGGCGTCGCCGCCTCGCCGCTCGCCGCGGTGTTGGCCTTCGTCGATTTCGGCGATGCCAAGGCAGCGGACTGCGGCCCGGTGCTGGCGGGCGCGACCGCCGCCAGCCAGCGCGATGTAAAGGGCCGGCCGCGCGACGATGTCGGCCGCGGCACCACCGCCAAGTCGGAAAGCGGCAAGACGAGCCCCGCCGCCGCAAAGCAGCAGCGCAAGAAGTTCCTCGGCATCTTCTGATCGCTTGCGCACCCCGCCCCGGCCGACGCAGGATCGGCGGCGATGCTGCGCTTCGTTCCCCTCGCGATCGCCCTTGCCGTGGCCGGCGACATGCGGCCGCCCCAACGGGTGACCGTCACGGCCGAGGACGCTGGCTTGCAGGCGCTGCCGGTGCATGTCGGCGGACGGGTGGCGCGGATCGCCGCCGGGTTCCGCCACCAATGGCCGGGCGTCTATTTCGAAGCGGCCTTTCGCGGCGATCGGGTGACGCTGCGCTTCGCCGACGCCGTCAACGAGTGGCGGGTCAGCATCGACGGGGCCCCGCCGATTACGATCGATCGACCGGGCGCCGCCGACAGGACGATCGCCGGGCTCGGCAGCGGCACGCACCACGTCCGGCTGGACAAGGTGACCGAGAGCGCGGCACCGGCGCTGTTCGGCGGCTTCCTGGTCGGGCGCGGCGATGCGCTGCCCGCCCCGGCGCCCCGCCGCCGCCAGATCGAGTTCATCGGCGATTCGTCGATGGCGGGCTATGGGGCCCGGTCCGAACGGCTCGACTGCACGCCCGAGCAGGTGCGCGCCACCACCGACACAGCGGACGCCTTCGCAGCCCTTGCTGCGCAGCAAGAGGGTGCGGACTATCAGGTCAATGCGATGTCCGGCCGCGGCCTGATCCGCAATATCGGCGGCACCGCCCCCGCGGGCCCGATGGTGCAGCTATGGCCGCGCACGCTGCCTGGCGAGCCTGCGCCGTTCTTGGATCCGGCATGGCAGCCGCAGATCGTGATGCTCAAGCTGCAGGCCGATTTCGTCGGCTTCCATCCCGATGCGCGCTGGCCGACGCTCGAGGCGCTGGTGGCGGACTATGCCGCCAGCTACGGCCGCTTCCTCGCGCAGATCCGCGCGCGCTATCCCCGCGCCGTGTTCCTGCTCTGGTGGTTCGACACCAGCGGTGCCCCGCCCGACCAGGCGGCGATGCTGCACGCGGCCGAACGCAGGATCAGCGATGCGGCGCATGCCGCCGGCGTCCGCGACCTGTTGTTCCTGCCCTTCCCCGCCGCCGAGTTCCGCGCCACCGCCTGCCACGGCCATTACGGCGTGGAGGAGCAGCGCCGCATCGCCGACTGGCTGATGCGCACGATCGATGCCCATCCTGCGTTCTGGGACGGGCACTGATCGGGGTCAGTGCCCGCGGCAGTCCATCGCTTCGAGGATGTCGTCGATCCGCGCCGGGTCGCCTGCGGCGATCACTTCGCCGTTGCTGCCGGCATGGAGCGGATCGCCCTGCCAGTCGCACATCCGCCCGCCCGCGCCTTCGATCACCGGCACCAGCGCGGCGAAGTCGTGGAGCTTGAGCCCGGCCTCGACGACGATGTCGAGCCAGCCGCTCGCCACGCAGCCATAATTGTAGCAGTCGCCGCCGAGCACCGTGCTCATCACCTTGGCGTCGAGATGCTCGAAGGCATGGAGCTGGCCGTCGTCGAACAGCGCGGGCGAGGTGGTGCCGAGGATCGCCTGGCCCAGCTCGCGGCAGATGCGGGTGCTCGCGGGCTTGCCGTTGAACAGCGTCTTGCGGCCGGTCACCCCCAGCCAGCGCTCGCCGATGATCGGCTGGTCGATCACGCCCAGCACCGGCCAGCCATTGTCGACCAATGCGATGAGGGTCCCGAACACCGGGCGCCCGGCGATGAAGGCGCGGGTACCGTCGATCGGATCGAGCACCCATTGCCGGCCGCTGGTGCCTTCGCGCACCCCGAATTCCTCGCCGATGATGCCGTCCATCGGGCGCTCGGCGAGCAGCAGCTTGCGCATCGCTTCCTCGGCGGCGCGATCGGCGAGGGTGACCGGGGAATGGTCCTCCTTGGCCTCGACGCCGTGCTCGGCGCGGAAATAGGGGCGAATCGCGGCGCCGGCGGCGTCGGCGAGGCGCGCGGCGAGCGCGATGTCGGTTTCGGAAACGGCCATGCCCCTGCCCTACCGGGCCGAATATGACTCGCCAAGGTCACAAACGCCTGCCACTTCGCAGAACATGCGTGGAATTGCCGCACTTCCCCTGCTCGGCCTGGTCTTCGCGGCGTCGCCCGCGCTGGCGCAGGTGCGCGCCGTGCCGGCGCAACCCGCCTCCGAACAGGCGGCGCTGCGCGGCGTCGAGGTGTTCCTGGTCAACGAGAGCGAGGCACCGATTGCCGATGCCGGTCCGCGCCAGATCGAGGTCACCGCGACCGACGGCACGCGGCTGATGCTGGAGCGCACCCCCGGCCCCACCCCCACCATCGCCCCGCACGGCTTCGCCAAGGCGCGCTACGTGCCGGTGGGCGTCGCCGGCGTCGCGGTACCGCCCGCCGCGCAGCATCGGCCGGCCGAGATGCCCGAGCAGGAAACCGTGGTGCAAAGCTCGACCGGCAGTTCGGCGGGGTTGCTCTCCCGCTTCGAGCCGCACGAGGCGGTCTATGGCGCGTTCGGCCTGAACGACGCAGGCGGCAAGCTGCAGGTGAGCTTCGCCGTGCGCCCCTTTGCCGAGGACGCGCCGCTCCAGCTCGGCAATCTCCGCTTCGCCTATACCCAGACGATGTTCTGGGCGCTGAACGAGCCCTCGGGCCCGTTCCGCTCGACCAACTACACGCCCGAACTCTATGCCGATGTGCCGGTGGACGAGACGACGCGGGTGGCGATCGGCTGGCGCCACGATTCGAACGGTCGCGGCGTCACCGATTCGGTCGACATCAACCGGATCTTCGTGCGCGGTGAGAAGCGCTTCGACCTGGGCGGCGACTGGCGGCTCGACGTGGCGCCGCAGGCCTGGGTCTATGTCGGCAGCAGCGGCACCTTCCACGACATGAAGAACTATTTCGGCTATACGGGCCTCGCCGCGGCGATCGCGCAGAAGGACGGCATCAAGCTGGCACTGACCGCGCGCGGCAATGTGAAGACCGGACGCGGCGCGGCCGAAGCCTTTATCTCCTATCCGCTACGCCGGCTGGGCGGAGGCCTGGGCATCTACCTCTTCGGACAGGCATTCACCGGCTATGGCGAGGCGCTAGACCGCTACACCGTCAACGACACGCACGCGCGGATCGGCATCGCCTTCACCCGCTAGCTCCTGCGCGCACGCTGGCGTAGACAGATGCGCAACCATTCCGGGAGATCGATATGCGCCTGAAGCTCGCCCTTGCCGCCCTTGCCCTGCCGCTCGCCATGATGCCGGCCAACGCGTCGCTCACCGCGGGGGCCAAGGCGCCCGTGTTCACCGCCAAGGGTGCGGTGGCCGGCAAGCCGATCACGGTCGACCTCAAGGCCGCGCTCAAGAAGGGACCGGTCGTCCTCTACTTCTTCCCCGCCGCGTTCACGTCGGGCTGCAATGCCGAGGCGCATGCCTTTGCCGAGGCGCTGCCCGATTTCACCAAGGCGGGTGCGACGGTGATCGGCATGACGGCCGGCAATGTCGACCAGCTCGAACAGTTCAGCAGCCAATATTGCGCCGGCAAGTTCGCGGTTGCCGCCGCCACGCCCGAGGTGGCGCAGGGCTATGATGTCGCCGCGAAGAAGCCCGACGGCACCGTCGCCAAGTTCACCAGCCGTACCAGCTATGTGATCGCACCGGACGGCAAGGTGCTGTTCGTTCATTCGGATCCGAACCCGGCGGATCATATTCGACTCACCCTCGCCGCGGTCGAATCCTATCGCAAGACCCACCGCCGCTGAGCCGCCGAGTCGGGCACATTGCCCGCTGCTAATCCCTCCGATCTGGAGATATTAATCTTCGGATCGGAGTGGGCGCCCCGTCGTCAGGGGCGAAGATTCTAATTCCAAAGGAAAAATCCCTATATCCGGAGTCTTCCTATCCGGATTTGCCCGTTCAGTATGAAACGGACGGAAACCGGATATTAGCACTCTCCTCATAGACCCCCTGCATATTATTGCGGCCGAAATGCCGTGACTTGCACGGGGGTTAGGAGCGTATGCGCATCGCGCGTGCCGTTCGTTCAGATGCAGAAGGGGAGGGCGGCCGCGCGCTGTTCGAGCGTATCGGCGCCTTCCTCGCCGACCAGCGCCTGGCACCGACGCCGACCAACTATGCCTTCGCGCATCGGCTGTTCACCGAAGCCGATGATGCGCTGGCGCGTGCGGTGGAGCTGATCACCGAGCGCGGCGTCCGCCTTACTTCGCGCGACATCCAGACCCTGACCGCCGACCACACGCCCGAAGACGACGCCCAGATCGCGCAGGCGGAGCTCAAGTCGCGGACCGAAGGCCTGGTTGCCCGCACGCAGATGCAGGTCGAAGGCTTTGCCGACATGGTAACGGCGATGCGCGCGGAGACCGCCGATTTCGGCCGCGACCTCGCCGCCAGCGCCGAAGCCATGTCGAGCGGCAGCGACACGCCGCAGGCGACGGACGATATCGTCCGGATCACCGCCGGGATGCTCAATCGCATTCGCATCGCCGAGAAGAAGCTCGAGAGCAGCACGCGGGAAGCCAATGAGCTGCGCGAGAAACTGGAAGAGGCGCGCGACAATGCCCGCCGCGACCCGCTCACGCAGCTGCCCAATCGGCGCGCGTTCGAG
The DNA here is from genome assembly GCF_002091475.1 of Sphingomonas azotifigens NBRC 15497. Taxonomy (GTDB): domain Bacteria; phylum Pseudomonadota; class Alphaproteobacteria; order Sphingomonadales; family Sphingomonadaceae; genus Sphingomonas; species Sphingomonas azotifigens. The sequence goes on from NZ_BCTR01000061.1 coordinate 17,103, forward strand.
GAAGCCTTCACCGCCCAGGAAGCGACGGGCGGCAGCATGTGCATCGCGGTCTGCGACATCGATCACTTCAAATCGGTGAACGACCGCTTCGGCCATGCCGTGGGCGACCGCGTCCTGCGCGTGATCGCCGACGCGCTCGCGCATTGCTGTCGCGGGCATCTCGTCACCCGCTATGGCGGCGAGGAATTCGCGATCCTGTTCACCAATGTGCCGCTCGACAAGGCGCACGCCGTGCTGGAGCATGCCCGCACTACCGTGCAGACCAAGCGCTACAAGCTGCGCGACAATGATGCGCCGCTGGGCGAGATCACCTTCTCGGCCGGCCTGACGCCGGTGGAAGCGGGCGAGATGCACCAGACCGCGTTCCACCGCGCCGACCGCTTGCTGTACCTTGCGAAGCATGAAGGGCGGAATCAGGTAAAAACCGGCAGCGCCAGCTACAGCGAATTTCGCCGCTGAATAGCAAAATGCGCCATCGCTTTTGGCGAAATACGCCGCATCTCGCGGCCAGAAGACAGCCCTCAATAGCGTTCTCAAACACTTAGCGAACTTGGCACGCTCCCTGCGAAGAGGATGGTATCGGCGGCCGGATGGTCCGGCAGCCGGGACATCAGGGAGTTTCCACCATGACCGCACGTTTCGTCTCGCTGCACCAGACCGTTGCCGTCAGCGCTGCCGTTCTGCTCACCGCCGCGCTCGTCCTGTTCTCCACGCCCGTGATCCCGGTCGCTTGAACGTGCTCGCACAGATGGAGAAGATCAGCATGGCCCGCAGCGTCCTGATCGGCATCGCGTCGTTCGGGCTCACCATGGCGGTGATCCTCGGCAGCGGCCTGCAGGGTTCCGGCCTTCTCGGCTGACCCTGCCGGCCGCTCCGGCGGCCCCTTTCTCCCGGAACTTGTGGCCCCAGCGCCCGGTTCTTTCGGCACCCTCCCTAACGCCCCAGGAGCCGTGCCGATGTCCGAAGACCATCTCATTGAACGAGTCCGCGAGGATGCGCTGCCCGGCGAGGAACGCGCTCTCGATCCCAAGCCGCAATGGCAGCCGCGCTTTCGCGGATCGGATCGGCTGAAGGACAAGGTGGCGATCGTCACCGGCGCCGATAGCGGGATCGGCCGCGCGGTCGCCGCGCTCTATGCCCGCGAAGGCGCCGATATCGCCATCGTCTATCTGAACGAGCACGCCGATGCGGAGGACACTGCCGAGGCGGTGCGCGCCGAAGGCCGCCGCGCGATCACGATTGCCGGCGATGTCGGCGACAAGGGGTTCTGTGAGCAGGCGGTAGAACAGGTGATCGCCGAGTTTGGCCGCATCGATGTGCTGGTCAACAATGCCGGCGAGCAGCATCCGGACAAGGACATCACCGACATCACCGAGCAGCAGCTCCGGCGCACCTTCCAGACCAACATCTTCGGGATGTTCTTCCTGGTCCAGGCCGCCTCGCCGCACCTCAAGGAAGGCGCCGCGATCGTCAACTGCACCTCGGTGACGATGTACCAGGGCGAGCCCGAGCTGCTCGACTACAGCGCCACCAAGGGCGCCATCACCGCCTTCACCCGCAGCCTGTCGATGAACCTGATCGAGAAGGGCATCCGCGTGAACGCGGTGGCGCCAGGCCCGATCTGGACGCCGCTCAACCCCAGCGGCGGCGCGTCGCCGGAGAAGCTCGAGCATTTCGGCGAGGACGTGCCGATGGGTCGGCCGGGCCAGCCCAACGAAGTCGCCCCGGCCTTCCTGTTCCTCGCCTGCGAGGATTCGAGCTACATGTCCGGCCAGGTGCTCCACCCCAACGGCGGCACCGTCGTCAACGGCTGAACGCGCGCCGCGCCGGTCTCACACCGGCGCGGTTTCGCCCACCAGCCCCGTGGGCGCTTCCTCGCCGCGCGAATAGACGCCGGTAAGCAGCCCGGCGGCGAGCACATGTCCCGCCATCGCCTTGACCAGCGCGCTGCGGCCGGGATTGTCGCCGATCGCGCAGCCGCCGCCGAGCGCGAACAGCTGGAAGGCATAATTGTGCGGGCCGTGGCCGGTCGGTGGATCGGGCGGCAGCCAGCCCTCGCCGAGATAGCTGTTGCGGCCGACATCCTTGCCCTCGGCATCGCCCGCGCCGTCCGCACGGATCGCACCTTCCTTGAGGTCGCCGTCGGCCGGCAGCCCCCAGACGACGGCATGCACCAGCGGCTGCGGCGCGGGTGCATCCGGATCCTCGACGATCAGCGCCAGGCATTCGGTGCCTTCGGGCACCCCCGTCCAGAACAAGGGCGGCGAGACGCCTTCGCCGTCCGCGGTGAAGCGCTCGGGGAGGCGGCCCCCGTTCGCAAAGGCGGGGCTAGCAAGGTGCAGCACCTCGAAGCTGCCGAGTTCGGGCTGGACGATCGCCAGCTTGTTGGCACCCGCGCGCAGGCCCTTCAGCGCGCTTCCCAGCCAGTGGGGTACATGTTCGAGCATCGCGGACTCTCTCCCGTTTGACAGCCAAACGCGCCGCGCCCCGCGATTATCCCGCCTTAGAGGTCCAGCTTCTCGTAATCGGCCGGCGGCGTGATTCCCTCCATCCGCTCGGCGAGCAGCTGGCGGAAGCTCGGGCGGCTCTTCATCCCGATATACCAGCGCTTGGCGAGTTCGTGGCTCTTCCAGTCGATGCCGCCCAGATAGTCGGCGACCGAAATCTGCGCCGCCGCGGTGATATCGGCAAGGCTCATCGTGGCACCCGCCAGCCAGGTGCGGTGATCGAGCAGGTAATCGATATAGTCGAGATGGCCAACCGCGGCCTTCATCGCGTCGCGCAGCACCTTGGCGTCGGGCGGCTGGCGATAGACGATGCGCTTGATCATCCGCTCGTGGAGCAGCGGCGCGGTGATATCGCTGTAGAAGTTGTTGTCGAACCACACCACCAGGCGGCGAATCTCGGCGCGGTCGACCGCCGAGCCGTTGAGCAGCGCGTTCTTGGTCACCGTCTCCTCGAAAAACTCGCAGATCACGGTGGAGTCGATGAGGGTCACGTGGCGCTCGGCATCGATCATCACCGGGGTCTGGCCGGTGGGATTGAGATCGAGAAACTCGTCGCGCCGCTGCCACGGCGATTCGCGCACCGGCTCATAGGCGATGCCCTTCTCGCCGAGCAGGAGCCGGACCTTGCGCGAAAAGGGACAGAGCGGGAATTGAAGGAGCTGCCACATGGGGAAAGCCATAAGCAGCCGAAATGGGCCGGGGAAGACTCGTTGTAGCGCCGTCCGCATTTCTATATTTTAAGCGGCATTCTAGAACGGAGCCGCACCATGGCGCTCAGCATCAAGGACGAAGAGACCGACCGGCTGGTCCGCCGCTACGCGCGCACCAAGGGAGTGAGCTACACCACCGCGATCAAGCTGGCGGTGAGCGATGCCCTGCGCCGCAGTGGCGAGCCGGTCGCCGATCCGGATGTGGAGCAGCGCCTCGTCGACTATCGCGCCGTGGCCCGAGAGGTGCGCCAGGCCTATGCCGCGATGCCGACGCTCGATCCTCGTGATCCCGACGCGATGCTGTACGACAAGGACGGCCTGCCCAAGTGATCGCGGTCGATACCTCGGCGCTGATGGCCATCCTGCAGGACGAAGCCGAAGCCGAGACATTCCTCCGCGCCATCGCCACGCCGGATCGCGTGCTGCTCGGCGCGCCGACCGCGTTCGAGTTTCGGCTGGTGGTGCTGCGGCAGAAAGGGCCGAGCTTCCTGCCGGCCACCGAACGGCTGCTGCGCTTGCCGACGATCGAGATCGTACCCTGGACCGAAGACCATGGACGGATCGCGATCGAGGCGCTGACCCGCTTCGGCGGCCGCCCCGCCCGGCTCAACTATGGCGACTGCATGGCCTATGCGGTCGCGGCGCTCGCGGACTGCCCGCTGCTCTTCAAGGGCGACGACTTCCGCCACACGGACGTCGTCGCCGCCCTCGATTGAGCGCCTACTCCGCCGCCACCGCCTCGACGGTGTCGTTCAGCGGATGCGGCAGCCGGGTGAGCATTTCCTTCGGCACCACCTGCCAGAACTTGCCGATCTCGCGGTCCCAGTCCTCCAGCAGGCCCTTGGACCATTTGCTGTCGGTCGCCTCGGCATGCGCCTCGACCAGCGACCGGAGCCTGGCTTCCCAGTGGCTGGAGGCCAGCCGGTTCCAGGTGATGTTCTCCGGGTTGGCGTGGCGCTCGAAACTGCCGTCGCGATCGTAGACGAACGCCATGCCGCCGGTCATGCCCGCGCCGAAGTTCATGCCGACGCGGCCCAGCACCACCGCGGTCCCGCCGGTCATGTATTCGCAGCCGTTCGCGCCGCAGCCCTCGACCACCACATCGGCGCCCGAATTGCGAACCGCGAAGCGCTCGCCCGCCTGGCCCGCGGCGAACAGCCGGCCCGAGGTCGCGCCGTAGAGCACGGTGTTGCCGATGATCGTGTTGTTCCACGATTCGATCGGCGAGCTGACCATCGGCCGCACCACGATGATGCCCCCCGACAGGCCCTTGCCCACATAATCGTTGGCGTCGCCGAACACCTCGAGCGTGATGCCCTTGCAGAGGAATGCGCCGAGCGACTGGCCCGCCGAGCCGCGCAGCCGGACATGGACATGCCCGTCCTGCAGCGCCGACATGCCGAAGGTGTTGGTCACCTCGGACGAGAGCCGCGTGCCCACCGCGCGGTGGGTGTTGCGCACCGAATAGGTGAGCTGCATCTTCTCGCCGCGCGCGAACACGGGCGCCGCATCCTTGATCATCTGCGCGTCGAGGCTGTCCGGCACATCGTTGCGGAAGGTGCTGAGGCTGAAGCGGCGCTCGGCATCGTCGGCATCCACCTTGGCGAGGATCGGATTGAGGTCGAGATCGTCGAGATGCTCGGCACCGCGGCTGACCTGGCGGAGCAGCTCGGTACGGCCGATCACCTCGTCCAGGCTGCGGAAGCCCAACTTGGCGAGGATCTCGCGCACTTCCTCGGCGATGAAGGTCATCAGGTTGATGACCTTTTCCGGCGTGCCGACGAACTTGGCGCGCAGCTTCTCGTCCTGGGTGCAGACGCCCACCGGGCAGGTGTTCGAATGGCACTGGCGGACCATGATGCAGCCCATGGCCACCAGGCTGAGCGTGCCGATGCCGAATTCCTCGGCGCCGAGGATCGCGGCGATGACGATGTCGCGGCCGGTCTTGAGGCCGCCATCGGTGCGCAGCTTGATGCGGCCGCGCAGCCCGTTGAGCGTCAGCGTCTGGTTGACCTCGGACAGGCCCATTTCCCAGGGCGTGCCGGCGTATTTGATCGAGGTGAACGGCGAGGCGCCGGTGCCGCCATTATGGCCGGCAACCAGGATCACGTCGGCATGCGCCTTGGCCACGCCCGCCGCGACGGTGCCGATGCCGGCCGAGCTGACCAGCTTCACGCACACCCGCGCGCGCGGATTGATCTGCTTCAGATCGTAGATCAGCTGCGCCAGATCCTCGATCGAATAGATGTCGTGGTGCGGCGGCGGCGAGATCAGCGTCACGCCCGGCGTCGCATGGCGCAGCCTGGCGATGAACTCGGTGACCTTGAAGCCGGGCAGCTGCCCGCCCTCGCCGGGCTTGGCACCCTGCGCCACCTTGATCTCGATCTCGTCGCAGGCGTTGAGATATTCCGCCGTCACGCCGAACCGCCCCGAGGCGACCTGCTTGATGGAGGAGTTGGCGTTGTCCCCATTCTCATAGGGCGTGTAGCGCGCCGAATCCTCGCCGCCTTCACCCGAGACGGCGCGCGCGCCGATCCGGTTCATCGCGATGGCGAGCGTCTCGTGCGCTTCGGGGCTGAGCGCGCCGAGCGACATGCCCGGCGTCACGAAGCGCTTGCGGATCTCGGTGATCGCCTCGACCTGGTCGATCGGCACACCGCTTTCGGGGAAGTTGAATTCGAGCAGGTCGCGCAGATAGACCGGCGGCAGATCGCGCACCCCGCGCGAGAAGGCGAGATAGCTCGAATAGCTGTCGTTCGACACGGCGGTCTGCAGCTGGTGCATCAGCTGCGCCGAATAGGCATGCGCCTCCCCGCCCGAACGCTGGCGATAGAAGCCGCCCACCGGCAGCGTCGCGACGCCCGCATCGTACGCGGCATCGTGGCGCATCATCGCCGAGAGGTGGAGCGAGGCATAGCCTTCGCCCGAGATCTTCGCCGGCATGCCGGGGAACAAGTCGTTCACCAGCGCGCGGCTGAGGCCGACCGCTTCGAAATTGTAGCCGCCGCGGTACGAGCTGATCACCGCGATGCCCATCTTCGACAGGATCTTGAGCAGCCCCTCGTCGATCGCCTTGCGGTGACGCTTGAGGCAGTCGGCGAGACCGATGTCGCCGAACAGGCCGCGCGCGTGGCGATCGGCGATCGCCGCTTCGGCCAGATAGGCGTTCACCGTGGTCGCGCCGACGCCGATCAGCACCGCATAATAATGGGTGTCGAGGCACTCGGCGGTGCGGACATTGACGCTGGCATAGGAGCGCAGGCCCCGGCGGACGAGGTGCGTATGCACCGCCGCCGCCGCCAGCACGCCGGCGATCGCCGCCTTGTCCGGCCCGCTATGCTCGTCGGTGAGAAACAGTTCCGTGCAGCCGGCGCGGACCGCCTGCTCGGCCTCATGGCGGATGCGCTTGATCGCCGCCTTGAGCGATTCGGGATCGCCATCGGCCGCGAAGGTGCAGTCGATTTCCGCCGCGCTCGCGCCGAAATGGGCACGCAGCCGGTGCCAGTCGGCATTGGTGAGCACCGGGCTCTCCAGCACCAGCACCGGGCTCCCCGCGCCCTCGGTATCGAGGATGTTGGCGAGGTTGCCGAACCGCGTCTTCAGCGACATCACATAGCGCTCGCGCAACGGATCGATCGGTGGATTGGTGACCTGGCTGAAATTCTGTCGGAAGAACTGGCTGATCAGCCGCGACTTGTACGAGATGACCGCCAGCGGCGTGTCGTCGCCCATCGAGCCGATCGCTTCCTTGGCGGTCTCCACCATCGGCGCGAGGATCAGCTCCATGTCCTCCAGCGTCTGGCCGGCCGCGACCTGGCGGCGCGACAGCTCGGCGCGCTCATAATAGGTCTCGGCGGGCGCTGCGGGCAGGTCGTCGATCGACAGGAAGCCCTGCACCATTGAGGCATAGTCTGCCTCGCCGGCGATCTGGTCCTTGATCGCGCGATCGTGGAGCAGCTTGCCCTCGTCGAGGTCGACGGCGATCATCTCGCCCGGCCCGAGCCTACCCTTGGCGACGACGTTCGCCTCCGGCACCGGCACCATGCCGGTTTCCGAGCCGACGATCAGCAGCCCGTCCGAGGTCTGGGTGTAGCGCAGCGGCCGCAGCGCATTGCGGTCCATGCCGGCAACCGCCCAGCGGCCGTCGGTCATCGCCAGCGCCGCGGGGCCGTCCCACGGCTCCATCACGCTGGCGAGATACTGGTACATCGCGGCGTGCGACGCCGGGGTATCCTCGTCCTGCTGCCAGGCTTCCGGCACCAGCATCAGCTTGGCGGTGGGCGCGTCGCGGCCCGAGCGGCAGATCGCCTCGAACACCGCGTCGAGCGCCGCCGTGTCCGACGCGCCGGCCGGGATCACCGGCTTGATGTCCTCGCTCTGCTCGCCGAACGCGATGCTCGCCATCTTGATCTCGTGGCTGCGCATCCAGTTCTGGTTGCCGCGGATCGTGTTGATCTCGCCGTTATGCGCCAGGCAGCGGAACGGCTGCGCCAGCCACCATTGCGGGAAGGTGTTGGTGGAATAGCGCTGGTGGAAGATCGCGACGCGGCTCTCGAAGCGCGAATCCTTGAGGTCCGGATAGAAGTCGGACAGCGATTCGGCGAGGAACAGCCCCTTGTAGATGATCGAGCGGCACGACAGCGAACAGATGTAGAAGCCGCCGACCTGCGCCGCGATCACCCGCTTCTCGATGCGGCGGCGGATCAGATAGAGCTGGCGCTCGAACTCGGCGGCGTCCATCGCGTCGGGCATCGGGCCCGCGATCATGATCTGCTCGATCTCGGGGCGCGTCGCCTGCGCCTTCATGCCGATCACCGAGACGTCGACCGGCACCTGGCGCCAGCCATAGATGGTGTAGCCCGCCTCGATGATCTCGCTCTCGACGATGGTGCGGCAGGTCTCCTGCGCGCCGAGGTCGGTACGCGGCAGGAAGATCATGCCGACGGCGAGGCGGTTCGGCAGCACGCGGTGGCCGCTGCCGACGATCTGCTCGTCGAAGAAGCGCAAGGGCAGGTCGACGTGGAGGCCGGCGCCGTCGCCGGTCTTGCCGTCGGCATCGACCGCGCCGCGGTGCCACACCGCCTTCAGCGCATCGATCGCCGACTGGACGACGCGGCGCGACGACTGGCCGTCGGTTGCCGCGACCATGCCCACGCCGCAAGCATCGCCTTCATATTCGGGGCGGTACATGCCCTCGCGGGCGAGGCGCTCGCGCTCGGTTGCCAGCGTCTTGGTCATCACTTCTTGTCCTGTTCTGCGGCGAGCTTCGCCACCATCGCCTGCGCGCGCTCCATCGTGCCGCGGATCGACTGCTCCATCACCGCGCGCTGCGTGGCGAGCACGTCGGGGTCCGCCATGATCGTCGGCGCCTGTTCGGCGTAGAGCTTGCCCGAAGGGGTATCGAAAAAGGCGCTGACGTCGTGCATCTGCGCGACGGTAAAGCGCCGTGCATAGCCGCGCGCGATCGCGTCCAGCATCGTCGGCATCGCCTGCTTGGTAAGCGCGATCGAGTGCTTGAGTTCGTCGTCGACGAACGCGTTGAGCACCGCCTTGGCCTGCGGATTCTTGGCGAAGGCCGCCTGCAGCTGCGGCGACTGCGCCATCGCGTTGCGGAGGTTTTCCATCATCGGCCGCATCATCTGATCGATCATCGCGTCGATCCGCTCGGGCGGCGTGATCTTGGCGAGCAGCGCCCTGGCGGCGGCGAGCCGGGCGGGATCGGGCGCCGCAGCTGCCGCTGCCACGGGCGCCGTCTGCGCGGCGGCGCAGACCGGCGACGCGATTGCGAGCAGCAGTGCGGGGGCGAGCATCTTCATGCGACGCTCGCTTCGCGTGCGGCTGCGACCGGCGCCTTTGCCCGCGCCTTCATCCACTTGTGCATGTGTGCCGCCACGTCGCGGCCGTCGCGGATCGCCCACACCACCAGGCTGGCGCCGCGGACGATGTCGCCGGCGGCAAACACGCCGTCCATGCTGGTCATCATCGTCTTGCCGTCGGTGCGGAGCGTGCCCCAGCGGGTGACGCCCAGTTCCTCGGCGCCGAACAGCTTGGGCAGATCCTCGGGCTCGAAGCCCAGCGCCTTGATGACGAGATCGGCGGGCATCTGCAGCGCCCCGCCCGGATCGACCTCCGGCGCGCGGCGACCGGACGCATCCGGTGCGCCGAGGCGCATCTTGGAGGCGCGCACGCCGGTCACCTGCTCGGTGCCTTCGAACGCCTCCGGCGCGGAGAGCCAGACGAACTCGACGCCCTCTTCCTCGGCATTGGCGACCTCGCGCTGCGAGCCCGGCATGTTCGCCCGGTCGCGACGGTAGAGGCACTTCACCGAAGCCGCGCCCTGGCGGATCGCAGTGCGCACGCAGTCCATCGCGGTATCGCCGCCGCCGACGACCACGACATGCTTGCCGAGCGCGTTGAGGCTGCCATCGTCATAGGCCGGCACCACATCGCCGAAATTCTTGCGGTTCGACGCGGTGAGGTAGTCGAGCGCGTCGACCACGCCCTTGGCACCGACGCCGGGCGCCTTGATCGCGCGCGCCTTGTAGACGCCGGTCGCGACCAGGATCGAATCGTGGCGCTGGCGCAGCTCGCCGAGGCTCGCGTCGCGGCCGACCTCGAAATTGCGGTGGAAGACGATGCCGCCCTCCTCCAACCGCTGGACCCGGCGCATCACCACATCCTTCTCCAGCTTGAAGCCGGGGATGCCGTAGGTGAGCAGCCCGCCCGACCGGTCATACCGGTCATAGACGTGCACGGCATAGCCATAGCCGCGCAGATATTCGGCGGCAGCGAGGCCCGCAGGGCCTGCGCCGATGATGCCGACCGACTGGCCGCGGTCGCGCCCGACCTGCACCGGCTCCACCCAGCCCTCGGCCCAGGCGGTATCGGTGATGAACTTCTCGACCGAACCGATCGTCACCGCGCCATGGCCCGAGAATTCGATCACGCAATTGCCTTCGCACAGCCGGTCCTGCGGGCAGATGCGGCCGCAGATCTCGGGCATGGTCGAGGTGCTGTTGGAGAGCTGGTACGCCTCCTGCAGCCGGCCCTCGGCGGTCAGGCGCAGCCAGTCCGGGATATGATTGTGCAGCGGGCAGTGCACCGAGCAATAGGGCACGCCGCACTGGCTGCAGCGGCCCGCCTGCGCTTCCGCCTCGGGCACCGCATAGCGTTCCGCAATCTCGCGAAAGTCTTCCGCGCGCAGCTCGGCGGGGCGCTTGGCCGGATACGCCTGCGGGCGTCCGACGAATTTGAGCATGGGATCGTCAGCCATGCCGCTCCCCCTACAGGAGAGCGGCAGCGCAATAAAGACAGTATTGCTTACCTATATGGGTTCAGAACCTCTATTTTCGCCCTTTGAGGACAAAAATCTACGCTGAGAACGGCCGAAACGGCCCTATCGCATGGACAGCCAAATCAGCGCAGCAGTTCCCGCAACAATACGATAGAGGGCGAAGGGGGTGAAACCATGCTTGCTCACGATTCCTACGAACCACTTGATCACCGCGAGCGCGACGACGAACGCGACAACGAAGCCGACGCCGATCTCGCCCCAGCCGACGCCGCTGGTCACCAGCATCTCGCGATTCTTGACCAATTCCAGCACGGTCGCGCCGAGCATCGTCGGGATGGCGAGGAAGAAGCTGAACTCGGCCGCGGTGCGCCGCTCGACGCCCAGCGACAGCGCGCCCATGATCGTCGCGCCCGAGCGGCTGACACCCGGCACCATCGCCAGGCACTGGACGAAGCCGATGCCGATCACGCGCACCACCGGAATTTCGGCGATGCCGTGGATCGTCGCCGACTTCACCGCGCGTTCGATCAGCAGGATCGCGACACCGCCGACGATCAGCGCCCAGGCGACTACCTTGGGCGCGCCGAGCAGCGCCTCGATATGCTTGTGGAGCGCCAGCCCGATCACCGCGGCGGGAAGGAAGGCAAGCAGCAGGTTGCGCACGAACCGGATCGACACCGGGTTCAGCTTGATCAGCCCGTCGAGCACCGCCCAGAAGGTGCGCCAGTAGAGCACCACCACCGCCAGGATCGCGCCCAGCTGGATGACGACGTTGAACATCGCCCAGCGTGCCGAATCATAGCCCATCAGCTCGCTGGCGAGGATCAGGTGGCCGGTCGAGGAGACCGGTAGAAATTCGGTAACGCCTTCGACGATGCCGAGCAGGATCGCCACCAGCAGCGTGGTCATGGGCAGGGTCCTTCAAAGGGTCGCACCGGGCGACCCCCGCGAGGCGCCGCCCGGCAGGGGAAACGGGATCAGGCGGTCGCGCGGAAGCGGCTGAAGCGGCCGGCCTGGCGGAAGCGTACCAGCCAGCTCGGCGCCACCGTGGCCATCGGCGTCGGGTGCACGCCCAGCGCGGCAAGGCCCTCGGCACCCGCCGGCACGACATTGTCGGCCTGGAGCATCGCGAACTGGTCGCGGGTGATCGGCGTGCCCGGCAGCGACGCGATCAGGCCTGCCAGCGAATCGGGCAGCTCCACGAAATGCGGCTTGCGGCCGATCGCACCAGCGATCCAGTGGAGCAGCGCCGACATGCTCAGCACGTCCGGGCCGCCCAGCGTGTAGGTCTTGCCGCCATGCGCCGCAGGATCGGCGAGCGCCGCGGTGACCGCCTGGGCGACGTCGGCCACGAACACCGGCTGGAACCTGGTCTCGCCGCGCACGACCGGCACGATGTTCAGCGGCGCGCCTGCGATCATGCCGGCGAAGCGGTTCACGAACGCGTCCTCGCGACCGAACACGATCGACGGGCGCAGGATCGTCGCGCCCGGGAAAGCGGCGAGCACGGCCTGCTCGCCGGCCGCCTTGCTGCGGCCATAGGCCGACGGCGAAGCGGCATCGGCACCGAGCGCCGAAATGTGCACCAGCGCACCGGCCCCGGCAGCCTTGGCCGCCTCGGCGACGTTGCGCGCGCCCTGGACATGGACCTTGTCGAAATCGCCGGCCAGGATGCCGACGAAGTTCACCACCGCGTCGCTGCCCTGCAGGGCGCGGGCGAGCGTCTCGGGCTTGGTGATGTCGCCGACGACGAGCTGGGTCTGGCCCAGATTGCCCTGGGTCTTGAGGAACCAGGCGTCGCGGGGCTTGCGCTCGACGACGCGGACGCGCGCACCGGCGCTCAGCAATTCCTGCGCCACGTAGCGGCCGAGAAAGCCCCCACCGCCGATCAGGGTTACCAGCCTGTCCTTCATCTTCCGCCTCACTGCCTGCGCGAACCTTTCGGCCCCAATGCCGTGGGAAGGGCTAAACGGCAAGCGCGACGCGAAGTCCAACATTTTTCGAAAAAGGTCGTTGACAGCCCCGCCGATCCTCCCCTAGAGGCGCCGGCCTACCCCGTGCCCAGATGGCGGAATTGGTAGACGCACCAGCTTCAGGTGCTGGCGATCGCAAGGTCGTGGAGGTTCGAGTCCTCTTCTGGGCACCACTTCCCCACATGCGGGAAATGCCGCGTGGCGTTGGCAATCGCCAACAGGTGATCCTGCCACGGCGAACGCGCCCGCTCTCCTGCTGCTTTAACGGTGGTCCTCGCCATCGCTCCGCGTTCCAGCGGCCTGGCGCGTAGGTTCCCCAAGACGAAACCGGTCCGCCGACACCGCGACCGCGATGCGCACCAGGCTTTAACACTCTCCGCGATAGGCCTTCGCCACCGCGCCGGCGCGCGCCTGCGGATCCGTCGTGCGCCATCGAACCAGCCGGGATGCGGTAGGGGACGTTGGGGAAAAATGACCGAACTCGATCTTGAAATCGCTGCGATGCTGTACCCCGTATTGGTCGAGGCCGCGCCCGACGTGGAACTGCTGCCCTTTCGCGAACTGATCCGGCGGGCGCAGGTCCGCTATCCCGACAGCGCGGCAATGCAACGCCAGGTACCAGTCGGGATCGGCAGCCGTCTCGCTACGATTCGGGCGTTCACAGAGCCCCGCGGCTATCCGGACCTGACCTGCCTGGCCGTGTCCACGGGACGCGACGTTCCGCCGGAGAATTATCATACCGACGCCCGGGCGGAACAGGCACGCGTGGCCGCGTTCGACTGGAGCAAGGTCGCAGAGGAATTCACCCTCCAGATCGGAAGCTGGCGCAGCGCGATGCGGACGCAGGTGAAGCGGCCGCGCGCGCAGCGGCAGCGCGAACTCGCCGTCGAGTTGATGTACGCCTATTACAGCGAACACAAAACATCCCTGCCGCCGGCAATTCGCGACCATCGGGAAGCGATTATCGCTGCATTGATGGCGGGACAGGACGTCGCGGACGCGTTTGCGGCTGTCGTGCAGGCGATGCGTCCCGAGCAAAAGGCGACGGCGGCGCGGCCGTAAATGCACGATGCGCCCGGCGACAGCGCGGCATCCTGACGGCCCGAGCGCCTGCCTTCATGCCGACCGCTGTCGCAGGTGAAAACTAAAAAGCATTTGCGAAACTCCTGGAGCGGGCTAGCTTTCTCCCGCGCGGACGGAATCGCCGCGATGGGAGAAAGAATGCGCCTCGATCGCCGATCGCTGCTGTCCGCCACCGGCCTGGGCCTTGCCTCGCTTGCGGCCCCGGCCCGCGCCGCCACGGGCGATCCGTTCCAGGGCAACTGGCCGTCGCTCGTCCAGGGCTATCGCGCGCCCGACTGGTTCCGCGACGCCAAGTTCGGGATCTGGGCGCATTGGTCCGCGCAGTGCGTCCCCGAGGCCGGCGACTGGTATGCGCGGGAGATGTATCTGCAGGGCTCGCGCGCCTACAAGCACCACGTCGCCCAGTACGGCCACCCGTCGCAGACCGGTTTTCTCGACATGTACCCGCGCTGGACCGCAGCGCGCTGGGATCCGGAGCGGCTGCTCGACCTCTACCAGCGGGCGGGCGCGAAATATTTCATGGCGCTGGCCAACCACCACGACAATTTCGACACCTTCGCCTCGCGCCACCACCCCTGGAACGCGACGCGCATCGGCCCCCGCCAGGACATTATCGGCCGCTGGGCCAAGCTGGCCCGTGCGAGCGGGCTGCGCTTCGGCGTGTCGAACCATTCCGCCCATGCCTGGCACTGGCTGCAGCCGGCCTATGGCTATGATCCCGAAGGGCCGCTGGCCGGAAAGCGCTATGACGCCGCGTGGCGGACCAAGGCAGGCGGGCGCGGTACCTGGTGGGACGGGCTCGACCCGCAGCAGCTCTATACGGGATCGACCATGCCGATGCCGGACGGGCTGAAGACAATCGCCGAGGCCAATGCCTGGCACGAGGCGCACGACCGGGTGTGGAACGAGGAGGCGCCCGCCGCCAATCCCTGGTTCACCCAGAACTGGCTGCTCCGCTGCAAGGACCTGATCGACCAGTATCAGCCCGACATGGTCTATTTCGACAATTTCACGCTCCCGCTGGGGCAGGCGGGGCTGGATGCCACCGCGCATTTCTACAACCAGTCGATGCGCTGGCATCAGGGCAGCAACCAGGCGGTGGTGACCGCCAAGGGCACGCCGGCCGATCGCCGCGCCGGTATCGTCGACGATGTCGAACGCGGCGTGCACGACGCCATCCAGCCCTATCCCTTCCAGACCGACACCTGCCTGGGCAACTGGCATTACGACCGCGATCTGTACGAACGCGATGGCTACAAGACGCCCGCCAAGGTGCTCCACACGCTGTGCGACGTCGTCGCCAAGAACGGCAATCTGATGCTGTCGGTGCCGATGCGCGGCGACGGCACGATCGACGAGAAGGAAGAGGCGATCGTCGAGGGGATCGCGGCCTGGATGGGGCAATATGGCGCCGCCATCTACGGCACGCGGCCCTGGCACCTGTTCGGCGAGGGCCCGACACGCACCCAGAGCGGCGACTTCAACGAAGGCTCGCCGCAATCGCCCTATACCGCCCGCGACATCCGCTATGTCCGCAAGGACGCCGCGGTGCACGCGCTGGTGCTGGGCTGGCCGGAGGACGGCGTCGCGCGCCTGCCGGCGCTCGCCACCCGCGGGACGGTGCAGCGGGTTACCCTGCCGGGCGATTCGGCGCCGCTCGATTTCCGGCGCGGGCCCGACGGTCTTGCCGTGACCTTGCCCGCCGCGCGCCGCAATGCGATCGGCGTCGCCCTGGTCATCGAAGGCGACGGGCTCGCCTGACGGCCCCCGCACGCGAAGCGCGGGGGCCGAGCATTCGGGCCGTTCAGCGCGCCGGGGTGGCGCTCGGCGCCGGTGCCGGCGGCGGAACGGCAGCGCCCGTCGCGGACGGCGGCACTGCGCCGGGCGCGGGCGGCACTGTTCCCGGCGGCGGCGGCATGGCACCCGGCGGCGGGGGCGGCGGCATGCCTGGACCGGCGAACGGCGGCGGCGGCGGCATTCCCGGCCCGCCGGGAGGGGGCGGGCCGTGCGGACCATGCGGCGGCGGCGCACCGACCGCCTGCACCGTGCCCTGCGCATCGACGAGATAGGAAGCGTGCAGTTGTCCTTCGACATAGCGGCCCTGCACCGTCACCGCGCTGCCGGCCTGGACACCGTTGCCCGCCGGGCCGACATCGACCAGCGCCCGGCCCGAGCCGTCCTGCAGCACGAAACGATCGCCATAGGTTTCGGCGACGCGGCCCTTCACCGTCACGATGCCGCTGGTCTGCGCGAGCCGCGCGACCGCGGTGGGCACGGTCGGGGCCATCTCCACCGGCGGACGGGTGAGCTGTACTGCGCCTGCGCCGCCCGCCGCGCCCAGCGCCAGCAGCCCGGCGGCCGCCAGCGTCAGCCGGTTACGCGGCGACAGCCTGTTCTTCCATTCGGGCATTCCATCAACTCCTCTTGGGTGTTCGATGGTGCCGGTCTAGCGAATCGATCCCGACCCGCGCTGAACCCCGCGGTTCAGTTTCGGTTTAGGCCGGGGAGCTAGGCGAAGACGATGCGGATCCTGCTGGTAGAAGACGATCCCGATCTCGGCCCCGCCATCGCGCGGGCGCTGCGGGCGGAGCATTGCGCGGTCGACCTCGCCGCGAACGGCGTCGATGCGCAGCATCTCGGCGACACCGAAGCCTATGATGTCGCGGTGCTCGATCTCGGCCTGCCGGGCAGGACCGGCGCCGAGATCCTCGCCGCCTGGCGCGCCGGTGGGCGCACGCTGCCGGTGCTGGTGCTCACCGCGCGCGAGGCCTGGGCCGACAAGGTGGCGGCGTTCAAGGCGGGCGCCGATGATTATCTGACCAAGCCGTTCCGCGTCGAGGAGCTGATGATGCGGCTGCGCGCGCTGGTCCGCCGCGCCGCCGGCCATGCCCAGACGCGGATCGCGTGCGGCCCGCTCGTCTTCGAGAGCCAGACCGGCCAGTTCGAGCTCGACGGCCTGCCACTCAAGCTCACCGCGTTCGAATGGCGCGTGCTGTCGCAGCTGATCCTGCGCCGCGAGGTGGTGATCGAGCGACTCGAACTTCTCGAGCGCGTCTATGAAGGCGATGCCGATGTCGATTCGAACAGCCTCGAGGTGATCATCGGCCGCTTGCGCCGCAAGATCGGCGCGGCGCGGATCGAGACGGTACGCGGGCGCGGATATCGGCTGACCTGCGGCGAGCAGCCGGCATGAAGCGCGGCTCGCTGCGCACGCGGATGCTCCTGGTCTCGGCGCTGGTCACCCTGGTTGCGCTTGGCCTGGCGGGGTGGACCATGGCGGGCGTGCTCGCGCGGGTGGTGACCGGCGGCATCGATCAGCGGCTCGACGCGCAGCTGGCAGTGCTGGCGAGCGTGGTGGACCAGGACGGACGTGTCGATCGCGCAAGGCTGTCGGCGCGGCAGGGCAGCCTCGCCGCTGGGCCGGGCTGGTATTGGCGCATCGAAGGCCCGGCCGGGGCGATCGGCAGCGCCGACTTCCCCGCCCTGCGCCCGCCCTTCCCGCTGCCGCCCGGCGCGGCCGCGCCGCTGCCGCCGGTGCCGCTGGAAGGAGAGGACGCGAAGGGCCGGGTCCATGCCCGCCAGCTGGTGCTCGACACCAACGCCGGGCCGGTGACGCTCACCGCCGCGGCGCCGGGCCGGGTGATCGGGCGGCCGGTCCGCGATGCGCTGGTGCCGTTGGCGAGCGCGATCCTCGTGCTGGCCGCGATCTTCGCGCTGGCCGCCTGGGTGCAGCTGCGCTTCGCCTTGCGGCCGCTGGCGGCGCTGGTCGCGCAGATTGGTGCGATTCGCCGCGGCGAGCGCGATGCGGTCGACGAGGCGCAGCCCGCGGAGCTCCAGCCGCTTGCCGCCGAGCTCAACGCGCTGGCCACGGCCAATGCGGCGACGCTGGCTGCCGCCCGCCAGTCGGCGGCGAACCTTGCCCATGCGCTGAAGACCCCCGTCGCGACACTGGCGCTGACCGTCGACGCCGACAGCCCCGCGGCCGCGCAGGTCCGCCGGATCGAAGGTGTGATCCGCCATACGCTGGCCCGCGCGCGCGCCGCCGCGGTCAACCAGCGGGCGAGTACGGCGGTCGCCCCCGTCGTGACCGATGTCGCTGGCGTGATCGGCACGCTGTACCCCGCCATCGTGGTCGAGCGCGCGGTGCCCGAGGGTGCCCGGGTCGCGATCGATGCGCACGACTTCGCCGAGATGCTCGGCAACCTGCTCGACAATGCCGCGCGCCATGCGCGTAGCCGCGTCACCCTCGCCGTTACACGCGACGGCATCGGCCCGGTCGCCGTACAGATTGAAGACGACGGCCCCGGCATCCCGGCCGAACGCCGCGAGCAGGTGCTGCAACCCGGCGTCCGGCTGGACGAGGGCCCGGCCGGGGACGGTTTCGGCCTCGCCATCGTCCGCGACCTGCTCGCGCTCTATGGCGGGCGGATGGCGCTGGGCGAGAGCGGGCTGGGCGGGCTGCGCGTCGTGCTGCACTGCCCCGATGGCGGGTCTCAGCCCGGCTGATAGCCGAGCCGGTCCGAAATCCGGGCGGCTGCCGTGCGCAACTGGTCGCGCGTGGCGTCGAGATCGAGCTTCTGCGACCCGTCGATCAGTTCGAGAAAGGGCACCGTCAGCGCCGCCATGACATTGCCGTCGAAGCCGAAGATCGGGAAGCTGATATCGGTCACGCCATAGGTGACCGGGCTCTTGCGGCTATCATGCCCCGCCGCCCGCACCGCCGCCAGCCGCGCCGCCAGCCCGTCCGCATCGATGGGCGTGCCCCGCTCCTCTTCCGCGGCGCGCACCATCCGCTCGGCGAGCGCCGACGGTGCAAAGGCCAACAGCACCTGGCCCGAGCAGCTCTGGACCAGGTCGATCTGGGCGCCGATCTTGAGCGCGAAGCCGCGCGTCCCCGGCGATTCCTCGCGCGCGATCACCAGGCCATGCCCCCGGCTCGGCACGACGAGGTGGCAGGACTGCACCGTCTCGCGCGCCAGCACCTGCATCTCGGGCATCGCCGCGCGGACGAGATCCTGCGACGGGGTCGCCCGCAGCGCCACGTCGAGCAGCTTGTAGGCCACCGAATAGCGATCGGTCACCTCGGAGCGGCGCAGATAGCCGAGCTGCTCCATCACCACGACGATGCGGAACAGCTCGCCGACCGAACGCCCCAGATCGGCGGCCATCTCGGTGACCAGCGCGCCCTGCGGCCGGCTGGCGAGCAGTTCGAGGACTTCGAACGCCTTCTCGATCGCGGGCGCGGCATAGGTCTTCTTCGTCCCGGCGCGAGCCATGTGCCTCTCCTCAGCCCTTGTCTTCGGCCGGCGGCGCGCCGGTCGAGCTGCGCTTGACGATCTCGTGCTCGAGCACCCGGTCGCGGCGCGCGCGGGTCTTGGGCGCGCCGCGCGCCTCGGTCGCCACCAGCGCCAGCGCCTCGGCGGCGAGGCGGCGGACCGGCTGGTGGACGGTGGTGAGCGGCGGCCACAGCGTCACCGCGGCAGTGGTATCGTCGAAACCGACGACGGTAAGCTGGCGCGGCACGTCCAGCTGCCGGCGGTGCGCGACAGAGACGATCGCCGCAGCCATGTCGTCGTTGCTGGCGAACACCGCGGTCGGCGGCGCCGGACCGTCGAGCAATTCCTCGCCCGCAGCCAGGCCCGAGGCGTAGCTGAAATCGCCCTGCACCAGCTGGACGGCGGCATCGGGCACGTCGCGCACGGCATCTTCCATGCCCGCCCGGCGCTCCGCACTCGCCGCCTGATCGGGGTTGCCGACGACGAAGCCGAAGCGGCGGTGCCCGAGATCGAGCAGGTGGCGGGTCATCTCATAGGCGGCGCGCCGATCGTCGATCCGCACGCAGGTCGCGCCGGGCACATGATAGGCGCCGATCGCCGCGATCGGCACCCCTGCCCGCCCCAGCGTGCGCATCACCACCGGCGCCTCGCCGAGCGGCGGCGCGAGCAGGATGCCCGACAGCCCGGACGCAGCGAAGCGGGCCAGCTCGGCCTCGGCGGGTGGTCGCCCGCCCTCGCCCTTGAGCAGCACCAGCCGCGCGCCGTGGATCGAGGCTTCCTCGAACACCCCGGTCAGCAGCTCGCTCATGAACGCGGCGCTCGGGTTCGAATAGACCACGCCGATGCGCAGTTCAGCCGAGGTGACCAGGCTGCGCGCTGCGACATTGGGGACGTAGCTGAGCTCGGCGATCGCCTGCTCCACGGCTTCGCGCGTCGCCGCGCTCACCCCGCTGCGGCCGTTGATCACGCGCGAGACGGTCATCGCGGATACGCCGGCCTTTGCCGCCACGTCGATGATCGTGGCTCCCTGTACCGGCTTGCCCGCCTTCGCCACCGCATTCGCCTCCCTGCCCCAGTCCGCCGGAGGTACGCGATCAAAACTGATCGGAAAAGTGGGGATGCGGCAATCGCTTGTGCCGCGGCGCTTGCAGGCTATGCAGGCACCGAAGGAGAGGTTTGCCGATGCGCCATGTGCTGCTGCTCGACCTGAACGACGATGCGGAGGCGATTGCGGCCTATCGCCACTGGCACCGCCCCGGCGGCCCGCCCGCTGCGGTCACCCGCTCGATCCGCGCGGCCGGCATCAACGCGATGGAGATCTGGCATGCCGGCGACCGGCTGGTGATGATCATGGAGACCGGCCCGCACTTCGATCCCGAAGCCAAGCGCGCCAACGACGCCGCCGACCCGGACGTGCAGGCCTGGGAATCGCTGATGGACCGTTTCCAGCGCCGGCTCGCCTTTGCCGAGCCGGGCGTGAAATGGGTGCCGACCGAACCGATCTTCGCGCTCGCCGATCAACCCTGACCGGCGCGGCTCAGAAGCTGACGATCGCCTTCAGCACATTGTCCGCTTCTTCGATCAGCGCGGGCAGGCGCGTGGGCAAGTCGTCGGCATCAACGCTGTGGGTGTGGAGCCGATCGGTGGGGATCGCGCCCGAGCGGATGGCGGCGATCACCCGTTCGAAATCCGCCGAAAGCGCGTTGCGGCTGGCGATCAGCACCGCCTCGCGCTTGTGGAATTCGGGATCGGCGAAGCTGAGATCGCCCGGCGCGACGCCGACCAGCAGCAGCGCGCCGCCATGGGCGACGAAATCGAGGCTGCGGCGCATCGCCGGCAGCGAGCCGGTCGCGTCTACCACCACGTCGAAGCCGTCGCCCTGGGTGCGCTCGTTGAGCTGTGCGGGCAGCGTATCGTCGGCGACATAGCCGTCGAAGCCGAGCTGCTCGCGCGCAAAGGCCAGGCGCTGGGCGCGCTGATCGGCCAACACCACGTCGAACCCGTCGAGCCGGGCGAACAGCGCGGACGCGATGCCGATCGGCCCGGCGCCGACGACCAGCATGCGGCCCTCGCCGTCCTTGGGTGCACGCGAGACGGCATGGGCGCCGATCGCCAGGAACTCGATCATCGCCGCCTGGTCGAGCGTCAGCCCGGCGGCATCGATCACCGCGCGCTCGGGCACCACCAGCAGCTCGGCCATGCCGCCGTCGCTATGCACGCCGAGCACGCTGATGTTGACGCAGGCATTGGGCTTGCCCTTGCGGCACGCGACGCAGTGGCCGCAGGCGAGATAGGGATTGATCGCAATCGTCTGGCCGAGCGCAAGCGTGGCGCCCGGGCCCAACGCCACCACTTCGCCGCCCAGCTCATGCCCCATCACCCGCGGATATTGCAGGAATGGATGGCGACCGGCGAAGATGTGGTAGTCGGTGCCGCACAGGCCGACGCGGTGGATGCGGACCAGCACCTCGCCCGGGCCCGGCACCGGTGCCTCGCGCTGGATCTGGGTCAGCTCGAACGGGGCATTGCAGAGGATCGTGCGCATGGAATGAGTCTCCTGGCCGAGCAATGCCATGCCGTGTTGCGCTGGTACAAGCTCGTTTTCTTAGATGCCAATGTCGAGCGCATAGGCGCGGATCGCATTGCCGCCGAACACGGCGGGTGCGGCAGCCGGGTAATGCCGGGCCACGAAGTCCGCGACGATCGTGCGGGTGTCCGTGTAAGTTCCGGCGAGCCGGCACACCGGCCAATCCGATCCCCACAGGATCCGCTCGGGCCCGAAGCAGGTGAAGACATGCGCGAGATAGCGTTCGAAGTCGCTCGGCTGCCAGTCGGGCGCCGCTTCGGTGATCAGGCCGGAGACCTTGCAGAACAGCGCGGGATAGGCTGCCGCAGCGGCGATCTGGTCCGCCCAGGGCTGCCACGCGCCGGCGGCAATGTCGGGCTTGGCGCAATGGTCGAGGATCAGCCGCCCCTCGCCGCACCGATCGAGGAACGCCGGCAGGGTGGCGAGCTGCGCGGCATTGACCAGCACGTCATAGGCAAGACCTGCCGCCAGCACCGCGCGAACGCCGGCAACGAAGGCTTCGCCGAGCAGAAACTCGGCATCGGCTTCGTCCTGCACGACATGCCGGTAGCCGAGGATGGGCCCATCCGGGCGCGCCGCGATGCGATCGGCGATATCGGCCGCGCGCAGGTCGATCCAGCCGACCACGCCTGCGATGCGCGGCGTTTCCGCGGCGGCGGCGAGCAGGAAGTCGGTTTCCGCATCGCTCTGCCGCGCCTGGACGGCGATCGCACGATCCACGCCGGCGCCGTTCATCTCCTCGACGAGCTCGGCGACGGTGAAATCCCGCGCAATGGCACTCCCCGGCACGATCCAGCCGAACGCGTCGGCGCTATAGCGCCACAGGTGGTGATGGGCATCGATGCGCATGCCGCCTGCATAGCCGAACCCAGGCCAATCCGGGAAGCACGCGTGCGTCACCCCCACCCGCTTTGTTTTGAACGGCTTGCAACCCGCAGCCGATAGCCCGGTTTGTCCCGATACGGCGCCGCTTCCGCGCTGCTCGGCCTGGAGACGAACATGGCGGCAACCGCACGGACCCGAGCCGAACCCCGCCTCGCGGTGATCACCGGCGCATCGAGCGGCATCGGCCGTGCCACCGCCGAGCGCTTCGCCGATGCAGGCTGGCGGCTGGTGCTCGCCGCGCGCGACGCCGAAGCGCTCCAGGCGCTCGCCCGCGACCTGCGCGCACGCGGTGCGCTGGTGCACACAGTTCCGACCGATGTCTTCGATCATGACGCCGTCGAAGCGCTGGCGGCGGCCGCGCTGGCGTTTGGCGGCACGATCGATCTGTGGTTCGCCAATGTCGGCATCGGCGCGGTGGGGCGGTTCGAGGCGGTGCCGGTGGCGGCGCACGAGCAGGTGCTGCGCACCAACCTGCTCGGCCATCTCTACGAGGCGCATGCCGCCTGGCCGATCTTCCTGCGCCAGGGCCACGGCGTGTTCGTCAACATGATCTCGATGGTCGGCTTCGCCGCGTCGCCGCTGGCCGCCGCCTATTCGGCGAGCAAGTTCGGATTGCGCGGGCTATCCGAGGCGCTGCGTGCCGAGCTGGCGGGGCACCCGCATATCCATGTGTGCGACGTCTACCCGGCGCTGGTCGACACGCCGGCGCTCGACCATGCGGGCAATTACACCGGCAAGGCGATTCACCCGCCGACCCCCATGCTCAACCCCCGCCGCGTCGCGG
Organism: Sphingomonas azotifigens NBRC 15497; assembly: GCF_002091475.1. Lineage (GTDB taxonomy): Bacteria > Pseudomonadota > Alphaproteobacteria > Sphingomonadales > Sphingomonadaceae > Sphingomonas > Sphingomonas azotifigens. Next base: position 40,202 of record NZ_BCTR01000061.1, read on the forward strand.
AGGCGGTCGTGCGGCTCGCCGACCATCCGAGGCCCACCACGCTGGTCGGCGCGCAGAATTGGGGCGTCCGGGCTATCCATGCGCTGGCGCCGACGCTCAGCCTCAAGCTGGTCGATCGCTGGTTCGAGGGCTATTTCGTCCAGGCGCGGCCGGCAGCGGTCACCTCGGGCAACCTGTTCCACCCGCCGGGCGGTACGCCCCGCATCGATGGCGGCTTCCGCAAGCCGGTGACGCGGCGCCTGCCGCTGCTGCTGGCCGGCGGGACGTTGCTGGCGCTGGGCGGTGCGGCACTGCTGCGCCGCGCATCGCGGACGGAACCAAGCTAGGCTATGTTCGTCGCCTCGACGCTGAGTGGAGAGGAATGACGATGACCATCAATCCGACGCGCGACCGTACCGAAACCGAACGCCACGCCCATGCCGTTGACGCCCAGGGCGCCCCGCCGCGCGACGGGCGGGTGGATGCGCTGGCCGGCGAGGATCCGGACGGCATCCCGATGACCGGTGAGGAAGACCCGTTTGTGGAAACCGAGCAGCTGCCGCCGGATGCAGGGGACGACGCGGAGGCCGAGGCGCATCCGTCGTAGCCATACTTTAGCCCCTCCTCCTTGGA
>NZ_BCTR01000062.1 GCF_002091475.1 Sphingomonas azotifigens NBRC 15497
CCTGCCGCTGCTGATGGCGGGCATGGTCGGCGCCAATATCGGCTGGGCGCCGGCGCCCTATGTCGCAGCCCCCGCCGGCATCGCCGAACTGGCCGGCGGGCTGCTCTGGGTCGAGGAACGCAGCGCGATCGTGCCGGGCGTCTCGACCATGGTCACCGGGCGGCCGGACGTGATGCGCGGCGAGGAAGTCCAGCTGCTCGGCGCGGTGCGCGCAGGGCTGGCGCCCGCCGATGCGCTGCTCGTCCAGCCGGGCACGCACTGCAAATGGGTGGAGATGGCGGACGGCCGCATCGCCGACTTCACCACCGCGATGACCGGCGAGCTGTTCGCCACGCTGCGCAAGCATGGCCTGCTCGCCGCCCAGCTCGGTGGGGAGGTGCATGTCGGCCCCGCCTTCCATGCCGGCGTGGAGGAGGGGCGCAAGCGCGACCTTGCCGCCTCGCTGTTCGGCATCCGCGCCGCCAAGATGCTGGGCGTGCGCGACGATGCCGACGCCGCCGCCTTCGCCAGCGGGCTGCTGATCGGCAGCGACGTCGCCGCGCGGCTGGAACATGCCGGGCACGACACCGTCCATATCCTGGCCGACCCGATGCTGGGCGGCCTCTATGCCGCCGCGATCGGCGCGCATGGGCGCGAGGCGGTCATCGCCAGCAGCCATGACGCGTTCGTCGCCGGAATCCTTGCCATTGCGGAGCAGATTGCATGAGCCATATCGCCGAATTCGACGCCGCCTTCGCCCGTTGCCCGCTGATCGCGATCCTGCGGGGCGTGAAGCCCGACGAGGTCGAGGCGATCGGCGACGAACTGGTCGCGGCCGGCTTCACCCTGATCGAAGTGCCGATGAACTCGCCCGATCCGCTGGAGAGCGTGTCGCGGCTGGCCAAGCGCTTCGCAGGTCGCGCGGTGATCGGCGCGGGCACGGTGCTGCGGGTGGACCAGGTACAGGCCGTGGCGGATGCCGGCGGCACGATGATCATCTCGCCCAACGCGAATCTCGACGTGATCCGTGCGAGTGCGGCGGCGGGGCTGGTCTCGCTGCCGGGCATCCTGACGCCGAGCGAGGCCTTCGCGGCGCTGGATGCCGGTGCGACTGCGCTCAAGCTGTTCCCGGCCGAGGCGGCGAGCCCGACGGTGCTGAAGGCGATGCGCGCGGTGCTGACCGAGGCGCGAATCCTGCCGGTGGGCGGCGTATCGCCGGACACGATGGCCCCGTGGATCGCCGCGGGCGCCCCCGGCTTCGGCCTGGGCTCGGCGCTCTACAAGGTGGGGATGAGTGCCGAACAGGTCGGCGCCAATGCGCGGGCGTTCGTCGCCGCGCTGGGGTGATTTCTTAAGTCCCCCTCCCGCTTGCGGGAGGGGTTAGGGGAGGGTGAGTGAGGGTGGCAGGCGATCCGGTCGGGTCTTTCCCCTCCGAACAGCGCGCTTCTTCAGCACCAGCCCTCGCTTCCCGCACACACCCTCCCCCCGGCCCCCTCCCGCAGGCGGGAGGGGGAGAAATGGCTTACTCCGCCGCGATTCCCGCCTTGGCGAACATGTCGCCTTCGATCGCGTCTTCGTTGGCGATCGTGCTGGTCTTGGCCTGGCGGCGCTTGTCGAAGCTGTCCCACACCTCGTTCCACTGGCCGCGCGTCGCTGCCTTCGAATATTCGGTCGCGCGCGTCTCGAAGAAATTGGCGTGCTCGACGCCGTTGAGCAGCGGGGCGAGCCAGGGCAAGGGGTGCTCGTCGATCATGTAGATCGGCTTGAGGCCCAGCTGGCCGAGGCGCCAGTCGGCGATGAAGCGGACGTACTTCTTGATGTCCTTCGGCGTCATGCCGTTCACCGGGCCCATTTCGAACACCAGGTCGATGAACGCGTCCTCGATGCGCACGGTCTTCTGGCACATGTCGAGAATGTCGTCGCGCACGCTCGGGGTCAGGCAGTTCCGCTCCTTGCAGAAGGTGTGGAACAGCTTGATGATGCCTTCGCAGTGCAGGCTCTCGTCGCGCACCGACCAGCTGACGATCTGCCCCATGCCCTTCATCTTGTTGAAGCGCGGGAAGTTCATCAGCATCGCGAAGCTGGCGAACAGCTGCAGCCCTTCGGTGAAGCCGCCGAACATCGCCAGCGTCTTGGCGATATCCTCGTCAGTATCGACGCCGAAGGTAGCGAGATAGTCGTGCTTGTCCTTCATCTCCTTGTACTGGAGGAAGGCGCTGTACTCGGTCTCGGGCATGCCGATCGTGTCGAGCAGGTGGCTGTACGCCGCGATGTGCACCGTCTCCATGTTGGAGAAGGCGGTGAGCATCATCTTGATCTCGGTCGGCTTGAACACGCGGCCATATTTCTCGTGGTAGCAATCCTGCACTTCCACGTCGGCCTGGGTGAAGAAGCGGAAGATCTGGGTGAGCAGGTTGCGCTCGTGATCGGTCAGCTTCTGCGCCCAGTCGCGGCAATCCTCGCCCAGCGGCACTTCTTCCGGCAGCCAGTGGACCTGCTGCTGGCGCTTCCAATATTCATAGGCCCAGGGATATTCGAAGGGCTTGTAGGTCTTGCGGGCTTCGAGAAGCGACATTGGGGTACTCCGGATCAGAAACTGGAATGAAATACGCCAACGCTGAGCATTGATATGCCCAACGCGACATAGAGAGCGCCGGCCGCCAAGCGGGTCCACGTTCTCTTGAAAGGCTGGTTGTAGCGGTCGAGCAGGTAGGACAGGCCGATCAAGATAAACCACCCTTGCGAGCAGGCGCTCGCCCAAGCAGGCAGTTTGCCAAGCCCAAGCTCCGGACCGAAAAAATCGATGGTCAAAAAGCCCAAAAGCAAAGCCCCGGGGAATAGCAGCAACACTGCCGGACGCTTGTACCACACTCGCGGATCTTGCTCTTCCGGCGCATCGTCGATCTGGGCGATCGCCGCATCGATGCTACGCAATTCTTCGAAATACCGATCGTGTCCGCGCGCCAAGCGACGTTGGCGTCGGTTGTGGAGACGGCGCAGGCGTGACTCGGCCGCCAATGGCACCCACCGTTCCAGCAATTTGAAGCCTGCCAGCAGCAGTGCAAAGGTCGCCGAGCCCAGCAGGAACGACACCAGGAGGAACATGGGCGTGCTCACGCCACGCCTCCTGCACTCGCAAAGGCCAGCGCGAAGCCGGTGAGGAACAGGCCGAGCGCGACCAGCATCATGCCGCCGATCCGCAGCGCGTAGGTCGTCGGCTCGCTGGCCTCCAAGTGCAGCAGCCCACGCGCCGCCGACGGGCGGAGAAGGACGATCAGTCCTGCCGTGCCCGAAGCGATGCCGAGGCCGGCCTGGAGGGCGAGCGTGCGTGTCATTGGTCGATCACCCGTCCGCGGACGGTCTTCATGCCATCGCGCACGACGATGCGCTCGCGATAGACGACCCTGCGGCCACCCTGCGCGCCGACGCCGAGGAACACCACGCCGATGAAGAAGCCGAAATCATACCAGCCGCCATTGTTCGGCACCGCATAGACCGCGACTTCCGGGAACAGCAGCGACAGGCCCCACGCCACGGGGAAGATGAAGCCGTGCCACAGCCCGAGCAGGAAGCCCGGGGCCTGAGGGGCGACGGCGCTCGGCACCTGGTGCGCGCAGGCGGCGAGCAGAGCGAGGGCGGCAAGGGCGAAGGCGGCGCGGATCTTCATGCGGCTATCCCTGCGTATGGCAGACGTCCCTTGGTGCAATGTGCATCGTTTCGCGACCGCGTGCGTTTGGTGCGCGAACCCCAAGCAGGAGAAGACCCATGGCAGATCTGAGCGCAATCAAGGAGCATATGGAAGTCATCGGCGCCGACGGCGTCCATGTCGGCACCGTCGACCATGTCGATGGCGACCGCATCAAGCTCACCAAGAAGGACTCGGGTGCCCAGGTCGAAGGCGCCACCGGCAGCCATGAAGGGCACCATCATTACCTCCCGGGCGGTCTGGTCGCCGAGGTCGAGGGCGACAAGGTCCGGCTGTCGGCCAACGCCGATGTCGCGGCCGAGCTGTTCGAAGAAGAGGCGTAAGCCAATGGGCGGTGAGTCGGCGCAAGCCTTCCTCACCGCTTCCTCTCGTGCCTCAGCACGAACCCCTGCCTCTCCCTGTACGGGAGAGGAGGGAAAGAGGGTGGACCGCCGCTGCATCGTCGAGGTTCACTGGCACGCCAGGCATTCGTCGTAATCGGTCGACTCGCCCAGATCGAACTTGGGCTTCTCGATCGTGTTGTCAGCCTCGACCCCGCCCGCGAAGCCCGCGCGCTGCACCGACTTCGAACGCAGATAATAAAGCGACTTGATGCCCAACTCCCAGGCGCGGAAGTGGAGCATCAGCAGGTCCCACTTTTCCACGTCCGCCGGGATGAACAGGTTGAGCGACTGCGCCTGGTCGATGAACGGCGCGCGGTCGCCCGCCAGTTCCAGGATCCAGCGCTGGTCGATCTCGAAGCTGGTCTTGTACGTATCCTTCTCTTCCGGCGTCAGGAAGTCGAGGTGCTGGACCGAGCCGCCCTGCTCGAGGATCGAATTCCACACCGCGTCGGAATTCTTCGACTTCTCCTTGAGCAGCTTCTCCAGATACGGGTTGCGCACCGAGAAGGAGCCGCTGAGCGTCTTGTGGGTGTAGATGTTCGCCGGGATCGGCTCGATGCAGGCACTGGTGCCGCCGCAGATGATCGAGATCGACGCGGTCGGCGCGATCGCCATCTTGCAGCTGAAGCGCTCCATCACGCCCATGTCGGCGGCGTCCGGGCACGGCCCGCGCTCGACCGCGAGCGCCATCGACGCTTCGTTCACCTGCGCGCTGACATGCTTGAAGATGCGGAGATTCCAGCTCTTCGCCATCGCGCCTTCGAACGGGATGCCGCGGGCCTGGAGGAAGCTGTGGAAGCCCATCACGCCGAGGCCGACCGAGCGCTCGCGCGCCGCCGAATAACGGGCACGGGCCATCTCGTCGGGCGCGCGCTCGATATAGTCGGTCAGGACGTTGTCGAGGAAACGCATCACGTCCTCAATGAAGCGCTTGTCCTTGTTCCACTCGTCCCAGGTCTCGAGGTTGAGCGAGGACAGGCAGCACACCGCGGTGCGATCATTGCCGAGATGGTCGCGGCCGGTGGGCAGCGTGATCTCCGAGCACAGGTTCGAGGTCGAGACCTTGAGGCCGAGATCGCGGTGGTGCTTCGGCATGGTCGAGTTCACGTGATCCGAGAACACGATATACGGCTCGCCGGTGGCGAGGCGGGTCTCGACCAGCTTCTGGAACAGCGCGCGCGCATCCACCGTGGAGCGGACCGAGCCGTCCTTCGGGCTCTTGAGCTGCCATTCGGCGCCGTCGCGCACCGCTTCCATGAACGCGTCGGGGATCAGCACGCCGTGGTGCAGGTTGAGCGCCTTGCGGTTGAAGTCGCCCGAGGGCTTGCGGATCTCGAGGAACTCCTCGATCTCCGGGTGCGAGATGTCGAGATAGCAGGCGGCCGAACCGCGGCGCAGCGAGCCCTGCGAGATCGCCAGCGTCAGCGAATCCATCACGCGGACGAAGGGGATGATGCCGCTGGTCTTGCCGTTGAGGCCCACCGGCTCGCCGATGCCGCGCACGCTGCCCCAATAGGTGCCGATGCCGCCGCCGCGCGAGGCGAGCCAGACATTCTCGTTCCAGGTCTGGACGATGCCGTCCAGGCTGTCCGGCACCGAGTTGAGGTAGCAGCTGATCGGCAGGCCGCGGCCCGTGCCGCCGTTCGACAGCACCGGGGTGGCCGGCATGAACCACAGCTTGGAGATATAGTCGTAGAGGCGCTGCGCATGCGCCTGGTCGTCGGCATAGGCTGAGGCGACACGGACGAACAGGTCCTGATAGCTTTCGCCGGGGAGCAGGTAGCGGTCCTTCAGCGTCTCCTTGCCGAAATCGGTGAGCAGCGCGTCGCGCGCATGATCGACCTCGACCGGATAGGGCTGCGGCACGATCGCCTTGCTGTCGAGCGCCTTGCTGGCGTTGGCGGCTTCGATGGTGGCGGTCTCGTTCACGCTGGTCTCACTATCTCTGAATTCCATCACTCGGACCCCTGTCTTCCTGCAGTACGCAACACCGACTCGGGGCACCGTAGCGATCGTAGCACCAGCCGGGTTTGCGCGAGAACAAAAAGTGTCCATCGGCCCGGCGCCCGGCACGAGTCTACCCAAGCCGCATTTGGGAATGCGAACGTTAGGTTACCAGTGCTTGGGCTTGCCCCTTGGTGCGACCACTACAGATTGTGCCAATCCGAGTCTGGGCACAAGAGCGGAAATCACGGAGGATTGCAACGGCTCGTCGCTGAAATGACTCGGCTCGTGGCGCAGGCCGAGCAGCGAAAACGGTGCGACGCGTGGTCTTCCCTCGGCTTCCAAAAAGGCAAGGGAACGAACGCGGAACTGCAAATAAATTTTGGGGGATGAATCGGCGCGGGCACAAGCCGTGGTGGCTGCGCCCGCGCACGCGGCACCATGGGGGCTATCGGAGCGGCAGATAGAGCTCGGTCACGGCTTCATGCTCGGGCACGTCGGGGAAGAAGGCGACGCGGCGGGCGAAGAGCGGGAAGTCGCCCGGTTCCTCGCCGCTCTCGGGCAGCCATGCGCGGTAGAGGAACAGCGCGGCAGGTTCGAGATCGTCGGCTTGGCCGACCACCCGCAGCATCGCGCAGCGTCCGGCGGGGATCAGGCCGGGTTCGATGCCGTGCGCAGGGTCGGCCACGGGATGCACGGTGCCGGCGCACAGGTCGAGGCGATAGTCTTCCGGGGCCGTGGTGCGCGGGTCGGTGTGGAAGATGGTGTAGGTGGCGCTCGCCGGTGGGCGGTGGCCGGTGGTCTTGCGCCAGGTGATGAAGCGGCGGATCGTGTCGCCGAGATGGGCGGGGTCGCCGCGGTGCGTGAGGAACGCCACAGGGGTGGCGGGGAAGTCGAGCGTCGTCACGTCGTCGAGGGTAAAGCGGGTCTGCATCGTCTGGCTCCTTGCTTGGGTGAGCGGCGCGAGCGCCGCGTGCCAGGGGTGCCAGTCCGGCGCCGCGCGGAACTGCGACGGCGCCTGGCCGAAGCGCTGGCGAAAGGCCCGGGCGAAGGCCTCGGGCGCCTCATAGCCGGCGTCGAGCGCGATGCCGGTGATCGGCTCGCCCGGCCGATAGGCAAGGCGATACGACGCCCGCTTCATCCGCACGAGCTGGACGTAGCGATGCACCGACAGGCCGAACAGCGCGCTGAACTGGCGGTGGAAATGATGCTTCGAAAACGCCGCGACGCCCGCCAGCGTCTCTAGGTCGAGCGCGTCCTCGGCATGCGTGTCGACATGGTCGAGCACGCGCTGCATTCGAGCGTGGTAGCGGGCGAGGGGCGTCTGCATCAAATCCTCCGTGGCGACGCCTTCCTAGGGGGCGGGGGTGCGGCCCGCCCGACCGATCTTGCCCTATGTCAATCGGGGCAGGATTGCGCTTGGATGGCGCTACGGTAGGCTGCTCCCAAACCAGACAAAAGGGGGCTGCGATGCGGATGTGGGGTGTGGCGATGCTGGCACTGGTAGCGACCAGCCCGGCGCTGGCGCAGGTGCAGGTGGTGGAAGTGCCGGCCACCAAGATCGCCGCCGATCTCGCCTCGGGCAAGACCAGCAGTGTGGCGGTGACCGCCGCCTATCTTGCCCGTATCGCAGCGATGGACCAGAAGGGGCCGACGCTGCGCGCAGTGATCGCGGTGAGCCCCGATGCGCTTGCCCAGGCGCGGGCCAGCGATGCGCGGCGCAAGGCGGGCAAGCCGCTCGGCCCGCTCGACGGCGTACCGGTACTGATCAAGGACAATATCGAGACGCGCGAACTGCCGACCACTGCCGGCAGCCTCGCGCTCAAGGACAACCGCACCGGCCGCGATGCGCCGGTGGTCGCGCAGCTGCGCGCGGGCGGTGCGGTGATCCTCGGCAAGACGAACCTCAGCGAATGGGCGAACATCCGCTCGGACCATTCGATGAGCGGCTGGAGCGCAGTCGGCGGGCTGGTGCGCAATCCCTATGCGCTCGATCGCACCAGCTGCGGCTCGTCGAGCGGGTCGGGTGCCGCGGCCGCGGCGAGTCTGGCGGCGGTGGCGGTGGGCACCGAGACCGACGGCTCGGTGGTCTGCCCTTCGGCGATGAACGGGCTGGTGGGGCTCAAGCCCACGCTCGGGCTGGTGAGCCGTAGCCATGTCGTGCCGATAAGCCACAGCCAGGACACGCCGGGGCCGATGGGGCGGAGCGTCGCCGACGTCGCGCTGCTCTTCTCGGCGATGGTCGGCGAGGATCCCGCCGATCCGGCGACCAAGGGCGCGAATGCCTGGCGCAAGGATTATGCGGCTGGCCTTGCCGCCGATGCGCTGAAGGGGATTCGGATCGGCTATTGGCGGCCGGAGATGGCCGACGATCTCGCCGCGCGTTTCGACAAGGCGCTGGACGAACTTCGCGCGGCCGGGGCGACGCTGGTCGAGGTCAAGATGCCCAAGCTGGACGGGCTGGGCGAGGCCGAGGGGCTGGTGCTCTATACCGAACTCAAGGCCGATCTCGCGGCGTATCTGGCAACCACGCCGGCGGCAGTGAAGGTGCGGACGCTGGCCGATGTGATCGCCTTCAACCAGGCGCATGCGGGCGAGGAGATGGCGTTTTTCGGGCAGGAGACCTTCGTAAAAGCCGAGGCGACCAAGGGCCTCGACGATCCCGACTACAAGGCGGCACGGGTCAAGTCGCAGCGGCTGGCGGGGCCGGAGGGGATCGACGCGATGCTCAAGGCGGCGGGTGCGCAGGTGCTGGTGACCCCCACCTATGGCACCCCCTGGCTGAGCGACCCGGCGCATGGCGACCAGTTCGTCGGCCCCTCGGCCAGCGAGCTGCCGGCGGTCTCCGGCTATCCGCACCTCACGGTGCCGATGGGGCTGGTGAACGGGCTGCCGGCGGGGCTGTCGTTCATAGGCACGGCCTATGCGGACGGGCTGCTGCTGCGCGCGGGCTATGCCTATGAGCAGGCGAGCAAGGCGCGGGTGGCGCCGCAGTATCGCGCGACGATCCCGGCGGATCTGGGGCCGAGGGGGCGGTGAAGGGGATAACATTTAGCCCCTCCCCTTCAGGGGAGGGGTTGGGGTGGGGAAGTGTCTCACCGAGACCGACAGGCGTTCTGGAATCCCTCCACCCCCAACCCCTCCTCCAAGGAGGAGGGGCTTAGATTTTAGATCACCGCTCGCTCAGATAATAGCGCTCGACCTCCTTCAGGTCCCCGTCCAGCTCGTACACGATCGGCTGGCCGGTGGGGATCTCCAGGCTGACGATGTCCTCGTCGGCGATCCCCGACAAATGCTTCACCAGCGCGCGCAGCGAGTTGCCGTGGGCCGCGATCAGCACGCGCTTGCCGGCCTTGAGCTCGGGGGCGATGCGCTGTTCCCAATAGGGCAGCACGCGGGCGATCGTGTCCTTCAGGCTCTCGGTCTGCGGGATCGGGATGCCGGCATAGCGCGGGTCCTTGGTCAGGTCCCAGGGCGAGCCTGCCTCGGGCAGCGGCGGCGGTACGTCGAAGCTGCGGCGCCAGATCTTCACCTGCGCGTCGCCATGCTTGGCGGCGGTCTCCGCCTTGTCCAGGCCGGTCAGCCCGCCATAATGGCGCTCGTTGAGCCGCCAGTCCTTCTCTTCCGGCAGCCAGAGACGGTCCATCGCCTCCAGCGCCAGGTGCAGCGTCTTGATCGCGCGGCTCTGGAAGCTGGTGAAGCACTGGTCGAAGTCGAGGCCCTTCTCCTTCATCAGCGTGCCGGCGGCGGTCGCCTCGCGCACGCCCTGCTCGGTCAGGTCCACGTCCCACCAGCCGGTGAAGCGGTTTTCCAGGTTCCAGGCCGACTGGCCATGGCGGATCAGGACGAGGGTGGGCATGGGCGTTCTCCTTGTAACTGCGCGTCGCCGTCCTTAGCGAAAGGGGCGACAGGGACAAGCGCAGGAGACGACACGCATGGCATTGGTTCGACAGACGCTGGTCTATGAGGGCCCGGGCGGCCCGTTCGAGGGCGTGGCGGCATGGGACGATGCGGTTTCGGGCAAGCGGCCGGCGGTGCTCGTGCTGCCCAACATCCTCGGCCAGAAGGAAGAGGACAATGTGAAGGCCGACGCGCTGGCGGCGCTCGGCTATGTCGCGCTGGTCGCGGACGTGTATGGCCAGGGCAAGCGCACGACGCTGAGCGATCCCGAGATGGGGCGCTATATGGCCGAGCTCAACGCCGATCGCGGGCTGCTCCGCGCGCGGATGGAGGCGTCGCTGGCGGCGCTGACCGGCTTGGCGCAGGCAGATGGCGAACGCGCCGCTGCGATCGGCTTCTGCTTCGGCGGCAAGTGCGTGCTGGACATGGCCCGCGCCGGGCTGCCGATCCTCGGCGGCGTCTCGTTTCACGGCGTCTATGACCGGCCCGATTATGCCAGCGTGTCGCCGATCACGGCCAAGCTGCTGGTCTGCCATGGCTGGGAAGACCCGATCGCGCCGCCCCAGGTGACGGTCGCGCTCGCCCAGGAACTGACCGAGGCCGGCGCCGACTGGCAGCTCCACGCCTATGGCCATGCCGGCCACGCCTTCACCGATGTCAGCCGCAAGGATGGGCCGAACCCCAAGATGGCGTTCGAGCCCAAGGCGGATCGCCGCAGCTGGCAGGCGATGACCAACTTCCTCGCCGAGCTGTTCGAATAGCATGCACCGCCTGCGCGCCGCCTGGGATGTCGTGCTGGGGCGCATCACGCCCCGCACCGTCGACGCCGCCGAGTGCGTCGTCTCGGTGCTGCTGGCGATCCTGGTGGCGCACGCGATCGGCGGCGACAATGTCGCCTGGGCGGCGTTCGCCGGCTATATGGTGATGCGCGGCCATGCCAGCGAGACGGTGCTGCGCGGGCTGCTGCGGATCGTCGGCACGGTGGTGGGCGGGCTGCTCGCGCTGGGGCTGGCGCCTTTGGTCGCGAGCAGCTGGATCGGCAGCGCGCTTGCGATGGCGGCGGTGGGGACGCTCAGCCTCTATCGTGCGCTGACCGCGCGGCGATCCTATGCCTGGCTGTTCTTCGGCCTGACCTTCGCGATGGTGCTGCTCGACAAGATCGAGGCGCCGGCCACGGCGCTCAACCAGTTCGTGCTCAGCCGCATCCTGGAGACGGTGGCGGGCACGCTGGCCTGCATGGCCGTCAGCATCGTCTCGACCCTGACCGTGCGGCGGCGCTGGCCCGCCCCGCCGACGCCGCCGCCGCCCGTCGCGCTCTGGCATCCGGCGGCGTTCGCCCATGCCGCCCAGGCAGGCGTCGCGCTCGCGCTGCTGATCGGCGTGGCGCGGGCGCTGACCCTGCCGGCGCTGGCGCAGAGCGCGGTCGGCGTGATGGCGGTGATGCTGGTGCCGACGCAAGGGCTGGGAAGCGGCGGGCTGGTGCCGGTGAGCGTGCGGCTGGCGCAGCGCTTCGTCGGCTGCCTGGTCGGTGCGGCGATGGCGGCCTTGTGCCTGTTCGTCGCGCAGGGCCAGGCGCCGATCCTGGTGGCCGGCACCGCGATGGGCGTGGCGATCGGGCGCAGCATCGAGAATGGCCCGCACAGCTATCGCTATGTCGGCACCCAGTTCACCCTCGCCGTGCTCGTGATGCTGGTGCCGGACAGCTATGCCGATGGCGACGTCACCCCCGGCATCGAGCGGCTGCTTGCGGTGCTGATCGGCATGGCGGTGTTGGAGCCGGTGCTGGTCATCGGCCACTGGCTGGCCCCGCGCACCATACGGACAGGCTCGCCGGCGCCGCGCGGATTGGACGAGCCTGGCGGCGTGTGAAACTGTGCAAACGTTAACCGAAGCAAAAGGGCAACGTCACCGTACTTTTATAGAAACGCCGCAGAAATGAAACCTGCGACCCCTAGCCGCGCCTTCGCTACCGCAACACGCACCAGACCTGGGGGGTCGCCGAATGAAGATCCAGCACGCGCTCCGCGCGACGATTTCCGTCGCCGCGTTCCTCACCGCCGCAGCGATGCCCGCGCATGCGCAGGACACCGGCACCGTCGCCGCCAACTCCGATGGCGGCAGCGAGGCCGACACTGCGAGCACGATCATCGTCACCGCCAAGACGACGCGTTCGGCCACCGCCATTTCCGCCGAAGAGATCCAGAAGATCCTGCCGGGCGTGTCGCCGCTCAAGGCGATCCAGACGCTGCCGGGCGTGCTCTACATCACCGCCGATCCCTGGGGGAATAACGAGCAGAACGCCCAGATCTTCATCCACGGCTTCAATTTCCAGCAGCTCGGCTACACGATGGACGGGGTGCCCCTGGGCGATCAGAGCTACGGCAACTATAACGGCCTGTCGCCGCAGCGTGCGGTGATCTCCGAGAATGTCGGACGTGTCGTGGTGACCACCGGTGCCGGCGATCTCGGCACCGCGTCGACCAGCAACCTCGGCGGCACCGTCGAGACCTTCTCGGCCGATCCCGCCAAGACGCTGGGCGGTACGATCAACCAGACCGTGGGCAGCTACGGCACCTCGCGCACCTTCCTGCGGCTCGACAGCGGCGCCTTCGGCCCCGGCGGCGAGAACAGCGCCTATATCGCCGGCGTCCGCCAGCGCGCCCGCGCCTGGGACTTCAACGGCATCCAGGGCGGCTGGCAGGCCAACGCCAAGTTCGTCCACGACAACGCCGCGGGCAAGCTGACCGTGTTCTTCGACTATTCGGACAAGAAGGAGCCGAACGAGGACGCGACCACCTTCTTCAAGCCGTCGGTTGGCGGCACGCCGGCGACGGCGGCACAGCTCTACACCCCGCGCACCCGCCCGTTCTTCTATTCGGACCTGGCGGGCATGCGCGCCTATATGGACCCGTTCGGCAACACGCCGGCGGGGCAGGGCGGCAACTACCGCAACTATTATTCGGACGCGCAGCGCACCGACTATCTGACCTATGCGCGCTACGACGCCAAGCTGGGCGACCGGATCACCTGGTCCAACACCGGCTATTACCATCATAACGACGGCGTCGGTGTCGTCGCGGGTCCGCTCGGCCAGTCGATCACGGTGATCCAGGCCTATCTCGACCCGAACTACGCGACCGGCCCCAAGTACAAGTCGAACGCCAACGCCTCGGCAGCGCTGGTCGCCGCCACCGGCGGTTCGGGACTGGTGACCCGCACCACCGAATATCGTATCGATCGCGAAGGCGGCATCTCAAACCTCGATCTCGATCTGGGCGCGCATCAGGTTCAGCTCGGCGCCTGGTTCGAGCACAACAGCGCGACCCAGTGGCGCCGCTGGTATGGCCTGGATGTCAACAATCCCGATTCCAGCAGCCCCTATATCCGCCCGTCCAACCCGCTGTTCACCCAGTATCAGGGCGAGGCACGGGTCAACGTGCTCCAGCTCCATGTGCAGGATGCCTGGAAGGTCAACGAGCAACTGCGCGTCGAGGCCGGCGTCAAGACCAGCGCGCAATGGGCGAACGGCTGGTTCCCGGTGCAGCCCAAGGCGGGCTCGCTTTCCGGCCTGACCGGCAACCTGCCGAGCGGCCGGATCAACACCAAGAACTGGTTCCTGCCCTCGCTCGGCGCGACCTATGACCTCAACGGCCATGAGCAGCTCTACTTCAACGTCCAGAAGAACCTGCACCAGTATATGGCCTATCTGGGCGGCGGCTCGCTTTCGCCCTGGTTCACCGGCAGCCAGTCGGCGTTCGACGCCTTCGCCCAGCAGGGCAAGCCCGAAACCAGCTGGACCTATGAGGCCGGCGTCCGCACGCATCGCAGCTTCGACGGGATCCTGAGCGGTATCGACGCGCAGGCGAACTATTACCACGTCACCTTCAGCAACCGCTTGCTGGCGATCAGCACCAATCCCGGCGGTATCGCCGGCGGTGCGATCACCGGCGGCACGTCGATCCTGGTCAACGTGGGCAGCGTGCATACCGACGGCGTCGATGCCGCGGTGACGCTCCACTTCGGCCGGGCGCTGTCGCTGTACAATGCGGTGTCGTACAACAGCTCGACCTACCAGAGCGATTACAGCTCGACCGCGCTCGGTATCGGCGCGGCGGTGCCGGGCTGCATCGGCGGCGGCGTGGTCAAGAGCGGCGTGGTGCCGACCTGCGGCAAGCAGGTGCCTGGGTCGCCGAAGTGGATGAACAAGTCGGTCGCAACGCTGTCGCTCGGCGCGTTCGACGTGCAGGCGACGGGCGACTTTGTCGGCCGCCGCTATGCCACCTACGCCAACGACACCAGTGTGAAGTCCTACTTCCTCACCTCGCTGCGCGTCGCCGCCAAGCTGCCCGCAGACATGGTGCGGCTGAAAAAGGCCGAGTTGAGCCTTAACGTCACCAATGTGGCGGACGTGGGCGGCTGGTCGACCATCTCGGTGGGCTCGGCGACCAACAGCTATTCGGTGTACCCGATCGCGCCGCGGCAGTGGTTCCTGACCTTCTCCGCCGGGTTCTGAGGATTGGGGAGGGTGGGGGCTTCCCCCTCACCCTTCCGCCGCTTCGCGGCTCCCTCCCTCTCCCACAAGGGGAGAGGGAATTGGGCGCCATTTCTCCCTCTCCCCTTGTGGGAGAGGGAAGGGGCCCGCCGCCAAAGGCGGTGGGAAGGGTGAGGGGGATGCCCCCCAAGACTCAGTGGACGAAGCGCGCCACCACGTCACGATAGGAGCGCGACACCTTCACCTGCGCGCCCGAATTGAGCACCAGGAAGCATTCGCCATTGGTGTGCGGCTTCACCTGGCGGACCAAGTCGAGATTGACGATCGTCGAGCGGTGCACCCGCTGAAAACGGCGCGGATCGAGCCGCTTCTCCAGATCCTTCATCGTCTCGCGCAGGATCAGCGTGTTGTCGCCGGTATAGATGCACATATAGTCGCCGGCCGCGTCGATCCGCTCGATCGTGTCGACGTCGACGCGGAAGATCTGGCCGCGATCCTTGATGTTGATCAGCTTCTCGAAGCGGTTCGAGGCCGGCTCGGTGCCGTCGGTGGCGGCCATTTCGTCGACCGCGTCGGGCGCCACTTCGGCGAGCACTTCCTTCAGCTTCTCCACTTCCTCCACGCCGCGCTTCTCGGCGAGGCGCTGGCGAACGCGGTCGAGCGTGTCGGCAAGGCGGGCCGGTTCGACCGGCTTCATCAGATAGTCCACCGCCTGCGCCTCGAAGGCGCGGATGGCGTGGTCCGAATAGGCGGTGACGAAGACGAACAGCGGCGGTTCGACCTCCATCAGCCCCTGGATCACCGAGAACCCGTCAAACCCCGGCATCTGGATGTCGAGGAAAACAAGGTCCGGCTTGTGTGTCTTGATCGATCGGATGGCTTCGCGGCCATTGGAGCATTTGTCGATGATTTCGACATCCTCATGCTCCTGCAGCCGGAGCTCGAGCCCCTGAATCGCCAGGGATTCGTCGTCAACGAGGATGGTACGGATGGTCATGCGGCCTCTCGGTTCGGTTCCTCAAGCTGGAACGGTATTTCGATCTCAACGCTGAAACCTTCCCCGGGTTTCGTTCGCGTCTCGAAACGATGGTCAGGCCCGAAAGCCTGCGCCAGACGTTCCCTGATATTGGCGAGCCCCACGCCGGTGGAGAGCGTCGGCCTCGGACGCGCTTCGATCAATCCCGGACCCGTATCGGACACGGCGATCTGCACCCTATCGCCGGTGAGCCGAGCCGAAACGATGATGTCGGCGCCGTCCTCCTGCGTGCTGACGGCATATTTGATCGCGTTTTCGACCAGAGGCTGGAGCAGCAGCGACGGCAGCCGGCCCTTGGCGACGCGCGGATCGAGGTCGAAATGCATGCGCAGCCGCTCGTCGAAGCGCATCTTCTCGATCTCGAGATAGAGCTTCAGCGTCTCGATCTCCTGCGCCAGCGTGACGTGCGCGGTCGGCTCGTTGGCCAACGTGTAGCGCAGGAAGGAGGACAGGCGCGACAGCATGATGTTCGCCTTCTCGGTCTGCTTGAGCAGCACCAGCGTCGAGATCGAGTTGAGCGTGTTGAACAGGAAATGCGGGTTGAGCTGGTAGCGCAGCATCGCCAGCTGCGCGCTGGACGCCTGGTTCTCCAGGATCTGCATCTGGTCGATCTGCTGCTCGACGATCAGGTAGAAATTGATCCCGAAATACAGCGCCGACCAGCCCGCGAGCACGGTGAAGGTGAGGAAGCTGTAGCCCACCACCCGCGCCACGGTGATGCCGGGCTCGGCCGCGGTGAAGGAATAGGTGAAGGCCTCCAGCACGGCATAGATCAGCGTCGCTGCGCCCAGGGTGGCGAGGGTCAGCAGCACCGCCGGGATGCGCGGCAGGCGCCGGTAGAAGCCGTAGAGCGCGGACAGCAGCAGCGTCAGGCAATAGCCGACGATCGCCTCGATGATCGCCTTGATCAGCGCCTCGGCCGAAAGGCCGTTCGAGATCGACGAGACCGAGCGCAGCAGCAGATAGCCGCTCCAGCCGGTCGCCTGCAGAATCCAGAAGGCGCGGCCCTTGTCTTCGAAGAAGGGGCGCGAAAACAGATCGGGCTGGGGAAGGCCCAGCGTTCTGGCGCGCGAGTGAGGAAGCGAAGTCTTTGCCACCCGGCGGCTTTATCATCGCGGCAGCGAGCGGGCAAAAAAAATGCCGGGCGCTTGGGGCGCCCGGCATTCTTGAAGGGTTGTCGTGCCGCTTAGAAGCTGAAGCGGGCGCCGACGCGGATCGCGTAGAGCGACGAACCGTTCGTGGTGATCAGATCGTCCGCGAGGTTCTGCGACGAGGTCGGCTGCGAGTAGAGATACTGGCCGCACGGGTTGGTGCCGCTCGCCACGCAGGCCACCCGCACCACCGACTTGTAGTAGGGGAAGGCGGTGCGGAGCTGCTGGCCCCAGCGCGGGTTGATAAGGTTGGTGAAGTTCTCGATGTCCGCGAACACCGAGACCCGCGAGCCGAGGAACGCCGGGACTTCCTGCTCGACGTGCAGGTCGACCTTGGTGAACCACTTCGAGCGGAAGGCGTTACGCGGCGCGATCTGGCCGCGATAGTTCTTCAGCCCGCTCGAGGCGATCAGCGATTCCACCGCCGTCTGCGTGGCCTGGTCGGCATAGACGACACGGGTGTCGTTCACCTGCGGCACGTAGAACAGGTAGCGGTTGTTGTTGCCGACGGTACCGAACACGTTCCCCGCCTGGCCACGGCCATTGGCTTCCTGGAAGGTGTAGCTGAACGGCGAGCCGCTGCGGGTTTCACCGAACAGGTCGATCCGGGTCTTGTAGTCGCCGAAGAACGCGTGGTCGAACGACACGTTGTACTTGAACGAGCTGCGGACCTCGTCGTTCGAGTGGCCATAGCCGCCGAAGTTCGGATCGAAATAGGCGCCGTTGTTGTAGATCGACGAGGCGATCGACGAGGTCAGGCCGCCGGCATCCTTCACCCACTGATAGGTGTAGCTGCCGCCGATGCCGAGACCCCAGTCGAAGTCCTTGCGGAAGTGGACCACGCCCACCCAGCTGCGGCCCTTGTCGGTGTTGGTCAGCAGATAGTCGCCGTTGGTGTCGGTCGGGTTCGCAGTGATGATGCTCGCATAGCGCGGGCGGCCGTCCGGCGTGGTGGTGCCGTTCTGCCGCGAGCGGATGTCGGTCACGATCACCTGGTTGCGGACCTTCGAGTACAGACCGTCGACGCCGAAGTTCCAGCCCTCGCCCAGTGCACCCAGCGGACCATCATAGTTGACGGACAGCGTGGCGCGCAGCTGCGACGGCAGCTTGAAGTTGGGATCCAGCGCGTTGAGCGTGGTCAGCGTGTTCGGGTTCGAGGTGAGGCCGGCTGCTGCGGTCTGCAGCGCGGTGTTGGCCGCTGCCGGGATGGTGTTGATGTTGACGTTCTGCAGGATCGACTGCGCAGCCGCGTTGGTGATGTTGTTCAGCTGGTAGATGCCGCCATCGGTCTGACGCGCCGAAATCGAGGTGTTGAGCACGCCCGTGTTCGAGAACGAGTTGCCGATATAGACGTCCGGCGAACCGCCGCCGAAGATCGCCACGCCGCCGCGGACGGAGACGTGGTTGACCGGCGTATAGTCGAAGCCGAAGCGCGGCTGGAGCAGACCGCGACCGCTGACGAAGCTGCTGTTCGAGAAGCCATAGCGGTTCGAGAAGACCGGGTTGGCCGCCGGGCGGGTGTGGCCGCCGAACAGATCGTAGCGCACGCCCATCGTCAGGTTCAGGTCCGGCGTTGCCGCCCAGTTATCCTGCAGGCCGAAGGTGTAGGTGTCGTACGAGAACTTCGCCGCCGCATCGTTCGGGTTGAGGCTGCCAGCGTTGTTGTAGCTGAACGACTGGGCGTTGCCAGTGGCGAAGTCGAGCAGCGAGTCGAAGTAATAGGTGCCCGCCGACGGGTTCACGAAGAGGTTGTAGTTCTTCGTGTGCTGGTATTCGGCCAGCATGCGGAAGGTGTGCGAACCGGCGCGCAGACGGCCGAGGAACGAACCGCCCCAGGTCTCGACCTTCAGGATGTTCGACTGGCTCGGACCGCCCGGGCCGATGATGACCTGCGGGGTGTTGCTCGGGCACACGGTGCTGGCATTGGTGGTGACGCTGGTGCCGTTGTTGCTGCGATCCGAAACCGGCGCGGTGCAGATGCTGAACTGCGCGGCGCGGCCCATCAGCGGGATCTGGCCGCTGTTGTACTTCTTGTAGAGCGCGCGAATTTCGGTGGAGAACTGGCTGCTCCACTCCGAGTTCAGCTGCGCGACGCCGGCATAGGTTTCGTTCGGCTTGGTATAGGCGTTCGACGCCAGGCCCAGCGAGGTGGTGCTGGTGGTCGTCGGGACGATCAGCTCGTCCTTGGTGTAGATGCCGGTGAGCGCGAGGCGCTGCGTGTCCGAGATGTTGGCGTCGATCTTGGCGACGACGCGGTCGTCCTTGTCACCATTGTTCCGCAGGATGCCGCCGGCATTGTAGCCGTACTTGCTCTGGGCGAGATCCTGGATGGCCTTGACGGTGGCCGAGGTCAGCCCGGTGACCGGGTTGCCGGCATTGTCGTCGACCGTGCCATAGGTGATCGGCAGGCTGGCGCGGACGCGCTCGGCGGCGACCATGAAGAACAGCTTGTCCTTGATGATCGGGCCGGACAGTTCGGCGCCGAAGTCCTTCGAGGTGAAGTTCGGCTGCACGATGCGGCCGGCGGTGTTCTTCACATAGGGCTTGGTGCGATGGCCGGTCAGGTCGTCGCTGTTATAGGTGTAGAAGCCGGTGCCGTGGAACTGGTTGGTACCCGACTTCAGGATCGCGTTGACGACGCCGCCCTGGAAGAAGCCTTCGCGGATGTCGTACGGCGCGACCTTGGTTTCGAACTGGCCGATGGCGTCGAGCGGCACCGGACCGCGGCGCGAGGGCAGCGCGTCGGGGTTCAGGCCGAAGCTGTCGGTGATCGGCACGCCGTCGATGGTGAAGCGGTTGAAGCGCGGGTTCTGGCCGGCGAACGAAACCTGGCGGCCGGTCGACGAGCTGGTGTCGAGCGTGGCGAACGGATCGCGGCGCATCAGGTCACGAATGTCGCGGTTGACCGAGGCGACCTTCGAGATGTCCTGCGCGGTCAGCGTGGTGGTCGGGCCGGTGGCGCGCGAACCGGCGCCGCTCACCGAGCGCGCGGTCACAACCAGCTCGGCGCCGCCGCTGGCGTCGGCGACTTCGACCGGCAGCTCGAACGGCTGGCCGGCGAGCGTGAAGATGTCGGTGATCGTCTTGTTGCCCGACGCGCTGGTCACTTCAACGGTGTAGGGGCCGCCGGCGCGCAGACCGGAGAAGGTGAAATTGCCCTGCGAATCCGCCTTGGTCGACGAACGCGTGCCCGAGGGAACGTGCGTGGCAACCAGCGTCGCGTCCGCAATCGGCGCGCCATTGGCGGTCACGGTGCCGCGGATCGTCGAGGTGGTTTCCTGCGCGTGCGCGGCAACCGGAACAACCAGCGCGGCCGCAGCCACGCTTGCAAGATAGTGCATTCGCATCGAGAGTTCCCTTTTTTAGCCTGTGGCTACCAGTCGTGGCACTTCGCGCGCCATCTGTCCGGCTGCCCCCCTGCTCGGCTTTCTTTGCGAAATTGTGACAATGAACGCCAGCTTAATGTTCGATGATGGTGCGTTGCAAAAACACATCACTCCGAAGCGTTTACGATCTCTAGCCAATCCGCTTCGCTGATCACCCGGATGCCGAGATCCGCTGCCTTTTTGAGCTTCGACCCGGCGCCCGGCCCGGCGATCACCAGATCCGTCTTCGCGGACACCGACCCCGAAACCCGCGCGCCCAGCCGCTCGGCCTGTGCCTTGGCCTCGTCGCGGCTGACCGCCTCCAGCGTGCCGGTGAAGACGAGCGTCTTGCCGGTTACTTCCGAGTCGCGCGATTCCACCACGAACGGCGGGGGCGCGACTTCGCCGAGCAGATCGAGCCAGGCGGCGCGATTGTGCGGCTCGTGGAAGAAATCGGCCAGCGCATGGCCGACGGCCGCGCCGACATTCTCCACGCCGATCCGCTCGGCGATCGCCTTGTCGAGCCGGGTGCGGTGCTTCGCTTCCGTCTCGCCGAGC
Source organism: Sphingomonas azotifigens NBRC 15497 (assembly GCF_002091475.1). Taxonomy (GTDB): domain Bacteria; phylum Pseudomonadota; class Alphaproteobacteria; order Sphingomonadales; family Sphingomonadaceae; genus Sphingomonas; species Sphingomonas azotifigens. The sequence goes on from NZ_BCTR01000062.1 coordinate 20,515, forward strand.
TGCGGCTGAGTCGCTTCGCGCAAGCCGATCAGCTCGTCCGCCAGCGCCTCGAGCGCGGGCAGGGTGACATAGCGCTTGAGCAGGTCGCGCGCGGTGATCGCGCCGATATGACGGATGCCGAGGCCGAACAGCAGCCGGGCGGCATCGGGCGCGCGCTTCGTCTCGATCGCGGCGAGCAGGCTGTCGACCGACTTTTCCTGCCAGCCTTCGCGGCCGAGCAGCGCCTTGCTGTGCTGCGCTAGGCGGAAGATATCGGCCGGCTCGGCAATCCAGCCCAGGTCGAGCAGTTCGATCAGCGTCTTCTCGCCCAGCCCGTCGATGTCGAGCGCGCCGCGGCTGACGAAATGCTTCAAGCGCTCCAGCCGCTGCGCCGGGCAGATCAGGCCGCCGGTGCAGCGGACATCGACTTCGCCTTCCTCGGCGACGGCTTCGGACTGGCAGATCGGGCAGTGGGTGGGGAAGTGCCAGTCGGCGCGCGGCTCGTCGCGCGTCAGGTTCTCGACGATCTGCGGGATGACGTCGCCGGCGCGCTGGAGCACCACCCGGTCGCCGGGACGCACCCCCAGTCGCGCGATCTCGTCGGCATTGTGCAGCGTCGCGTTGCTGACGACGACGCCGCCCACCGTCACCGGCTCCAGCCGGGCGACCGGGGTAAGCTTGCCGGTGCGGCCGACCTGGATGTCGATCGCCTGCAGCGTGGTCTGGGCGCGCTCGGCGGGGAATTTGTGCGCGAGGCCCCAGCGCGGCGCGCGGCCGACAGTGCCCAGCCGCTCCTGCCAATCGAGTCGGTCGACCTTGTAGACCACGCCGTCGATGTCGAACGGCAGGTCGGCGCGGCGGGTCTCGATCGCGCGGTACTGGGCGAGCGCGTCTTGCAGCGTGGGCGCGCGGACGAACAGGTCGGAGACCGGGAAGCCCCAGGCGCGAATCCGGTCGATCGCCTCATATTGCTTGTCGGCGAGCGGTTCGCTCAGTTCGCCCCAGCCCCAGGCGAGGAAGCGCAGCGGCCGCGTCGCGGTGACGGCGGCGTCCTTCTGGCGCAGCGAGCCGGCGGCGGCATTGCGCGGATTGGCGAACTGGCGGGCCTCCTTGCCGGTCTCCTCGGCTTCGAGCAGCAGCCGGGCATTGAGCGCGGCGAAATCGGCCTTGGCCATATAGACTTCGCCGCGCACCTCGCAGACCGGCGGGGCGCCTTCGATGCGATGGGGGATGTCTCGAATCGTGCGGACATTGGGGGTCACGTCCTCGCCGATGCGGCCGTCGCCGCGGGTGAGCGCCTGGACGAGGTCGCCATTCTCGTAGCGCAGCGAGCAGGACAGGCCGTCGATCTTGGGCTCGGCGGTGAGCTCGATCGCAGCATCGTCGGGCAGCTTCAGGAAGCGGCGGACGCGGCCGAGGAAATCGGCGATGTCCTCGTCCGAAAAGCCGTTGTCGAGGCTGAACATCGGCCGCGCATGCGCGACCTTGGCCAGCGGGCCCGAGGGCGTGGCGCCGACCTGGCGCGAGGGCGAATCGGCGCGGACGAGATCCGGGAAGGCGGCTTCGAGCGCGGCATTGCGGCGGACCAGCGCGTCGAACTCCGCGTCGCTGATCTCGGGCGCGTCCGCGTCGTGATAGCGGCGGTTATGGTGCGCGATCTCGGCGGCGAGGCGTTCCAGCTCGGCGGCGGCGTCTTCGGGCGTGCGGGGCAGCGTCATGCCCCGCAGCTAGGGGAAGGACGCGCGGCGGATCAAGCCTCCTCCTCGGCCGGGTCGAGCGGGCGGGTGGCCCAGCTGGCGTAGAGGGTGGGGGCGGCGCCGTAGAGCGTCATCAGGAAGAAGGCGCAGCCCATGGCGCGGAAGCTGATGTCGGACGCCGACCAACTGCCCAGCGCGGCGGCTGCGCTGATGCCCCAGAACAGCGCCAGTCCCGCGAAGCCCATGGTCGCAAATCCGACGAGGAAAGCGCGACGGCGAAGATCGCGGTCCCATTCGTCGACATATTCCACGGTGCCCCAAGGCTTCAGCGGGCCGAATAGTGGACAAAAGGTGGCAATCACGAAGCTGCACGTCAGCAGGGCGTGGCCGACATATGCCTGCCTCGCGGTGGAGAGGAACTCGATCCCCAGTCCGGCAAGGGCTAGCGCCAGCGATACCACCGGTGTCCAGCGCAGCAGGCGGCGGCGCGGCGCGCCTTCGGCGAGCGAAGGAATGCCGCTGCGGCGGGAAAGGTCGTCCAGCGTGACGATGAAGCGGTTGGTCCTCATAGATCCTCCTCAACGTCGCCCTTCGGCGGCAGCGGCACCAGGAATTCGGCGAAGAGCACCGGCAGCGCTGCGCCGATGCAGGTTACGATGACCGCGAGGCTCGCCCATTGCTGCCATGATCTTGGCGATGGAGCGCCGAAGCGGGTGGCGTAGGCAAGCCAGGCCAGGCCGCACACCAGCAGTGCCAGCACCACCCGATAGCTGTAGCTAGAGGCGCGTTGCAGCATGTCCCGCTCACATTCGTCGAACACGGACAGACCGCGCGGCGTCAGCCAACTGTCCCTTCCGAACGGCGAGATGCGGATACCGAGGATGACGGGGAACAGCACCCCGGCTTCGAAACCCCAAAGCGTATCGGGCGCCACCAGCGGGAACATGCGTGCCACGGCATATCCGGCGGCGATCAGGATGCCTGCGACCAACACCCAACGGGTCGAGCGCCGGCGCCGCTGGCTCGCATGTCTGTCGCCCGTCCATTTGCGCGAATCATACCGCATCACGCGTCTCCCGCCCGGCGCAGTGCAACTGCCACGGGTTCGAAGGGGTCGAAGGAAAAGAGCAGTTCCACCGGCACGCCGAACACGCGGGCGATCCGCATCGCCAGTTCGAGGCTGGGCTTGTAGTCGCCGCGTTCGAGATAGCCGATGGTCTGCGGGTTCACCGCCACCGCTTCCGCCAGCGCGCGCCGAGTCATGCCGGATTCGGCACGGAACAACGCGATGCGATTGTGGATGATCATGGAACTATCGCTCCGGCCATTCGATTCGTTGTGTATACACAACAAATGTGCAGGTCAATGCCCGGCCGGACAGGCTTGATCTGCAGCGGCGCGGTTGCGAGAGAGGGTGGATGGCGATGGCAAGGACGTTTGCGCGCTGGCTGATCGCCGCGCTGCTCTGGATCGTGGTGGCCCTGTGCCTATTCATGACGCTGGTCCCGCCGTTCCTCGACCGCATCTACTATCGCGGCCCGGAGACCGGGCATTTCGACGGCGCGCATTTCGCCAATCCCGACGGCGAGACCGCGCCGGCGCCGGCGCTCGCCTTCCTGTTCCTCGCCCACCGTGCGACGAGCGCCGCGCGGCAGCCGGCCTGGCCGGCGAGCGTGCCCGTCACGCAAGGGCATCCGCCGGCGCGGGTGGACGGGCAGGCGATGAAGGTCACCTGGATCGGCCATGCCAGCGTGCTGATCCAGACGGAGGGCCTCAATATCCTCACCGATCCGGTGTGGAGCGACGTCGCCGGGCCGTTCGGCATCGGGCCGCGGCGCGTCGCGGTGCCCGGCGTGCGGCTGGCGGACCTGCCGAAGATCGACCTGATCGTGGTCAGCCACAACCATTACGACCATCTCGACCTCGCCACGCTCAAGACGCTGTGGCAGCGCGACCGGCCGCTGATCGTCACCGGCCTGGGCAACGACAGCGTGATCGGGCAGGCGGGCGTGCCGGCACGCGGGCTCGACTGGGGGCAGCGGCTGGCGCTCAAGCCCGGTGTCGACGTGGTCGTCACCCGCAACCACCATTGGAGCAGCCGCTGGTTTGCCGATCGCAATCGCGCGCTGTGGTCGAGCTTCGTGGTGACGCTGCCCGGCGGCAACCTGTTCTTCGCGGGCGACACCGGCTGGGGCGACGGCAAATGGCCGGCCGAGGCGGCGGCGCTGGGGCCGGTGCGCTTCGCGGCGATTCCCGTCGGTGCGTTCCGCTTCAAGCCGGGGCAGATGGCGGCGGACGCGCATATCGGCCCGCGCGACGCGATCCGGGTGTGGGACGGGCTTGGCCGGCCCTGGGCGCTGCCGATCCACTGGGGAACCTTCCGCCTTTCCTGGGAAGCCTATCGCACCCCGCCCGACATGCTGGCGGCGATGCTGCGCTGTGGCGGGGCGGGTGCCGATCGCTTCGTCGATCATCCGCTCGGGCAAAGTTTCGACGTGCCGGCGATCGGCACCCCGCCGCCCGCGCCGAACGACCAGGGCATCGCGGCATGCCGTGCCGCGGGGCACTTCGATCGGTTCCGCTGAGGTTGAGCCGCTTCGGAACCGTTCCTAAGAAGGGGCAGGGACGGGGAAGCATGCACGACGCGACCGGCGCGGAGCGCCATTTCGAAACGAACGGCGCGCGCCTTGGCAAGGCGCTGGCGACCGGCAGCGGCCTGGGCGGGCTGCTGATCCTGATGCTGCTGATCGCGGCGGGGCAGCGTGCGCCGCTGGCGCTGCTGGCGGGCTGGGCGGTGGGCACGCTGCTTGCCGGCATGGCGCTTGCGGCAGTCGGCGGCCCGATCTGGCTGGTCGTGCATGCGATCGGGCTGCGTCGTGGCCGCTATGCGGCGCTGGTGACCGGGTTGCTGGGGCTTGGCCTGTTCGCCGGCGCGCAGAGCGGCGTCGGCATGTTCAGCCTGGCCCCCATCGATACGCGCAGCTGGCTTCTCGGGCTCGCGTTCAAGCTCGCGCAGGCGGTGGCGGTGACGCTGCTCGCCGCCGGCATCGGGCTGGCGATGTGGCGGATCGCCTACCGCCCAACACCCTGATCGCCCAAGTTCCTGATCGCAACGCCGCTTTTCAGACGGCGCCCAGCACCCCATATTCCGGCCATGGCGATCCAGATCCGGACCAACCTTGCCGAGCCCGAGACGGGGCAGGCGTTCATCCCCCACCGCCCGCAGCGCCCGGAAAAGGCGGAGGGCGGCAAGAAGTTCAAGCTCGTCTCCGAATACCAGCCCTCTGGCGACCAGCGCTTCGCGATTCCGGAGCTGGTCGAGCAGGCGCGGGCGGGCGAGCGCGACCAGGTGCTGCTCGGCGTCACCGGATCGGGCAAGACCTACACCATGGCCAAGGTCATCGAGGAGCTGCAGCGCCCCGCGTTGATCCTCGCGCCGAACAAGATCCTCGCCGCGCAGCTCTATGGGGAGTTCAAGAACTTCTTCCCCGAGAACGCGGTCGAATATTTCGTCAGCTATTACGATTACTACCAGCCCGAGGCCTATGTGCCGCGGTCGGACACCTATATCGAGAAGGAAAGCTCGATCAACGAGGCGATCGACCGGATGCGCCATGCCGCGACCCGATCGCTGCTGGAGCGCGACGACGTGATCATCGTCGCCTCGGTCTCGTGCCTCTATGGTATCGGCTCGGTCGAGACCTATTCGGCGATGATCTTCGACCTGAAGAAGGGCCAGGTGGTCGACCAGCGCGAGATCATCCGCAAGCTGGTCGCGCTCCAGTACAAGCGCAACGATGCCGCCTTCGGGCGCGGCGCCTTCCGCGTGCGCGGCGACAATCTGGAGCTGTTCCCCTCGCACTATGAGGATACCGCCTGGCGGATCAGCTTCTTCGGGGACGAGATCGAGGAGATCGTCGAGTTCGATCCGCTCACCGGCAAGAAGGTGGCGAGCCTCGATTATGTCCGCGTCTATGCCAACAGCCACTATGTGACGCCCGGGCCGACGCTGAAGCAGGCGATGGAGGCGATCCGCCACGAGCTGACCGAGCGGCTGAAGGAACTGGAGGCCGAGGGGAAGCTGCTGGAGCTGCAGCGGCTGGAACAGCGCACCAATTTCGATCTGGAGATGATCGCGGCGACCGGCTCTTGCGCAGGCATCGAGAATTACAGCCGCTTCCTCACCGGTCGCCTGCCCGGCGAGCCGCCGCCCACGCTGTTCGAATATCTGCCGGAGAACGCGCTGCTGTTTGTCGACGAGAGCCACCAGACGATCGGCCAGATCAACGGCATGTCGCGCGGCGACCACAAGCGCAAATTGACGCTGGCCGAATATGGCTTCCGCCTGCCCAGCGCGATCGACAACCGGCCGCTGCGCTTCAACGAATGGGACGCGATGCGGCCGCAGACCACCTATGTCTCGGCCACCCCCGGCGACTGGGAGATGGAGCGCACCGGCGGCGTGTTCGTCGAGCAGGTGATCCGCCCCACCGGGCTGATCGACCCGCCGGTGGAGATCAGACCCGTAGAGGAGCAGGTGCAGGACCTGATCCAGGAGTGCAAGGCGACCGCGGCCAAGGGCTATCGCACGCTGGTGACCACGCTCACCAAGCGCATGGCCGAGGACCTGACCGAGTACATGCACGAGGCGGGCGTCAAGGTCCGCTACATGCACTCGGACACCGAGACGCTGGAGCGCATCGAGCTGATCCGCGACCTGCGGATGGGCGTCTACGACGTGCTGATCGGCATCAACCTGCTGCGCGAGGGGCTCGACATCCCCGAATGCGGGCTGGTGGCGATCCTCGATGCCGACAAGGAAGGCTTCCTGCGCTCCGAGACCTCGCTGATCCAAACGATCGGCCGCGCCGCGCGCAACGTCGAGGGGCGGGTGATCCTCTATGCCGATCGCATGACCGGCAGCATGGAACGCGCGCTCGCCGAGACCGGCCGCCGCCGCGAGAAGCAGATGGCGTATAATCTCGAACACGGGATCACGCCCGAAACGGTCAAGAAGAATATCGGCGACATCATCGCGCATGTCGCCTCGAAGGACGGTGTGACGGTGGAGATCGATGCCGATCGCCCGCACATGGTCGGTCACAATCTGCGCGGCTATATCGAGGAGCTCGAGAAGAAGATGCGCGACGCCGCCGCGAACCTGGAGTTCGAGGAAGCCGGCCGCTTGCGCGACGAGATCCGCGCGCTGGAAGCGGAGGAACTCGGGCTACCCGAAAGCGAACGCAAGGCGCCGGTGATGGGGCGGTCGAACGAAGGCAAGCCGGGCACGCGGAAGACGCGGTACGGGAAGCAGACCAAGACGAAGTTCGGCGGGCCGCGGCGGGGGTAGTTCTGACGGCGGTAACCAGCGATCTGTTCGTCGAGGAAGACGTGTGGCAGTCTGAAATGGCCACACGAGGAAGCGATGGTCCGCATTTCCAGGTTGTACGCGCATCTGCTGAATGACCCCCGAGCTACGCTGCCGTTCCGCGATTTCGAGCGCCTCCTTGAAGCGTTCGGCTTCTCCCTAGATCGCACCAAGGGCAGCCATCGCCAATATGTGCATCCGGCGGTGCCCTTCGTCCTCACCGTTCAACCGGACGGCAAGGACGCCAAGCGCTATCAGGTGCGCCAGTTTCTTGATATGGTCGCCGAGTTCGGATTGAGTATGCAAGAATGAGCGAGCCGCATTACAACATCAATCTCCTCTGGTCGGACGAGGATGGGTGCTGGATCGCCGACGTTCCCGACCTGCGCTATTGCACGACCCATGGCGACACGCCCGAGGTTGCCCTCGCCAATGTTCGCGAAGCCATTGCCGGTTGGCTGGAGGCGGCGGCGGCAAACGGCGTGCCAATTCCTGAGCCGCGATACCGGCCCTCGATCTATGCAGCGCGCTTCGCCGCCTGAGTTTTCCCGCAAGCAATTGATTTAGCCGCTTCGTTGGGCGATCCTCCCTCCGGATCCGGGCATACCGGAACGGCGAGGGAGAGGGTAGGATGCGCGCACGCGGCATGGCGGCAGGCATTGCGATGGCGGCGCTGTGCGCCTGTGGCGGCGGAGGCTCCGCAGGGGGGACGGTAACGCCGCCCGTTTCCGCGCCGGCGCCGGCGCCGACACCGACTCCCACTCCGGCGCCTACGCCCACGCCGACGGCGACCAGCGCCGGCTACACACCCGCTGCCGCCTTTCGCCCGACCACCGGCGCCGCCATCCCGATCGGCAAGTGCGTCAACATGGGCAACCATCTGGAGGCGCCCAACGAAGGCGATTGGGGCCGCGCGATCGTCGATGCCGACTTCACCATCATCAAGTCGGCCGGGTTCGACACGATTCGACTGCCCGTGCGCTGGTCCAACCATGCGCTGGCTGCCGCGCCTTACACGATCGACGCGACGTTCCTCGCTCACGTCCGCCACGTTGTGGATACCGCCCGCGGCGCCGGGCTGAACGTGCTGCTCAACCTGCACCATTATGAGGAAATGGCCACCGCGCCCGCCGCCCATGCCGAGCGCTTCGCGATGCTGTGGAAGCAGATCGCCGCCGCCTTTGCCGACGAACCCGAGGCGAGCGTGTGGTTCGAGCTGATGAACGAACCCAATGGCGCCCTCAACGACAGCAACCTGCTGGCCATCCTCACCCCCGCACTGGCGCAGGTGCGCGCAACCAACCCGACGCGGCCGGTGATCATCGGCGGGCAGAACTGGAGCGGCGTGTCGTCGCTCGCGACGCTGCAACTGCCCGACGATCCACGGCTGGTGGTGACGATCCACACCTATGATCCGTTCGACTTCACGCACCAGAACGCGACCTGGCTAGCGCCCGGCAGGGTGCCGCCGCTCGGTCGGACGTTCGGGGGTGCCGACGATCTTCGTGCGCTCGATGCCAATCTGGCGACGGTGCGCGGCTACATGCAGCGAACCGGCCGGCAGGTGTTCGTCGGCGAATATGGTGCCAATGACGATCCCGGTATCCCGCTGGCGCAGCGTGTCCTCTACTACGGCACCGTCTCATCCGCTTATGCCTCGATCGGCGTGCAGAGTTGCGCCTGGGCCTATGCCAACACCTTCCGGCTGCGCGACGGTGCAGCGTGGCTGCCCGGGATGGTCGAGGCGATCCGGACCACCGCGACACTGCAATAAGCGCCGGGCTGCGGTAAGCCGCGGCGGGCGTGCGAGCGGCGGTGGTTGAGACGGCGGCCGCAGTCGCCCATAAGCGCGGCCATGCGTTTGCTTCCCCTGTTCGCCGGTGTCGGCCTCGCCGCGCTTGCCGGCTGCGTGCCCGCTCCGTCCACGCCGCCGCCTGCGCCCGCACCACGGCCCGTACCGGTGCCGGTCGCTGCGCCGCCGCCCGCCCCGGTGCTCGGGGCCGACTGGCGCGACTGGCCGCTGACCCCGGGGGACTGGCGCTATCGCGCGGCAAGCGCGAGCTATGGCGCTGCCGGTGTCGCGCCGGTCGCAACGCTGCGCTGCGACCTTGGCACCCGGCAGGTGACGCTCTCGCGCGCCGGCACCGCCCCTGCGACGCTGACCCTCCGCACCACCAGCGCGGTGCGCGCGCTGTCTGCCACGCCGGATCCGCGCTCGCCCGGCATGCTCGCCATCACCTTCGCGGCGAGCGACAGCTTCCTCGACGCGATCGGCTACAGCCGCGGGCGGTTCGTGGTAGAGGGCGGTGGCCTGCCGACGCTGGTGATTCCGGCCTGGCCGGAGATCCTGCGGGTGGTGGAGGATTGCCGCAAATAAGGTGCGCGACGCACCCGTTCGGCCCAGACTTCCAGAATCGCACCGATAAAAATCTTTTACAAGACTTGTTCTGCGACTCAGGCATGTCCTACATGTCAAGTGTGTCGAGAGGCACAGGCTCTTCAACAAGCGAAAGGAGGTGATCCGATGTCTCATGGTTCAGCAGTGAGGTCGGTTCAGTTCGTTCGGGAGACGCGCCGCTGAGCTTGCCGCGCGGATGGAAGCCCTCCATCCGTGGTGCCGTGCGGGAGGTATCCTCCTCCAATCAACGCCGGCAGCTGCAAGCGAAGCGGCCCGCATGGTCTCCCGGGCTGGAGCGCTCCGGCCGCTGACCATGTCGGGGGTCGTCGGGTACCCTGGATAGGGGCCCGGCGACCTCTTTCATTTTGGCGCGCGCGCATCGGGGACGCGCCCGTGCATGGTTAGCAAAACCTTTCGTCCGCGATATGGACATGCCCCAACTTGGCCGCGCGCGAGTCGCGCAGGCACAGTGCGACGCTCCAGGGATACGTAGCGGAGCGCCGGATGGGGCAGCATGATCAGGGAAACGCGACCGCCGCGCGGGACACCTGCTTCCGCACGATGCTGGAGGCACTGCCGTCCCCCGTCCTCGTCATCGATCGCTCGGATCGCATCGTCGATGTGAACGCCGCATTCTGCGCGCTGTGCGGCAACGATCGGGACTATTGGCTGTCCACCCCGAACGAGAGCTATCTTTCCCCGGAGCAGCTCGCGCGTTTCACCGCCGAGCATGCCCAGGTGTTCGCAACCGGCGAGGATCTGGAGACGGAAGAAGTGGTGGTCGGCCACGACGGTACGCTGCGCAGCGTCGTCACCCGGCGGCGGCGGATCGAATGCGAGGGCGAGCCGCTGGTACTGACGGTGCTCACCGATGTCACCGCTCTGCGCGACGCGGAAACCCGGGCGCGCTACCTAGCCCAGCATGATCCGCTTACCACGCTGCCCAATCGGACCGGGCTCAACGAGCAGCTCGGCGCGCTGCTGGCGTCACCGTCGCCGTCGCCCGTCGCGCTGCTGCTGATCGACCTCTACCAGTTCAAGGACATCAACGATGCGTTCGGCGATTGCGTCGGCGATGCCCTGTTGCGGGGTTTCGCCTACCGGCTCGCGGGTATTGCTCGCGAGCCGGACCGGGCGGCGCGCACCGGCGGCGATACCTTCGCGCTGCTGATCGACGACTGCCCGGATGCAGCGGCCGCCGCCGATGCGTGCCGCCAGGCCCTGGCACTTGCAGAGGCGCCGTTCGCCAGCCCTGCCGGCGCGGTAACGCTGGGCCTTTCCGTCGGCTGTGCCTGGGCCGAGCCGGGCGTGACCGCGGCGGAGCTGCATCGCCGCGCCGAGTTTGCGCTCTACGAGGCCAAGCAGCAGCCGGCCAACGCCTTCTGCCTGTTCGATGCAGCGCTGGCCGAAGAGGTGCACACGCGCCGCACGCTGAAGGCGGATCTGCGGGCGGCGCTGGCGGCGGGCGACCAGCTCGACGTGCACTATCAGCCAGTGATCGATGCCAGCGGCACCCGCGTGGTGGGCGTGGAGGCACTGGTGCGCTGGCACCATCCCACGCGCGGTCTGATCCCGCCGGCCAGCTTCATCCCGATCGCGGAAGCGAATGGCCTGATCGTGCCGCTCGGCGAATGGGTGCTCGATCGCGCGGCGGCGATGATGGCGCGCTTCCCCGATATCGCGCTGGCGGTGAACCTGTCGCCGATCCAGCTGCGCAGCCCGGACATCGACACCCACATCCTCGCGATCCTGACGCGCCATGGCATGCATCCCCGGCAGCTCCAGCTCGAAGTGACCGAAAGCGCCATGCTCGCGGTCGACGCGCTGGTCGAGACGCGGCTGGCGCGGCTGCGCGCGGCAGGCGTGCAGCTGGTGCTCGACGATTTCGGCACCGGCTATTCGAGCCTCGCGCACCTCCACAAGCTGGCGATCGATCGCGTGAAGATCGACCAGAGCTTCGTCCGCGAACTCGGCAGCTCGCAGGACGCGCGGGCGATCATCCAGGCGGTGCTGGGCATCGGCCAGTCGCTGGGCATCGGCGTCACCGCGGAAGGCGTCGAGGACGAAACGCAGCAACTGTTCCTGCGCGCATTCGGCTGCCACGAGTTCCAAGGTTATCTTTTCTCGCGGCCGCTGGCGGCGCGGGATGCCGTGACCTTCCTCGAGGCGCGAACTGAACGGGCTGCCGCCTAAGCCTCTTTCGCCAGCCCCTTCAGCCGGTACAGCACGTCCAGCGCCTCGCGGGGGCTGAGCGCGTCGACGTCGATCGACTCCAGTTCGTGACGCAGCGCGTCGACCTTTTCCTCCTCGGCATGCGCGGCGGCGGCGAACAGGGGGAGGTCGTCGAGGCCCGCGGCGAGGCCGCCGGTCTTGGCGCGGCCGGCTTCCAGCTTGTCGAGCACCGCCTTGGCGCGCTTGACCGTGGCAGGCGACATGCCGGCGAGCCGGGCGACGGCGATGCCGTAGCTGCGGTCCGCCGGGCCCTCGGCCAGCTCGTGGAGCAGGACCAGTTCGCCCTTCCATTCGCGGGCTCGGACATGGTGGAGGGTGAGGGCATCACAGCGTTCGGCCAGCCGGGTGAGCTCGTGATAATGGGTCGCGAACAGGCAGCGGCAGCGATTGTCCTCGTGGATTGCCTCCACCACTGCCCAGGCGATCGCGAGCCCGTCATAGGTGGAGGTGCCGCGGCCGACCTCGTCGAGGATCACGAAGCTGCGCGGGGTGGCCTGGGCGAGGATCGCGGCGGTCTCGACCATCTCGACCATGAAGGTCGAGCGGCCGCGGGCGAGATTGTCCGAGGCGCCGACACGGCTGAACAGCCGGTCGACCAGCCCCAGCGTCGCGCGGGTGGCCGGGACATAGCTGCCGGCCTGCGCCAGCACCGCGATCAGCGCGTTCTGGCGCAGGAAGGTCGACTTGCCGCCCATGTTGGGGCCGGTGACCAGCCACAGGCGCGAATCCTCGGAAAGCCGGCAGTCATTGGCGACGAAGCGGCCACCGGCGCGGGCCACCGCGGCTTCCACCACCGGGTGGCGGCCGCCCTCGATCTCGAAGCAGCTATGCTCGACCAGATCGGGGCGCGCCCAGCCGCCTTCGGCCGCGCGTTCGGCGAGGCCGGCGGCAACGTCGATCCGGGCGAGGGCATCGGCGGTGGCGGCGATCGGCTCGCGGCGGGCCAGTGCCTCGCCGGTGAGGTCCTCCAGATGCGCGGCCTCGGCGGAGAGCGCATGGGCGCCGGCCTGGGTCACCTTCACCGCCACGTCGTGGAGTTCGGGCGCATTGAAGCGGACGACGCCGGCCAGCGTCTGGCGATGGGTGAAGCCGCTGTCTGGCTTCATCAGCGCGTCGGCCGAGCGGGCGGGCACCTCGATATGATAGCCGAGCACGCCGTTGTGGCGGATCTTCAGCGCCGAAATGCCGGTGCGGGCGCGATACTCGCCCTCCAGCGCGGCGATGGCGCGGCGCCCGCCGGCGCCGGCATCGCGCAGATCGTCGAGGGCGGCGTCATAGCCCTCGGCGATATAGCCGCCATGCGCCGCGTCGACCGGCGGTTCGGGCACCAGCGCGCGGGTCAGCAGGTCGATCAGCGCGCCGTGCCCGCGCAGCTGGGGCGCGAGTTCGCGGAGCAGGGGCGGCGCGTCGGCGAGGCGATCGAGCCGCTCGCCGAGGCGCCAGGCGCCGTCCAGGCCGTCGCGAAGCTGGCCGAGATCGCGGGGGGAGCCGCGCCCGGCAGCAAGGCGGCCGAGGGCCCGCCCGATATCGGGCAGGGCGCGGAGCGTCGCGCGGATATTCTCGCGCAGACCGGCATCGTCGTGGAACAGCGTGACGAGATCGAGCCGCGCGTCGATCATCGCGCGATCCATCAGCGGCGCGGCGATGTCGGCGCCGAGCAGGCGGGCACCCGCGCCGGTGACGGTGCGGTCGACCGCGTCGAGCAGGCTGCCCTTGCGCGTTCCGGCGGCGCTGACGGTGAGCTCCAGGCTTTCGCGCGTGGCGGCGTCGATCGCCATCGCCGCCTCGGCGCGGCTGACGCGCGGCGGGCGGAGGAAGGGCAGCGAGCCCTTGGCGGTGTGCTCGAGATAGGCGACCAGCCCGCCCGCCGCCGCAAGGCCCGCGCGCGAGAACTGGCCGAAGCCGTCCAGCGTCGCGACGCCGAACAGCCGCTTCAGCCGCGCCTCGCCGCCCGTGCTCTCGAAGTCGAGCTTGGGGCGGAGCGCGGTCGCCAGTTCGGCAAAGTCGGTCACGTCGCAGGCGATCGTCTCGGCGGGATTGAGGCGGGCGAGCTCGGCGCCGAGCCGGGCCGCATCGGTCTCGATCAACTCGAAGCGGCCGGTGGAGATGTCGGCGCAGGCGATCGCGACGCCGCCGCCCGCTTCGCCCACCGCCGCGCACCAATTGGCGCTACGGCTGTCGAGCAGCGCCTCCTCGGTCAGCGTGCCGGCGGTGACGACGCGGATGATCGCGCGCGACACCAACGCCTTGGAGCCCGCACGCTTCTTGGCTTCCTCGGGCGTCTCGGTCTGGTTGGCGATGGCGACGCGGTGGCCGGCCTTGATCAGCCGGGCGAGATAGGCCTCCATCGCGTGCACCGGCACGCCGCACATCGGGATCTTGTCGCCCTCATGCTCGCCGCGCGAGGTGAGCGCGATGTCGAGCACGCTGCTCGCGATCTTGGCGTCGTCGAAGAACAGCTCGAAGAAATCGCCCATGCGGTAGAACAGCAGGCAATCTCCCGCCTCTTCCTTGAGCGCGAGATACTGGGCCATCATCGGAGTTGGGGCGGCAGAGGACATCGGCCCTCGCTACCGGAAGGGCGGGGGGCGGCACAACCGCCGCCATGGGGTGACGCTGGTGGAAACTGGGGATAAGGCGCGGGGCCATGACCTTCTTTTCCGCGCAGGCGGGCAAGGCAGCTGTGCTGCGCTGGCACTGGATCCTGCTGCTGTCGCTGCTCTCGACCCTGCCCTTCCTGTTCGTGCGGGTGCCGCCGCTGGTCGACGTGCCCGGCCATATCGGGCGGTTCGCGGTGCAGCTGGCGCCGGCGGACAGCATCCTCCACCGCTATTTCGTCTTCGCCTGGCGGCCGACGCTCAACCTGGGTGCGGACCTGATCGTCCAGGCGCTGCACCCGTTGCTGGGGCCGGTGGCGGCGATGTGGCTGGTCTGCGCGGCGGTGCCGGCGCTGACCGTACTGGGGCTGCTGGCGGTCACCCGGCGGCTGAACCCGGGCGGCGCGGCGGCGCTGCCCTTCGCGCTGCTGTTCGTCTACAACGATTCCTTCCTGTGGGGCTTTGTCAACTATGCCCTGAGCGCGGCCTTGTCGCTGTGCGGCTGGGCGCTGTGGATGGTGCTGGAGCGACGCAAAGTCCTGCGGGCGCTGGTCTTTGCGCTGTTCGCCCCGGCGCTGTTCTTCGGGCATGGCGAGGGCGGGGCGCTGCTGCTGCTCTGGATCGCCGCTTGGGAAGCGGAGCGTATCGGGCGCTGGTGGCAGCCGCGCGGCCTTGCGACGCTCGCGGCCACGCTCTGGCCGTTCCTGTTCGTCGCGGCGCCGGTGCTGCTCTCGGCGGGCGGGGACAGGGGCGGCAAGACCGTCTGGGATTTCCCCGGCAAGATCGATGCGCTGTTCAACATGCTGCGCGACCAGAACATGGCGTTCGACCTGGCGAGCTTGGGGGCCGCCTTTGCCGTGCTACTCTATGGCCGGCTACGCGGCGCGCGGCTGGCGCGGGGCGGCAGGCTGGCGGTGTGGGCAAGCTTCGCCTTGTTCCTCGCGGCGCCCTACCAGCTTTCGGGCACCGCCAATGTCGATGCACGGCTGATCGCGCATGCGATGATGCTGGCGCTGGCGCTGCAGGACTGGAGTCGCGTGCAGCGCCGGCCGCGCGGCTGGGTGGCGGCGGCGGGCATGGCGCTGCTGGTGCTGCGCTTCGGCGTCACCACGGCGAGCTTTATCGGCTATGGCCAGCGCTATCACCGCGAGCTGCAGGCGCTCGACCATGTCGCGCGCGGCAGCCGGGTGCTGAACCTCACCCTCGCCGATTGCGGCGTGCGCGCCTGGCGCAACCCGCGAACGACGCATCTTGCCAACCTCGCCACGCTGGAGCGCGATGCCTGGGTCAACGCGCACTGGGCGGTGAAATCGATCCATCTGCTGGAGTCGCGCTATGCGCCGCCGGGCTTCGCCACCGATCCGTCGCAGCTCGTCTCGCCCCCCGATTGCGTCGGCACCACCGGGGCGGGCCGATACCGCTACACCATTGCCCAGCGCCTGCCGACGCTGCCGCTCGACCGGGTCGACTATCTCTGGCTGATCGATGTGACGCTGCCGCCCGGTCCGCGCGATGCGCGGCTGGTGCCGATCTGGCGCTCCGGGAGCAGCACATTGTACGCCATTCATCCTATTAAACGGACGAAATACGGGACGTAGGGGAAAGCGCGGAAATCACCTTCTGCGGTTTGCAATCGCTGCTTCGTGCTGCTTTAGGGGCGCAAACAGTCCGAGAATTAGGAGCCGAGCGGATGGCCGAAGAGAGCAACGTCCAGTTTTCCGATCGCGAAGCACTTCGCTACCACGCCGAGGGCCGCCCGGGTAAGATCGAGATCGTCGCCTCCAAGCCGATGGCGACCCAGCGCGACCTGGCGCTGGCCTATTCGCCCGGCGTCGCGGTGCCGGTGCTCGCCATCTCCGAAAATCCTGCGACCGCCTATGATTACACCGCCAAGGGCAACCTGGTCGCGGTGATCTCGAACGGTACCGCGATCCTGGGCCTGGGCAATCTCGGCGCACTGGCCTCGAAGCCGGTGATGGAAGGCAAGGCGGTGCTGTTCAAGCGCTTCGCCGACGTCGACTCGATCGATCTCGAGCTGAAGACCGAGGATGTCGATCGCTTCATCGACGCGGTCGAACTGATGGAGCCGAGCTTTGGCGGCA
Organism: Sphingomonas azotifigens NBRC 15497; assembly: GCF_002091475.1. Classification (GTDB taxonomy): domain Bacteria; phylum Pseudomonadota; class Alphaproteobacteria; order Sphingomonadales; family Sphingomonadaceae; genus Sphingomonas; species Sphingomonas azotifigens. Next base: position 36,888 of record NZ_BCTR01000062.1, read on the forward strand.
TCAACCTGGAAGATATCAAGTCTCCCGAATGCTTCGTGATCGAGCAGACCCTGCGCGAACGCATGAACATTCCGGTGTTCCATGACGACCAGCACGGCACCGCGATCATCGCCGCCGCCGGCCTGATCAACGCGCTGTACCTGACCGGCCGCGACATCAAGACGACCAAGATCGTGGTCAACGGCGCCGGCGCCGCGGCGATCGCCTGCACCGAGCTGATCAAGGCGATGGGCCTGCCCAACGACAATCTGCTGATGTGCGACCGCACCGGCGTGATCTACCAGGGCCGCGAAGGCGTGAACCAGTGGCAGTCGGCGCATGCCGCCAGGACCGATCGCCGCACCCTGGCCGAGGCGCTGGAAGGCGCCGACGTGTTCCTGGGTCTCTCGGCGGCCAACGCGCTGCCGGCCGAGCTGCTCGAGAAGATGGCGCCCAAGCCGATCATCTTCGCGATGGCCAACCCGGACCCCGAGATCACCCCGCCCGAGGCTAAGCGCGTGCGCCCGGACGTGATCATCGCCACCGGCCGTTCGGACTATCCGAACCAGGTCAACAACGTGCTGTGCTTCCCGTTCATCTTCCGCGGCGCGCTCGACGTTCGCGCGACCGGCATCAACGACGCGATGAAGGTCGCCGCTGCCCGCGCGCTGGCCGAACTCGCCCGCCAGCAGGTGCCCGAGGAAGTGGCGAGCGCCTATGGCACCTCGCACAGCTTCGGACCCGACTATATCATCCCGACGCCGTTCGACCCGCGGCTGATCGAGATCATCCCCTCGGCAGTGGCGCAGGCGGCGATGGATTCGGGTGTGGCGACGCGGCCGATCATCGACATGACGGCGTATCGCCAGCAGCTGCGCGCGCGGATGAATCCGACCACCTCGGTGCTCAGCATGGCCTATGAGGGCGCCCGCGCCCAGCCGAAGCGCGTCATCTTCGCCGAGGGCGAGGAAGAAGTGGTGCTGCGCGCCGCGATCGCCTTCCAGGAAGGCGGCTATGGCACCCCGGTGCTGGTCGGCCGCGAGTCGGTCCATGATCAGCTGCGCGCGCTCGGCGCCAACCCCGATCATTTCGAACTGCACAACAGCGTCAATTCGCCGCTGGTCGAGGAGATGGTCGAAACGCTGTACAAGCGCCTCCAGCGCCGCGGCTATCTCCACCGCGATTGCGAGCGCATGGTCAACCGCGACCGCAACATCTTCGGCTCGCTGCTGCTCCGCATGGGCCATGCCGATGCGATGATCACCGGCGTCACCCGCACCTATGCCGAGACGATGCGGCAGGTGCGCCGCGTGATCGATCCGGTGGAAGGCCGCACGCCGTTCGGCATCCATGTGCTGGTCGGCCAGTCGCACACCGTGTTCATCGCCGACACCACGGTGAACGAGCGCCCGAGCGCCGAGGAACTGGCCGACATCGCCGAACGCACCGTGCAGGTCGCCCGGCGGATGGGGCATGAGCCGCGCGTGGCGCTGCTCAGCTACTCCACCTTCGGCAATCCCGAGGGCAAATGGATCGACAATATCCGCGACGCGGTGAAGGTGCTCGACGCGCGCGGCGTGTCGTTCGAATATGAAGGCGACATGTCGCCGGACGTGGCGCTGAACCCGAAGCTGCTCGCCAACTATCCGTTCGCGCGCCTCTCCGGCCCGGCCAACATCCTGATCATGCCGGGCCTGCAATCGGCCAATATTTCGGCCAAGCTGCTGCGCGAGCTGGGCGGCGATTCGATGATCGGCCCGATGCTGATCGGCATGGAAAAGCCGGTCCAGATCGCGCCGATGACCGCGACCGCCAGCGAGCTGGTGACGCTGGCGGTGCTTGCCGCGGGCGAAATCGCCCGCTGATGTCCGTCGACCTGGTCGGGCCGCTGGTCTCGCGCGAAACGCTCGTGCTGGCTCCGGTGCTCGGCATCTACCTGCTGGTATCTGCGGTGGGGTTCCTGCGGTTCCCCACCGCGGTTGCCGATTTCTCCCGTGACCTTTGCCGGCATCCGGCGTCGATGCATGCCGTCGGCGCGGTCGCATTGTTCGTCGGCGCGAGTATCGTCTCGTTTCATCGCCACTGGGGCAATCCCACCGAACTCCTGGTGACGGGGACGGGCCTTTGGTGGGCCTTGGAAGGGGCCGGCATGTTGGCATCCCCCGCCGCTGTGGTTCGCGCAATGCAGAACCCTCGCTACGTTCCCACCATGCGCGCGCTTCAGTGGGGTGCGCTGCTGGTCGGCGCCTACCTTCTATGGGTGGGCATTTTCGGCAGCGCGGAGTCGGCGAGGTGAGGATCGACTGCATCGATCATCTGGTCCTCACCGTCCTCGACGTCGAGGCGAGCCTTGCCTTCTATGCCCGCGTGCTCGGCATGACGCCGCAGCGCGTGGACGAGGGACGGGGTGCGCTCCATTTCGGCAGTCAGAAGATCAATCTCCAGCAGCTGCACGTGGGCGTGGATCGGAACACGCGGCACCCGACACGGGGTGCCGGCGATTTCTGCCTGCTGACCCGCACGCCGATCGAGGCGGTGATGGCGCATCTCGCCGTGCAGGGCGTGGCGATCATCGAAGGGCCGATCGAGAGGACCGGCGCCCGGGAGCCGATCCGATCGGTCTATTTCTACGATCCCGACGAGAATCTGGTCGAAGTCGCCAACCAGCTGTGAGAGCGCTCGGAGACCGTTTGGAAATTCGCGAAAGAGCGAATTTCAAGGCTGCACCGG
>NZ_BCTR01000063.1 GCF_002091475.1 Sphingomonas azotifigens NBRC 15497
TTTGGGGTGGGGCAGTGTCTCACCGAGGCCACGCTCTGTTCTCGAGTCCCTTGACCCCCCGAACTCTTCTCGCAGGAGGAGTGGCCAAGAAGGATTCAGAATCCCGCCAGATACTCGTCCAGCCGCTCCGGATCGAACACGCGGCCGTCGAAGAAGCGGTCCGGTCCCAGCGTCAGCGCTGCGCGGTGGGCGCCGACGCCGGTCGGTGCGGTTACCGCGCCTTCCAGCTTCATGCTCGCCCCTGGCATCGCTTCGCCGCTGGCGCCCAGTGCGCGGCGGTACACATCGGGCCGGAACACCGCGGCGGCGGCAGCCTCGGCCTCGGCGCTTCCTTCCGCTTGGTTCCAACGTACAAGCTGCGAATAGATCCACAGCGCCTGGCTGCGCCACGGGAACGCGGTCGCCTCGCGGTGGAACAGCAGGAAATCGGGTTGCGCCACCGCTGGCGCATCCGCACGCGGGATGATGTGCCCCGCCAGCCCAGCCTCGATCAACTCGGCGGATTCGCCGACATAGCCGGGGTGCGCCAGCAACGCCGCGAGTTCGCCCCGATTTGCCGGATCGTCGCACCAGCGTGCCGCCCCTGCCAGCGCCACCAGCAGCCGGTCGACCGTCTCGGCATTGGCCTCCATCCAGTCGGTGCGCAGCGCCAGCACCTTCTCGACGCCGCGCTGCCAGATCCGCGCGCCGATCGCGACCGCCTCGGCCAGCCCCTGCGCGATCGCCGCGGCCGGCCAGGGATCGCCGGCGATGAACCCGTCGATCTCGCCCAGCCGCATCGCCTCCACCGTCAGCGAGGGCGGCAGCACGCGCAGCACCACGTCGCGATCGGGATCGACGCCGACGCTGCCCAGCCAGTAGCGCAGCATTAGCGCATGGCCGGAAAAGCGGTGGACGATACCGAGGATGGGCTTTCGCCGGAACAGGCCGATTGCGCTGGCGAAGTCGTGCCCCGTACCCAGCGGATCGGCGAGCCGCGCGACAAGGTCCGGCTCCAATGCCGCGGCGAACGCGCCGGACATCACCAGCATGTTGCCGTTGCTGTTGAGCTTGAACGGCGCCGACAGTGCCGCGGGCTGCTGGCTGAGCCCCAGCGTCACCGCGACCGCCAGCGGGGCGAGCATCTGCGCCGCCTGCACCTGGCCATAGACGAGCCGGTCGCGCAGCGTCGCCCAACTGGTCGTCCGCACCAGCTCGAGGTCGATCCCCTGCGCCTCGGCAAATCCCTTCTCGCGCGCGGCGACGAGCACCGCGCTGTCGGTGAGCGGCAGGAAGGCGGCGCGCAGCGGCGTCATGCCGCACCTCCGCCGAGCAGGCTGCTCGCGGTGATCAGTGCGTCGGCGACGTCGACGAGCCGGCGGCCCTGGTTCATCGCCGTCGAGCGCAGCAGCGCATAGGCATCGGCTTCGTTCATTCCGCGCTGTGCCATCAGGAGTGCCTTGGCCTTGTCGATCGTCTTGCGGTTGGCGAGCGCGGTGCGCGCCTCGTCCAGCTCGCTCTGCATCCGGGAAAAGGCGGTGAACCGCCGCACCGCCAGTTCGAGGATCGGCTTGACGCGATCCTTGCGTAACCCGTCCACGACATAGGCGGACACGCCGGCATCGATCGCCGCACCGATCATCGCGTCGTCGGACTGGTCGACGAACATCGCGATCGGCTTGGCGAGCGCGCGGCTCACCAGCAGCATCTCTTCCAGCGTGTCGCGGCTGGGGCTGCCGAGATCCATCAGCACGACGTCGGGCGCCATGCGCTCGATCCGGGCGACGAACGCGCCGCGCGGGGGCACGAAATGGATGTCGTCATAGCCCGCCTCGCGCAGCCCCTCTTCGAGGACCGATGCGCGGGCCCCGCTGTCATCGACAATGACGATCCGCACCCCGACGCCTTTCGCAGTTGCGAGACGAACTGCCAGCAAAGTGCAGGCGCGTCAAACCGTTGGCGTGCAAGCGGAATGCATGGCGCTTGGACGAGCGACGCCCATGGATTGGCAGGAGCGGGGCAATTGTTTTCGGAAACGCCAAGGATCGCCGTCCCGAATTGTCCGATCGCCGATAATGATATTGTCCGATCAAGTCCATTTCGGCTATGGTGATAATCAAGGATAGGTGAAGGGTTGCGCGATTCGGTGCGGCCAGTGTCCCATATACGAATAGCGGGGGGTTGATGCCTAGTGGAATCAAGGCGGATGCGATCGCCGAGGTCCTTTTTGCATTGTTCGCGCTTGCGATATTGCTCGAGACCGCGTTGGCGACGCTTTTCACCTGGCCGGTGTTCCTTGACACGATCAACCGCCGGAACGCGCGTATGCCCATTGCGCTGCTGCTCGGCGTCCTGGTCGCGTGGGGGCTGGATTTCCACATCGTGTCGAGGCTGAGCACGACATTGGGTACTGCCAGCGCCGACCGGTTTCCGGTCGCGCTTGACATTGTGGTATCGGGCCTGATCCTCGCCGGCGGCAGCGCCGGCGTGCGCAACATGATGGCGAGCCTAGGGCTGGTGACGCCCGCACAGCGATTGGATCCGCCACCCACGCCGCCAGAGAACAAGGCGTGGATTTCGGTCACCGCGGATCGGCAAAATCCCGAGGCGCCGCTTGCTGTGCTGCTTATCGAGACCGATGCGAACGGCACCCGTGGGCCCCTCTACGCCGGCACCATCCGTGCCAATGCGCGCCCGCCAAGTGCCCTGCTGAAGCTGTTCCTGACCAATCGCGCGCGTTTCCCGCGGGTGGCCGGCTATTCGGTCGATACCGGCAAGAAATACACGATCCAGCTTCGTGACGAAAACACCAAGACGGTTCAAACAGTTTGGAATGACTGCGAGTTCGCCAGCGGCGCGATCGTTGATTTCGAATACAAGAGCTGAGGGCAGGCCTCGCCGGGGCGAGGCACAGGCGAGGATATTGGCGCAATGGACCGCGATGTCTCCGATACCGCAACCGCCACCCATGCGCGCGGCGCGCCCTATCCCCGGCCGGCCATGCGGCGCTTTCGCGTCTATGCGCTCGATCCCAGGGCCGCGCTCACGCCCGAAACCGCAACAATAAACAACGCGATCATCTCGCTTCCGTGGGAAGCCTCCTATGAGGAGCCGCTGACGCTGGGGCCGACGGGCGAATATCTCGAGGTGGTCGATTTCGACGCGCCCGCCAACCGCTTCTACGCGCCCCTTGATCCCAACCACCCCGATCTGCTCGCGCAGGACGGCCTGCCGCCGTCCGAGGGGCGGCCGCAATTCCACCAGCAGATGGCCTATGCGGTGGCGATGAAGACGATACGCGGCTTCGAGCGCGCGCTCGGGCGCAAGGTGCTCTGGTCCAGTCATTTTGCGGATCAGAACGAGCAGTTCATCCAGCGGCTGCGCATCTATCCGCATGCGCTTGCCGAGGCGAACGCCTATTACTCGCCGGAGAAGACCGCGCTGCTGTTCGGCTATTTCCGCGACATGGCCGCGCCTGGCAAGGGTAGCGGCGGGTGGGTCTTCACCTGCCTGTCGCACGACATCATCGCGCACGAGACCGCGCACGCGATCCTGCACGGCATGCATCGTCGCTCCATCGAGGAGATCGGCCCCGACACCTTCGCCTTCCACGAGGCGTTCGCCGACCTGGTCGCGCTGCTGCAGCATTTCACGATGACCGAGATGGTCGCGCATCAGATCTCTGCCACCTCGGGGCGGCTCCAGATGGATCGGCTGCTGAGCGGGCTTGCCGGACAGTTTGGCGAGGCAACCCGCGGCGGCCATGCGCTGCGGACCGGCATCGACCGGGAGATCGATCCCGCGACGCAGAAGCTCCAGGATCCCGATCCCACGCTGTACCAGACCGTTCTCGAGCCGCACGCTCGCGGCGCGATCCTGGTGGGCGCGGTGTTCGACGCCTTCCTGACCATCTTCGAACGCCGAACGGCGGACCTCATGCGCATCGCCACCGGCCGCTCGGCACCGACGGGGGAGGAACTGTCGCGCGACCTGGTCAATCGGCTGGCATCCGAAGCTGCGAAGGCGGCGGAGCATGTCCTTCGCATGTGCGTGCGTGGGCTCGATTACCTGCCGGTCACGGACGTGACGTTCGGCGAGTATCTCCGGGCGATCCTGACCGCGGACCGGGACCTCGTTCCCGAAGACCCCCGCTGCTACCGCATCATCCTGACCGACGCCTTTCGCAGGCGTGGCATCTATCAGCAGGGCTGGCTCTCCATGGCGCCCGACAGCCTCTATTGGGAAGCGCCCGAGGCCGCGCTGGATCCGACGCTGTTCGCGGATCTTGTGCAGCAACTCGATCTCCAGCCCGTCTTTCGCCGCGCCGAGATCTATCAGCAGTCCCGGAACAATCAGGCACAGATCCACCGATGGCTGATGTCCCCCGACGACGAGCATCCTGCGAAGATCGCGCTTTGGGAGGAGCTTCTGGGAATCAAGCTTGCGGCGGGCGGCCTTGCGTCCATCGCCGAGTCCCAGACCTACAAGGGCCGGCCTGCCGTGGAGATTCACTCCGCCCGCATCGCTCGGAGAAGTGGCCCGGACGGGCAGGAGGCTCGCGAACTGATCATCGAGGTAACCCAGCGCCGCTATGCCTTCGACGATCCGGAGAAGCAGGCGCGCGCGGACAAGGATGCCAAGTTCGCGCGGAAGAACCGCGATTTCATCTTTCGCGGCGGCGCCACCCTGGTGATCGATCTTACCGACAATTCGGTTCGCTATGCGGTCCGCAAGCGGATCGACGACGACCAGCGCCTCGACAGGCAACGCCGCTGGTTGAGCGGCGAGCAGTCTGCCGGCCTTTATGCTACCTATTTCTCCACCCAAGCCATGGCGGAGCCCTTTGCCTTCGCGCATCGGCAGTGAGCGCGGCCATGAACGCACCCATCCGCGTCCGCATGTATCAGGGGCTGCTCGGCGACTGCTTCCTGATCACGATCGGCGATCCCGCCGCGTCGCGGGACCAGCGCGTCCACATCCTGATCGATTGCGGCGTCCTGCAGCAGGTGCCCGGCGAAGCGAAGCGGATGCGAGGCGTTGCCGAGAACCTCTTCGCCACGACCGAAGGCAGGCTGGACCTTGTCGTGATCACGCACGAGCACTGGGACCATATCTCGGGCTTCAAGCACGCGCGCGACCTGCTCATCGACAAGATGCAGATCGATACGCTGTGGCTGGCCTGGACCGAACGGCGCGGAGACGGGCAGGCCGATCCGCTGCGAAAGAAGAGCGAGCGGGCGAAGAAGACGGTATCGCGCGCCGCGGGCCGCGCCGCAGCGGCCGGGGTGGACGTGACGTCGAGCATCGAGCGGTTCAACGGTCCGCTCGCGCTGGGCGGGGGACTCTCTTCGACGGATATCATCCCAGAACTCATCGCGCGTGCCGAGAAGACGGGAACCGTGAAGTATCTGGAGCCGGGCGAGATCCACGTCACGCCCGGCGAACATGGCCTACGCGCCTATGTTCTCGGGCCTTCGCGCAACCCGGATTATCTCACCAGGTCGCAGCCGCCGGGGGTGGGCAAGCAGACCTATTTGACAGTGGATTTCGCCGCAGCGCTCGACGAACGATATGCGGCGGCCGAGTCCCTGGAGGAGGCGCTCGACCCAGACGGTCCGTCGCCATTCGCGAACCTGCATGCGATTCCGGCGTCGGCGGTCGAAGAGGGCGCGGACGGCGCGGCAGCGCGCTGGTTGTGGTCCCGCTACCGGGCACCGGGGAACGACTGGCGCAACATCGACCATGCCTGGCTGAGTGCGGCGGGCTCGCTTGCCCTCAAGCTCGACAACGACACCAATAACACCAGTCTCGTGCTGGCGTTCGAGGTGGCGCCGGGCGGCGACGTGCTGCTATTCGCCGCGGACGCGCAGGTGGGGAACTGGATGTCCTGGCACCTTCAGAACTATCCTGCCCCAGAGGCGGGCAGCACGGTGTCGGCGACGGAACTGCTCGGCAGAACCGTGCTGTACAAGGTCGGTCACCACGCCAGCCACAACGCGACGCTCGACAAGCTTGGCCTCGCGCTGATGACGCACCCGGGGCTCGTTGCCATGATTCCCGTGGTTGAATCCGAGGCTCGCCGAACCAAGAACGGCAAGGCCGTCCATCGCGGCTGGGACATGCCCTATCCAGACCTGCTTGCCCGGCTGATGACGCGCACCGAGGGGCGCATTCTCCGTGGCGACGCCGAGCCAGGGAAGGATCCGACCGGAAAGACGATCTGTTCGGATGCCGGCTTTCTGCAACGCGTGCGATCGGAGGCGCTGTTCGTCGAGCTGACGATCTGATGGTAGCTAGCGGTCGACGGGTGCGATCGCGGCTGTCCGGCGCCACGCCGCGCTTTGCTCTTCATGGGCAGCGATCAGGGCTCCGTACGAGAGGGTGATGCCGATTTCGTCCAGCCCTTCCATCAAGCAATGCTTGCGGAACGGATCGTAGTCGAAGCCGAAGGCGCTTCCGTCCGGGGTGGTGATTATCTGTTGCGGAAGATCGAAGCCTATCGGCGCCTGCGCGGCGACGTCCAACAGCTGCTCGATGTCTCCGGCCGGAAGCTGGACCGTGGCGATGCCGTTCTTGAACGCGTTGCCGGCGAAGATGTCGGAGAAACTGGTCGCGATGACGATGCGGATGCCGAGGTCGAGCAAGGCCCAGGCGGCATGTTCGCGACTGGAGCCGCAGCCGAAATTGTCCCGCGCGATCAGCATCGGCGCGTCGCGGAACGCGGGATCGTCGAACGGCGTGGCGCGCGCCGCGCGCAGTTCCTCGAATGCGCCCGCGCCCAGGCCGGTGCGGGTGATCTTCTTGAGCCAGCGACCGGGGATGATCATGTCCGTGTCGACGTTCGACATGGGCAGGGGAATCGCCCGGCCGGACACGGTGCGAAGCGGGGTCATACGAGATCGTTCCCCTGTATCAGTTCGCGCACGTCGGTCAGCCGCCCCGTCACCGCGGCGGCTGCCGCCATCGCCGGGGAGAGAAGGTGGGTGCGCGCGCCCGGCCCCTGCCGGCCGATGAAATTGCGGTTCGAGGTAGAGGCGCAGCGCTCGCCGGCAGGAATCCTGTCGGGGTTCATGCCGAGGCACGCGGAACAGCCGGGTTCGCGCCACTCGAACCCCGCGGCGACGAAGATGCGATCCAGCCCCTCCCGTTCGGCCTGCTGCTTGACCAGTCCCGAGCCGGGCACGACCAGCGCCTGTTTGACGCCCGGCGCCTTGCTGCGCCCGTTCAGTACCGCCGCGGCCGCGCGCAGATCCTCGATGCGGCTGTTGGTGCAGCTGCCGATGAAGACATGCTCGATGGCGACATCCTGCATGCGCTGCCCGGGGTGGAGCCCCATATAGTCGAGCGCGCGCCGGGCACGGCTGCGGGCATCGGCCGCGTCCAGCGCATCGGGGTCCGGCACGCAACCGGTGATCGGCACCACATCGTCCGGGCTGATCCCCCAGGTGACGTTGGGGGCGATCTCCGCCGCGGCAAGTGCGATCGTGCGATCGAACCGCGCGCCGGGATCGCTCGCCAGGCGACGCCAGTCCGCCACCGCCTCCCACCACAAGACACCGCGCGGGGCCAGCGGGCGGCCTTGCAGATAGGCGAAGGTCGTCTCGTCCGGCGCCATCATGCCGGCGCGTGCGCCGGCCTCGATCGACATGTTGGCGATCGTCAGGCGCTGCTCGATCGAGGCGCCGCGGATGACGTCGCCGGCATATTCGATGACATGGCCGGCGCCGCCCCCCGCACCGATGCGGCCGACGATCGCCAGCGCGACGTCCTTCGCCGATACGCCGAAGCCCAGTACGCCATCGACGCGTACCTGCATCGTGCGCGAAGGCTTCAGGAGAAGCGTCTGCGTGGCGAGGACATGCTCGACTTCCGACGTCCCGATCCCGAACGCCAGCGCGCCCAGCGCGCCATGGGTGGCGGTGTGGCTGTCGCCGCACACCAGGGTCGTGCTGGGCAGGGTGAAGCCCTGTTCCGGGCCGACGACGTGGACGATCCCCTGCTCGGTATCGGCGGGGCCGATGTGGCGGATGCCGAAGGCCGCGGTGTTCGCGGCAAGGGCATCGACCTGGGCGGCGCTTTCCGGGTCTTCGATCGGGATCGCGCTGCCATCGGCCCGGCGCCGCGGCGTCGTCGGGAGATTATGGTCCGGCACCGCGAGCGTCAGGTCGGGCCGCCGCACCTGCCGCCCGGCCAGCCGAAGCCCCTCGAACGCCTGTGGGCTGGTGACTTCATGGACGAGATGGCGATCGATGAAGAGGATGCAGGTGCCGTCGTCCAGCCGGTGGACGACATGCGCGTCCCACACCTTTTCGTAGAGCGTGCGCGGTGCCTGGCTCATGCGCCGGCCAGCCGCGCCAGCGCGTCCTCCAGCCCGACCACCTCGGCATATTTCGCCTGCAGATCGAACAGGTTCGCTTCATGTGGACCGGGGTGGCGATCGGCACAGGCATCGCGCACGACATAGGGGACGAAGCCGTGCTGCAGCGTATCGAGCGCGGTCGCCCGGACGCATCCCGAGGTGGAGAAGCCCCCGATCACCGCGGTATCGACCCCCAGGGCATTCAGCGTCGACGCGAGCGACGTGCCGAAAAAGGCCGAAGCATAGTGTTTGGTGATGACGAGGTCGGTCGCTTCCGGCTGGAGGCGCGGATCGAACGCGCCGGTCGCCGCCCCTTCGTGGAACGCCGACAGCACGGGCACCTTGCGGTAGAACAGCCCGCCGTCGCGGCCGTCCGGCCGGAAGCTGACATTGGTGAAGATCACCGGCGCGCCGGCGGTGCGCGCCGCCCTGGCAAGTGTCGCGGCGGCGGTGATCGCGTCCTCCGCGGCCTGCCCGATGTGGAGCGGGCAGGCGGGATCGAGATAGGCGCGCACCATGTCGATCAGCAGCACCGCCGGCCGCGCGCCGAACGGCAGCCGACCGTCAAAGGCGCGATAGCTGGCAGCCAGAGCGTCGCCCATCGTCAGATCGCTCCTTCCGTCTGCAGCCGGGCAAGATCGTCCTCGCCGAGGCCGAGCAGTTCGCCATAGACGGCGGCATTGTCCTGGCCGACATGCGCCGGCGCCGGCGTGCGGACCGCGCTGGGGGTGTCGGAGAGCTTGGGAAAGGCGTTCTGCATCGTCACCTTGCCCCAGCGCTCGGTCTCGACCTCGATCAGCGCCTCGCGCGCGGCGAAGTGCGGATCGGCCAGCATCTCCGGCGCGCGGTAAATCTTGCCCGCGGGGATGCTGTGCTCGATCATCAACTGCTCCAGCGCCTCGACGGTAAGGCCGCGCGTCCAATCGGCGATCCGCGCGTCGAGCTCGTCCTGATGGCGCCCGCGCGAGACGTGATCGGCATAGCGCGGATCGGTGGCCAGTTCCGGTTGACCCATCGCGGTGGCCAGGCGCGCGAACACCGCATCCTGGTTGGCACCGATCAGATATTCGCCGTCCGCGCAGGGATAGACGTTCGAAGGCGCGACGCTCGGCAGCTTGGAGCCGGATCGCTCGCGGATATAGCCGGAGACCTGATATTCCGGGACCAGGCTCTCCATCACCTGCAGCACCGCTTCGTAAAGCGCCGAATCGACGACCTGGCCGCGGCCGGTGCGCTCGCGCGCGTACAGCGCCGCGACCGCGCCCATGCAGGCATAGCTCGCCGCCAGCGAATCGCCGATCGACACGCCCATGCGGCTGGGCGCGCGGTCCGGATCGCCTACGATGTTGCGCCAGCCGCCCATCGCCTCGCCGATGCCGCCAAAGCCGGCACGCGTGGAATAGGGGCCGGTCTGCCCGTAGCCCGACACCCGCACGATCACGAGCCGCGGATTGATCGCATGGAGCCGATCGGGGCCGAGGCCCCATTTCTCCATCGTGCCCGGCTTGAAATTCTCGATCAGCACGTCGGCATGTTCGATCAGCCTGCGGACCAGTTCCTGCCCGGCGGGGATGCGGAGATTGGCGGAGACCGAGCGCTTGTTGCGGGACACGACTTCCCACCACAATTTGTGCTCGCCATGGCCCCAGGCGCGCATGGGATCGCCCTTGCCCGGCGGTTCGACCTTGATGACGTCGGCGCCCATGTCGCCCATCAGCTGGCCGCAGAACGGGCCGGCGATCAGCTGCCCGAGTTCGATCACGCGAACGCCGGCCAATGCTCCTGTGGGTTCCATCACGCAGCCTCCGCGCCTTGCCAGACCGGAGGGCGGGGCGCCGGCAATCCGGTTTCCTCCTCGCACCGGGCGCGGAGTTCCTCGACGCTGCCGCCATAGTCGAACACGCTTTCCGCCGGCTTGCGCGTGGCCCGCAGCCGCGTCCGCAGCGCGTCGGTCGCGGCAGCGTCGACCGTTTCGTCGCTGATCACCACGCCGTAGCGAAGCGCGCCCTCGGCGGTGACCAGCCCCTCGCGCACTTCGCGCGCGACCAGCGCCGGATCCCGCTCCAGCGGATCGCCCCAGCCACCGCCGCCCCAGGTGATGAAGTGCAGCACGTCGCCCGCCTGCACCTCGACATCCTCGACCTTGTTGCCGATCACTTCGCGGGTGCCGTCGGCGCGTTCGAGCTCCTTGCGCGCGCGGGCGCCCGGCTGGCCGCCATTGACGCCCCAGGGATGCATGAACCAGCGATCGTCGTGCACCGCGATCAGCCCGGGTTCGAGGAACCGATAGGCGACATGGATGCCGTTGCCGCCGCGGTGCAGGCCGGCCCCGCCCGAATCCGGCTCGGTCGAATAGCGTTCGATTCGCAGCGGGAAATAGCGCTCCAGGAACTCGTTGGGCACGTTGGTGAAGCCCGGCCACAGCGAATGGCCGTCGGGACCATCGCCGAGCGGCCGGCCGGGAATGCCGCCAAAGCCGATCTGGAACAGCTGGAAATAGCGCCCGGTGCGATCGGTGCCCGAATAGAACAGATGCGGGCTCGACGAGAACCCGGCGGCATTGAGGAATTCCGGCGTCTTCTGGCCGAGCAGCCCGCCGAGAATGTCGAACAGCCGTCCCAGCGCATGGGTCCGTCCGGAAAGCGCGGCGGGGAAGCGCGGGCGCAGCAGCGATCCCTCCGGGATGCGGACGTCGATCAGGTCGTAGAACCCGTCGTTGAACAGGATCTGCGGATCGAACACCATGATCATGTAGATGCCGAAGAACATCCGCAGCATGTTCTCGTTGAGGAAGAAGTTGATCGAGGCGCTGGACTGCGGATCGGTCCCGGCGAAATCGAGGACCACCTTTTCCCCCTCGCGCCACATCGTGCAGCGGATGCGATAGGGGCCGTGCCCGCGCCCGTCGTCGCAGATATAATCCTCGAACGACACCGGCGCCTCGCCGATCGACGCGGCGATCAGCTGCTGCATGGCGCGATGGTTGCGCTTCAGAAGCTCCTGCGTCGCGGCGACATACAGATCCTCGCCGAACCGGTCGGCGAGTTCGAGCACCCGGCGGGCCGCGACCCGGCACGAGGCGATCAGCGCGTTGAGATCGGCCTTGCACCAGTCGGGCTTGCGGGTCTGGTGCATCACCAGCGCCACCAGATCGGCGTTGTACTGGCCGCGCGACCAGATCTTCACCGGCGGGATGCGCACGCCTTCCTCGAAGATCGTCCGCGCGGTGATCGGCATCGATCCCGCCACCCGGCCGCCAATGTCGGACTGGTGGCCGAAGATCGAGGTATAGGCGAGCAGGCGACCGTTCCTGAACACCGGCAGCAACACCAGCCAGTCGTTCGAGTGGCTGACCGCACCAGCGCAGCTATAGGGATCGGAGAGGAGGAACATGTCGCCTTCCTCCACCGTCCCGTCATAGGCTTCCAGGAAGCCGCCGATGAACGAGCCGAACTGGCCGACGATCATCCGCCCCTTGTGGTCGGCGATCAGCGGAAAGGCGTCGCCCTGTTCGCGAATGCCGGGCGACATGGCGGTACGCACCAGCGTTGCGTCCATCTCGACGCGGGCGTTGCGCAGCGCGTTTTCGATGATGTCGAGCGTGACGGGATCCACCGCGCGCTCGGCAAAGGGCGTGGCGTCGGTCTCGATGATGGTAGCGGACATGTGGGTCCCTCCTTCAGGCGGGGAAGATCAGGATGTTGCCCACCGCGTCGACGGTGGCGATGTGGCCGGATTCGATCAGGGTCGTGGAATCCATTTCGATGACGATCGCCGGGCCCGGGATCTTGTCGCCGGCGCGCAGCCGTGCACGGTCGTAGATCACCGCGTCCTGCTCGCGCCCGTCCATCCACAGCCGATGGTCGCGCAGCTTGGCGGCGGCGGGATCGCCATCGCCTTCGGGCAGCCGGGCGGCCTGCAGATCGAGCGCCCGACCGAGCGCGACCGCGCGCAGGTTCACGATCTCGTGCGCGGTTTCCATGTTGAAGGTGAACAGCCGCAGATGCTCGGCATCGAAGCGCTGGGTCACGCTGGCGATGCCGTCGCGCTGCAACGCCTCGGGATCGATCGTCAGCGCGACTTCGAAGGCCTGGCCCTCGTAGCGGACATCGACTTCGAACTCGATCGTGATATCGGCTTCGGGCACGCCGTCCGCGATCAGTTCGGCGCGGGTTTGCGCCGCCATCTCGTCGAGCACGGCGATCAGTTCGGCCGCGTCGATCGCGTGCGCGGGGCGAGAGAAGGAGCGGGCGGTTTCCGTCCGCACGCGCGTGGTCGCGTCGCCGAGCGCGCACAGCACGCCGGGGGAGACCGGCGACACGGCGGGCCAGCTGCCCATCAGCCGCGCCACCGCGTTGACGTGCAGCGGCCCGGCGCCGCCAAAGCCCATCAGCGCGAAGTCGCGCGGATCATAGCCCTGCTGGACCGAGATCATGCGCAGCGCGCCGAACATGTTCTCGTTGACGATGTCGATGATGCCGCGCGCCGCCTCCATCAGGCCGATGCCCAGGGCGTCGGCGATCGTCTGCACCGCGGCGCGCGCGCCCTCGCGATCGAGCTTGAAGGTGCCGCCGAGCAGCGCCTCCGGAAGATAGCCGAGCACGACATTGGCGTCGGTGACGGTAGGCTGCGATCCGCCCTTGCCATAGGCGACCGGGCCCGGCACCGCGCCCGCCGATTGCGGGCCGACGCGCAGCGCCTTGGTCAGCGCCGGCACATAGGCGATCGAGCCGCCGCCGGCGCCCACGGTCTTCACGTCCAGCGACGACGCGCGCACCGACAGATGGCCGACCTCGGTCGTGCGGACGCGGCGCGGCTCCAGATTCTCGATCAGCGCAACGTCGGTCGAGGTGCCGCCGACATCGAGGGTCAGGATGTTGTTGATCCCGGCGTTGCGGCCCACCCACAGCGCGCCCGTCACGCCGCCGGCGGGCCCCGACATCAGAATGTTGACCGGCTGCTCCTCGGCCTTTTCCGAGGACATGAGGCCGCCGTCAGACCGCAGCAGGGCGATCCGCCCGGACATGCCGGTGTCGCGCAGCTGCGAGCGAAGGTTGCCGACATAGCGGCTCACCACCGGTCGCACGCTGGCATTGGCGACGGTGGAGAGCGTCCGCTCATATTCCTGCATCTCCGGCAGCACCTCGTGGCTGAGCGACACGGGAATGCCCGGCAGGATCTCGGCCGCCAGTTCGCCGACGCGGGCTTCGTGCGCGCCATTCAGATAGGCGTTGATGAACGAGACGGTGATCGCCTCGACGCCGCGGGCCTTCAGCGCGTGCAGCGCCGCGCGCACCTGCTCCTCGTCGAGCGGGCGCACTTCCTGCCCGTCCGCGCCCATGCGGCCGCCGACGTCGAACGTGTCCTCCAGCGCAGCCAGCGGGGTTGGCTTGGGCCAGCCGATCCATGCCGCGAGCCCGCCCGGCACGAAGCTGCGCGCGATCTGCATGATGTCGCGATAGCCTTCGGTCACGATCAGGCCGACCCGGGCGCCCTTGCCTTCCAGCACCGCGTTGGTGGCGACGGTGGTGCCGTGGAGGAACGTCTCGATCTCGGCCGGCGCGACGCCCGCCGTCTCGCAGATCTGCCGCACGCCGGTGAGGATGCCGACCGAGCTGTCGTGCGGCGTGGAGGGCGTCTTGTCCCGCCAGAACCGGCCGGAGACTTCGTCGAACAGCAGCAGATCGGTGAACGTCCCACCCACGTCCACGCCCAAACGATAGGTCATCTAGATCAACTCCTTGAAGTCGTCGCGGGGAACCGGCCGGCACGGCCGAGCATGGCGGGGAGCGCGCGGCCCATCACGGCGGAAAGCCGCTCGGAGGCGGCCAGCAGCGCATCGAGATCGAGTCCGGTGCGGACGCCCGAGCGCTCGAGCATGTAGACGACGTCCTCGGTCGCTACGTTGCCGGCCGCGCCCTTGGCGAAGGGACAGCCGCCCAGGCCGCCCAGCGACGCGTCGATCGTGCGCGCGCCGGCTTCCACCGCGGCCCAGACATTGGCGATCCCGGTGTTGCGCGTGTCGTGGAAATGGGCGCGCACCGGGATTGGGCCGACCGCTTCGGCCACGCGGCGCACGAGCCGTCCGGCGGCCTTGGGCACCGCGACGCCAATGGTGTCGGCAAGCGCGATTTCGCTCGGTCGGGCTTCCGCCAGGCGTTCGGCGATCGCGACGACCCGGCCTTCGTCGACCTCGCCCTCATAGGGGCAGCCGAAGCTCGCGGCGATCGTCACCTGGCCGGTGCGGCCGGCGGCCTGGGCCGCGGCGATGATCGCCAGGGCCGATGCTACCGATTCCTCGCTGTTCTGGCCCTGGTTGGCGATGCCCAAGCCGTCGGTAGCGACGCAGACCGCGCCGAGTTCGTCGAGGCCGGCTTCCAGCGCGCGTTCGGCGCCGCGTCCGTTCAGGACCAGCCCGATATAGCGGCAGGCGCCGCGCGGGAGACTCGCCGAAAGCATGTCGGCGTCGGCCATCTGCGGCACCCGCCGCGGATTGACGAAGCTGGTCGCCTCCATTCGCGTGACGCCAGCGGCGAGCAGATCGGCGACGAGGTCGAGCTTCGCTGCCGTCGAGACGATGGTGGGTTCGTTCTGAAGCCCGTCGCGCGGGCCCACTTCGACGATTTCGATCTGCACCAGAACCTCCGTGAATGTATACAATCAAGTCGGTGGAGCGTCGTCAAGCGGGTCGCGAGATTATTTCTCGATCGTCTCCGCGAAGGTGTGGAAGGCGCGTCGCACATGCGCGGTCATCACCGATCGCGCCCATTCCGGATCGCGGTGCCGGAACGCGACCGCCAGTTCCTCATGCTCGGTGATCGATCGGGCGATTTGCTCGGAGCTGTAGCGGCGCGCGGTGCGCATCACGACTGGTTGCTCGACGATCGCCGCGAGCAGCTCGGACAGGCGTTCCGAGCCGGCCGCGCGCAGCACCGTGGCATGGAATTCGCGGTTGTGGAGGAGGAAGCTGTCGACGTCGAGATCGGCACTTCTGGCCAGCCTGGCACAGGCGGCAACGCTGGCGAAGAGCTGTTCCAGATCCTCCTGGGTGATCCGTTCCGCGGCGCGAGCGGCGGCGTGGCCTTCCAGCATGCCGCGCAGGATAAAGGCCTCTTCCACTTCCTCGTTGGACAGCGCCGCGACAAAGCTGCGCTGGGCCGCGCGGCGGATCAGCCGTTCCGCTTCCAGGCGTCGCAGGGCCTCGCGGACCGGGGTGCGGGAGACGCCGCACGCCTCGGCCAGTTCCTCCTCGCGGATCTGTTCGCCGGGTGCCAGCGCGCCCGACAGGATGTCGTTGCGGATGATCCGATACGCGGTGTCAGCGGCCTTGGCCATGGATGGAACGTCCTCCTGAACGGCTTTTCTTAATAGGTATGAAGGGGCCTTGACGGCGGCAATATGTATACAATAGCATCGATTCGTTCACTGACGGGGAGCTCGCTATGCCGCACCGTGTCAAGGTTATCGTGCCCATACCAATGGACGAAGCCGGCGTCTCCAATCGCCGCTCGCAACTCGCCGACGGGCTGGTCGGGCCGGGGTTTGTGCCCGAATTCGCCGCCGTACCCTGGGGTGCCGCGCTGGGCGACAGCTATCATGACATGCTGCTGATGGACTGGACGGTGTTCCAGGCCGGAATCGATGCCGAGGCGCAGGGCTATGCGGCGGTGGTGGTCGACACGGTAAGCGATTCCGGCGTCCGGGCGCTGCGCTCGCGGCTGTCGATCCCGGTGATCGGGCCGGGCGAGGCGGCATTCGCGATGGCGATGATGCTGGGGAAGAAGTTCTCCATCCTCACCATGTGGCCGCAATGGTTCCCGCTCTACGAGAAGACGCTGACCGAATATGGCTGGTGGACCCGTGTCGCCTCGCTGCGCTCGATCGAAACCCGGCCCGATGTCACCGAACTGCTCGCCGGCAAGGAAGAGGTGATCTTCGAAGCGCTCGCCCGCGAGGCACGCCGCGCGATCGACGAGGACGGCGCCGACGTGATCTTGCTGGGATCGACGACCATGCACCAGTCCGCCGGCTTCCTGGCGCGCGCGCTGCCGGTGCCGGTCATCAATCCCGGCGTGATCGCCTGGAAGACCGCCGAGACGCTGGTCTCGCTCGGCCTGACGCACAGCAAGAAGGCGTTCCCCGCACCCGAGGTGGGCAAGGACGGGGACATCCGGAAGGGATGGGTTCTATGAACGTGAATGTGATGTCTCCGCACGAAGCGGGGCAGTACCCGTATCTGATCGACATCGTTACCAAGCGCTATTTCGACGCGGTCGACAACAAGCAGATCGAGCGCGTGCTCGATTGCTTTCACCAGGATGCGGTGCTCACCGAGGTGACCAGCAACACCGTGCATGACGGCATCGATGCGATCGCGTCGATGTTCCGCCGCCTGTTCTCCGATTTCGAACAGCTCTGGCACGGCAATTTCGTCCACACCGCCGACGTGCAGGCGAACGCCATTTCGTCGCAGTTCACGGTGCTGATCACCCCCACGGGCGGCACGCAGCTCCGTTACGAGAATTGCAACCGCTTCTATCTGGAGGGTGACAAGTTCAGCCGCGTCTTTGTCTACATGAGCGGCGACAATTTGCTCAAGGAAGGGCGCGACTGATGCAGTACGAAACTTCTCTCGGGCGCGACGCGCTGATCGATCTCGCCATCCAGAAATATTTCGCGCAGGTCGATCGCAAGAATCTCGACGCGGTACTCGACTGTTTTCACGACAACGCGATGCTGACGACGCAGACGTCGTTCGATCGGCATGTCGGGAAAGACCAGATCCGCCGCATGTTCGTGGATCTCTTCGAAAGCTGGACGACCATCGTCCACAAGGACTTCGTGATCACCGCCGATGTCGCCAATGGCCGCATTTCGGCAAGTTTCGAAGCGGTGCTCACCAATGCCGACGGACAGGTGACACGGCTGTTCAACACCAACTTCTGGCGCATCCGGGGCGACCGGTTCCAGGAGGTCTATGTCTACATGAGCGGAGCCAATGTGCTGATTTAACCACAAAAAATGGGGGGCTTGATGAAGAAGATCGAGTTGTTGCTCGGCGCGTCGATCGCTGCCGTTCTAGTCGCACCGGCGGCGGCCCAGACTACCGAACCGATCGCCGCGCAGGAATCGCCTTCCCCCCGGCCGCGGGCCGACGAGGCGAACCAGGGCAGCGGCGAGATCATCGTCACCGCGCGGCGGGTCAACGAACGGCTGGACCAGGTCCCCGCATCGATCACCGCCTTTTCGGCGGAGGCGATCGAACGGGCGAACATCACCCGAGCGGACGATTTCGTGAAGCTGACGCCCGGCGTCACGATCGTCGCGTCCACTACCGAGGCGGGCGACAACCAGATCAACATCCGCGGCATCAACGGCGCCCGCGACGCGGAAAGCTCGGTCGCGCTGGTGGTCGACGGTATCCTCAAGACCAACACCGCGGGCCTCAACCAGCAGCAAGGCGCGTTGCGGCAGATCGAAATCCTGAAGGGGCCGCAAGGCGCCCTGTATGGCCGCAACGCCGCCGCCGGCGCGATCGTCGTGCAGACCGCGAAGCCGACCGACAGGCTGTCCGGATCGATCGGCGCTACCGTTGCCAATGCCGGCACCTATGAAGGCCAGGCCCTGCTCAGTGGGCCGCTGACCGAACGGCTCGGCTTCGTGCTGGCAGGCAATTACCGCACCACCGACGGCTTTTTCCGAAACGACTTCCTCAAGCAGAATGTCGTCGACAACCAGGAGGTGTGGGACGTCAACGGCCGCCTGCTGTTCGGCGACGGCACCGATACGACGATCGACCTGAAGGCCCGCTATGGCGAAGTCCATGGTGCGTCGATCGCCTTCAACGCCGCCTTCCAGCTGCCCGCGTTCGGGGCCGTCAACCCCGCCTTCTATGAAGACGTGAACGCGCACCGCTTCGTCTATTATTCGAACATCCGGCCAACCAACGACCAGCGGACGATCGAGGCGTCGGCGAAGCTGGACCAGGCGCTGGGCGCGGTACGGCTGGTCGGCTGGGCGCTCTACAGCGACATCAAGAACGACTTGACCGCCGACGGCACCTCGGCCGATTTCGCCCGCTACATCAGCGCGGTGCAGCCGGCCGGCCAGCGTACCGTGAATGCCTGTTTCGCCTCGACCAAGGCGCTGACCGGCTATCCGCTTAGCCCGCCGGCGTCGATCGGGCAGATCCCGGTACCGTTCCTGTTCGCGCCGGCCAACGGCTCCACCTTCGGCCCCTATTCGCCGACGACGTGCGACGGCACCCAGTACCAGGTTCGCAACCAGCGGGACTACAGCGGCGAGATCCGGCTGCAATCGGACACCGCCGGTCCGCTGTCCTGGCAGGTCGGCGCCTATTATCTGCACATCAAGCGCGACGTCGGCGTGAGCCTGGGCGGCGATACCGGCAACGGCGTCATCAAGCAGCTCTACAATGCGCCAGACTCGGACAATCCGACCTCGCAGCTCTTCTCCGATCGCTTCAGCACCAACGTCTATGCGGCGTTCGGCTCGGCCGAGTACAAGCAGAACAAGTTCGATGCGACGGTGGCGCTCCGCTACGACATCGAGGAACGGCACGTGCACAATCTGGTGCCGGTCGTCACCGATCCGTTCACCGGCGGCCCGATCAACCCCGGCCAGACCCGCGGCGCGATCCCCGATCAGCAGCGCACCTTCCGTTTGCTCGAACCCAAGATCAGCCTGCGCTACGAGATCGCCGATCGCACGAACCTGTTCGCCAACTGGGGCGTGGGCTTCAAGGCGGGCGGCTTCAACAACCAGGGATCGGCGGCGGTGGTCGCGGCCAATTTCGACGACGGCGTGACGCCGGGCACGATCAATGCGGGCGTCACGATCAACGACGTGTATCGCAAGGAGCGCTCCAGCGCCTGGGAGGCCGGCATCAAGGGGCGGCTGCTGGGGGTGAACTATAATCTGGCGGGCTATTACACCCAGGTCCGCGACATGCAGTTCTTCGAGTTCTTCGTCGGCAGCTTCGGGCTGTTGCGCGTCGTCTCGAACATCGATCGCGTCGATCTGAAGGGCGGCGAACTCAATCTCGACACGCGGATCATCCCCGGCTGGACCGTGTTCGGCGCGTTCAACTACACCGACAGCGAGATCAAGAAGAACAGCGCGCGCCCCTACACCGTGGGCAACAAATCGCCCTACACGGCCGATTACACCATCAACCTCGGTACCCAGATGGAAGTGCCGGTCCGCGACGGGCTGCACCTGGTGTTCCGGGCGGACTATCGGATCACCGGCCCGACCTGGTTTGCCACGGTGCAGGACCAGGTGCGTCCGACGCTGTTCAGCGCATTGGCGCCGATCTCGGCGCTGGCGTTGCCGGCCAGCTTCGGCGACGCCCGCTTCGACCGCAGCCGGCGCGATGCGTTCGGCGTGCTCGACCTGCGGCTGGGCCTGGAAGGCGCGAAATGGAAGGTGAGCGCGTTTGCGAACAACTTCCTCGATCGCAACTATGTCGCCGAGGTCATTCCGGCGATCGAGTTCGGCGGGTCGTTCATCGCGCCGGGGGCACGGCGGCTGTACGGCGTGGAACTGGGCTACAAGTTCTGAAGGGCGCGGGGCGGTGGTATGGGCCACCGCTCCAGCCTAGGATCGGGGCAGGGAGGGGCGCGGCCTGCTCCAATGTAAACGATACGCATTCAGGCGGGCGCGGCTATTTCGAGGCAGCGGCACGCCCGGTCTTTTTCGCCGGCGCGGTGGATTCGCGAACGACCAGCTTGTGGGGAAGGATCACCTCGCGCGGGGCTTCCTCGGGGTCGCGCAGCAGATCGAGCATCAGCCGCATCGCGGCCTCGCCGGTGCCCTGGATCGGCACGTCGACAGTGGTCAGCGGCGGGATCGAGAAGGCGCTGACCCGCAGATTGTCGAAGCCGGTCACCGAGACGTCGTCGGGCACCTTGAGGCCGGCCTCGCGCAGCCGCGCGAGCGCACCGATCGCCATCTCGTCGCTGGCGCAGCAGATGGCGGTGAACGCGTCGCCCCGGGCAAGCAGTTCGGCGGTGCTGCGATAGCCCGCATCGAGCGAGAAATCGCCATAGGCGATTGGTGCCTGCGCGACGTCGAGCCCGGCGCGGCGCATTCCCAGCTTGAACCCGCTCAGCCGATCGAGGCCCATCCGCTGCTCGATCGGGCCGGTGATGGCGGCGATCTTCTGATGGCCCAGGCGGACGAGATGGTCGACGATGGCGGCCATCGCCTCGACATTGTCGTGGCGGACGCGCGAGCGGGTGGTGTCTGGCGGATATTCGCACGCCAGCACGATCGGCGTCGGCGTGTCCTCGCTATCCTCGCGCGGGCTGCAGGGCTGGACCGTGTCGAGGACGATCAGGCCGTCCGCCTGCTTGCCGGCGATCATCTTCACATAGCTGTCGAGCAGCATCTGGTCCGACTCGGTGATCGCCAGTAGCACCCGATACCCCGCCTCGCGCGCCAGGTTTTCGATCCCTTGGACGAAGCGTGAGGTGAATGGATTCGAGATATTCGGGACCGCGACGATGATATTGTTGCTGCGCTGGCGCCGGAGGCCCGAGGCGAGCATGTTCGGCCGATAGTTGAGTTTCTCGATGGCCTCGTCGATCTTGCGGCGCGTCGCGGGGCGAACCGAGGCGGATTGGCTGAGCGCGCGGGACACCGTGGCGATCGAAACGCCGGCAAGTTCGGCAATGTCCTTGATATTGGCCATCAGGCCTGCCTAGCGGTTGGGCTGCGGCCCGGCAATGTCGGACCGCTTTTGTGGGAGGCGGAGCGCAATTCGCCTGTAAACGATATCATTGCAGCCGTCAGACCGGCCGCAGGAGGAGGGGGCGGGCCCGCGGGCGGCGTCAGTGCCGGTCCCGATCTTCGAGGATCAGTTCCGCCGCGCGCCACGCCACCGCCATCGCCGGGCCGTTGGTATTGCCCGAGATCGGCGTCGGCATCACCGCGCAATCGACGACGCGCAACCCCTCGACGCCATGTACCCGGAGCCGCGCATCGACCACGCCGCCAATGCCGTCTGCGCTCGCCGCCTGCGGGGCCATCCGGCAGGTGCCGGTGCCGTGCAGACCGGTGCTCAGCATCCACTCCGCGGCGCGGTCGATCTCGGCATCGGTTTTCGCCTGCGCGCCCGGCACGAGTTCCTCGCCGACGAAGCCGGCCAGGGCGGGTTGGCGGACAAAGGCGCGGATCGTCTTGATCATCGTCCGCATCGCGACGCGATCCTCGGGCGCGTCGAACCAGTTCGCTGCGAGCGCAGGCGGCAGCGTAGCATCGGTGGATTTCGCCCAGACGCGCCCCCGGCTGGCCGGGCGAAGATAGAAGCCGACGACCGTGATGCCGGCAAACGCATCGGTGGTGCCACGCCCGGCCTCTGGCTTGTCGTCCGCGCTGGTCGTCATCGAGAAGGGCGCGATGCCGAGCTGGACGTCGGGCCAGCGATCGTCCCCAGTAGTGGACAGCATGGCACTGACATCGGGCACCAGCGCCGCCATCAGGCCGGTGCCGGTCGCCAGATAGCGCAGCGTGTTCGCCGCCAGCCGCCAGCCACGAAACTCGCGGTTTTGCCCCGCCATGCCATTTAGCCGGAAGGACATCGAGACCATCATATGCTCGGCCATGTTGCGGCCGACCGCGGGATTGTCGACGATCGGTCGTACGCCGAGCGCGTCCAGCACGGGCGCGGGGCCGATCCCCGAGAGATGCAGCAGCTTGGGCGATTGCAGCACGCCCGCGCTCAGGATCACCTCGCGCGCGGCGTGATAGGTGACGTCGCGCCCGGCGCGGGTACAGACGACGCCGGTGGCGCGCCCGGCTTCGATCAGTACCCGCTGCACGGTCGCATCGGTGCAGATCGTCAGATTCGCGCGGCGCCGCGCCTGCTTGAGGAAAGCGGTGGCGGCCGAGACCCGGCGACCGCGGCGATCCACCGTCATCTGCGACAGGCCGATGCCCGCCCGGGCGGGGGTGTTGACGTCGTCCAGCACCGGCAATCCGATCTCCCGGCCGGCCGCCAGCAGCGCGTGGGTGAGCGGCGAATCATCACGGCTGCGGGTGACTTCCAGCGGACCATCGATGCCGCGCCCGCTCGCTGCCTCGGGATCGCGATAGCATTCGAGCTCGCGGTAGCAGCGGGCGATCGTCTGCCAGTTCCAGCCGGCATTGCCCTGCTGTTCCCACGCGTCGTAATCCTGGGGTTGGCCGCGATAATACCAGGTGCCGTTGACCGCACTGGAGCCGCCCAGACCGCGGCCGTACATCCAGGTTTCGCCGGCCGGGCGGAAGGGCTGCGGCTCCACCGGGAACTGCCAATAATAGCGTGGATTGCCCCAGATCTTCGCCATGCCGCGCGGCATCGAGACCAGCAGCGAGCGATTGGTGCCGCCGGCCTCGATCAGCAGCACGGTGCTGCGACCATCGCGGGTGAGGCGTTCTGCCAGGACACAGCCGGCCGAACCGGCGCCGATGATGATGTAATCGAAGCGCATTTCGCGGTTTCCCAGGCGGATTACGCGCGGGCGCCGGCGCCCGGCCGGTAGTCGCGCGCGAAGACGAACAGAAGCAGGCTCGCGGCCATCGCGGCATAGCTGGCCGCCGGCATCCAGACATGCGCCCAGACGATGCCCGCGATCACCGATGCGGTGGCGGGCGCGCCGGCGACATAGCCGCTCGCCGCGAGCAGCCAGGCCCCGGCCGCGCCACCGACGCTCATCCCCAGCTTCACCCCGAAGCTCGAGGCGGCGAACAGGAAGCCCTGGGCCCGGAAGCCGTTGCGCCACTCGCCATAATCGACCGCGTCCGCCATCAGCGAGAAGAGCAGCCCGGCGCTGAGCCCCAGGCCCGCATAGGCGACGAGATTGGCGCCGATCAGCCAGGTCGCGTCGCTCGATAGCGGCGTGGCGGCGGTGGCGAGCGCCCCCACGGCGCTGCCGATCATGCCGACCGCCTTCTTGCCCAGCCGGTTCGCGCACCAGCCTGATGCCGCGATCATCGGCAGCATCGCCACCATGGTGAGCATCAGATCGGGCACGAGATCCGGGCGCCGGACGACGTGCTGGGCATAATAGACCACCGACTGGACATGGCCGCCGAACCCAACCCAGAAGAAGAAATTGACCAGCATCGTCGCGATCCACGGCCAGTTGCCGCGGGTGGCGGCGAGCGACTGGCGCGTGGTGAGCCGCGGCGGGCTTTCGAGCGCGGCGACGCGCTCGCGGGTATTGAAGAAGGCCAGCACCAGGCCGGCGATGGTGAGGAACGCGAAGCAGGCGGCGACGCGCAGGAACCCGGTCTGCGCCGATCCATGGCCCCATGCGGATACCAGCGGCAGCGTGACATAGCCGACGCCGACCACCGCGCTCGACCCGAGAAACTCGCGGGTCGCGTTGGTGACGTTGCGCTCGCGCGGGTCGCGCGTCAGCGTCGGCAGCATCGAGTTGAGCGGCAGGCTGACCGCCGAATAGAGCAGGCCGAGCAGCGTGTAGCTGGCGAAGATATAGGCCAGCTTGGCCGCGCCGGCGAGCGCGGGCGCGGTGAACACGGCGATGCTCGACAGGGCGAAGGGCAGTGCCAGCGCGATCAGATAGGGGCGGTGCTTGCCGAACCGCGTCTCGGTGCGATCGATGAGCAGTCCCATGAACGGATCGAACACCGCGTCGACCGCGCGCGCGACGAGGAAGACCGTGCCCACCGTCGCCGCATCGACGTGGAAGACATCGGTGTAGAAGAACATCAGGAAGGCATTGCTCATGCCGAACGGCAGGTTGATGCCGAAATTGCCGAGGCCATAGGCCAGCTTTTCGCGCAGTGTCAGTCGGCCGTTCATCGCATCGCCCTCCCGATCCTCGGCCTTAGCCGACCAGTTCAAGCCTTGCCCGCGCATGGTGTGCCAGCCGCGCGTCGACATAGGCGCGCGAGCGGCGCAGTTCGCCCGCCGGGTCGGCCACCGCATCGATTTCGAGGATCGACGGTCCGTCGAACCCGATCGTGTCGAGCAGTGCGATCCACGCGTCCCACTGCACCTCGCCCGCGCCCAGCGCGCGGAACAGCGGGCGATGCGCATGGTGGATGCCCGCATCGATGGGCTCGCGGAGCGTCACTCGGCCCTGCGCGTCCTTCCAGTGCGCGGCGAGGACGCGATCCTTGTGGCGCTCGACGACGGCGATCGGATCCGAGCCGACCAGCGTGATGTGCGCGGTGTCCGGGCAGAAGCCGACATAGACCGGATCGGTGAGCAGCATCAGCAGATCGATGTCGCGGGCGGTGCAGAAGATCGAGTGCGCCTCGGTGTGCAGCGCCAGGCGAACGCCGTGCCCGAGCGTGGCGGCGGCCAGTTCATGGCAGAAGGCGGCGACGCCGCGGGCAAGCTCGATATCGACGAACATCGGCGGCACATGGTCCCAGCTGCGCCGCATCGGCAGGCCCATCACCATGACATCGCAGCCTGCCGCGTGCAGGAATTCGGCATAAGCGCGGGCCGACTCGACATGGGCAGCGCGCCGCGCCGGATCGTCGAGATCGCCGCCGATCGCCACATCGGCGAAGAAGCCGCTCATCACGTGCAGCCCGCGCGCCGACAGCGCGGCGACGAAGCCGGCGGTGTTTCCATAAGCCCGCACCGCAGTCCGCCAGTCGAACGGCGCGAAGGTCAGTTCGATGCCGTCGATGCCGCTGGCGACGAGCGCATCCAGCATCCGGTCCCAGAAGGCGCGCGGATCGCTGTCTCCCAGCGCGATCACCGCCGACTCGTCGGCACAGTCCCAGAAGCCAGGATGGAAGAAGGTGATGAGATCGACGCCGAACGTCGTGGATTGCATGGTCATATCATCCGATCGCTGCTCGGGCGGGTCCCGACCATGCCTACCTACCCATGACATGCCGCGTTTGTAAAGCTTTACGCAAATTCGCTTCATGTGGCGTGTTGTGCTGCGTATTTTGTCGCATTTTGGGCATGTGGGCCGACGTTGTTCCGGGTGCGGCCTACTATTGGAAATCGCATCTGGATCGGGCGGTGGTCAGATAAAAACGTGTAAATATAGACATTTAGCAGAATTTTGGCGAAGCAAGTTGCGGCCTTTCAGGTGACCCAAAATAGCGCTTGCTTTTCGGAAACCGCAACATAAGCTTCATGTAAAGCTTTCCATAGAGTTTAGCAAAATGGGTTAGGGAGGTCGTCAAAATGCGCCAATTCGTCCTTGTTGCGTCAACATGTGCGAGCGTCGCAGCGCTTGCCTGCGCCGTCCCCGCCACGGCGCAATCGCAGGGGGCATCGAGCGGCCCCAAGGCACCCGATGCGGCCGCCGACGGCCAGCTCGCCGACATCGTCGTCACTGCCGAAAAGCGTCCGAGCACCCAGCAGCGCACGCCCATCGCGATCACCGTCGCGTCAGGCGCCGAGCTTGCCGCCAATGGCGCGACCGACGTGAACCAGCTGGCCAATCTCGCGCCGACGGTGCAGATCGCGCAGAACAACGCCAACACGCTCATCACCATCCGCGGCGTATCGAGCCGCGACTATACCGAGACCGGCGACCCGGCAGTCGCGGTGAGCATCGACAATTTCTACCTGCAGCGCGCCTTCGCGCTCAATGCCGCGCTGTTCGACGTCGATCGCGTGGAGGTGCTGCGCGGCCCGCAGGGGACGCTGTACGGGCGCAACGCCACCGCCGGCGCGGTCAATATCACCACCAACAAGCCGACCGACAAGTACAGTCTCGATGCCTCCACCGAGATCGGCAACTACGGCACGATCAACGCCGAGGCTGCGGTCAATGCGCCGCTCACCTCCACCCTGTCGCTGCGCATCGCGGGTGCCCGCAAGGTGCACGACGGCTATCGCAACAACGCCCCGTCGACGCGCGGGGACGATGGCGACACCACCGGCCTGCGCGCGCACCTGCTCTGGACGCCCGACAGTCGCTTCAGCGCACTGCTCACCGGCGAATATGTCAAGGTCGATGGGGTAGGCGCTGTCATCAAGGGCATTCCCTATGCCGGCGTGCAGCCGGACGGGACGCTGAACATCGGGTCGACCCGCACCTTTCCGCTGAACAACCAGGGCTATACCCATATCCTTGCCAAGGCGGTGCGCGGCGCGCTGACCTATGATCTCGGTTTCGCGACGGTCAGCTATTTCGGTGGCTATCAGAAATCGACCCTCCACCGCGACAACGATCAGGACGGCGGCATGGCCGGCAACTTCGGTTTTCAGCAGAACGAGGACGTGTCGGACCAGAACCACGAACTGCGGATCGTTTCCAATGGAAGCTCGAAGTTCAGCTGGCAGGGGGGACTGTACTATTTCAAGGAAGTGGACGACCTGCTGACCTACTTCCAGGTGCACATCCCCAACAGTCTGCCGCTCAACTTCTACACCTTCAACTACAAGGTAAAATCCGAATCGAAGGCTGCGTTCGCGCAGATCGGCTATCAGCTGACCGATACGCTGAAGGCGGAGGGCGGGATCCGCTACACCGACGACAAGAAGAGCCAGATCGGCTACAACATCCTGGGCACACCGACGGTCAACCAGCTCAACAACCGCTATTCGGGCGACAAGGTGACGTGGCATGCCGGCCTGAACTGGCAGCTGACGCCGACCAACCTGCTCTACGCCAAGGTCGATCGTGGCTACAAGGCGGGCGGCTATACCACCACCGGGCAGTTCGGCCCCGAGAACATCACCGCCTATGAAGTGGGTGCCAAGAACCGGTTCCTGCAGAACACGCTGCAGCTGAACCTGTCGGGCTTCTATTACGACTATTCCGACCTGCAGGTGCAGCAGAACGATCCGGCGACCGCGCTCAGCAACATCTACAATGCCGGCAAGGCGCGTCTGTTCGGCGGCGAGATCGAGACCGTCTGGTCAGCGACTCCGGACGACAAGATCAACCTGAACATCGCCTATCTCAACGCCAAATATACCAGCTTCTGCACGGTGACGGCCGTGCCCTGCCCGGCGGCGAACGACTTTTCGGGCCACCGCCTGGTCCAGGCGCCCGAATGGTCGCTCGGCGGCGGCATCGAGCATGTGTTCCACCTCGGGGCCGCGTCGCTCACCGCGCGGGCGCAGAGCCGGTACCAGACGCGCAGTTACTTCACGATCCTCAACCGCCCGAGCGAGCAGCAAAAGGCCTATAGCAAAACCGACCTGCTGCTGACCTATGCACCGGACAAGGGGCCATGGTCGCTGACACTGTTCGTGCGCAACCTCGAGAATTCGACGATCCTCACCGATTCGGAGGAGGCGGGCTATGCGGGCGGCTATCTCGTCCAGTTCGCGCCGCCACGCACCTATGGCGCGCGCTTGGCCTTTTCCTTCTGACCAATGGCCGGGCGGCGCCGGGAAGCGCTGCCGGGCCGGTACTCCACGGGCGTGATCGGAACAGGCGCCGTTACCCCAGCCGGCGCCAGTCGGCAGCGCGCAGCTCGCCCCTGGCCTCCTTGTCCCGAATAGGTGTGAGCTACTCTACTGCCGCTTCCAATCGGTTCGACGACCGGGTCGACAAGATGGGACTCGTCACGACCCTGGCGGACAAGGCAGCTGACGGGGGACTCAGGCGGGTGCGAACCAATCTCAGGAGCCCGAAATCGGGCGTTCTCCAGATCTTTCTGCTGTCTCAGCCGGACTTCGTGCCGCCTATCCCATAAGGCGTCATTACGCGAAGCGGCAGGAAAATGGCGGATTTCCTGGGGCGCGAGGATGTGACCACATATGGAAGCGAACTTCACCTGTTATGGCGAAGCGCGGGAACGCTGCTGGATGTCTGCGGAGAGGTGGATGGTGCGGGGACGGAATCGAACTGGTTGAAATACGAAAGTTATTTCAAAGACTTGAACAAGATACCGTCAGCCCAGATACCGTGCGATATACCGTCACCTGCAAATGTGGGGAGGGTTCGATTCCAAAATAGCTGATGATTTCAGCTCTGTGTTAGCCGAACCCGGGACGGGACATTGCCACCCGGTGCACAGAAATGCAAATTTGGGAAAGAAGCGTTGGGTGTTCGACTTCCGCGGTGCCTGCGGTTGTGAAGTCAACGATCCCACCGTGCTTGGACCCGGCAAGACGCCTGCACCAGACGCGCGCACGTTCCGGAGTTCACCCGCTGGCGATGCGAAGAATGGGACTTTTCCGCCATTCGCCAGCGACGTGTCGAACGGCGGGTCTGGCCAAGAGCCGACATCGGCTTCTTCATAACCGGGATCACCGAACGACAGAGATTGGGCCGTTAGGTGACCGGCAGGCTGAAGAGCTAGGGACTGCGATAGCCGCCTTTCCTGAGCGCGGCGAGACGGAGACGGTTGCGACTCACTTCAGAGACGGATCAATGATTTCCGAGCCATGGACATAACCCTTGCCGACCGCGATCGTGGCCTTTCTGGTGAAGAGATCCAGCTTCCACTCATCGCTTCCTACTCCTTTCTGGGAAACGTCGACCCCCTCTGCTATGCGCCTCGTGAATGCCAACGTGATCAGTCGGTCTCTTTCCGCAGCGGTCAGGCGGGCCTTTTCCTGCGGCCAGAGCATCTGGTTCTTGGCGCAATCTTGCTTGTTGATGTGCATGGAGTTGTCCATGCACATGCTCTTGTACCACAGCATGATGCTGTCGAACGCGGTGGCCGCGTCGTCATTCACGCTCTTCGTGATGCGCCTGATCGCGTTGTCGGTGAGGACCCTCTTCCCTAGCTGCGTTCTGACGTCGATAGCCCACGCCTGCTGCCAGTAGGCCGGGCGCGGATTGTGATAGATGTTTTGGAAATCGTCCACCGATGCCGTGAACGCCTTTGAATAGAGGTCCATCTGAACTTGGCGCATCAGCCTGTCGTTGAAAAGGGCATCAAGTTCCCGAGCGAAATCGGGCTTGAGTTTCGGGTTCGCGTCCCGAGGCAGGTCCCGCCAACTGCTGTATATAAGGTCCTTGCAGGAAGCGCTCACGACCGGGTTCAGGCATTCGGCGAAGAACTGCCTGCCAAACGTCGGCATCAGATTGTCGATGTAGGTCGAGCGGTACGGCTCGTTGTCGAAATGCGACAGGTAAATTCTGAGGAGGGGCTGCAGCGATCGCTTGCCTAAGTTCCACTGCATGATGCCCACCGAGAGGAACTGGGCGTCTGGATTGGAAGATCCCGCCCAGCATCCGTTGGTTTCGAACTGCGACGTTACGTGCATGGCGCGGAACAGATCGTCCGTGGAAAGCTTGTGGGCGCTAAGCAGATTCGCGACGTTATCGGCTATCTTGACATCGGTATCGACCCCAGCCGTGGGACGGCATTCCGCCTTGCACTCCGTCGCGGACACGAGGACGAGGACTGGCAACAAGATGACGGCAATGCAACGGATCATGTTAGCCCCCCAATTCGCCTCGTGCTCGGTATGTTGCTGCAGCGGACGATCGGCAACCGAGGCAACCGACCTAACGGAATCAATGATAGCGGTTTCAGTCTCCAGCCAGCATCTGTGGCCGGTATCCGCTATCGCACACTGGTCCACCGAGTTGCCGCAGCATCGCCTGCCTGGCGCTCGGCGGGAGCGCCGTCATCACGTCCATCTGCGCAATCTTGGAGGTGCTGCCCCCCGGGGTCTCGTTAAACGAGGCGATGATCGCTACTTCCTTGCCGGCACTGGGCCCGCCGTTCTGACCGATCTTGCCTATCGCGATCATCAGTGAATGGGCACCGAAAGTCCTGGCGTAGCCGGTGGGATCGGCATTGATGTCGAAATAAGCATAGCAGCCCACGGTTTCGAGCAGCGCCTGTTCGCGGTATTCGGCGACCGAGATGCCGTCGCCGTTCGCTGCCGTCTTCGATTGGCGCAGGAGCGCGGCGTCAGGATCGTTAAATTGGAGCGGATAGGCGAAGATAAGGCTGCCGTATCTGTTCTGATCTACCCAGGCCGGAGAGACGAAGAACCGCGCAAAAGCCGTCCTGACATCTGTCACGATTTGCATCTGAGCGACCGTCGGCGCCTGCCCCGGCGCAGGCGGCGGAACCGGTGGTGGGGAGGGTGTTAAACCGAGGGGTTGGATCACATGCCACATGTTGCTGAGGCACGGCAGGCTGTCGATGGTGCTCCCTTGATCTTTGCCAGCCGCCACCCGCCAGCGTGTTTCGGCCCACAATACCAAGGCAGCGTCCCGGTCCGACAGCCCCATGCCGGTGATCGATCCTGCCAAATTGTTGCAGGCTAGGTTGAGCTCGCCGGCCTGAGCCGTTTGATAGGCGTTCACCTGGCTCGAAAACTGCTTCTCAACGTAGTCGCCGATCGTACCGTCGGTTGAGATTGCCGCCGGGCTTGCCCCGATCCGGAAAGGCGACCTTAGCACCGCGGAGGTTTGTTGGCCGTCCAATGTGATAATCGAATCTACGGGTATCAGCTGCGCGATGAGGACCATCTTGGGCAATCCGACGACATCGGTCTCGGAATTCGTCAACGACCATGTGAATGGCGCGGCGACGGGCCCTGCTTGAATGACGGCGTGCTGGACAAAGATCGATGTCGAATCGACGGATGCCGCCGAGAGAGCGTTCGTCATCGTCTTGATGAGCGGCGTGGCGATCGGCCCTGGGATTCCGGCCAGCGTGCTGGCAGCGGAGACAGCAGTTGCTACGTTCGCTTGGACCTGTGGATCTATCTTTTTCGAAAGATGATAATTGGGCGCGAGATCGAACGTCCCATTGGTATTTGAATTGTTTCTAACGTAGTAGATTGGAGAACTATATTTGAGAACATCTATCTTTATGTTGCATTTTGAGCCAAGGAACTTCTTTTCCTTTGTTAGATCGAATGGCGTGAAGTCTACGAAAGTCGAGGTGCCATTGTTGGGAAGAGTGATCTTCAAGCCAAAGGTTGCCTGCCGATTCCCAGCGAGAAGCGCATCGAGATTGATGTCCCAGATACCGTGCTTCGGGCACTGATCCAGCGCGACGTCATTCTGCGCATCCGGAATGTAGATGACTACGCGCAGCTGCGCGTAGCCGTCGTTAGACAGAGATTTCTCACCTGCTGCCAGCAGTCCGAGCGCGTGAAGCTGATCAGGCGAGACGACAGGCGACTGCGCAAAGGCTTCCGGCGCAGTCGAAAATGCTATGATCATTGTTAGTGCGGCGAGCCGAAGGCACCTGAGAACATGCCCAGGCGCACAGAACCATTCCACGAAATCGATCGACGCGATCTGCATATCAGACGGCCCCCATGACCCCAGCGTAATCTGGATCAGATGCTGCCACAGAGTCCAGAGGCCATCAATTGGATTCGCGGAGATCGATTCGCTGCAGCTGCAACAGGTTTTCTTGTTCGCGGGTGACCTAAACACTCGGCCAATCTTTGGCATTGTCGGTCGTCGCCATGAATAGCCGCTTATAGAAGCGGTGTTCGGCATCTCGATCGGCGGAAACTGGGGCGCGAAACTGACTTGCGGCTGGCGACTTATAGTGACTGATAGGGCTGCAGAAAAATTCAATCGACCGTCTCCTGTCTATCGAACGCGATTGGATGCGACGGCTTGACGATTATACTGGCCCGGATGCACAGTCCCCGGACCGCCACTTGGGGCCGTTATGGGCGAGGCAGCTCTCATCCTTGCGGCATTGTCCGCAGCTAGCGTCCGAGACCCGAACGCACTCAATCGCTCGGGCAAGGGAGACTGGTGCTACGCGCCAACGCAATCCCTCTCCGCATCCGAGAAGCGGACTTTCGTCGGAGAAATCGGCGCGAGCGCCATTGCTGCCGAGCGCCGCTGGCACGTACCAGCACCGAATTTAGCCGCGATGGCAATCCAGGAGTCGGGCTATGGAACGACGCGCCTCGCGGTCAGCGCGAACAATATCTATGGCTTCAAGTGGCCCGGCGAGAGTCTCGCGCGCGGCCTCGGCAAATTCGTTCTGTCGTGCCAGCCCGATTGGGATACAGGCAAGATCTATATCAGTTTCGCCACGCGCGCTGATGCGGTCGATTTTGTTGCCAGCCGACTGAGCCAGAGCCGCAGTTATGCCACCGCGACGGCACGCTATTGGACTGATTCGGCACCGGAAAGGACCGCAACAAGGCGGCGCTCGCTTGGCTTCGCGCGATCGCGCCGTACTATAACTATGCTCCCGCGGACTAGGTTCGGACGATCACCAAGCTGGCGGGCGACCCGATCGGCGACGGATCCGAAAACCTCTGGGTTCTACGGTAGTCTGGAACCGACGGTCATCCGACCGGCGGACAATGAAGGTACGAGTGCTCGTATGCCCCGCTCATTGATCGTCCTTGCCGCCGTATGGCTTGTTGCCGGCCCGCTGACCGCCTCTCCTGCCAGCGTGAAGTCGCTGACCGCGCAGCAATACATTCAGCGCGACGGGCTCGACAAAGGCATCCGCAATTTCGTCGCAGCCAAGCTGAAACCGCGGCCATATTTCATGGGCCGGTCTGTCAACGATTGCCCGGTGGTGACGCCGGCACCGCCGGGTTTCGATGGCGCCGAAGTGGTCGAGTGCACTTACACCGAGGCCGGTTTGGACGGGTGGGTCCGGCTTGCCATCCCCACGGCCGGGAAGCTGTCGGACTGGATCATTGCGGCGGCCAAAAAGTGCCGGAAGCCGGAGGTCTGCGCCGCAACGCTGGCGACCTACACCTGGAATTCAAACAATTACTCTTTCCCGATCGCAGGAAATATTGTCGAGCCCGGGACGTCGGCAGGCGGTCAAAGCTCCGATCCGACCAACCTGATCTTTGTCTATGGCGTCACCATCGCGCGGCCTTCGTTTCTCGACGGCAAGACCAAATATGGAAAGGACGCCAAAGGAATTGCGAACCTCCCGATCGATGACCAGAAGCGGTGCTCGCTCTCGCTTCTCGCAGTTGCAGACGGCGATATCCCCGAACCGGTGCCGTTAGACACGAACCGATCGTGCACCAAGCTTATTCCGGCACAGGTGTCGCGCCCAGCTGCTATCCGTCAAGATATCTACATTGCGTATGGCGATCCGACAAAGTCGAGGGCGCAGCGATTTTCTGCTGCCGGGACGTCGTGCCCGGCCTCCGCTCGCAAGGTGGAGTGGCTGGCAATCAGCAAGAACGGCTTCATAGATGCCCTACGCACCGGCGATCATCCACTCTATGACGCGGCTGCTCGCGCTCTCGATGCCGGTGAAAGCGCGAACGACCTCGGACGCAAGAAATGTCCGAAAAGCAGGTCTCGTCGCTAATCATAGGCGATCAAAAGATTTCTTGCTGCTTGGCAATCGCGTTAGAAACAAACGCGTCAGCGTGAGAGGCAGGACACGAAGCTGCCAGTCCGCTCCGGTGCGATGTCGGTGATAGCTGTTGCCGCTCCAAGCAAGATTAACGAATGGCAGGTTCCAGGAACACGCCGTGCTAGGCTAAACGACGGAAATGGGCGCGTTGCTGCCGGGCGGCTTCGTGCTGGGCGAATGGCAAGCTATGGTAGAAGCTGCCGTTCAAAGTTCAACGGACGAAAGACTGGCTCTGGTCGGGAGCAGGCGCTTTAAATGTTGTAATGATGCTGGGTGCGCCGAACGACAGCGACTGACCATGTGCCGCTCCATTGCGATCCAGCCTGCCGTTTCGGCAGTGCGAAGGTCGTCCTATCGCCTTCCTCAGACGGATCTGAATGGGCTCGAGGCTATAGGTGTTCAGCACCGGGAGCTGATCGACAGGCGGCTTAGTGCACCATCCTGGGCGTCTCATGCCTGCTGCATGATTGCGCTCGCACGCCGCTGCGCGGCGCCGAGCCGGCTGGGCCGTCTCGGCCCTTCGGGTGTTGATCGCGGACGCATGGCCGATCCTCCGGATCGGAATCCGGCAGGTGCCGGCAGCGGAACGCGGGTGCGGGGCGCGCGCTGGCGCACGCCTGCGGCGACACCAGGGCGCGCAGGTTGTTGGTGCCC
>NZ_BCTR01000064.1 GCF_002091475.1 Sphingomonas azotifigens NBRC 15497
GGTCGCCACCAGATCGCAGCCGAGTCCCTCGATCGCGATTGCCGAGAACGGGTCATCGATCGACATCTCGGCCACCATCCGGCGACCGATCGTCGCGACAGCATCGGCACGGATCGCCGGCGCATCGGCGAGTTGGGCATGGGCAGAAAGCAATTCCATGCCGGAGCGTGTGGGAGTCAGCAGCAGCTTCGCAGCGCCGGCTCGGCCAATAGATTGCGAATGCGGCTCATGCGCCGGACAGAACGACAGGTTTCCGGCCAGATAGACGTCATGCCGTCCGCGGATGTTTTCCTCATAGCCTCCGGAA
Organism: Sphingomonas azotifigens NBRC 15497; assembly: GCF_002091475.1. Lineage (GTDB taxonomy): Bacteria > Pseudomonadota > Alphaproteobacteria > Sphingomonadales > Sphingomonadaceae > Sphingomonas > Sphingomonas azotifigens. Next base: position 308 of record NZ_BCTR01000064.1, read on the forward strand.
ATCAGAATGCAGAGGCTAGGTGCGTCATGGACATGTTTGGACATTGCGGATCGCGCCGGGTAGCGACGGATTCGCAGTGATTCGAAATATGCACCCATGTCGAGACACTCGCTCGGACAGCATCAAAGGACAATCGCGAACGATATGCGCGAAACGATTTTGGCCTTGGTTGCTTGCTATTCGGCGACCTGTATCACCGCGCTGTCGCGCATGATGGACACGACCACACGCGCAGGCGGCGGGCTTGTGGCGGCATGCGTCGCATGACCAGTCCATGCGTACCACGACTTTCGGCGCGATGGTCACAGCGGGGCGGGCTGCGATCGGACGCTGATGACGTGATAACCCTTCTCGGCGTCTATTTGAGCAACAGCCCTCCGAACGATTCGGAAGAACGAGCTTGCCTCTAAGCTCCGCTGTAACCGTTGCCCCCTTCCCCGCTCAACGCGATAAATTCAGTCCGAAGGACTCATGGTACTTTTGATGGTACCGGACTGTCATCCGAAACATATTGTCATTATTTAACAATCGCTTAAGCAAGTTTCATAGAAGCCCGTAGGGGTCACCATTTTCAAGTAGAAAATGGCGCAACACAGCGCTTTTGCGCGATTTGGCTTGATGGCACCCCACAATTGGTCCCACACATTTTGGTTGCTTTAGCGGCATGATGTGATGCGTCTTGAGCAGTTAGAATGATCCTCACCTAGGAGGTTCGCCCGTTCGTCTCTTCAATGGATGGAACTTGGAAAGCGGCCATTGCTGAGGTCGAACCTGATCGCGAGGTCGACCGGCCATGGGACGATCCTGTCGTTCGGAAGCACGATTGCGAATGACGGGTGTGGGATGAAGTGCCGCCCGCTGCCACGACCTATACTCGAAAATGGACTAACGTAGACCGGGTGCGGCCTGGAAGCCTTCGGCATCAAGCCGCGATAGCCGACGTTTCAAGCAAGTTGGTCTGCTCGTTAGGCCAGGCACATCTGTACCCGACCCTTGAGCGCATGCCCGATTCCCGTCAGATCGTCGAGCGAACCGGCCGGACGATCAGGGTGTTGACGTCCACGTCCGCCGGCTGCTCCACCGCATAGGCGATGGCGCGGGCGATCGCGTCCGGGGTGAGCGCGATCGCACGGAAATCGACCATCGCCTGCGCCGCGACTGGATCGGTGATCGTATGGGCCAGCTCCGATTCCACCACGCCCGGCGCGATGATGGTCACGCGAATGTCGTCATGCTCCATCCGCAGCGCCTCGGAGATGGCGCGCACCGCATATTTGGTCGCGCTGTAGACGCCGCAGGTCGGCCACACGGCATAGCCACCGATTGAGGAGATGTTGACGAACTGGCCCCCGCCCTGCCCCTTGAAGCGCGGGAGCGCGGCGGCGATGCCGTGGAGGACGCCGCGGATATTGACGTCGATCATCCGGTCCCATTCGTCCACCTTCAGGCTGTCGAAGCGCGACAGCGGCATCAGGCCCGCATTGTTGACCAGCACATCGACCCGGCCATAGTCGGCCTCGGCCGCAGCGATGAACGCCTCGAAGTCGGCGCGGTCGGTGACGTCGAGCGAGCGGAAGCCGACCGTGCCGCCCGCCGCGTTCAATTCTTCGTCTAGCGCGGCGAGCCTATCGGTGCGGCGCGCGCCCAGCATCAGCTTCGCGCCACGAGCCGCCAGCAGCCTCGCCGTGCTTTCGCCGATACCGCTGCTGGCGCCGGTGATCGCGATGACCTTGTCTTCGATAGCCATGATAGTCGCTCCTGTTCAGGCGGACCGCACCCTCGATCCGATGTCCCGTAGATGGCGCCATCTGGATCGCGGGTGGTAGAATGGTCATGCGCAATCATTGCACGATATTCCAAATGTCCGGTGGCAGGCTGGATCGATTGTCATCAGCTCTATAGGGTGGAGCCCCAAGCAGCTAAGCGAGTAGCGCGGATGGCGCATGAGGAACTGGCCAAGCAGATTGCCCGATATGCCGAGTGCGACGGCATCATCGACACGCCCATCACTCGCCTGGCGCTGGTCCGCTCGAGCCAGAGCGGCGAGCCGGTGCATATGATCCAGCGCCCGGCTTTGTGCATTATCGCGCAAGGGGGCAAGCGCGTGCTGCTCGGCGACGCGGTGATCGACTATGGCCCCGCTAGCTATCTCGTCGCCTCGCTCGACCTGCCGATCACGGGCGCGGTGACGCAGGCGAGCGCGGATGCGCCCTATCTCTGCTTCTGCCTCTATCTCGACCCCGCCCTGCTGTCGGAGATCGCGCTGACCCTGCCGCCCCTGGCGGGCGCGGAGGATGGCGCCGCAATGACGCTGCACCCGATGACGCCGGAACTGATCGACGCGGCGACGCGGCTGACGGCGCTGCTCGGCGATCCGGCGAACGCGCCGCTGCTCGCGCCGCTGGTCGAGCGGGAATTGCTGGTGCGGCTGATGACCGGACCGGGCGGCGGCGCCCTGCGCGCCATCGCCAGCAGTGAAAGCCGCACCGGACAGATCGCCCAGGCCATTGCCTGGCTCAAGGCCCATTTCCGCGAGCCGTTCAGCGGGCCCCACCTCGCCGCCCTTGCCGGCATGAGCCTGTCGAGCTTCCACGACCATTTCCGCCGCGCCACCGCTATGACGCCGCTGCAATATCAGAAGCAACTGCGGTTGCAGGAAGCGCGAGCGCTAATGCTGGCCGATCGGCTCGACGCGGCAGAGGCGGGCTTCCGCGTCGGCTATGACAGCCCCTCGCAGTTCAGCCGCGAATATCGTCGCCTCTTCGGCGCCCCGCCCGTCCGCGACGTTGGGCGGTTGCGGGCGAGGCCGAAGATGGCGGTCGCGATTTGAGTGAGGTTCGGAGGCCTCTCGATCCTGCGTGGGGCGATCGGCTGCGTCTGCTGCTCGTCGTTGCTTACAGAGCTACGCTTCCGTGGGTCGTGAACCTTTCGCGCCACCTTCCGCCGCCATCGATCAGTCGGATGCGAGGCGGAATGCGCACGCTCGTCGCGCGAAACAGCGTCGGTTCATTGCCGCGTTCCCGAAGCTGCAACAGACCCATGCGAGACGGCCCGAAAGCAGCTGGAGCGAGCGGCGCGCCGAGACCAGCGTTTTAGAGACCATGTTTCACAATTTGTCACAATGGAACATAACGCACGCGAACGCCCGATAGGCCGACCTGCTACGGAGGACCAAGGCCGGATGATCTGGCTCGATGGCATTTTCGGAGCAAGTCGATGCGACACCTGTACGTCCTTATCGCCCTTATGGCGACACTGGTTACCGCTCTCATGATGGCCCTCGTCACCGGCACGGCGAGCGCCCAGACGGCACCTTCCCCGGACCAGGCCAAGGCGAAGTTCGCCGAGATGGACCTCAACCACGACGACGCATTGAGCCTGGACGAATGGAAAGCCGCTGGGCGACGCGAACGCGGCTTCAAGATGATCGACGCCGACGGCGATGGGAAGGTGACGATTGCCGAGTTGCTGGCTGCGCGCGCCAAATACGGCCGGGGCGGCTGAGCGGAGCGCAGGCGCGGCTGCACGGACGAAGCTGGCCAAGCTGCCGCGCCGGGTGTTCCATTCTCCCGTTCAAATGCGACCCGGCTTGCCGTACATTCTCCCGAAACCACTGGAAAAGCATGTCCGAGAGCGCCGGCACCGTAGCGATAATCGAAGACGATCCAGGCATACGCGATCTGGTCGCCAAGCTGTTGCAGCGCGAGCGATACGACGTGTCGGCGCATGGCGGATCGGCGACCTTGCTCGCGATGGGCAATCTCGAGCGGATCGACTGCCTGATCCTCGATCTGATGCTGCCCGGCGAGGACGGCCTCGACATCTGCAGGACGCTGCGGGCACATTGGCCGCGGCTTCCCATTCTGATCGTCACGGCGAAAGACGATCCGGTCGATCGGATCGTCGGGCTCGAACTCGGCGCGGACGATTATCTCGCCAAGCCGTTCAACTCGCGCGAGCTGCTTGCGCGGGTACGCTCGATCATCCGGCGCACGCGCGACATTGCGGCGATCCCGGCGGGCGGCATCGGGGAGAATTTCCAGTTCAACGGCTGGCTGCTGCGCGTCGCGCCGCGCGACCTGCTGGACCCTGCCGGCAATCCCGTGACGCTGACGACGGGCGAGTTCGACTTGCTCAACGCGCTCGTCCAGAACGCCCAGCGCATTTTGTCCCGCGAGTTCCTGATCGATTGGACGCGCGGCGGCCTGGCGGCCCCGACGGATCGCGTGATCGATGTTCAGATCGGCCGGTTGCGGCGCAAGCTGGGCGACGATCCGCGCGAGCCGGCGCTGATCCGCACGGTGCGCGGCGACGGCTATCTGTTCGCGCCGTCGGTGAAGCGATGCTGAGCTGGCTGGGGCGCACGACGCTGCGCCAGCGGATCGGCGCAATCATCCTGCTCCACGCGCTGCTCCTTACCGGCATGCTGGTCGCGTTCGTACGGCTGGGGCCGAAGGACCACGACCGGCTGTACATGATGCCGGTTCCCGATCGAGTCGCCGCGATCGTCACTGCGTTCGAGCGGGCGCCGCCGGAGACCTACCCCGATCTCGTCCGCGCGTTTCAGGACGACCGGCAGAATGTGCGACTGCTGGAGGACCGCGCCCCCTTCGCCCGCGCCGATGCGGACATGGCCGGGTCCGACGCGGTCGCACGCTATCGCCAGGCGCTCGGTGGACGACCGTTCCGTATCGAGGCGAATGGCCATGACATTCTGGGGAGCCTGGCGGAGCAGCCACTGTTGTCGAATAGTCCGTTCCGCGTGATCGTCGCGTTGCCCAACGGTAGCGCGGTGGAGATCCAGCGGGCAATCCCTATGCCGGTCGCCCGGTTTCTCAAGCGGCTGTCGATCGTCGGCATTGCGGTGCTGGTGCTCGATATTCTGGTGATCGTCTGGCTCGCGGCGCTCACCACCGGCCCCGTTGAGCGGCTGGCTAGGGCAGTGCGGCAGGACGATCCCAACGCGCTGGTGACGCACGGTCCGCGCGAAATGAAGGAACTGGGCGAGGCGTTTCTCCAGATGCGGGTGCGCCTCCACGCGCTGCTCGAGGAGCGAACGCGCATCATCGCCGCGGTCGCCCATGATTTCCGCACGTACCTAACCAGGCTGGAACTGCGCAGCGACTTCATCGACGACGAGGAGCAGCGAGCGCTCGCCGAGCGCGACCTGCTCGAGATGCGTAGCCTGATCGACGATGCGCTGACCTTTGCCCGGCCGGGCCCCGAATGGGGGGAACAAGGCGCGGTGATCGACCTGCACGCGCAATTGGCCGAGGTCCTGCACACACGCTGGGAGATGGGCGAGCAGATCCGGCTGGTCGGAGATTGCGTCGGCTGGCGGGCGAAGGTCACGCCGCTGGCCCTGCGGCGGATGCTCGCCAACCTGCTCGACAATGCGGAGCGCTATGGCGGCACCGCCGTCACCATCGCGGTTGCGCGCGCGGGCGGAACGATCTTCCTCAGCGTCGAAGATGACGGCCCCGGCGTGCCGGACGACCGGCTGCCGGAATTGATAGAGCCTTTCATGCGGCTCGAATCCTCGCGCGCGCGGCACACCGGGGGCGTCGGATTGGGGCTTTCGATCGTGCAAGCGCTCGCGCATCGCTTCGGCGGAACCCTGCGGTTGGAGAACCGCCAGGAAGGCGGTTTGCGCGCCATTCTCACCCTGCCGGACGCGGACGCCACGGCCGTTACATAAGCTTACAATCCGCGCATATGGACGCGGCACGGGGGTGGCAAAGATCGCTCCCATGAAAACCCATCCCAGCACTTGCCTGCGCGCAAGCGCCTCTCTGGCCTTTGCCGGCATGCTCGCAGGGTGCGCGACCAGCCGGCTGAGCAATGTGCAGCGCGCCGCGGCGATCCCTGCCGCGCCCGCCGCGATCATGGTCGATGCCGTGTACGCGCCGACCGGCAACGCGAAGGCCGATGAGGCGGGACGCTGGGCCGCTGCGCAGATCGGACGCGACCTTGCCCAGCGCTTGCGCAAAACCGGACTTCGCGTCGTAGATCATGATCGCGTGACGTCGAACGTCGCCCCCGCCCTTCTGAGCGTGTCGGTCCACGCAATCGACCGGGGCAGTTTCGTCAAGCGCATGACCATCGGCTTTGGCGCGGGCCGCGCGACATTGTCGGCAAAGGTGCGCTTAGAGGTGCGTGGGGATAGCCAACCACAGCTCGCCTTTGACGGTAACGCCTGGACCCAGCCCCGTCCCGGACTGGTCTTGCCGGTCGGGATCGGGCTGGCGACGGCCGGGTCGGTAAGTCTGATCCCGCTGGCGGCCAGCGGGACGCTGGGCCTGCGGGAAGGGCTCGGCCGTGCCGTCGCCAGGCTCGACAGGGCGATCCTCCAGCAGCTGAAGCGCCGATACGGTGAAGCGGGGTGGAATTGGCCGACCGAGGCGGCCGGCGACCAGCATGGCACCGGCGCATGACACAATCGCTGACAAACCCCGCGAAGGTGCCTTGCAATGGCACGGTAGAACGGGGGCAGGAAGAAAGAAGGAGCCCTGTCATGAAGCGGTTTTATGCGACACGCCCGGCACTGGCGCTGATCGCCGGCTGCGGTGCGGCAGTCCTGTTCCCAACGGGTGCCAATGCACAGATCCATCGCCAAGGCCCACCATCCGGTCGCGCGATCATCGTCGATCGGGGCCCCGCCCGCACGCACGTGGTGGTGGTCGACCGCAGCAGGCCCGGCTGGTGGCGAGGCCAGCCTGCCTTTGTCGGCTATGTCGGCCCGCGCCGAGGATATTATTTCGCGCCGGGCTATGGCTATTACGCGATACCGCGCGGCTATTGGCAGCGGCCTTTCGTTGCGGGCGTCGTCCTGCCGGTGCCGATGCGCGCCTATGTGGTGGTTGCGCCGGCGGCATATGGCCTGGCGCCCGCCCCCGCAGGCTATGCCTGGTATTATGCAGGCCCCGGCATGGTGCTCGCCGCCACGTCCACCGGCGTGATCGTGCAGTCGGTGGCCGGCGGCTGGTGATTCCCTACGCCTGGCCGGCTTGCCCCCACCCCGAACCGGCCCGGCGGGGCGCCGCGAACTCCGGAGGCGCGGCGCCCACCCCCTTCGATACAAAAGGACCATCCATGGTTTTCAGCAAATTGGTAGCCGCGGCCTCGGCTCTGGCGGTGACCGGCACTGCGATCGCGGCAACGCCGCTGGCGCTGTATCCGGTGAAGATCGGCGCGGAGACCGCCCGCTATGATCGCGGGCGGGTAACCGTCAATCTCGAGCTGCCCGAAGGCGCGGTCGAGGTCCGGCCGCTGTCGATCGAGAAGGGGCAGATCACGCTTGGGATCGCCGTGTTCAACAAGAGCCGATGGCCTGGCAATTTCGGCATCGAGAATGTCGACGTCAGCATCAATGGCGTCCCCGCCTATCTGCCGACGCATGATCAGCTGATGGCGCAGGCGCGCGACCAGGCGCGCGACCGCAAGATCGCCGCGGCATTGATCACCGGCGTGGTGGCGGGCGCGGCATCGACCATGTCGAACAGCTACAGCTATCACCAGCGCGTCTACACGCCGCACGGCGCCTATGGCCGCACCATCCGATGGGAAGACGATACGCCGGGGATCGTCGGCACCACCGCCGCGGTGGCAGCCGGGGCGATCGTGATCCACGGCATCGACCGCAAGCTGGACTATACGCTCGACCGGATCGACGGCAGCGTGCTCCAGACGACGACGGTCGACCCGGGCAACAGCTTCGGCGGGGCCGTGGTGGTCCCCTTCGACAAGAAGATGCCGCTGCCGGCAGAGATCCGGATGCAGATCGAATGGAACGGCACGCGCTATCCCTTCGCGTTCCGCCTCTCGCCACAGGGCATCGCAGTGCCGCGGCCCTTCCCCGCCACGCCGCGGGGCGAAACGATCCCCGTGGACGCCGCGCAGCCTCCCCGCCCCTGATCCTGCACGATTCACCCCGGAAATCGCCCAGCCAATGACCGACCAGCCTCGCACGCGCCGCACGTCCCGGCGCATCTTACTGATCGCCTGCGCCATCACGATCCTTGTCATCGTTGGCGCGGTGATGCTGATGCGGCACCCCAAGCGGGAGCAGGTGGCAAGCGCACCGCCGCGGGTCGGCGTCGCCCGCGCGACCCGACAGGACGTGCCGCAGACCCTTGCAGTCATCGGCACGGTGCAGCCGGTGGTCTCCGCCACAGTGCGGGCGCAGCTCTCGGGCACGATCTTCGCGATCGACGTCAAGGAAGGCCAGATGGTCGCCAAGGGACAGCGCCTCGCGCAGATCGATCCGCGCCCCTATCGGATCGCAATCGCGCAGGCGCAGGGCAACCTAGCGCGCGACATGGCACAGCTTGCCAACGCTCGGCTCGATCTCGCCCGCTATCAGCGGCTGCTCGCCGAAAATTCGATCGCAAGGCAGCAAGTCGACAGCCAGCAGGCCAGCGTTCGTCAGCTCGAGGGGACCGTCACCGCCGACCGCGCAGCGGTGGACAATGCGCGGCTGAACCTGCGCTACACCGATCTGGTCGCGCCGGTGGCTGGGCGTGTCGGCCTGCGCAAGACGGATATCGGCACCTATGTGAGCCCAAGCGACGGCAATGGCGTATTCGTGGTGACGGTCGAGGATCCGATCGACGTATCATTCGCGGTGCCGCAGGCACAGATCGGCTCGCTGATGCGCGCGCAAGGTGCGCCGGTGCGCGCGCTCGACCAGGCATCGTCGCAGGCGCTGGCTGAAGGATCGCTGCTCGCGATCGACAACCAGGCCGATCCCGCCACCGGCACGGTCACGGCAAAGGCGCGCTTCGCCAATGCCGGCGGCAGACTGTTTCCCAATCAGTTCGTCAACGTCTCGGTGCGGACGGGCACCATCGCCAATGCCGTTACCGTTCCGGTCAGTGCGCTCCGGCACGGCGACCAGGGCGACTTCCTGTTCGTGGTCGGCAGCGACAAGGTGGTGCATCTGCGGCGCGTGAAGACCGGCCCTTCGCTCGGGAGCCAGGTCGCCATCCTGTCGGGCATCACCGCCGGAGAGACGGTCGTCAGCACCGGCGCGGACGCGCTGGACGAGGGCATCAAGGTCGCGCCGCTGGCGGATCTGGACGCCGCGCGCCAATGAGCGAAGCCATGGCCGATCGAGGCCGAGCCAATCCGTCCCGGCTTTTCATCGAACGCCCGGTGGCGACGACGCTGCTGATGATCGCGATCCTGCTCGCTGGGTTGATCGGCTATCGCGAGCTGCCGCTGTCGGCGCTGCCGGAGGTCGATTATCCGACGATCCAGGTCACCACCAGCTATCCCGGCGCCGGGCCGGACGTGATGGGGGCCACCGTCACCGCACCGCTGGAGCGCCAGTTCGGCCAGATGGCGGGGCTGGCGCGGATGAAGTCCGTCTCCTCGGTCGGCAGCTCGGTCATCACGCTGCAATTCCGGCTCGACCAGACGCTCGACGTGGCCGAACAGGAAGTGCAGGCAGCGATCAACGCCGCCAATGCGCTGCTGCCCAACGATCTGCCTGCCCCGCCCAGCTATGCCAAGGTCAATCCGGCAGACGCGCCGGTGCTGACGCTCGCCTTCACGTCGAACCTGCGGCCTATTCCGGAGGTGCAGGATCTGGTCGACCAGCGGATCGCCACCAAGATTGCGCAGATGTCCGGCGTCGGCCAGGTTACACTAGGGGCAGGACAGCGGCCTGCGCTGCGGATCCAGGCCGACATGGCCGCGCTCGCCGCGCGCGGCCTGTCGCTCGATCAGCTGCGCACCGCGATCACCAATGCCAGCGTCAACGCGGCCAAAGGCAGCTTCGACGGCGACACGCGCTCCTGGATCATCGATTCCAACGATCAGTTGCAGACCGTGGAGAGCTATCGCGACCAGATCATCCAGCATGTAGACGGCGCGGCGGTTCGCATCGGCGATGTCGCCAAGGTGGTGCAGGCACAGGAGAATGCGCGCGTTGCCGGCTTCATGAACGGCAAGCCCGCGATCGTCCTGGACGTGCGCCGCCAGCCGGGGGCGAACGTGGTCGCCACGACCGACGCGATCAAGCATGCCCTGCCCGCGCTGCAACAGGCGCTGCCGGCGGACGTGCGCGCGCACCTGCTCGCCGATCGGACGACCGGCATCCGCGCCTCGGTCGACGATGTGCAGGTCGAGCTGGTCCTCGCCGTGCTGCTGGTGATGCTGGCGATCTTCTTCTTCCTCGGCGACCTCCGCGCCACGCTGGTCGCCAGCGTCTCCGTGCCGCTCTCGATCATCGGCACCTTCGCCGCGATGCAGCTGCTGGGGTTCAGCCTCAACAACCTCACGCTGATGGCGCTCACCATCGCCAGCGGCTTCGTGATCGACGACGCGATCGTGGTGATCGAGAACATCCAGCGCCACCGCGAGGACGGCGCCGGGCCGATGGCCGCCGCGCTGCGCGGCTCGGCCGAGATCGGCTTCACCATCGTATCGCTCACCCTCTCGCTGATCGCGGTGCTGATCCCGCTGCTCTTCATGGGCGACGTGGTGGGACGGCTGTTCCGCGAATTCGCCGTCACGCTCGCGATCACCATCCTGATCTCGGCGGTGGTAGCGCTCACGCTGACGCCGATGCTCTCGGCGCGCTGGCTGCGCGACGAAGGCGAACGCCGCGCGCATGTCTCCACCTGGACGCTGCGCCAGTTCGACCGGCTCGCCAATGGCTATGCCAGGGCCCTCGACTGGGTGCTGGTACGGCAGACGCTGACGCTGGTCGTCTTCGCCGCCAGCCTCGGCCTCACCGCGCTGCTGTTCGTCGCGATCCCCAAGGGCCTGTTTCCCCAGCAGGACAACGGCCAGCTCCAGGCGGTGTTCGTCGCCGATCACGCCGCGTCGTTCGAGGCGATGGCGGCGATACAGCAGCGGCTCGCCGGCGCGCTGCTCACCGATCCTGCGGTGGCGAGCCTCAATGCCGCTATCGGCGTCGATCCCCAGAATGCCGCGCCCAACCAGGGCCGGATGCTGATCAACCTGAAGGACAAGGGCGATCGCGCCCGGCTGAACCAGGTGATCGGCGACCTGAAGCGGCGCGCGGCTGCGCTGGAGGGGCTGACCTTCCATGTACGGCCCGTCGAGGATCTGACCATCGACACGGAAACCGGGCCCACCACCTATCGCCTCGCCCTGCAGGGCGGCGATCAGGCGGCGCTCGACCAATGGTCCGCGCGCCTCGTTGCGGCGCTGCGCAGCGACCGCGCGCTCGCCAGTGTCGCCTCGGACGTGCAGGCGCAGGGCAATGGCATTACCGTCGCCGTCAACCGCGATTCCGCCGCGCGGCTGGGCGTCAGCGCGGCGGCGGTGGATGCCGCGCTCTACAACGCCTTCGGCCAGCGGATCGTCTCGACGATCTTCACCCAGTCCAACCAGTATCGCGTGATCCTGGAAAGCGCGCCCGGCGCCGTCACCGCGCCCGCCGATCTCGGCCGCGTCTACCTGCCGACCAGCGGAGGCTCGCAGGTGCCGCTGTCCACCGTAGCGCGGTTCGAAACCCATCCCGCGCGACTTGCGGTCCATCGGATCGGCCAGTTCCCCTCCGTGACAATCGGCTTCGACCTCGCGCCCGGCCAGTCGCTCGGCCACGCCGTCGCCGAGATCCAGCGCGTCGAGCAGCGGATCGGGATGCCCGCGACGATCGACACGACGTTCATCGGCTCGGCCGACGCCTTCCGGGCCAGCCTGTCCAATGAAGGTTGGCTGATCCTCGCCGCGATCATCGTCGTCTATATCGTGCTGGGGGTGCTCTATGAGAGCTATATCCACCCCGTCACGATCCTCTCGACGCTGCCATCGGCCGGCGTGGGGGCGCTGCTCGCGCTGCTGGTGACGGGCAATGACCTGGGGGTGATTGGTATCATCGGCATCGTGCTGCTGATCGGCATCGTGAAGAAGAACGCGATCATGATGATCGACTTCGCGCTCGACGCCGAACGGACCGAAGGCAAGGATGCGGAAAGCGCAATCCGCGAGGCGGCGCGGCTGCGCTTCCGCCCGATCATGATGACCACCTTCGCAGCGCTGATGGCGGCGCTGCCGATGATCTTCGGCCAGGGCATCGGCAGTGAGCTGCGCCAGCCGCTCGGCATCGCGATTGCCGGCGGCCTGATCGTCAGCCAGGCGCTGACCCTGTTCACCACGCCGGTGATCTTTCTCGGCTTCGAGCGGCTGCGCCGGCGCTGGAGCGCAGGGCCCGGTGGCGAGCCGCCGGCGGTGGCCGCCGCATGAACGTCGCCGCGCCCTTCATCCGCCGGCCTGTGGGAACGATGCTGCTTACGCTCGGCATCCTGCTCGCCGGGATCGTCGCGTTCTTCCGCCTGCCGGTCGCACCGCTGCCCGATATCGACCTGCCGACGATCAACGTCACCGCCACCCTGCCCGGGGCCAGCCCGCAAACCATGGGGTCGAGCGTCGCCGCACCGCTGGAAAAGCGCTTCCAGTCGATCGCGGGCCTCACCGAACTCACCTCACGCTCGAACGTCGGCATCACCCAGATCACCCTGCAATTCGACCTGTCGCGCAATGCCGACAGCGCCGCGCGCGACGTGCAGGCGGCGATCAACGCCGCACGCGGCGACCTGCCCGCGACCCTGCGGACCAACCCCGGCTATCGCAAGATCAACCCCGCCGCCGCACCGATCCTCATCCTGTCGCTCACCTCCAGCACGCGCTCGCCGGCACAGGTCTATGATGCGGTGGCGGCAACCGTACAGCAGCGGCTGCTTCAGGTGCCGGGGGTCGGCGACGTGCAGCTGGCCGGTGCCTCGCTGCCCGCGGTGCGCGTCGATCTCGATCCCGATGCGCTCAACCGCTACGGCATTCCGCTCGAGGACGTGCGCACCGCCATTCAGTCGAGCGCGGCCAATCGCCCCAAGGGGGTGATCGAGGACAGCAGGACATCGTGGCTGCTCACCACCGCCACGCCGACGCTGCGGGCAGAGGATTATACCGGGCTGATCGTCGCCTGGCGGGGCGGCGCAGCCGTGCGCCTGTCCGACGTCGCCAAGGTGCGCACCGGCCCGGAAGACGTCCGCACCGCCGGTTATTTCAACGGCAGCCGCGCGCTCGACATCCTGATCAGCCGCCAGCCGGGCGCCAACATCGTCCGCACCATCGACCTGGTGAATGCGCAATTGCCCGCGCTGCGCGCCTCGATCCCCGCCGACATCCGGCTCGACCCCGCGGCCGACCTCTCGATCACCATCCGCTCGTCGCTGCACGAAGTGGAGCTGACGCTGGTGATCGCGGTGCTGCTGGTGGTCGCGGTGGTCGGGATCTTCCTGCAATCCTGGCGGGCGACCGTGGTGCCGGCGGTGGCGACGATCGTGTCGCTCGCGGGCACGCTGGCGGTTATGTACCTGGCGGGGTTCAGCCTCAACAATCTGTCGCTGATGGCGCTGACGGTTGCGACCGGCTTCGTCGTCGACGATGCGATCGTGGTGCTGGAGAATATCCAGCGCCATGTCGAGGACGGGATGAAGCCGTTCGAAGCCGCCCTGCGCGGCGCAGGCGAGGTCGGCTTCACGGTGCTGTCGATCTCGCTGAGCCTCGTCACGGTGTTCATCCCCCTGCTCTTCATGGGCGGGCTGGCCGGGCGCCTGTTCAACGAATTCGCCCAGACGATGACGATCGCGGTGCTGATCAGCCTGGTGCTGTCGCTCACCACCACGCCGATGCTGAGCGCGCTCCTCCTGCGCGGGCGCCCGGTGCGGCGACCGCGCGAGAGCCGCTTCGATCGCCTGTTCGGCGCGGTGCAGCAGGGCTATGCCCGCCTGCTCGACTGGGCGCTCGCCCATCGCGCCGTCACCATCCTGATGCTGATCGCGGCGCTGCTCCTCCAGGTCGCATTGATGGCGGGCGTCCCCAAGGGCCTGTTCCCCGATGAGGATACCGGCTCGATTCTCGGCGCCGTCCGCGCGGATCAGGCGATGGGGTTCGGCGCCCTCGACGAACGGCTGCGCGGCATCGCCGCGACGATCAAGGCGGATCGGGCAGTTGCGAACGTCGTGGCGTTCACCGGCGGCCAGCGCATCGGCGGCGGCTTCCTCTTCCTGACGCTCAAGCCCCAAGGCGAGCGCCGGGCCTCGGCCCGCGACGTGGTGGAACGGCTGCGCCCCGCGCTCGACAGGTTCACTGGCACCACGACCTTCCTCAACCCCGTCCAGGATCTGCGCACCGGCGGCCGGCAATCCAACGCGACCTATCAATATACGCTGACCGCCCCCGATGCTCCCCGGCTCCAGGCAGCCGCCGACCAGCTCGCCGCCATGCTGCGCGCCCGGCCCGACCTCGTCACCGATGTCGACAACGACATGAGCGCGGGCGCCGCGAGCGCCTATGTCGAGGTCCTGCGCGATACCGCCGCGCGGCTGGGCATTACCCCGGCTGCGGTCGACCAGACCCTGTACGACGCCTTCGGCCAGCGTCAGGTGTCGATCATCTATAGCGGGCTCAACCAATATCATGTCGTGATGGGCGTGGCGCCGGGCATCGCGGCCTCCCCGGACGGATTGTCGCACATCCATGTTCCCACCGGCCCGCTTACGGGCAGCGGCCAGCAGGGGCCGAGCGCCAATCGCGACGCCGCCGGCGGCGCACCCGTCAACACCAAGGCGGCGACGATGATCCCGCTCGGTGCCTTTGCGCGCTGGAGCGATGCCTCGGCCCCAGCGCAGGTCAATCACCAGGGGGGCGTGCCTTCCGCCACCATCGCGTTCAACCTCGCGCCCGGCGTCTCGCTCGGCCAGGCATCGCGCATGGTCGAGCAGGCAATGGGCAGGATCCGCGCGAAGGACGGCGCTGTCCATGGCGGTTTTGCCGGCACCGCCCAGCTGTTCCAGCGCTCGATGGCGTCGATCCCGCTGCTGATCGGGCTCGCCCTCGTCGCGATCTATATCGTGCTGGGCGTGCTCTACGAAAGCTGGGTTCACCCGCTGACGGTGCTCTCCACCCTCCCCTCCGCCGGGCTGGGCGCGATCGCCACGCTGATGCTGTTCGGCCTCCAGTTCGACCTGATCGGCGCAATCGGCATCCTCCTGCTGATCGGCATCGTCAAGAAGAACGCGATCCTGATCATCGACTTCGCCCTCGAGGCAGAGCGGACGCGCGGGCTGAGCGCGATCGAGGCGATCCGCGAGGCATCGCTGCTGCGCTTCCGCCCGATCCTGATGACCACGCTTGCCGCCGCGCTGGGCGCGGTGCCGCTGGCGATCGGCTTCGGCGCCGGCGCGGAGCTGCGCCGGCCGCTCGGCGCAGCGATCTTCGGTGGGCTGATGGTCAGTCAGGTGCTGACGCTGCTCACCACGCCCGTCATCTATGTCGTGCTCGACCGGTTCGCCCGGCGCGAGCGCCCCCGCCCGGCGCGCACCGTGCCGCCACAGGAAACCTCGCCCGCATGAACCGCGCCTCCCTCCTCCCGCTACTCGCGCTGACCGGATTGGCCGGCTGCTCGCTCGCGCCCGAGTATCAGCGCCCGGCAATGACGCTGCCCGCGACCTTCAAGGAAGCGCCAGGCTGGACCAGCGCCGCGCCGGCCGACGACGTGGCGAAGGGCGAATGGTGGAAACTGTTCGGCGATCGCGATCTCGACGCGCTGGAGGCCCGGGTCGCGATCTCCAACCAGAACGTCGCCGCCTATGCCGCCGCCTATCGCCAAGCGCAGGCAGCGGTGCGGGAAAGCCGGGCCGGCCTGTTCCCCAGCCTGGACCTCAATGGCAGCGCCAGCCGCAGCGAAAGCTTCGACGGCGGAACGACCGGCATCGTGCCGGGCGGATCGGGCGGCACCGCGACGCTCAGTCGCGGCACCACCTCGTCGCTGGCGCTCGGCGCGACCTGGCAGCCGGACCTTTGGGGCCGGGTGGGCAACGCCACCCGGCAGGCCGGCGCGGCGGCGCAGGCGAGCGCGGGCGACCTGCGCAACGCGACGCTGGCCGCGCAGGGCGAGCTGGCCAGCGACTATTTCCAGCTGCGCGGGATCGACGCCCAGGCAGCCTTGCTGGCGGAAACCAGCGCGGCCTATGATCGATCGCTGACGATCACCCGGAACCGCTTCCGCGAGGGCATCGTCTCGCAGGCGGATGTCTTCCAGGCCGAAACCCAGCTCCGCAATGCCCGGGCGCAACAAGCGGATCTCGCACGGCAGCGGGCGATCTACGAACATGCCATCGCCGTGCTGGTCGGCGCCAACCCCTCGCGCTTCTCGATCGCGCCGGCAGCATGGGACCGCACCGTGCCGCAAGTACCCGCGGTGCTGCCCGGCGCGATTGTCCAGCGCCGCCCGGACGTTGCCGCCGCCGAACGACGCGTCGCGGCGGCGAACGCCGCGATCGGCGTCCAGCGGGCGGCGTTCTTCCCCACCCTGTCGCTCTCCGGGTCCGCCCAGACCAACGGGGGTGCGCTAGGCAGCCTGTTCTCCGCCCCCGCCAGCCTGTGGTCGCTGGGCACGAGTGCCGCCCAGACGATCTTCGATGGCGGCGCGCGCTCGGCACGCGTCCGGGAAGCGCTTGCCGCGTATGAACAGGCGGCGGCCGCCTATCGCCAGGCGGTGCTGACTGCGTTTCAGCAGACCGAGGACGGCCTCGCGGCCGTTCGGGTGCTGGCGACCGTCGCCGACGAGCGCGGCGCAGCCGCCACCGCAGCGGTCCAAGCGCAGGCAATCGCCATGAACCAGTATCTCGCCGGCCAGACCGACTATACTGTTGTCGTCACCGCCCAAACCACCGCCCTATCGGCTCGCCAGGCCGAGGTGGAGGCGGTGACGAACCGGCAAGTGGCGACGGTTTCGCTGATTCAGGCGATTGGTGGCGGTTGGGGAGTACTGCGACCGCAGTAAGCGGACGTGGAAGCGCGCACCCACCGGCGTGTATAGCTGACGCCGCCGTGGAGGAGGTTCGATATAGAGGTTGTGCAGATGCTATGCAGACGGTCTACCATGAAATCTGCGTCTACAGCGGCCTAATCGATTCTCGTCTCGCCGCCCTCCTGCCCTCCACAATCTCGTCGGCATTGATGAGCGGCGTCAGGCCTGCATCAGCGTACATCGTCCACATGGTAGAAGATGGGGTTATGCATCCACGCGTTGACGGCGGATTCCCGCCAGCCCGCGCAGCGGGTGGCGATACGCACCTGTTTGGGGAAGGTCCCCTTCTGGATCTTCCGGTACAGCGTTGCACGTGACAGGCTGGTGCGGCGGAGCACCTCCTTGAGGCGAAGAAAGCGGTCCGGTTGCGGTTGGATCATGGTTCAGTCTCCTGTGTCTTGTGGGGCCCTTTTGTGCTTGTCGGAGACAGAGTTGGGGTGACGATCGCCGTCGTCAACGGCATGAAAATTGGCGGTTTTACGGCAGCTTGTCCCCAGACGTTCCTATTCGTCCGCTGCCGTTCCAAATGTACGGGAAAATTATTTCGCGGGCGGATGACGTGGCGTCTCAGGCTGTTCCAGCCTGACCGCGCTCTACTTCCGCGTGCCGCTCCAGCCGAGCCGCCTTGCGGCGTCTCGGCGGCTTCGCCGTGACGATCGCATGACGTGGGGCCGGTCCGCTTAGCGGACCGGTCGGCATGGCGCCATGCCTCTGGCGGTCGCCGCGCCGGTGGCGCGGCGGCGTGGTGCCTTCGGCGTCATGGTGGCGGGGGGCGTCACGGCCCTGTAGCCCCGCCTCGGCGCGGCGCAACCCGGCAGCCTTGCTGCCGGGTCATCCACGTTCGTTCCTGCCCTTCGGGTGCGCCCCGCCTGCGTCCGGCGGGGCTGTCGGTCCGCTCCTGCCGCCCCCCGCCACCCCGGCGCCGGTCGATGGCGGTTTGAGGAAGGAGCAAGGAGATGCAGAGCAACGAGCGTCAGAGCCTCTATGGCGAGGTGACGGCCCGGATCATCGCGGAGCTGGAGCAAGGCCGGTTGCCCTGGGTGCAGCCCTGGGATGCGGCGCGGTGCCCCTGTACGATGCCCAAGAACGCGGTGTCGGCCCGAACCTATTCGGGGATTAATGTGCTGATCCTGTGGGCGGCGGCTATCGATGGCGGCTATGCTGGGCAGCGCTGGCTGACCTATCGGCAGGCCGAGGCGGCGGGCGGGCACGTTCGGCGCGGCGAAAAGGGCACGGTGGTCTGCTATGCGGATCGCTTCACCCCGAATGACGAAGCCGAGAAGGCGCAGGGCGAAGACCGGGAGGCGCGGACCATTGCCTTTCTGAAGCGCTTCACCGTGTTCAACGTCGACCAGTGTGACGGTCTGCCCGAGGCGATGACCAGCATTCCGGTTCTGCCCGATCCCGTGCTGGCGATTGCCGAGGCGGATCGGGTGATTGCAGCCAGCGGGGCGGATTTCCGGATCGGCGGGAGCGAGGCCTATTATTCGCCATTGCAGGACGTCGTGCAGGTGCCGCCGCAGGCCGCCTTCCATGATCCGGTGAACTGGTACCGGACGGCGCTGCACGAGCTTGGCCATTTCACCGGCCATCGGAGCCGCTTGGACCGCGACCAGTCCGGCGCCTTCGGATCGGCATCGTACGCAAAGGAGGAACTCGTCGCGGAGATGTCGGCGGCGTTCACCTGCGCGTCGCTCGGCATTGTGCCCACCGTTCGCCACAGCGATTATATTGGCTCCTGGCTGGCGGTGCTGCGCGGCGACGAGAAGGCGATCTTCCGTGCCGCCAGC
This sequence comes from Sphingomonas azotifigens NBRC 15497, assembly GCF_002091475.1. GTDB lineage: Bacteria > Pseudomonadota > Alphaproteobacteria > Sphingomonadales > Sphingomonadaceae > Sphingomonas > Sphingomonas azotifigens. The sequence goes on from NZ_BCTR01000064.1 coordinate 18,947, forward strand.
GCGGCGAGCAAGGCGGCGGACTTCCTCCTTTCCGCCGGGGCGGAGGTACGGTCATGACCGAGCGGCTTCCACCCCATGTCTTTCGGCGCCGGGGCTTTCGTGCCCTGCGTCGGATGACCGAGCGGCAGCGCGCGATCTTCTGGGCGATGCGGTTCGAGGATGTCGACTATCCGACGCTCGGGCGACGCCACGGCATCAGCGCCGAGGAAGTGGAGGCGGAATTTGCTGCCGCCCTCACCCTCTTCATGCGGATCATCGACACACCGGAGCCGTGGTGGCGGCGTCTCTGGCCTTGGTGATCGCCGCCATTCGAACAGATCGCTTGCCGTCCAGTGGCTTGCCATTGGGCGGCAAGCCCGACAGGGTAGCGTCCGCCATGCGCAGCAATCTCGATCATCTTCCGCCTGCCAAGCAGCGCGAACTGGAGCGCGTGGTGCAGATCGTCTTCGAGGAATTCGACGACGCTTTCGCGCTCGCCAGCCACGAGTGGAAGAAGAAGGGCCGCATCCTCAAGGTCATCCTATACGGCAGCTATGCGCGCGGCAACTGGATCGACGAGCCGCATACGGCCAAGGGCTACAAGTCCGACTATGACCTGCTGATCATTGTCAACGACAAGCGCCTGACCGACCGCGTCAAATATTGGGCGAATGTCGATGACCGGCTGATGCGTGAATTCGGCATTACCAGTAGCATCAAGACCCCGGTCAATTTCATCGTCCATACCCTTGCCGAGGTGAACGACGGGCTCGCCCATGGCCGCTATTTCTTCATGGACGTCGCCCGCGACGGCATCGCGCTCTACCAGAGCGACGACAGCGAATTGCACCAGCCCAAGCCGAAATCGCCGCACGCGGCGCTCACCATGGCGAAGGAATATTTCGAGGAATGGATGCCGACTGCGCAGCAGTTTTTGATACAGGGTAACGAAGCTGCCCAACGCGGTTGGAACAACAAGGCAGCGTTCGAGCTACATCAAGCTGCCGAACGGCTATACCATTGCGTGTTGCTCGTCGTGACTTTCTACACGCCGCACGTGCACAATCTCGCTTTCCTGCGCACCCAGGCTGAACGGCTCGATAGGCGTCTGGCCTACGTTTGGCCCGGCGACAATCGCAAGCAGCGCGGTATGTTCGAAAAGCTAAAAGACGCCTATGTGAAGGCGCGCTATTCAAAGCAATACCGGATCAGCGCCGACGAGCTGACTTGGCTTGGTGAGCGCGTCGAGGAGCTCGGCCGCCTGGTCCACGAAATTTGCTCGGAGCGCATTGCCCATTTAGAGGCAACCGCGCGCGACGCTGGCTGAGCGGCTTCAACAGCCGTTTCATCTCTCGCGATGTCCGGCTATCCACGCTCAATGGGCAAGGGCGTTTTCATTCATCGATCGGATTCGATTTACGACGACAGCCCGGCAGAGCGATATCAGTTTCCGCCGCAGTACCTCGGCCGCGTCAGCGCCTGTATCGGCGACTGGATCATCTATTACGAGCCCAGCAAAATCCAGGACACGCGCGGCTACTTCGCCACTGCAAAGGTTGCCCAGGTCGTGCTCGATCCCAAAGCGCCGGACATGTATCTGGCGCTGATCGAGCCGGGGACCTATCTGGATTTCGTCAATCCGGTGCCGTTCAACGGTCCGCTCGGCCTGGTGGAACGCGGCGTGCTCAACGACGCGGGGAAAGTCTCCGGCAGGGCGCAGTCGGCGGTTCGCCCGCTCTCCATTTCCGATTTCAACCGCATCATCGATCTTGGCACCGCCGAGACGGACGACTTTCTGCCGCGTGTCGACGGGGAGATCGACAATTCCGTTCGTGAGGAACGCACGCCCTTCCAGCACGAAATCGTGCGGGATCGGGTCGCCTATCTCGCGTCTCGGTTGGTACGGGACCGGCTGTTCCGCCGCCGCGTCGTCACCGCCTATGATGCGCGGTGTGCCATTACCGGGCTGAAGCTCATCAACGGCGGTGGCAGGGCAGAAGTTGAGGCTGCCCATATCCGCCCCGTGGAACGCGGCGGCCCCGACATTATCAACAACGGGTTGGCCTTGTCGGGGACGGTCCACTGGATGTTCGATCGCGGCCTCATCAGCCTGACCGACGAGCTGGAAATTCTGATCAGCCGGCAAGCGAACGATGCCGAGGGAATACGCGCGCTCGTCAATCGCTCCGGCTTCGCAATCCCTCCCGCTAGATCGGCGGACCGGCCGCATCCGAGTTTCCTCGGCTGGCATCGCGAAAACTGTTTTAAGCACTGATCCGATAGGCCCTCAGCCAGGTGCCATAGGGACTACCGGTTCCGCTTCTTCGGCGTCGGCAAATGCTCGCCGCCCTCGTCGCCGCCAGAGCGCCAACTGAGTGTGTCCGTCGCCGCTCCGCAACTTCGCGGCTGCCTCCAGCAACAGACCGAGGATCACAGCGCGGTCATCCTCCGTCAGCTCGACCAGCCCTGCCTTCGCGACGAGCCCGCCCAGTTCGATCAGTTGCCTCGTGCGCTCGCGCCGTTTCACCTGCCAGTCGCGGTGATCATGCCGTGCCCGCTTCGCCTGGAGCCGGTTCCGCGTCTCCGACACCCGCCGCAGTGCCGCCCGGCTCGCGACGAGTTCGGCGGCCAGCGCCGTGCTGTTCGCGCTGAAAGAAGGCGGCGCCTCGTTTGCGCCACGCCTCCCGCGTCGGGCCATCAGCAGCGGTCGCATTGAGCAACGCGCCGGCCAGTTCCTCCACTCTCAGCACATCAGCGCCGGTCGCCGTCACCAGTTCGCCAAGCTGGTTCTGTTTGCGCGTTTTCAGCTGCCGCGCCTTATCGGCAAGCGCCTTCAGGTCCGCATCATAGTCTCGAGGTTTTCGCATGGTCCTGTCCTTCCTTGTGTCGGTCGGACAGACCAGATATCGTCACAGCCAATCCGCGCCAATAGCCTGGAACTTCGTGAGATTTCGCGGTCCCGAGAGCGATAAAATCGTTCGAGGGCGCGCTTATACGTCGTGCCGACGTGCGCTTTTAGGCGTATCTGGTGCGTCGCTATGGCGATCTACCACTTCTCGGCCAAAGTCATTTCCCGCGCTGCCGGGTCGAGCGCGGTGGCGGCTGCCGCCTATCGCTCGGCGTCGCGGCTGCACGATCAGCGGCTCGGCCGGGACCATGACTTTTCCAACAAGACCGGCGTCGTCCACAGCGAAGTGCTGCTGCCCGAAAACGCGCCCGAGGCGTGGCGCGACCGCGAGCGGCTGTGGAATGATGTCGAGGCCGCCGAGCTGCGCAAGGACGCGCAACTGGCCCGCGAGATCGAGTTCGCCATCCCACGCGAAATGCAGCAGGCCGACGGCATCGAACTGGCGCGGTCGTTCATCCAGCGCGAATTCGTCAATCGCGGCATGGTTGCCGATCTCAATGTCCATTGGGATATCGGTGCCGATGGACTGGCAAAACCCCATGCCCATGTAATGCTTGGACTTCGTTCGCTCGGCGAAAACGGGTTCTGCGCCAAGGTCCGCGACTGGAACCGCACCGAGCTGCTGACCCACTGGCGCGAAGCCTGGGCAGAGCACGTCAATCAGCGCCTCGCCAAACTCGATATCGACACGCGCGTCGATCATCGCTCCTTGGAAGCACAGGGCATCGATCTGGAGCCGCAGCACAAGATCGGCCCCGCCGCTTCGCGCATGGTGGCGCAGGGGCGTGACAGCGAGCGGCTCGAAGAACATCACGCCATCGCGCGCGCCAATGGCGAAAAGATCCTCGCCAATCCGAGCATCGCGCTCGACGCTATTACCCACAGCCAAGCGACCTTCACCACGCGCGATCTGGCGATCTTCGTGCATCGGCATAGTGAGGGAAAGGACCAGTTCGACCAGGTGATGGCGGCGGTGCGCGCGTCGCCCGAGCTGGTGAAGCTGGGCAAGGACGGGCGCGGCGACGATCGCTTCACCTCGCGTGCGATGCTGGAGGCCGAACAGCGGCTCGAACACGGCACTGCAACGCTCGATGCGCGCCGTCTCCATGCTGTTGCCGAGCAGCATCTGGAACGGGCAGTCGGCCTCGCCGAACAGCGCGGCCTGCGGCTTTCGCCCGAACAGCGTGGCGCGCTGGAGCATGTGACCGCCGCGCGCGGCATCACCAGCGTCATCGGCTATGCCGGCACCGGCAAGAGCGCGATGCTCGGGGTAGCGCGCGAAGCATGGGAAGCGGCGGGCTATGCTGTTCACGGCGCGGCGCTGTCCGGCATCGCCGCCGAGAATCTGGAAAGCGGCTCGGGCATTGCGTCGCGCACCATCGCCAGTCTGGAGCATCAATGGAGCCAGGACCGCGAATTGCTGACCGACAAATCCGTTCTTGTGATCGACGAGGCCGGGATGATCGGCACGCGGCAGATGGAGCGCGTCATTCGCGAGGCGGAGAAGCGCGGCGCCAAGATCGTGCTGGTCGGCGATCCGCAGCAGCTTCAGGCGATCGAAGCAGGTGCGGCCTTCCGCTCGATTGCCGAGCGGCATGGCGCAGTGGAAATCACCACTATCCGCCGCCAGTCCGAAGACTGGCAGCGCGACGCCACGCGACAGCTCGCGACCGGCCGCACCGGCGAAGCGCTGGCCGCCTATACGGAGGCTGGGCATGTCCATGCCGCCGAGGCGCGCGAAGCCGCGCGCGAGGCGCTGATCGACCGCTGGGACAAGGACCGTCAAGCAACACCACTGGCGAGCCGCATCATCCTCACCCATACCAATGATGAAGTGCGCGAGCTGAACACGGCAGCACGCGACCGGATGCGGGCAGCGCAGATACTGGGCGGCGACGTTGATCTCGTCATCGAACGCGGACGCCGGTCGTTCGCGCCGGGCGACCGCATCATGTTCCTCAAGAATGAGCGCAGCCTGGAGGTAAAGAACGGCACGCTCGGCACGATCGAGGAGGTCAGCTCGATCGCGATGCGCGTGCGCACCGATGACGGGCGAAGCGTCGCCTTCGACCTGAAGGATTATGCCCATGTCGATCATGGCTATGCCGCCACCATCCACAAGGCGCAGGGGATGACCGTCGACCGCGTTCATGTGCTGGCAACGCCGGGGCTCGATCGCCACGCTGCCTATGTCGCGCTGTCGCGCCATCGGGAGCGCGTCGATCTGCATTATGGCCGGGATGATTTCGTCGATGCCGGACGGCTGACCAGAGCGCTGGGGCGCGAGCGCGGCAAGGACATGGCGTCGGACTACACCCGCGCGCCCGATGTGCAACCTGCGCTATCGCCAGCGCCGACGCCGCCCCGTCGCGGCATGTTCGACGGGCTGAAGCTCAGCAGCGCGCCGATCCGGGTGCCGGCTGAGCCCAGCCCGCTCGAACAGGCGGTGCAGCGATTTGGCCGCGCGGCGCAGGACATCATCGGTATGAAACAGCAGGGCTTCGAGCCCCTGCCCCACCAGCGCGAAGCCTTTGGTAGTGCCCGTAAGGAGATCGATGCGCTGCGCCCCGGCGGTGGTGAAGACATGCGTGTTGCGATGAACAAGGACCCTGTCCTTATCAGCGAAGCCGCGAACGGCAGCACCAGCCGCGCCATCCAGGCGATGATCGCCGAGGGCGAAATTCGGATCGATGCCGCTAACCGCGCCGACCGCTTCGTCGCCGACTGGCAGAGCAAGGCGCGGCAGCTGAAAGCTCTGGAGCGGAGCGGCGATTACGATACCGCGCGGTCCACCAGGGATGCCATGACCACGATGGCGAAAGCGCTCCACCGCGACCCCCAGCTCGAGTCGCTGCTCCGCAATCGCGCGCTGGAGCTAGGTTTGAAGTCTCAGGGAGGCGCGTCGATGTCTCACGACCTCCAGGAATGGCTCGGCCGCTCGCGCGGCCTCAACATTGGGATGTAGGCTCGCGCCCATGACCGACATACCCCGCCAGTATGGCATTGCCGACGATCCCACCCAGGCCTTCGAAAGCCTGCGGCAGGAGATTTCCCTCCTCCAAACAGCCATTCAGGGGCTGACCGCCGCGCGCGAGAAAATACCGGATTACAGCCCGACGCTGGCCGCGATCAGCCGGCAGCTTGCCGCAATGAGCGAAGGCATCGCCCGTCTCGAGCAGGCGCCTGCCGTGAAGCTCACCCCTTCCATGATGGTCCAGCAACTGGCGAAGGCGGCGGCAGACGCGCGGGCGGATGACAAGCGGCAGTTGGATGAAGCGCGTGCCGACCTGCATAAAGTGATCGGAAGAATGGATGGGCTAGTCGTTCGAGCGCGGTCGACCGATCACCAACGCAGGCGCGAGCTATGGATGATGCTCGGCGCATTCCTCTTCGGGATTCTGCTTTGGTCCATCCTGCCGGGATTTGTTGCCCGATCCCTTCCGGAGAGCTGGCACGTGCCGCAGTGGATGGCGGCGCGGACGTTGGGAACCGAACAGATCACTCCCGACGACCAGGTCGTCGACAATACCCAGACGCCTGAGAAAAAAGACTGAATCTGGGACTTTCCGACCATTCCTCGCCGACTCGTGGAACGGTAGCTTCTGTCAAATGCCGACGTTCAGCGCTTGCATGGCTGGTTTTGCAGACCGACAGAGATTGGGCCGAGAGCCGACTGGCAGCCATCGGCAAGGCGATTGCTAAAACAGGCGGTGTCGACCCATTCGCCCACATGTCAGCACGCCGACGACCGAACGCGCCCATCGGGAGAGCGTAGCCAAGCAGCGATATCCCCGCCATCAAGCAAGTCGGGTCTACGCCTGAGAAACTGCGCGAAATGCTGTCGCTGCGTTCAACGATCCGCAAAGTCTTGAGGCCAGGATATTTGGTCCAATCGGGGTTCTGAGTTTTGCGATGCCAATCCGATGTTGCTAGTTATCGGGCAATGTCAAACGCGCTTTTCATCGATCCCGATATGTGGGCGGGCAGCCGTGCAGGCGCGCGCGCCGGACGGGGATTCCGTTTTCAGGACGCCGTTGGCGCGTTGCTCGCCGCGCGAATTTGGGCGGGCGAGATCGCATCAACCACCCTAATCCCCGAGGGACTGGACGATATCACGCTGCACGGCGGTGCGACGGAATTCCGGGTTCAGGTCAAATCCCGTCATGATCCCCGCGGTCGGTTCACGACATCGGAACTGGCCGACATTATCGCCAAGGCCGCCAAAACCGCCGACGCTGACGCGCTCCGCTCAGGCAGCTGCCGTATCGTGGTCGTCCTCGAACGACCGCCAGAAGAGCTAGGGGCAAGTAACTGGGATGGTCGCGTGTCGGACACCCTCGATGACGTGTCGACGATCGAGCCTCATCTCCAGAACTTCCTGTTGACGAGCAATCTCACGCGCGACGCGCTGCTCGGTGCAACGTCGATTGTCGTCATGCCCGATCCGCTCGACGACTGCGTTACCCTCATCTCATCGCAACGCCCGATAGCCGACGCGGTCGCGCGCCTAATCGCGCACCGCCTGCGATTCCAGGTTGGAGACGATGCCGACCGCAACTACCGCGCCCCGTCGACCGCGCCCGCCACACTAGGCGCGGGTGACGTTGAGTCGATCGTGGCCGCGGTCCAGGCGCTCATCGCGCCGGGCACCATGTTTGCGGCGATCGCCCAGGGACTGTGCGAACCGGTTTCGTTTGCGCCGATCGCAACGCCATATTTCTACGAAGGCGTCGATGTCGCCCCCGGCCATGTCACCGCCGGGCTGGTGCTTGACCGCCCCGCGCTGATCAGCGAGGTCGCATCAGGCCTCCAGCGGCAGCGCCGCGCCCTGATTGCCGGGCCTTCGGGGAGCGGCAAATCCGCGGGTGCGTGGCTTCTTGCCTATCAGCAGCGACATGCGATCCGCTGGCATCGCGTCCGTCGCGCGAGCGCCGACGAGGTTCATTTGCTCGTGCAGCTGACGCGCGCGCTTGAGGCTTCGCCCGAACGGCCGGTCGGTTTCGTGCTCGACGATATCGGGCGTGACCTGAATGGCGTGTGGGACGCGCTGGCGGCCGAATTGCGCAACGAACCCGGGGTCGTTCTGTTAGGCACGACACGCGAAGAGGATTTGTTCCTGGTTGGCAATCTTGCCTCGACCGCGGTGATTCGCCCGGAGCTCGATGCCGAGCTTGCCGAGCGCATCTGGCAGGCGTTGCGGGCCGAGCGAGACGTCACCTTCCTGCACTGGCGCGAGCCGTTCGAACTGAGCCAGGGATTGCTCCTCGAATACAGCCATCTTCTCACCAGCGGTCAGCGCCTGCAGGACATGCTCGACGCCCAGGTGCGCCGCCGGCTGGCGGAAGCCCGTGACGATGAGCTGGCGATCCTGCAGGCGGTCGTCCCCGCAGCACGGTTCGGTGGAGCGATCGACGCCGAGCGGCTGCGCGCGCGGTTGGCCCTTAGCGCGCCCGATTTCACCCGTGCGCTCGCGCGGCTTGTCGACGAACATGCGATCCGCGAGGGGGGCGATGGATCGCTCGGCGGCTTGCACCAGATCCGCTCAGAAGGCCTTCACGCCGCGCTGAAGGCGCAGCTTCCTCGTTCGCGCGACGCCGAACTCGCCGAACTCGCCGACGTCCTTCGGCCAAGTGATTTCGCGCGGATCATTCCGCCGCTGCTGCGGGACGATCCGGCCGGCGATGATCTCCTTCTCGACGCGCTCACGATCCGCGCAGCGACGCTCAGCCCGGCGCAGCTCGCGACGGTGTTTCACGGCCTGGGTCTGGCGGTCTGTGATCGCGTCGCAGAGGCGTGGATGAATATCTATGGCGAGACGCAGCTTGAGGAGCGGCAGGCGATGTTCGTCTTCACCCTCGCGCTCAGCGGGGCGACGTTCGATATTCCGCAATTTGCTGAGCTCAATGCCGTGATTGGGCGGATCGGCGAAGTGACCCAGCGCGATTTGCGGACGGCGTTGATCGAGCGGCTACCGGCGTCGCCAGCGATTTTCGATTGCGCGCTCGAGGAATATCATGATCTGGCCGCGTCGCTCGTGCCGATCCCGTTTACGACGCAAGCGCCGACCTTCGATACCCTGCCCGCTGGCGACTGGGCCGACGTCGCGCTCGAGGAAGCGCTCGCCGTAGCGCGCACGGTCAGAGAGTTCGGGGCCGATCGCGGTCAGAGCATCGTCGATTTGTTCGGCGGCACGCCGCACCTGCTTAGCCGCATCCACCACGAGATCGCGTGGGCCACCCAGCCAGCGATCACGGTGGAAGACGGTGAGCAGGTCGTCACCTCCAATCTACGTTATGTCGGCGAGCCCGCCCAGGGAAATGCCAACGACATCGTCGTCGAGCATTGCGAGCGGCTGATCGCGGCGGTCCCCACTGCCGAGATCGCCGCATCGACCATGCTCGGCTGGGACGGACAGCCGGCGGGGTTTGCCGGCTTTCCGCTAGCGGTTAAACGGATGCCGCGAGACAACCTGCCGCCGCCGATCCGCGTCGCATGGAACCGCGCGATTCTGCGCGCCATCCAGCGCCGGGTGGGATCGGGGACGGAGAGCGCGCGCGCCAACGCGCTTGCCAGCGCCATCACCGAGCTGGCCGAATTCCTCGCCGATGCTGCGGAGTGCTATGTTCGCGGCACCGTGATCGATCCACTGCTCGAGCAGAAGCTCGCTATCAGGAGCCTGCTCAACTCGTACATCAACGTGCCCTCGGTAGACACGAACACACCGAGCGTGCGCGACGGGGGCGAGCTGGCCTTTGCCGACAAAGCCCACGACTTCGTGACCGAGGTGACGAAGCTCGCGCGTGACTTGCTCGGGACAGTCGAGCGACCCATGCCGGCATCGATCGAGGCCGCAAAACTCCGAGGCCAGGCGCAAGCGCTGCTCGACGCCGACAGCTGGCGATGGCTCGATGCCCCACCCCAGGCGGCGCTTGAGACCCTCACGGCGACGCTCCACGATCTCGACGCCGTATTGGGGAATGCGCACGCGCATCCTGATCTATTCCGCCGCGCGCGGCTCCTGGCCAACCGCACCAGCCGGAACCGCCGGGCACGCATCCGGATGGCTGCCGATGCGCGCAGCCGGGCCAAACAAACCGCCGAGGAGGTCGCCGACCAGATCCGCGCCGCGCTGGCCGACAGCAAGCTCGACACAGAGGTCGTGACGCGCCCGATGGACGACGATGCCGCACCATACTGGCCCCGCGTCGATTATGCGGTGCTGATCGCGGTCGACAATCTGATCGAGTTCATGTCGGTCCATGAAGAGTTCACACGGATCGTCCAGCAGACACCCGATTTGAGCAACGTCACGGTCGTGCCGGCGCGCAACGGGCTGATCGTTGGCGCGCTGGCCGGTCTCATCTATCAGCGATTCCTGCCCATGCTGGATTTCGCTGCCAAATGGGCGGGGCATTTGCCGCTGCCGCTCCTGGAGGAGCGCACGGCAGCGGCGCTCGCGGAAGTGATGAGCGTGATTACCCAGTTCTCATCGGTGCTTGCCAATCTCGACCGGAGCCCAAACGATGAAGAACTCGCCTTTGCACAGACGCTGATGGACGATCTTCGGGGCAAGATGGCGACACTGACGGCGCTGCGCGACGCCAAGGATGACGCCGATATTGGTGCCGCGTGCGCGCTCATCCTCGAGATCATGGATCGGTTGCAGCGAGAACTCAATGGCGAACCATCGGAGGGAATTGCCGCCGAGATCGCGCGGATGGCTAATGGCGAGCAGACCGAGCTGACGACACGCTTCATCCTTTTCCGAATCGGCCTGCTCGAATTTGATATCGCCGCGGCGACCGGGCAGCCGATGCCCGATCTCGTCGCGGCGATCAAGGCGCTGCAGCAGGCGGGAGAGCCCGAAAGCAGCGCGTCCGTTTCATGACAACGCTCGCCATACCCGACGAACAACAAGCGCGACAGGCAGTCGCCAGTCTTGGCGGCTATGTCTATCAGGCGGTGCGCGCCACCGATGCCTGGCTGCGCCTGCCGGCGGACGGCGTCCTGCTGCTCGAGGTTGCCGAGGACTTCGCCGTACTGGCGCGCGACACGCTAGAGATGAATCAGGTCAAAGCCGTGGCCGGAGAAACCTTAACCCTGAGGACCGCCGGGGCGCGCAAGGCGATTGCCGCCCTGCTGCAGTTCGAATCCGCCAATCCCAATCTCGCGGTGCGGTTGAACTATCTGACGATCGCCGGCAGCGGCCATGAAGCCGGTGCCGCTCTTCCCGGCGGCGCCAAGGGCGTCGACTATTGGCGCGCGGTCGCACGCGGTGCCGATCCGGCACCGCTCAGAACGCTCCTTCTAGCAACGCAAACCGATGCCATCGTCCTCGAATTCGTCCGCAATGTGGACGACGAGCGCTTGCGGCAGCTCGCCGCCGGCATCCACTGGGTCACGCACGATCAACCGGCAGCGCTCGCCGAGGCGGCATTGCAGGCGCGGCTCGAGGTGCTGGCGACCGAACGCCACGGTCATGTCGATGATGGGCGGCGCGCACTGCCGTTTCTTGTCTGGCGGATGCTGGAGACCTCAATCGCCGAAAAACGGGAACTGACGCGCCAGGACTTCGAGGACGAATGGTCGGCAGCGACCACCACCACGATCAGTTTCGGGGTGATGCGCCAGATGACCGCGATGCTGGCGGGCGGGGCGTCAGGGGTGGCGCTGCCGCCCCTCGCCCCCGCGGCGCTGCCCGCCCGGCTCGCACCGCGCGAGGCGCTCGTCGATGAGCTTCGCGCCGTTCTTGCCGCGACGGGCGTGCTATGGCTCCACGGCAGCAGCGGCCTTGGCAAGTCGCTCCTCGCGCGCCTGATCAGTCGTGCATCCAACCGCGAATGGCACGTCGTGAAGCTTCGCGACTGCCCCGATGACGGGACGCGGCTGGCGCGGCTCAGCGCCGCGGCAGCGGCGATCCGTGCAGAGGATTTCGGCGGCATCATCCTTGACGATCTTGCGACGACGTCGAGCGAAAGCGTGCGTGACTGGATCGCGGCGATCGCTCGACAGATCGCCGACAGCCGTGACGGCGCCATCATCGTCACCGCCGATCGCGAACCGCCGCCATCGATCCGCGTCGCGTTCGAGCCGCTCACGATCGCCGCGCGCAGCGCTCCCTATCTCGAGCACGCGGACGTCGCGGCCATCGTGGATTTGGCCGGCGGCGATCCCAAACATTGGGCCGGCGTGATCCATCTCACCTGCGGGGCTGGCCACCCGGTCCTGGTCGACGCACGTGTCGCCGGTCTCGCCTCACGCAATTGGCCAGAGATCGAAATGACCGCTGGATTCGATGCCAGGGGCAGCCCACAGGAAGTGGTCGAGGTCCGCAAGGAGATTGCCCTGCGGCTTCTCCAAGGCCTCGCGGACGATGCGCATCTGTTACTGTTGCGTTTAACCGCTCTCGCGGGGCCGTTCGATCGCTTAATGATGGAGGCCGCGGCTGCGGTCGCGCCGCCCATCAGCCGGTCGGGCGCGCTGGTCGATTTTCTTGTGGGGCCGTGGATCGAAGAGGGCGCTGGGGATCGCTTCACCCCTTCCCCGTTGGTCGCCATGGCCGGCGTGACCGGTTTGTCGGACGACGAGATCACTCGCGTTCGGCAAGCCGTCCTGACCAATCTCGTCGAGCGAAAGCAGATCAGCGCCGAACTGTTTTCGTCGATGATCATCTTGGCGATGGTGCTGCGCGACGCAACTGCGTTCTTGAAAATCGCAAACGGCATCATAGGCTCGGGCAATCGACCGGCCCTCGCCCAGCATTGCATGCCACTGCTGTTTCTCAAGCCGCCCGACGGCGTCCGCTTGGTGCCCGAACACCCGTTCGTCTCGATGAAGCTGCGAACCGCGCAGCTCATCGTTGCGGCCAATCTACCGCAATCGTCATCGCTAGAGCGGATCGATGCCGAAGCGGTGGCGGAGAATGCGACGCTGCCTAAGCCAGCGCGCGCGATGACCCGTTACACTCAGCTGATCGCGCTGCTGACGAGCGAGAAGCTTGAGGCAAGTCCCGCCTTCTGGCTGCCGCACCTCGTCGAATATCGGGCGCTCGTGGACTCGAAGACGGTGCCCGAGGAGCTGGCCGACACAATGGACAGCGCCGATCTCGGCGGGATTACGCTCGATCAGTTTGCGTTCGTCGTCCGCACCCGCGAGATCGACGATGTGACGGGACTGGCGGCGCTGTTCGATGCGCTCGAGGCGATCGATCCCGTCTGGCGCCTCGATCTGCTCGGGGCCTCGACCCGCTTGCTCGGCGGCGCGCCGCTGTTCGTCCAGACGGCGTGGTCGACAGCAGCGATGAACGGCACGCTTGACGCCGCGGCTGCCGCCGGGACGTATGCCCAACTGACCGAGGCGGCCCAACGCTGGGGCGCGGAAGACGTCGCGATCGAATGCATACGCTCATGCGCCGTGATGCATGACGAATATCTTGGCAGAGGTGCGCGCGCGCTCGAGATTCTTGATGAGGCCGATGCGCGCTATCCGGGCAACGAGCGGCTGGCGCGCAGCCGCGCCACCGTGCTCGCGACGCTCGGCCGGCACGACGAAGAGCGCGCCGTGCTAGCGCGGATCGCCGAGACGTATAGCGTGGACGAGCCGCTCGAGCGGTTCATGATGATCCGCATCGCGGCGATCAGCGCGGGAAAGATTGGAAAGTTCGACGAGGCTGGCCGGCTGTTTCGCGAGGCGGCCGATCTGGTCGGACCGGGAACGACGACGCTCCATCCGGCGATGGGCACTGCGCTCCTCGCCGACGCCGCGGCGATGGACTTGGCCGATGGCCAGAATGAGCGTGCGCTGAACGCGTTGCGCGACGCGCTGCTCGCGCTCGAGGATCTGGGTGACGACGCGACCGAGGCGCAACTCTATGTGCGCGAGGCGACCACGCAAGTAATCCAGTGGGGTGTTGCGCGCACCGAACAGATCGACATTCCCATCGACCTCGCCAAAAGCCCCGGGCGGGCGTCGGAGTTAAAACCCAAGCTGGGAGAGGAAACGCTTCCCGACCGGCCGCGGACCTTCCCCTGGTATGCCCTCGTCCATCTCGAACTAAGACTCGGCATCGATGTCGGGGCGAGCGCTATCCTGCGCCGGCTCGAGGATAAATTGGGGACTGCGGTAGGTCTAGCCGCGACCGTCCGCTCCTCAGAGTTGCAGATCTGTCTCGACCGGCGCGATGTCGACCGGTTTCTCGCCATCCTGCCCGAATACGCAATGCTGTGCGAGGCGATGGGAGAGCAACGCGAGCAACCCGCCAAGATTCGCAACAGATTGCAGCCACTTGCATTCGGCGATCTGGCATCCTTGAGCCCGGTGGCGCTTGGGTTTGCCCGGACGTGGCTGACCGCGATGATGGGCGCGCTCGCGCTCGCCGGCGAGGAGCCGCGCGCCATCCAGCTTACTAGCACGATCGGCGGAGCGGGCGACGGGTTGCGCGCGGCAATGGAAAGCCCGCCCGGTCAGCCGATCGCCGGTGCCGATGTCGAGATGACCGGGCTGCTCGCTATCCGCTGGCTGCAGGCCGATAGCGTCCCCACCCCCGACCAACTGTACGCTGCCACGATGTGGATCTTCGTCTGGCTCGCGCAGCTCGCGATGATTGCACCGATCGGCCCGGTCTGGGCACTTCTGGTCGACCAGTGGCTCCAGCTCATTCGTCTGCGCCGTATCACATTGGTCTCGCCGGCTCTAGTGGTCCCAAAGATCGAGCTCGCTTTGGAGTTGGCACCAAGTACGGAGGCAGTTGCGCATCTCCTACATGAGGCTGAACTCGGCGTTTCGACCCGATTACCGCCTGATTATCGGATGTTAGTGCACAGAGTCCTTGGCCGATGATTTGCAGTCGCTGCTAGACGGCTTTCCGCTGAGCGAATGGCAGGTTCTGGCGGAAGCTGCCGTTCTACGCCCGATCGACGAACGACGTATGTTGGTCGATGCCGTTGAAAAAGTCGCCTTTCCGGCGAAGCGGAGGGTGCGGATCGAAGCGGCCGAGCAGAATCGCCTGACCTCATCGCATCGCCATTTGTCTGGCGATGCTGATCTTGGCGAGCTTGCGCAGGTTCTGGGCGGCAGCGGCGAGGTGGAACTCATCCCGGGCACCATTGGGTCCGCGTAATCGCAGCTGGTCGAGCCGCATGATGCGCTTCAGGTGGGCAAACAGCATCTCGACCTTCTTGCGCTCGCGGCGTGAGGCGATCCATTCATCTTCCTGCGACAGGGCCCGCGCGAGATCGCGAGCGCCCTCGTGGATGGAGCGGG
>NZ_BCTR01000065.1 GCF_002091475.1 Sphingomonas azotifigens NBRC 15497
GCACCGGCGCGGCGGCGGTCGTGCCACTGCTCATGTGCTTGAGGCGGCCGTCGATATGGCCGCCTTGCTCGACCATGATCGTCTCATATTCGACGTCGCCGGTGATCCGCGCCGTCCGCTCGACGGTGAGCTGGCGGGCGCGGACCGAGCCTTCGATCGCACCGGCGAGGCGCGCGTCGTCGGCCTCGACTCGGCCGAAGATCTGGCTTTCGGCGCCCTGGACCAGGCTGCCGCAGCGGACATCGCCTTCGATGCGACCGTCGATATGCAGGTCCGAGGTGGCGACGAGGTTGCCGGTAATGACGATGTCGGCGCCGAGCACCGAGAACTGCCCGCGCCGGGCATTGCTCTGCGCCGTGCTTGCCGAGGAGGTGTTGCGATCCTCCCTATTGCGATTGCCGTTGAACATGCGCGACACCCCCATGCGGAACCCATTCGCCACGCGGGCTAGCACAGCTGCCGCCGCGGATCAGCCCCCGGAAAGGGTTAACGCCGGCGCTGCGGCGGGCCGAGGGCGGCGCTGTTGACCGGATCGCCCCGCATCGGTATAGGCCGCCCGGTTCCGGGTAGGGCGATTCCTGCCTTGGGTACAAAGAGCTGAACGTTGCTGGAGACGCAATCGCCCGGGGGGCTGAGGCCTTCGGGGCTTTTTCGTATTCTGTCCAACAGGGCTCCAGCAAAGTAACCATCTGAAAGGTGAAGGGCTTCATGCCGACGATTAACCAGCTGGTCCGCAAGGGCCGCGAACCGCAGAAGGCCAAGTCCAAGGTCCCTGCGATGGAACAGAACCCGCAGAAGCGCGGTGTCTGCACCCGCGTGTACACGACGACCCCGAAGAAGCCGAACTCGGCACTTCGCAAGGTGGCAAAGGTCCGCCTGACCAACAGCCGCGAAGTCATCAGCTACATCCCGGGCGAAGGCCACAACCTGCAGGAGCACTCGGTGGTGCTCATCCGCGGTGGCCGTGTGCGCGACCTTCCCGGCGTCCGCTACCACGTCCTTCGCGGCGTGCTCGATACGCAGGGCGTCAAGGATCGCAAGCAGAGCCGTTCGAAGTACGGCGCGAAGCGTCCGAAGTAATCAGGCCATAGTAAGCCCCGGACGTGTTCCGGATCGGCTGAAGATCAGAAGGAAGTATTGAGATGGCACGTCGTCGTCGTCCCGAAAAGCGGGAAATCCTGCCCGATCCCGTCTATGGGGATCAGGTTCTGTCGAAGTTCATGAATTCGGTCATGCTGGACGGCAAGAAGGCAGTCGCGGAAGCGATCGTCTATGGCGCCCTCCAGACCGTCGAGCAGCGCGCCAAGCGCGAGCCGATCGGCGTCTTCCATGACGCGCTGAACAACGTGAAGCCCGGCATCGAAGTCCGCAGCCGCCGCGTCGGCGGTGCGACCTACCAGGTTCCGGTCGAGGTTCGTCCGGAGCGTGCGCAGGCGCTCGCGATCCGCTGGCTGATCGCTTCGGCCCGCAACCGCAGCGAGCACACCATGGCCGCCCGTCTTTCGGGTGAGCTGATGGATGCGGCGAACAACCGCGGCAACGCGGTGAAGAAGCGCGAAGACACGCACCGCATGGCGGAAGCGAACCGCGCCTTCAGCCACTACCGCTGGTAACTTTCGACCCTACATATTGGGGAGCCGGACGGTCCGGCTCCCCAAATTTTCAAGGAAACCACGATCATGGCCCGCAGCCATCCGCTCGAGCGTTACCGCAACATCGGCATCATGGCCCATATCGACGCCGGTAAGACGACCACGACCGAGCGTATCCTTTATTACACCGGCAAGTCCTACAAGATCGGCGAAGTGCACGAAGGCACCGCGACGATGGACTGGATGGAGCAGGAGCAGGAGCGCGGGATCACGATCACGTCCGCTGCTACCACCTGCTTCTGGCGCGCCCAGGACGGCAAGGGCGAAGAGCACCGGATCAACATCATCGACACCCCCGGCCACGTCGACTTCACGATCGAAGTCGAGCGTTCGCTGCGCGTGCTCGACGGTGCGGTCGCGTGCTTCGACGGCGTTGCCGGCGTGGAGCCGCAGTCGGAAACCGTGTGGCGTCAGGCCGACAAGTACGGCGTGCCGCG
This sequence comes from Sphingomonas azotifigens NBRC 15497, assembly GCF_002091475.1. GTDB lineage: Bacteria > Pseudomonadota > Alphaproteobacteria > Sphingomonadales > Sphingomonadaceae > Sphingomonas > Sphingomonas azotifigens. The sequence continues at coordinate 2,090 of NZ_BCTR01000065.1, forward strand.
CATGTGCTTCGTCAACAAGCTCGACCGCACCGGCGCAGACTTCTATTTCTGCGTGAACTCGATCATCGACCGCCTCGGTGCGCGTCCGGCGGTGCTGTATCTCCCGATCGGCATCGAGGGCGGCTTCAAGGGTCTCGTCGACTTGGTCGAGAACCGCGCGATCATCTGGCTCGAAGAGAGCCTGGGCGCGAAGTTCGAATATCAGGACATCCCGGCCGATCTCGCCGAGAAGGCCGCGAAGTATCGCAGCGACCTGATCGAGATGGCCGTCGAGCTCGACGACGCGCTGATGGAAGCCTATCTCGAAGGCAACGAGCCGAGCGTCGCCGACCTCAAGCGTCTGATCCGCAAGGGCACGCTCGAGATGGCGTTCGTGCCGGTGATCTGCGGCTCGGCGTTCAAGAACAAGGGCGTGCAGCCCCTGCTCGACGCCGTGATCGACTATCTGCCGAGCCCGCTCGACGTTCCGGCGATCAAGGGCGTCAAGCTCGACGGCGAAACGCCGGACGAGCGTCCGTCCTCGGACACCGAGCCGTTCGCGGCGCTGGCGTTCAAGATCATGAACGACCCGTTCGTCGGCACCCTGACCTTCGCGCGCATCTATTCGGGCAAGCTCGAAGCGGCCACCACCGTGATGAACTCGGTGAAGGACAAGAAGGAAAAGGTCGGCCGCATGCTGCTGATGCATGCGAACAGCCGTGAGGACATCCAGGAAGCCTATGCGGGCGACATCGTCGCGCTCGCCGGCCTCAAGGATACCACGACCGGTGACACGCTCTGCGCGCAGAACGCTCCGATCATCCTCGAGCGGATGGAATTCCCCGAGCCCGTGATCGAGCTGTCGGTGGAGCCGAAGACCAAGGCGGACCAGGAAAAGATGGGCGTCGCGCTCAATCGTCTTGCCCGCGAGGACCCGTCGTTCCGCGTCTCGTCCGACTCGGAGAGCGGCCAGACCATCATCAAGGGCATGGGCGAGCTCCATCTCGAGATCCTGGTCGACCGCATGAAGCGTGAGTTCAAGGTCGAGGCGAATGTCGGCGCGCCGCAGGTGGCGTATCGCGAATATCTCGCGAAGCCGGTCGACATCGACTACACGCACAAGAAGCAGTCGGGCGGCACCGGTCAGTTCGGTCGCGTCAAGGTCAAGCTGACGCCGGGCGAGCGCGGTTCGGGCATCGTCTTCAAGGACGAGATCAAGGGCGGTAACATTCCGAAGGAATATATCCCCGCGATCGAAAAGGGCTTCCGCGAGACGGCAGCTACGGGCTCGCTGGTCGGCTTCCCGATCATCGACTTCGAAGTGCTGCTGTATGACGGTGCGTACCACGACGTCGACTCGTCGGCGCTGGCGTTCGAAATCACCGCCCGTGCAGCGATGCGCGAAGCGGCGCAGAAGTCGGGCATCAAGCTGCTCGAGCCGATCATGAAGGTCGAAGTCGTCACCCCGGAAGACTATCTGGGCGATGTCATCGGCGACATGAACAGCCGTCGTGGCCAGATCCAGGGCACGGACACCCGCGGTAACGCGCAGGCCGTCACTGCCATGGTGCCGCTGGCGAACATGTTCGGTTACGTGAACGCGCTTCGCTCGTTCACCCAGGGCCGTGCGCAGTACACGATGCAGTTCTCGCACTATGACGAGGTGCCCGCCAACGTCGCCGACGAAGTGAAGGCAAAGCTGGCGTAATCGGAAAACAGCCGCTATGGGGCCGCGTTCTCGCGAGTCCCCATGGCGGCACGGGAAATTGAATCAGAAGGTAGGAAGACAATGGCGAAGGCAAAGTTCGATCGGAGCAAACCGCACCTCAACATCGGCACCATCGGTCACGTCGACCATGGCAAGACGTCGCTGACGGCTGCGATCACGAAGATCCTGGCGGAGAACGTTGCGGGCAACGCAGCGGTTGATTTCGCGAACATCGACAAGGCTCCGGAAGAGCGCGAGCGCGGCATCACCATCTCGACCGCGCACGTCGAGTATGAGACGAACAGCCGTCACTACGCGCACGTCGACTGCCCGGGTCACGCCGACTACGTGAAGAACATGATCACCGGCGCAGCGCAGATGGACGGCGCGATCCTGGTGGTGGCAGCGACCGACGGTCCGATGCCGCAGACCAAGGAGCACATCCTGCTCGCCCGTCAGGTCGGCGTGCCGACCATGGTCGTGTTCCTCAACAAGTGCGATCTGGTCGACGACGAGGAAATCCTCGAGCTGGTCGAAATGGAAATTCGCGAAGAGCTCTCCAAGCGTGAGTTCGACGGCGACAACATTCCGATCATCCGTGGTTCGGCGACGGCCGCGCTGAACGGCACCGACGACAAGCTGGGCAAGGACGCCATCCTGGCGCTCATGGCTGCTGTCGACGAGTCGATCCCGGAGCCGGAGCGTCCGCTCGACAAGCCGTTCATGATGCCGATCGAAGACGTGTTCTCGATCTCGGGTCGCGGCACCGTGGTGACCGGCCGTGTCGAAACCGGCATCATCAAGGTTGGTGAAGAAGTCGAGATCGTCGGCATCCACGACACCCGCAAGACCACCGTCACGGGCGTCGAAATGTTCCGCAAGCTGCTCGACCAGGGCCAGGCCGGCGACAACGTCGGTGCGCTGCTGCGCGGCGTCGCGCGCGACGAGGTGGAGCGTGGTCAGGTTCTGGCGAAGCCGGGCTCGATCAAGCCGCACACCGAGTTCAAGTCGGAAGTGTACGTCCTGTCGAAGGACGAGGGCGGCCGTCACACGCCGTTCTTCGCGAACTATCGTCCGCAGTTCTACTTCCGTACCACGGACGTGACCGGCACCGTCGAGCTGCCCGAGGGCACCGAGATGGTGATGCCGGGCGACAACATCGCGCTCGGCGTCAAGCTGATCGCGCCGATCGCTATGGACGTCGGCCAGCGCTTCACCATCCGTGAAGGCGGTCGTACCGTCGGCGCGGGCGTGGTTGCCTCGATCGACAAGTAAGCATTTGCGGGCTTCGGCCCGCAGGTGACTGCAAAAAGGTTCCGCCCGGCACTCAGAAAATGAGTGTCGGGCGGTTGCCTTTTTATAGAAGGGCCGTTAAAGGCGCGCCCTTCGAGTTTTGAGTTCAACAGCAAGAGGCGGCCATCCAGCCGCCGTTCCGGTTCAACCGGCGCCGCCCGAATCGCTCTTGTAGCGGATGGGGCAGGGGCCGGGGCTTCGCCGGGATGGCAATTGGGTGCGTTGCCCCGCTCTTTCGCATCGGTAGGACCATGGAAACGCAGAATATCCGCATTCGCCTCAAGGCGTTCGATCACCGCGTGCTCGATCAGGCTGCCGGCGACATTGCCGACACCGCCCGCCGTACCGGCGCCCTCATCCGTGGCCCCATCCCGCTCCCGACTCACATCGACAAGTTCACGGTCAACCGTGGCCCGCACATCGATAAGAAGTCGCGCGAGCAGTTCGAGACGCGCACCTACAAGCGCATGCTCGACATCGTTCAGCCGACCCCGCAGACTGTGGACGCGCTCATGAAGCTCGACCTGGCCGCCGGCGTCGACGTCGAGATCAAGCTGGCCTGAGCCGGCTGACGCCCCCGCGCTTCGCGGGGGCTTTTGGCGTTCACCCTTTATAAGGTGGACAGGGAAGCCTAGCTGACGTAAAGGCGCCGCTTCCTCGAGATTCGCGACTCCTTCGTGGAGTCGCCATCCTCCTCGACCGGATCGTTTCCCGATCCAACGCAAGGAGTGGCGAGCCGACCAGGCTCGCAGCGACAAGGGATACCGCCGGCGGCTTTCGAGTGGCCGGGCCTGCGTCCCCCGTCTCTTCCGCCGCAAGGTGGAGGTTCAGCCCGGACGGGGGCTTCGCAGTAAAACATTCAGGGTTGAACACGCACCCGCGGGAATGGTCCCGGGGGTGCCTCTGTAATAGGAGCAACAGGCCGATGCGCACTGGCGTTATCGCGAAGAAGATGGGGATGACCCGCCTGTTCCAGGACGACGGCCGGCACGTGCCGGTGACCGTTCTGGCACTGGAAGGCGTCCAGGTGGTCGCACAGCGCACCACCGAAAAGGATGGCTATGTGGCCGTTCAGGTCGGCGCCGGCACGGCGAAGGCCAAGAACGTCGCCAAGCCGCAGCGCGGCCACTTCGGCAAGGCCGAAGTCGAGCCGAAGGCGATCCTCTGCGAATTCCGCGTCGAGGAAGATGGTCTGCTGGACGTGGGCGCCGAGATCTCGGCCGACCATTTCGTCGCAGGCCAGCTGGTCGACGTGTCGGGCCGTACCCAGGGTAAGGGTTTCGCCGGCGCCATGAAGCGTTGGGGCTTCGGCGGTCTGCGCGCCACCCACGGCGTTTCCGTCTCGCACCGTTCGCACGGTTCGACCGGTAACCGCCAGGATCCGGGTCGCGTCTTCAAGAACAAGAAGATGGCCGGTCACATGGGCGACCGCAATCGCACCCAGCAGAATCTGGAAGTGGTCGGCACCGATGCCGAGCGCGGCCTGATCTTCGTCAAGGGTTCGGTTCCGGGCTCGAAGGGCGGCTGGCTGATCGTGAAGGACGCCGTCAAGGTCGCCCGTCACGCCGAAGCGCCGTACCCCGCCGGTCTGAAGACCGTCGCGAACAGCAACGAGGCTCCCGCCGAAGCGCCCGCCGTGGCCGCTCCGGAAGCCACCGAAGGCCAGGAGGGCTAAGTGAAGGTCAAGGTTCAAACCCTCGACGCCGCCGAGAAGGGCGATATCGAGCTCAACGACGAGATCTTCGGTCTCGATCCGCGCGCCGACATCCTGCACCGCGTCGTCACCTGGCAGCTCGAGAAGCGTCGCGGCACTGCCCGTGGCACCCGCGAGCGTTCGGACGTCGCGCGTTCGGGCAAGAAGTGGGGCCGCCAGAAGGGCGGTGGTACCGCTCGTCACGGCGATCGCCGCGCGCCGGTGTTCATCGGCGGTGGTAAGGCGCACGGTGCCCGTGTTCGCGACTTCAATCCGTCGCTGAACAAGAAGATCCGCGCGCTGGGCCTGAAGATGGCGCTGTCGAGCCACGCCAAGGCGGGTTCGCTGATCGTCATGGACAGCCTGATCGTCGAGAACGGCAAGACCAAGGTCCTGGCCGGCAACCTCGAGAAGCTGGGCTTCGGCAAGAAGGCCCTGGTGATCGACGGCGACACCGTCGAGAACAGCTTCGCGCTGGCGGCGGGCAACCTGCACCAGGTGGACGTGCTGCCGGCGATCGGCGCCAACGTCTACGACATCCTGAAGAGCGACACGCTGGTCCTGACCCGCGCTGCCGTCGAGAAGCTGGAGGCGCGCTTCAATGGCTAAGCAGTCCAAGCCGGTCGACATCCGTCACTACGACGTGGTGCTCGCCCCGCACATCACCGAAAAGTCGACGCTCGTCTCCGAGGCGAACGCCGTGGTCTTCAAGGTCGCCAACGACGCGACCAAGCCGGAGATCAAGGCTGCCGTCGAGGCGCTGTTCAACGTCAAGGTCACCGGCGTGAACACCCTCGTCCAGAAGGGCAAGACCAAGAAGTGGAAGGGCGCGCCCTACCGCCGTTCGGACTTTAAGAAAGCGGTCGTGACGCTCGCCCAGGGCGAACAGATCGACGTGACCACGGGGATCTGAGACCATGGCGCTCAAGAACTATAATCCGACGTCGCCTGGCGTCCGCGGGCTGATCCTGATCGACCGCTCGCAGCTCTTCAAGGGTCGCCCCGTCAAGGCGCTGACCGAAGGCAAGACCAAGACCGGCGGCCGTAACAACAAGGGCCATGTCACCTCGCGTGGCATCGGTGGCGGTCACAAGCAGCGCTATCGCATCGTCGATTTCAAGCGCCGCCTGTGGGACGTCGAAGGCACCGTCGAGCGGATCGAGTATGACCCGAACCGCACCGCCTTCATCGCGCTGATCAACTACGGCGCCGACGAAGCCGGCAAGGATCGTCTGGCCTACATCATCGCCCCGCAGCGTCTCGCTGTCGGCGACAAGGTGATCGCGGGCAAGAAGACCGACGTGAAGCCGGGCAACGCCATGGAGCTGGGCCAGATGCCGGTCGGCACCATCGTCCACAATGTGGAGATGAAGCCGGGCAAGGGCGGTCAGATCGCCCGTTCGGCCGGTGCGTACGTCCAGGTCGTCGGTCGTGACCGCGGCATGGTGATCGTGCGTCTGGGCTCGGGCGAGCAGCGCTACATCCACGCCGCCTGCATGGCGACGGTGGGTGCGGTGTCGAACCCCGACAACCAGAACCAGAACTTCGGCAAGGCCGGTCGTAGCCGCTGGCAGGGTGCGCGTCCGCTCACCCGCGGTGTCGCGAAGAACCCGGTCGACCACCCGCACGGCGGTGGTGAAGGCCGTACCTCGGGCGGCCGTCACCCGGTTACCCCGTGGGGCAAGCCGACCAAGGGTGCGCGCACCCGCCACAACAAGGCGACGGACAAGATGATCATCCGTTCGCGTCACGCGAAGAAGAAGGGCTGATAGATGGCTCGCTCCGTATGGAAGGGTCCGTTCGTGGACCTGCACCTTCTCAAGAAGGCAGAAGCCGCCCAGGATCAGGGCACGCGCGCTGGTCCGATCAAGACCTGGTCGCGTCGCTCGACGATCCTCCCGCAGTTCGTTGGTCTGACGTTCAACGTCTACAACGGCCGCAAGTTCGTGCCGGTGTCGGTCAACGAGGAAATGGTTGGCATGAAGCTCGGCGAGTTCGCGCCGACCCGCTTCTTCCCCGGTCACGCCGCCGACAAGAAGGGTAAGCGCTAATGAGCAAGCAGGCAGCCCCCCGTAAGGTCGGCGACAAGGAAGCCCTTGCCGTCGCCACCCAGATCCGTGGTTCGGCCCAGAAGCTGAACCTGGTTGCCGGTCTGATCCGTGGCCGCACCGCCGCGGAAGCGATGAACATCCTCGCCTTCTCGAAGAAGGCGATGGCGGTCGACGCCCGCAAGGTGCTGGCTTCGGCCATCGCCAATGCCGAGAACAACCACAACCTCGACGTCGACGCGCTCGTCGTCGCCGAGGCCTCGGTCGGCAAGTCGATCACGATGAAGCGCTTCGCGACGCGCGGCCGTGGCAAGTCCACCCGCATCCTGAAGCCGTTCAGCCGTCTGCGCATCGTCGTGCGCGAGCAGGAAGAAGCATAATGGGTCAGAAGAGCAATCCCATCGGTCTGCGCCTGCAGATCAACCGCACCTGGGACAGCCGCTGGTTCGCGGAAGGCCATGACTATGGCCGTCTGCTGCTGGAGGACCTCAAGATCCGCAAGTTCATCCTCAAGACGCTGCCGCAGGCCGCGATCTCGAAGGTGGTCATCGAGCGTCCGGCCAAGCTGTGCCGCATCTCGATCTTCGCGGCGCGTCCCGGCGTGATCATCGGCAAGAAGGGCGCGGACATCGAGAAGCTGCGCAAGACGCTCGGCGCGATGACCTCGTCCGACGTTTCGCTCAACATCGTCGAGATCCGCAAGCCGGAAGTCGATGCGAAGCTCGTCGCGCAGGGCGTGGCGGACCAGCTGGAGCGCCGTATCGCGTTCCGTCGTGCGATGAAGCGCGCGGTGCAGTCGGCACTCCGTCTCGGCGCCGAGGGCATTCGTATCACCTGCGCCGGCCGTCTGGGCGGCGCGGAAATCGCCCGCACCGAATGGTACCGCGAAGGCCGCGTTCCGCTGCACACGCTGCGCGCGAACGTCGACTATGCCGAGGCCGAAGCCCACACCGCCTATGGCGTGTGCGGCGTGAAGGTCTGGATCTTCAAGGGCGAAATCCTCGGTCACGATCCGATGGCGCAGGACCGGCTGAACCTCGAGGCGCAGACCTCGGGCGTGCGCCCGTCGCGCGACGATCATCGCCGCTAAGGACTAGGACAGAACAATGCTGCAACCGAAGCGCACCAAGTTCCGCAAGGCCTTCAAGGGCCGCATCCATGGCGACGCCAAGGGTGGTACGGCGCTCAACTTCGGCTCCTATGGCCTGAAGGCGATGGAGCCCGAGCGGATCACCGCGCGCCAGATCGAGGCGGCTCGCCGCGCGATCACGCGTCACATCAAGCGTCAGGGTCGTCTCTGGATCCGCATCTTCCCGGATGTTCCGGTTTCGTCGAAGCCCGCCGAAGTCCGCATGGGCTCGGGTAAGGGTTCGCCGGAGTTCTGGGTCGCCCGCGTCAAGCCGGGCCGCATCCTGTTCGAGCTGGACGGCGTTCCCGGCCCGCTCGCCGCGGAAGCGTTCGAGCGCGCCGCGATGAAGCTGCCGATCAAGACCAAGGTCGTCGCTCGCCTCGGCGACACGACGCACCTGGAGGGCTGATAGAAATGACCAAGGCAACCGACTTTCGGGCCAACACCGACGACCAGCTCGCCGAGCAGCTGGGCAACCTGAAGCGCGAGCAGTTCAACCTGCGCTTCCAGGCCGCCACGAGCCAGCTCGAGAAGCCGACCCGCGTGCGGGAAGTGCGTCGCGACATCGCCCGTATCAAGACGCTGCAGAACGAGCGCTCGCGCTCGACTGCCAAGTAAGAGGACCGAGACCATGCCGAAGCGCGTGCTGACCGGGAACATCGTCTCGGACAAGGGCGACAAGACCGTGGTGGTTCTCGTGGAGCGTAAGGTGAAGCACCCGCTCTACGGGAAGATCATCCGCCGCTCGAAGAAGTACCACGCCCATGACGAGGCGAATGAGTACAAGGCCGGCGAGACCGTGCGCATCGAAGAGACTGCGCCGATCTCCAAGCTGAAGACCTGGAAGGTGATCGGGCGGGTCGATACCCACGCGACGCCGAACACGGTCGACGCATAATCGTCATCTCCGCTCTTGCGGAGAACTCGAGTTGCGGTCATAGGCCGCCGCTTTGGTGCCCCGGCCGCAAGGCCGGGGTGACGCATTAGAAACGGAACCACCGGGCGCGTCCCGGCAGGCCAAACGAGAAGGAACCGGATCGATGATCCAGATGCAGTCCAATCTCGACGTCGCTGACAACAGCGGCGCGAAGCGGGTGCAGTGCATCAAGGTGCTGGGCGGGTCGAAGCGTCGCTTCGCCGGCGTGGGCGACGTCATCGTCGTCAGCATCAAGGAAGCCGCGCCTCGCGGCAAGGTTAAGAAGGGCGACGTCCACCGCGCGGTTATCGTCCGCACGGCGAAGGACATCCGCCGCACCGACGGCTCGGTCATCCGTTTCGACGGTAACGCCGCCGTGCTGGTCAACAAGAACGAGGAGCCGATCGGCACCCGTATCTTTGGCCCGGTGGTCCGCGAGCTCCGCTCGAAGGGCTTCATGAAGATCATTTCGCTCGCCCCCGAGGTGCTGTGATGGCTGCTGCCAAGATCAAGAAGGGCGACAAGGTCGTTGTCCTGTCCGGCAAGGACAAGGGCAAGACCGGTGAGGTCGTCAAGTCGCTGCCGAAGGACGACAAGGTCGTCGTTTCCGGCGTGAACATCGCCGTTCGCCACAAGAAGCCGACCCAGGGCGAGCCCCAGGGTGGCCTGGTGCGCATCGAAGCGCCGCTGCATGTCTCGAAGGTCGCGCACGTGACCGCCGACGGCAAGCCGACGCGCGTCCGCTTCGAAGAACGCGACGGCAAGAAGGTTCGCGTCGCCGTCAAGACCGGGGAGGTCATCAATGGCTGACAAGTACACGCCCCGCCTGCGCAAGCTCTATGACGAGCAGATCGTCAAGGCGATGACCGAGAAGTTCGGCTACAAGAACGTCATGGAAATTCCGCGCATCGAAAAGATCGTGCTGAACATGGGCGTTGGCGAAGCCACCCAGGACAAGAAGAAGGTCGAGCAGGCCGCTTCTGAAATGGAACTGATCGCCGGCCAGAAGCCCGTCGTGACCAAGGCGAAGAAGTCGATCGCGCAGTTCAAGCTGCGTGAAGGCATGCCGATCGGTGCGAAGGTGACCCTTCGTCGCGAGCGCATGTACGAGTTCCTCGATCGTTTCATCACGATCGCGCTCCCGCGCGTCCGCGACTTCCGCGGCCTGAACCCGAAGTCGTTCGACGGTCGTGGCAACTATGCCTGCGGCCTGAAGGAACAGCTCGTGTTCCCCGAAATCAACTATGACCGCATCGACAAGGTGCGCGGCATGGACGTGATCGTTACCACCACTGCCAAGACGGATGACGAGGCTCGCGAGCTTCTCCGTCTCTTCGGTTTCCCGTTCCCGCAGGCGGACGGCGAAACGAAGCAGGCGGCGTAAGGAAGGAAGAACTTAAGTCATGGCGAAACTGAGTTCGATCAACAAGAACGAGCGTCGCAAGCAGCTGGTGAAGAAGTACGCCGGCAAGTACGCGAAGCTCAAGGCGATTGCGAACGACGAAAGCCTGGATGAGACCGAGCGTCTCATCGCACGGCTCAAGATGGCCGAGATTCCCCGCAACGGGAACCCGACCCGCATTCGCAACCGGTGTGAGCTGACGGGTCGTCCCCGCGCTTATTACCGCAAGTTCCGTCTCGCACGTGTCATGCTGCGCGATCTGGCCAACAAGGGCCTGATCCCCGGTGTCACGAAGTCGAGCTGGTAAAGGACACGCAAGATGGCAGTGACCGATCCCCTGGGTGACATGCTCACCCGCATCCGCAACGGCCAGCGCGCGCGCAAGGACTCCGTCCTGACGCCGGCGTCGAAGTTGCGTGTCCGTGTCCTCGACGTGCTTCAGCGCGAGGGCTATATCCGTGGCTACAGCGAAGAGCAGATGGGCCCCGCGGCCGGCATCCGCATCGAGCTGAAGTATTTCGAGGGTCAGCCGGCGATCAAGCACGTCGCGCGCATCTCGAAGCCCGGCCGCCGTGTCTATTCGGGTTCGCAGGAGCTTCCGCGCGTCCGCAACGGCCTCGGCATCACGATCGTCTCGACGCCTCGCGGCGTTCTGTCCGACGCCGAAGCGCGCGAACAGAATGTCGGCGGCGAAGTGCTGGCGGAGGTGTTCTGATGAGCCGCATCGGTAAGAAGCCGGTTCCCGTCCCTGCGGGCGTGACCGCGAACATCGACGGCGGGCAGATCTCGGTGAAGGGGCCCAAGGGCACCCTCACCATGCCGCTCGCGGACGACATCAAGTACGAAGTGACCGACGGCGGCATCTCGGTGCAGCCGGCGAACGAGACCAAGCGCGCGCGTGCCTTCTGGGGCATGCAGCGTACCCTGGTGCAGAACCTCGTCACCGGCGTGACCACCGGCTTCACCAAGAAGCTGCTGATCACCGGCGTGGGCTACCGCGCTGCCTCGCAGGGCAAGGTCCTGAAGCTGCAGCTCGGCTATTCGCACGACGTCAACTTCGACATTCCCGAGGGAATCGAGATCAAGACGCCGGATCAGACCACGGTCGAGATCTCGGGCATCGACAAGCAGAAGGTCGGCCAGGTGGCCGCGGAAATCCGCCGTTGGCGCAAGCCGGAGCCCTATAAGGGCAAGGGCATCAAGTACGATGGCGAATTCATCTTCCGCAAGGAAGGGAAGAAGAAGTGATCAGCACCAAGGGTCTTTCGCTTTTCGAAAAGCGTCGTCGCCGCAACCGTACCGCGCTGCGTGCGCGGGCCGGTGGCCGTCCTCGTCTGTCGATCCATCGCTCGGGCAAGCACATCTATGCCCAGGTGATCGACGACGCCGCGGGTCGCACCGTCGCCTCGGCCTCCACGCTCGATAAGGACGTGCGTGGCCAGACCGGTGCCACGATCGCCGCGGCACAGGAAGTGGGCAAGCGCGTTGCCGAGGCCGCCAAGGCCGCCGGCATCACCCAGGTCGTCTTCGACCGCGGTGGCTTCCTCTACCATGGTCGCGTCAAGGCGCTGGCGGATGCCGCGCGTGAGAGCGGATTGGAGTTCTAACGATGGCCGATGAAATCAACACGACCGAAGCGCCGGTCGAGGCGCAGGACGCCGGCCAGGAGCAGGGCAACCGCGGCAATCGCGGTGGCCGTGGCGGCCGCGGCGGTGGCGAGCGCGGCGACCGCGGTGGCCGGGGCCGTGACGGCAACCGTGGCCGTCGCGACGACCGTCGCAACAACGAGGAACAGGGCGAGGAGCTCATCGAGAAGCTCGTCCACATCAACCGCGTCTCGAAGACGGTGAAGGGCGGCAAGCGCTTCGGCTTCGCGGCACTCGTCGTCGTCGGCGACGGCAAGGGCCGTGTCGGCTTCGGTCATGGCAAGGCGCGCGAAGTGCCGGAAGCCATCTCGAAGGCGACCGCTTCGGCGAAGAAGGCGATGATCCGCGTTCCGCTGAAGGAAGGCCGCACGCTGCACCACGACGGCAACGGCCACTTCGGCGCAGGCCGCGTGACCGTCCGTTCGGCGCCCCAGGGTACCGGCATCATCGCCGGCGGCCCGATGCGCGCGATCTTCGAATCGCTGGGCGTGGCCGATGTGGTGACCAAGTCGGTCGGCACCTCGAACCCGTACAACATGATCCGCGCCACGTTCGAGGCACTGGGTGAGCAGACTTCGCCGAAGTCGGTCGCGCAGCGCCGTGGCAAGAAGATCGCCGACCTGCTCGGCCGCGGTGGTTCGCAGACCGCCGAGGCGGACGCAGCGGCCGTTACGGAGTAACCGATCATGGCGAAGATCAAGATCAAGCAGATCGGCTCGCCGATCCGCCGCACCAAGGATCAGCGCGCGACGCTGATCGGCCTTGGCCTCAACAAGATGCACAAGGTTTCGGAGCTCGAGGATACCCCCGAGGTCCGCGGCATGATCCGCAAGCTGCCGCACATGGTCGAGGTGATCGAGGGCTGAGCCTTCGGTTTCGCCGGCCTTGGCGACATTGGAAGAGGGCGGTGGGCAACCACCGCCCTTTTTCGTGTGTGCGCTCCGGGGAGGGGCGGCGTGCGCTTGTCGACCCGTTCGGACCGGCGTAGTTTCTCGCGCATCCGGTCCGGAGAACGATCATGATCCTGTTGATGCTGATGGCGTTGCTTTCCCCGCAGGCCGAGGATCAGGCGATGGCGGGCCGCACGTTCGAGCGCTTCGCCGTGCTCGCCGACCACCAATGTCCGGCGCGTCATCTGCGATCGATCAAGCCGGCAGACCTGGACGGGCAGGTGGAGTCGTTCGAAGACTCGCTTTCCACGCGAGAACGCCGGAAGATCGCTGCGGCGGACCATTCGGGTCCGCGCTGCGATCGGTTGGGGCACGGCGCAACCTGCCCGGCAATCGGAAGACTGGATGCGATGATCCGCACGCGCACGCTGGGGTCGTTCGTTGCCTTCGCGTGCACACACGCCTGAGCGAGGCGCGATGCCGGTCACCTGGCATTGCCCATAGCGCGCAGGATTGCCGGGCGTGCACCCGCTGCGCGCGGGCGTCGGTCAGGTCTGGACCCAGCCTGCGGCCTTGAGATGGGTGACCGCGGAGCGTGCTACCGGCGCGACCACGCCGTTTGACAGTCGCACGCGCATCGAGCGGGCATTCCCTTCCACCGCGGCGACGGCATGGCGGGCGACCCACCAAGAGCGGTGGGTGCGCAGGCCTTCCACCTCGACGGCGTCGATCGCGTGGCGCATCGGCATCAGGAGCAGCTCGGAACCCGAGGCGCGGTGGACGCGCACATAATGGTCCTCCATCTGTAGCGCGAGCACGTCGCCGGCCAGCCGCTCCGCGGGCGACGGGGCGGGCGCGGGTGCGGGTGCGGGTGCGGGTGCGGTGGGATTGCGCAAAAGGGCATGGGCGGCAAGCATCGCGATCAGGCCCATGCTCGTGGTCTGGGCGAACCATAGCGGCAGCGGCAGGTGGCGCTGGGCGAGATCCGGCCAGAGCAGGAAGGCTGCCAGGCGAGTCGCCAGCGCTTCGGGAATGCTGGCCGCCAGCGTCGCGCCCAGCAATGCCAGCCCCCAGCGCCACGCGCCGGTCGTGACCCTGGCGAGGATCGCCCGATACGCCCAGCCGTACAGGACCAGCCCGAGCAGCGTTGCGCCGATCCAATAGCCGAGCAACCGGACAGGCCCGCCGTTCAGATAGGTGCCGAAGGGTCCGAGCACGGCGAGCAGGGTGCCGGCGATCACGGCCAGCGCGATGCCGCGCATCAGCGGCGGCGTCCTGCGGATGGCGTCGGTCGAAAGAAGCGGGGAGGGTGCCACGCACGCTTTCTATCGCGAGGGCTGCGCCGGAAAAAGCCCGCTTGCCGGCCGGCGAACCCATTCGCCCGTTCGCGCATGCGCGCTTTCGCCGCGGGGCCGGGGGCGATCTGGAGGATGCAGCAACTTCGTGGAGTGGTGCGTGTCCGTACGTCTATTCCTTGCCAGCCTCTTGTTCAGCCTCGGCGCCGCAGCGGCCCAGGCCCAATCGCCGGAGGCGGGGTTCGAGCGCCGTGTCACGGCCGACGGCATCGAACTGGGGATCTGGTACCCCGCCTCCGGTACCGCGGTGCACGCGCGAATCGGCCTGTCGGGCCAGGATGTCGTGCCCGACGCGCCCGTGCCTGGCGGTAGCCATCCGTTGATCGTCCTGTCGCACGGCACGGGGGGCGACTTTGCCGGGCATGTCGACACGGCCGTGGCGCTGGCCCGGGCGGGGTTCGTCGTTGCGGCGCTGACCCATCCCGGCGACAATTGGCGGGACAACCGCCAGGCGACCCATATCGAGCAGCGCCCGCCGGCGCTCAGCGCGACGATCAGCTATATGCTGCGGGCCTGGGCCGGGCATGACGCGATCGATCCCGATCGCGTGGGGGCGTTCGGCTTTTCGGCGGGCGGCTTCACCGTGCTGGCGGCGGCGGGCGGACGGCCTGACCTCGGGCGCCTCGCCGAGCATTGCCGGCAGTACCCCGCCTTTTTCGATTGCACGCTGCTGAAGGCCCAACCGCGCGGCGGCGCCATAGGGCCCTGGCCCGAGATGCGCGACACGCGGCTCAAGGCGATCGTCGTGGCCGCCCCGGCACTGGGCTTCGCGTTCGACGCGAAGGGCCTCGCCGCGATCACGATCCCCGTGCAGCTGTGGCGCGCCGACGCGGACCAGATCCTGCCCGCCCCCTTCTATGCCGACGCCGTCCGCGCCGCGCTGCCGCAGCCGCCCGAGTTTCATGCGGTGGCGGGCGCCGGACACTTCGATTTCCTCGCCCCCTGCGCGGATGCAGGGAACATGCCGCAGCTGTGCGGGAGCGCCTCGGGCTTCGACCGGACGGCGTTCCATCGAAATTTCGATCGCGAAGTGGTTCGGTTCTTTCGGGAGAAGCTGATGGGGCAGCACTGACCAGTTGACCTCAACAGGGTTTGCAAGCTTTCCGCACCGGCTGCTTTCGCTCCGACCGGTTCACAAGCAATGCGTATGGTCGGTCGGCGCTGACTCGCGGCTCCCCCAAACAAGAGTCGACATTCCCCCCGCTCGCCGCTATGAGCCCGCGCTTCCCATCAACGCGCGACAAAAGCGAAAGCGAGTGCACACATCATGAAGCTGAACGAACTCAACGACAACCAGGGCGCCCGTCATCGCCGCATGCGCATCGGCCGTGGTATCGGCTCGGGCAAGGGCAAGACCGGCGGCCGCGGCGTCAAGGGTCAGAAGAGCCGCGAAGGCGTCTCGATCAAGGGCTTCGAGGGCGGTCAGATGCCGCTCCACATGCGTCTGCCGAAGCGTGGCTTCAACAACATCTTCGCCAAGGACTATGCCGAGGTGAACCTGGGCGAGATCCAGAAGGCTGTCGATTCGGGCAAGCTGACCGGCACCGACATCGATCACGCCGCGCTGAAGGCCGCTGGCCTGGCTCGTGGCGGCAAGGACGGCGTCCGTCTGCTCGGCAAGGGCTCGCTCACCGCGAAGCTGAACTTCACCGTCGCCGGCGTCTCCGCCGGTGCGCGTGAGGCGGTCGAGAAGGCCGGTGGCTCGGTCACCGTGCCGGAGATCGTTCCGGCCGCCGAGAAGCACAAGGCGAAGCACCGCACGGCCCAGGCCGCTGCCAAGGCCGCCAAGCAGGGCTGACGAAACGCGAAGGCGGGGCTCCCAAGGCTCCGCCTTCCTTCGTGCTGGGCCTGGTGCGCGTCGCTGAAGACGCTGCTTCCCCCAGGCCCGTCATCCCGGCGAACGCCGGGATCCATTCGCCACTCCGTCATGGCGGGCGCCGCGCCGATGACCCCAATGGATTCCGGCTTTCGCCGGAATGACTCGGGTTTGGGCGAAGGTCGGGGCAGGTGCCGGTTTCTTTCGGCGCCCGCAGCCATTAGACAAGCCGCGCACAACCCCTATATGCGACTCCGCAGGGCGGGGGAGCGCCCGTCACTTATCCGGGACGAAGATACGAAATGGCATCCGCAGCCGACCAGCTGGCCTCCAGCATCAATCTGGCGAAGTTCAGCAAGGCCACCGACCTCAAGAAGCGCCTGTGGTTCACCCTCGGCGCGCTGATCGTCTTCCGCATGCTGAGCTATGTGCCGCTGCCGGGCATCGACCCGACCGCGCTTGGCCTGCTCGCGCAGCAGACCCAGGGCGGCGTGCTCGACTTCTTCAACAACTTCACCGGCGGCGCGCTGTCGCGCATGTCGATCGTGGCGATGGGCGTGATGCCCTACATCACCGCGTCGATCGTCGTGCAGCTGGCGACCTCGCTGTCGCCGCAGCTCAACGCGATCAAGAAGGAAGGCGAGAGCGGCCGCAAGCGGCTGAACCAGTATACCCGCTACGGCACCGTGCTGCTCACCTGCGTGCAGGGCTATTTCCTGGTGCAGGGCCTCGAGGCCGCCGGCGCCGCCAAGGGCCTGAGCCCGGTGGTCGAGCCGGGCCTGGCCTTCACCCTCACCGCCGTGGTCAGCCTCGTCGGCGGCACGATGTTCCTGATGTGGATCGGTGAGCAGATCACCAGCCGCGGCATCGGCAACGGCATCTCGCTGATCATCATGGCCGGCATCGTCGCCCGCCTGCCCGTCACGCTCGTGCAGCTGTTCGAGAGCGGCCGCTCGGGCTCGATCGATCCGCTGCGCCTGATCTTCGTGATCGTCGGCGTCGCGCTGCTCGTGCTGTTCATCTGCTTCATGGAGCGCGCCCAGCGCCGCATCCTGATCCAGTATCCGAAGCGCCAGACCGCGCGCGGCGTCCAGGCCGAGCGCAGCCACCTGCCGCTCAAGCTCAACACCGCCGGCGTGATCCCGCCGATCTTCGCCTCGTCGCTGCTGCTGCTGCCGCTGACCATCACCCAGTTCGCCGGGCAGGCGACGAGCGGCGACAGCTGGTGGGGCGACCTGATCGCGAACCTCAACATCTGGCTGCGCCACGGCTCGCCGATCTACATGTCGCTGTACGCCGCGGGCATCATCTTCTTCTCGTTCTTCTACACCGCGGTGGTCTTCAACCCGGAGGAGACCGCGGACAATCTGAAGCGCTATGGCGGGTTCATCCCGGGCATCCGTCCGGGCAAGAACACCGAGCTGTATTTCGACTATGTGCTGACCCGCATCACCGTGATCGGTGCAGCCTATCTGACCATCATCTGCCTGGTCCCGGAATGGGCGTTCTCCGCGATGAGCATCCCGTTCCTGATGGGCGGCACTAGCCTTCTCATCGTCGTCAACGTAACCATGGATACGGTGACGCAGATCCAGTCGCACCTGCTGGCCCACCAGTATGGCGACTTGATCAAGAAGGCGAAGCTCAAGGGCGGCCGCGCCCGCTGAGGCGCGGCGGCGTTAGGGGAGGTACCTGTTGAATATCATCCTGTTGGGTCCGCCGGGGGCCGGTAAGGGCACCCAGGCAAAGCGTCTCGAAACCGAGCGCGGCATGGTGCAGCTGTCCACCGGCGACATGCTGCGCGCCGCGGTGAAGGCGGGAACGCCCACGGGCCTGAAGGCCAAGGCAGTAATGGAGGCGGGCGAGCTCGTCTCCGACGACATCGTCTCGGGCATCATCGGCGAGCGGCTCGACATGGCCGATACCGCAAAGGGCGCGATCTTCGACGGCTATCCGCGCACCTATGCGCAGGCCGAATCGCTCGACGCGCTGCTCTCCGAGCGGGGCCGCAAGCTCGATTATGTGATCGAGCTGCTGGTCAACGAAGAGGCGCTGGTCGACCGCGTCGAGGGCCGCTTCACCTGCGCCAAGTGCGGCGAGGGCTATCACGACAAGTACAAGCTGCCCAAGGTGGACGGCGTGTGCGACGTGTGCGGCTCGACCGAGTTCAAGCGCCGGCCCGACGACAATGCCGAGACAGTGCGCACCCGCATGGCGGAATATCGCGCCAAGACGGCGCCGATCCTGCCCTTCTACGAGGAGAAGGGGCTGGTCCGGCGAGTCGACGGCATGGCCGATATCGACGAAGTGACGCGGCAGATTGCCGCGGTGCTCGACGGGCAGGGATAACGGAAAGGGCGGGGGAGACCCCGCCCTTTTTTGATTCTGAAGGGGCTTGGGCCGCTTCCGCCTCAGTTGCGGACATCGAGACGCATAGCTACCAAGTTGTGGTGGACGACGAGCATATAGCAGCTTTCGAAGGGACCAACGGTTCGTTGCGGATCGGGGTCGAGCGCTATCAGTTCCCAGACATCGTAGATGACGAATGGGACTCGAACTGGCTTATTGTGTCAGGCGAAGCTGATCTCGACGGAAGGTCGTGGTCTTTTCGAGAGCCGTGCCTCACCACGTTCGAGGTTGAGCATCTTGCTGACTGGCTCGATCGCGTAGTTGCCGGCCAAGCAGCACAACCGATTTGTGGGTTCACTGAACCTCATCTCGAGTTCGAACGCATCTCGGACGAGGCAGTGAGGATCTCGTTTTGGTTGGAGGCCTTGCCGCATTGGGCAAAGCCGGACAGCGATCTTGGCGACATCGGCTTCGAGGTGCCGATCAACGACGCGCTTTCGACGACCGCGACCTGCCTCCGAAGCATACTTTCGCGGTTTCCGATCCGAGCGCCGAACGACCGCTAACCACCACAAACCACCGTCATCCCGGCGAAAGCCGGGATCCATTCGCCACTCGGTTGCAGCAAAAGCCGATAGCGAGGCCCCAATGGACCCCGGCTTTCGCCGGGGTGACGATATGAGGGAGGGCATGCGTTCTTATCCTTGCGACTTGGTATCAGCGTCCCCCTATCCGAAACGGGACGCGCTTCGCCCCGCACCCCCTCGCCGCGCTTGGCCTGCCGGGAACCTTGCTATATAAGGAGGGTTCAGCATTTTCCGGCTCCGCGGCGCTTGACAGTTCGCCTGCGGACCCGTATCTCGCCCAACTTCCGGAACAGTAGATTACGGCGGCGCTCCTTGCGTGCGTCGTGCCGCTGCATTTCGGAAGGCAACGCTACGAGATGGGGCGCCGCTGCCATGCAGTGCCTCGTGGAGCTGGGAGAATATATTTCATGGCACGTATTGCGGGTGTTAACATCCCGACCAACAAGCGCGTCGTTATCGCGCTGCAGTATATCCACGGCATCGGCCCCGCAAAGGCCAAGGAACTGACCACCCAGCTCGGCATCGCGCCGGAGCGCCGCGTGCAGGACCTCAGCGACCAGGAAGTGCTGCAGATCCGCGAAGCGATCGACGCCGGCTACACCGTGGAAGGTGATCTTCGTCGCCAGGTGGCGATGAACATCAAGCGCCTGATGGACCTGGCCTGCTATCGCGGCCTGCGTCACCGCAAGGGCCTGCCGGTCCGCGGCCAGCGCACGCACACCAATGCGCGCACCCGCAAGGGCAAGGCCAAGCCGATCGCCGGCAAGAAGAAGTAAGCAGCGCTTCCCAGCGCGCACTTCTTCCCCCGAGGCCCCGCGCCTCCAGGCACCAAGCTTCTAGGTCAGGAAATTCCAAATGGCACGTGAACCGCAGCGTATTCGCCGTCGCGAACGCAAGAACATCACCGCCGGCGTCGCGCATGTGAACGCCAGCTTCAACAACACCATGATCACCATCACCGACGCGCAGGGCAACGCGATCAGCTGGTCGTCGGCCGGCATGATGGGCTTCAAGGGCTCGCGCAAGTCGACCCCGTACGCCGCCCAGGTCGCCGCCGAGGACGCCGGCCGCAAGGCCGCCGAGCACGGCGTTCGCACCCTCGAGGTCGAAGTCAAGGGTCCGGGTTCGGGCCGCGAGTCGGCGCTCCGCGCGTTGCAGGCGGTCGGCTTCCAGATCACCTCGATCCGGGACGTGACGGCGATCCCGCACAACGGTGTGCGTCCCTCGAAGCGCCGTCGCGTCTGATACGTCCTGCTTGCACCGCGGGCCCTGAGGCGGGTCCGCGGTCTTGCAGTAAATACCTGGCGGGGAATGCCTCTTCCCTGCCCAACATGAGGAAAGCCCGTGTCGGTCAACGCTAAGAACTGGCAGGAACTCAAGAAGCCCAACGGCCTCGAGAAGAAGCCCGGTGGCGATCCCAAGCGGAAGTCGACGTTCGTCGCTGAGCCGCTGGAGCGGGGCTTCGGCCTCACCCTCGGCAACGCGCTGCGTCGCGTGCTGCTGTCGTCGCTGCAGGGCGCGGCAGTCACCTCGATCAAGATCGAGAACGTGCTGCACGAATTCTCGTCGCTCGCCGGCGTGCGCGAGGACGTGACCGACATCGTCCTCAACGTGAAGCAGATCGCGCTCAAGATGCAGGGCGAAGGCCCGAAGCGTCTCCAGCTGTCGGCCACCGGCCCGGCGGAAGTGAAGGCGGGCGACATCGCGGTTTCGGGCGACATCGAAGTGATGAACCCCGAGCTGGTGATCTGCCACCTCGACGACGGCGCGACCCTGAACATGGAACTGACCGCGGACGTAGGTAAGGGCTATGTGCCCGCTACCGCGAACCGCCCGGCCGATGCGCCGATCGGTCTGATCCCGGTCGATGCGCTGTTCAGCCCGGTCCGTCAGGTCTCGTACAAGGTCGAGAACACCCGCGTCGGCCAGGAGCTCGATTATGACAAGCTCACGCTGACCGTCGAGACCGACGGCACGGTGACCCCGGACGATGCGCTGGCCTATGCCGCGCGCATTCTCCAGGACCAGCTGGCGCTGTTCGTGCACTTCGACGATTCGTCGATCACCCGGGCAGCCCCGGTCGGCATGGCGCCGGCAGCGGCACCGGCGGAAGGTGGCGCGGGCGATGCCGCGCAGATCAACCGCTATCTGCTCAAGAAGGTCGACGAGCTCGAGCTTTCGGTCCGCTCGGCCAACTGCCTCAAGAACGACAACATCATCTATATCGGCGATCTGGTCCAGAAGACCGAAGCCGAGATGCTGCGCACGCCGAATTTCGGCCGCAAGTCGCTCAACGAGATCAAGGAAGTCCTCTCCAGCATGGGCCTGCGCCTGGGCATGGAAATCCCGGGCTGGCCGCCCGAGAACATCGAGGAAATGGCCAAGAAGCTTGAACAGGAGATCATGGGCTGATGGTCCATTCCTCCCCCGGCGGTGCCGGGGGAGGGGGAGCATTCGCGCAGCGAATGGTGGAGGGGCGCCGCGGCAAGCGGCGATCGGCTTCCTCCAGACACTGCACCGGCCTTCGGCCGGCCCCTCCACCACCGCCGTTGGCGGTGGTCCCCCTCCCCGAGACGAGCTCGGGGAGGATTTTAGGCAAAGGGCAGCCGCCTCGAGTGCTGCCTGGCTGGGGGTACCGTCAAACGGCCCCCTGACGAACGAAAGGAAGATACCATGCGTCATCGTTATGGCGGTCGTAAGCTGCAGCGTACCTCGGCCCATCGCGCGGCTCTGTTCCGCAACATGTCGGCCGCGCTGATCAAGCACGAGCAGATCACCACCACCGTCGCCAAGGCGAAGGAACTGCGTCCCTACGTCGAGAAGCTGATCACCCTCGCCAAGAAGGGTGGCCTGTCGAACCGGCGTCTGGCGCACGCCCGCCTGCTGGACGACGCCCAGTTGGTGAAGCTGTTCGACGTGCTGGCCGCGCGTTACGCCGATCGCAACGGCGGCTACACCCGCATCATCAAGGCCGGCATCCGCGCCTCGGACGCCTCGCCGATGGCGATCATCGAGTTCGTCGATCGCGACGTCTCGGCCAAGGGCCAGGATTCGGGTCCGGTGATCTCGGACGAGGATTTCGACGAAGCCGCCTGATCGGCGCTTCGTTCGGATCGAACAAGGGAAGGGCGGTCGCAGCAGCGGCCGCCCTTTTTCTTGTCCTTCGCGCATTGGCGTGAGAATGACGGCGCTTGAGATCGAAGGGCAGCATTCCCGCAAAGCGTTCGTCATTCCCGCGAAGGCGGGAATCCATTTGCCTATTCGCTTGGGGAAAGAACCGCGGCATCAGCGGCAATGGATCCCCGCCTTCGCGGGGATGACAACCTAGTTTGGCCGTCTACGCATCGGGAGGAGGACGGGACGCCCCCAGTTTTCCTTCCTCCCCACGAAGATTCGTTTCGCTGGCAATTCCGCCGCGCCACCCCATCTCCGCGCCCGAACAAACAAGGGTGCGCTGCCCCGCCTGGCAGCGCTGGAGAACTACCATGTCTCGCAAGTCCAAACGGGTGCGCCGCAGTGCGCCGCTCGATGTCGGTGCGTGGATCACCGCGCTGCTGGCGCTGTCGCCGCTCGCCGCCTTTGCCTGGGCGATCGGCTTGACCGGTCTGGCTTGAGGCCGGCGGCGGGGCTGCCTAGGGTGGGCGCATTCTGAGGGAGCCCTTGAATGCGCCGTGCATTGATCCTGCCGTTACTCTTCGCCAGCCCCGCCTTTGCCCAGACCACCAAGCCGGAGACGACCGCGCCGATGACCAAGTTCGCCTATCCCGACACCCGCCGCGTCGACGTGGTGGATGAACAGTTCGGGGTGAAGGTCGCCGATCCGTATCGCTGGCTCGAAAACGATGTGCGCCACGACAAGGAGGTCGCCGCCTGGGTCGAGGCGGAGAACAAGGTCACCGACGCGTATCTCGCGACGCTTCCCGGCCGCGACGCGTTCAAGGCGCGGATCAAGCAGCTGTTCGATTACGAGCGCTTCGGCGTGCCCGAGCAGAAGGGTGGCCATTATTTCTACCCGCATAATAGCGGGCTGCAGAACCAGGCGGTGCTGTTCGTCCGCGATGGCCTGAACGGCCAGGGCCGCGTCCTGATCGATCCCAATGGCTGGTCGAAGGACGGCGCCACCGCGCTCGCCGAATGGCTGCCGAGCGAGGACGGCAAGCTGCTCGCCTATTCGATCCAGGATGGCGGCACCGACTGGCGCACGATCAAGGTGCTCGACGTCGCCACCGGCAAGGACACCGGCGATACGGTGAGCTGGGCCAAGTTCACCATGGGCGTGGCCTGGGCGAAGGACGGCAGTGGCTTCTTCTACTCGCGCTATCCGGAGCCGCCCGCGGACGCCAAGTTCCAGGCGCTCAACGAGAACCACCGCATCTACTTCCACAAGCTCGGCACCCAGCAGAGCGCCGACCGGCTGGTCTATGAGACGCCCTCGGCGCCCAAGCAGAGCCATTCGGCGGGCATCACCGACGATGGCCGCTATCTGGTGATCACGACCAGCGAGGGGACCGACAACAAGAACCTCGTCCACATCGTCGACCTGAAGGATCCCGCCTGGAAGGCGAAGACGGTGATCGGCAAGCTCGAGCATGACTGGGCGCCGATCGGCAATGTCGGGACGAAGTTCTGGTTCGCGACCGACGACGGCGCGCCGCGCCAGCGCATCGTCACCATCGATCTCGCCGATCCGGCGCTGACCCCGCACGAGGTGGTGCCGGAGCAGAAGGAGACGCTGGCCGGCCAGTCGATCGTCGGCGACCGGCTGATCCTCAGCTATATGGTCGATGCCGCCACCGAGGTGCGCCGCTACACGCTGGACGGCAAGGCCGACGGCAAGGTCGCGCTGCCGGGCATCGGTACGGCGAGCGGCTTTGGCGGGCATCCGCACGAGGGCGAAACCTTCTTCGCCTTTACCAGCTTCAACTATCCGACGACGATCTTCCGCTACGATGTGAAGACCGGCAAGGCCGAGCCCTGGGCGCAGCCCAAGGTCGCGTTCGACCCGCAGGACTATGCCGTCGAGCAGCGCTTCTACGCCTCGAAGGACGGCACCAGGGTGCCGATGTTCATCGTCCGCAAGAAGAGCGTGACCGGCCCGGCGCCGACGATCCTCTACGGCTATGGCGGGTTCAACATCCCGATCACGCCGGGCTTCTCGGCGGGCCGCCTCGCCTGGCTGGAGCAGGGCGGCGTCTATGTCGTCGCGAACATCCGCGGCGGCGGCGAGTACGGCAAGGCGTGGCATGATGGCGGCCGCCTCGCCAACAAGCAGAATGTGTTCGACGATTTCATCGCGGCGGGCGAGTTCCTGATCCAGCAGGGCATCACCGGCAAGGGCCAGCTGGCGATTCAGGGCGGATCGAATGGCGGCCTGCTGGTCGGCGCGGTGACCAACCAGCGCCCGGACCTGTTCGGCGCGGCGCTGCCGGCGGTGGGCGTGATGGACATGACTCGCTTCGACCGGTTCACCGCCGGCCGTTACTGGGTCGACGATTATGGCTATCCGTCGAAGGAAGCGGACTTCAAGCGGCTCTACGCCTATTCGCCCTATCACAACATCAAGAGCGGCGTGGAATATCCGGCGATCCTGGTGAGCACGGCGGATACCGATGACCGCGTGGTGCCGGGGCACAGCTTCAAGTACACCGCCGCCCTGCAGCATGCGCAGATCGGCGACAAGCCGCACCTGATCCGCATCGAGACCCGCGCCGGCCATGGCTCGGGCAAGCCGACCGACAAGGTGATCGAGGAAACCGCCGACACCTGGGCGTTCGCGGCCAAGTGGACGGGGCTGACGGTCAAGTAAGTCGGGGAGGGCGGCCATGTCCGATACGGAGTCGCGACAGGGCCGCCCCCTCACCGCAGCCGAGCGTGCGCTGGCCCGCGGCATGTTCGGCGCGGCGATCGACCTCGATCCGGTGCGCGTGTTCCGGCGGAAATGGTTCCCCTTCCAGCCGCGGAACGTGACGATGGCACCGCGCGGCCATCTGCATTTCCATCCCGCGAGCGACGCCTATCAGCCCTGCTTCGCCGGCGCGGGGCTGGGGCTGCAGGCACATTTCATCCACGAGATGGTGCATGTCTGGCAGCACCAGCGCGGGCTCAATCTCGTGCTGCGGCGGCATCCCTTCTGCCGCTATCATTATGCGGTCCGGCCCGGCTGGACGCTGGAGCGCTACGGCATCGAGCAGCAGGCGGAAATCGTCCGCCACGTCTTCCTGCTTCGCCGGGGCGCCATCGTCCCCGGCGCACCGCCGCTCGCCAGCCTGGAGACCATCCTCCCGTTTGGCACCGCCAGCGCGCCGCCAGCGGCCTAGGTAAACCTTGGTATAGTCGGCCCAAATCAAAGCTGGGCCGTGCGGTGCGGAGGTTCGATTCCGTCGCTGCCCCGGCTGCGCGACAGTCCATCCCGGCAAGACGGGATGGAACCATGTACCACCAGGCATTGATCGACTCTGCAGCGTCTTCGCATCCGGGCACCGCACCCGAATTGTCGGCGCTGCTCGCGGGCGCGATGCGATCGCTCGACGAGGATCCGCCGCTCGCGCGGCGCTATCTCGAGCAGCTGTCGTACCTGCTGGTCGCGCCGGGCGCGGCCGAGCCGGCGGATCTGCTGCCCGACGGCCCGACCCACAGCAAGGGCGTCGCCAAGGGCGGACTCGCCGGCTGGCAGCTGCGGCGGGTGGCCGAGCATGTCGAGGCGCATCTCCAGGCGCCGATCTTCACCTCGACCCTGGCCGAGGTGGCGCAACTGAGCACCGGCCATTTCTGCCGCGCGTTCAAGGCCAGCACCGGCGAGACGCCGCACGCCTATATCGTCCGGCAGCGCATTCGCCGCGCCCAGCTGCTGATGCGGGACACGCGCGATACGCTGTCGCAGATCGCCTGCGCCTGTGGCCTGAGCGACCAGGCGCATCTCACCCGGCTGTTCCGCCGGCTGGTCGGCACCACGCCGCTCGCCTGGCGCCGCGCCTGGCAGCAGGGCGGCTGACGGGCCTTTTTTCCGCAGGATTGTTCAAGATCAGATCGCTTCGCGCAGGACAGGCGAAGGGAAACGGCGGCACGGTTCCGGCCCGGTGCCGCGGATCCGGGTGGCAGGGAGCAGCGCGCGGGGCATGAGTATGGAGCATTCGCGCTCGATCGGCGCATGGCGCGGCGTCTCCTTCGCGGTGGCGCAGATCGATGTCCTCAAGGCGGAGGACGACCTGCTGGTCGTCGGCATGCTGGAGCGTGACGTCGCAGGCGGCCCCCGCGGCGGCGCCGATGCGGTGGACGACGCACTGCACGGCACGCTGTCCCGCCTGCGCGAGGGCGGGATCTTCAGTGGCGGGTTCGGCGAGACTATGATGCTGACCCGGCCGCCTTCGCCGATCCGCGCGGCGACGCTGATGCTGATCGGCATGGGCGCGTCGCTCAGCGGCAATCCGGAGGCAGTGGGCAATCTCACTGGCCTGGCGATGCGCGCCGCGCTGCGGATCGGTGCCGCCTCGGTCGGGTGCCTGCTCGGCTGGTCGGAATTCGAGGTGCCGGATTCGCTGATCGCGCCAAGCGCCGCCGCAATGATGCGCGGTGCGCTCGCGGCGATCGATGCGCAGGTCGGGCAGATGGCGGCGATGCAATGGACCTTCGACATTCGCAATGGCGCTGCCGTTCGCACCACGGCGGCGCTGCGCAATGCGCTCGCGGCATGGCCCCGAGCGATGGGTGCGCGCTGACACATAAGCTGCTATGCTCCGCTTCTCACCGGGAGTTTGGCGGGCCTACGATGTTGACCAGGGTTTCCAGCGGACGGCCACAGGCACCGGGCACGGCGCCCATCCGGATCCTGCTGGCCGACGACCATATGCTGCTGCGCGAAGGCGTGCGCGCCGTCGTATCCACCCAGGACGACATGGAAATCGTCGGGGAGGCGAGCGGCGGCGCCGAGGCGATCGAGGAATATGCGCGGCTTCAGCCCGATCTGGTGCTGATGGACCTGCAGATGGCCGACATGTCCGGCCTCGACGCGATCCGCGCCATCCGCGCCGACGCGCCCCATGCGCGGATCCTGGTGCTGACCACCTATTCCGGCGACGGTCGCGCCATCAAGGCGCTGCGCGCCGGTGCGATGGGCTATCTGCTCAAGGCGAGCCTGCGCAACCAGCTGCTCGAGGCCATCCGATCGGTCCATCACGGCGGCAAGCATCTCGACGCAAGCGTTGCGACCGCGATCGCGCTGCACGTGCTCGACGACGACCTGACCGAACGCGAAGTCTCGGTGCTCACTCTGGCTGCCTGGGGCAATTCGAACAAGCAGATCGCCACCCGGCTCGATCTCTCCGAAGAGACGGTGAAGGGGCATATGAAGGCGCTGTTCGCCAAGCTCGGCGCGAGCGACCGGACGCACGCCGTGACGATCGCCGCCAAGCGTGGGCTGATCGAGTTGTAAGCGATGCGGCGGCGCGACCCAGGTGTCTGCGCCGCCAGTCTTTTCCATCGAAGTGACGGGCGTTTTCCGGCGAACGCGACGAAGCGCGCGCCGTACCAGTATTCCGGCGCAGAGCGCGCCGGGAATGCATCAATCGCGTCCAATATTCGGGCCCTCCCGGGGCCTAGGGCTCGTCGACAGGCGGCCCCCGCCGTCCGGCGTCTCCAGGGGGGAGGCGCGGTACCGGGGCTGCTGAACGTTCGAGAGAATAGAACGTAACGCTTAAATTTATCCGAGTTTTCGGAAAATTTGCGACGGCTATTCTGTCCCCATCAACGCCGGACCCCGGCAGAACAAGGAGCCGCCCGATGACTCTCACCGCTACCGCAACGCCCGGCAAGTCGCTGATTTCGCCGACCAACCACGCGCTCGTGATGATCGACTTCCAGTCGCAGATGGCATTTGCCACCAAGTCGATCGACGCGATCATGCTGCGCAACAATGCCGGGCTGGTCAGCCGCGCCGCTGCGTCGTTCAACGTGCCGACGATCCTCACCACCGTCGCCGAGAAGAGCTTCTCCGGCCCGATGTTCAGCGAAGTGACCGATCCCTTCCCGGGCCAGAAGCTGCTCGACCGCACCTCGATGAACACCTGGGAAGACGCGGCCGTGATCGAGGAGATCAACCGCATCGCCAAGCCGCGCATCGTGTTCGCCGGCCTGTGGACCAGCGTCTGCATCGTCGGACCCGTAGCCTCGGCGATCGACCAGGGCTTCGAGGCCTATGTGATCACCGATGCCTGCGGCGACGTCTCCACCGAAGCGCATGAGCGTGCCGTCGAGCGGATGGTCCAGCTCGGTGCCGTGCCGATGACCTCGCTCCAGTATCTGCTCGAGCTTCAGCGCGACTGGGCGCGCGCCGAGACCTACGACTCGACCACCGGCATCGCGAAGCAGTGGGGCGGCGCCTACGGCCTCGGCGTCATTTACGCCAAGACGATGTTCGGCGCTTCCGAAGGCCATTGAGTTGCCCCGGGCCCGGCGGCGCGCGCGCCCTCTCTAGCGCCGCCGGGCCCACCCCTGTTTCCTGCCCCCCAACGACAAGGAATGCTCCCATGACCTCCACCGTGACCACCAAGGACGGCGTCTCGATCTTCTTCAAGGATTGGGGCCCCAAGGACGCCCAGCCGATCATGTTCCACCATGGCTGGCCGCTCTCGTCGGACGATTGGGACGCGCAGCTGCTGTTCTTCCTCCAGCACGGCTTCCGCGTCGTCGCGCATGACCGCCGCGGCCATGGCCGTTCCGAGCAGGTCAGCGACGGCCACGACATGGATCATTATGCTGCCGACGCAGCCGCCGTCGCCGAGCATCTGAACCTGCGCAACGCCGTGCATATCGGCCATTCGACCGGCGGCGGCGAAGTCGCCCGCTATGTCGCCAAGTACGGCATCCCGCAGGGCCGCGTCGCCAAGGCGGTGCTGGTCGCGGCCGTGCCGCCGATCATGGCGAAGACCGAAGCCTATCCGAACGGCCTGCCGCTCGAAGTGTTCGACGGCTTCCGCAAGGGCACCGCGGACAACCGCGCGCAGTTCTTCCGCGATGTCGCCGCCGGCCCCTTCTACGGCTTCAACCGCGAAGGCGCGAAGGTCTATCCGGGCGTGATCGACAATTGGTGGCGCCAGGGCATGATGGGCAGCGCCAAGGCCCATTATGAGGGCATCAAGGCCTTCTCCGAAACCGACCAGACCGCCGACCTGAAGGCGATGACGGTGCCGACGCTGGTGCTCGCCGGCGACGACGACCAGGTCGTGCCGTACAAGCAGGGCGCCGAGCTGCAGGCCAAGCTGCTGCCGAACCCGACCGTGAAGATCTATCCGGGCCTGCCGCACGGCCTGCTCACCACCCATGCCGACGTGCTGAACGCCGACATCCTCGCCTTCGTGCGCGGCTGATCGATCACGCGCC
Source organism: Sphingomonas azotifigens NBRC 15497 (assembly GCF_002091475.1). Lineage (GTDB taxonomy): Bacteria > Pseudomonadota > Alphaproteobacteria > Sphingomonadales > Sphingomonadaceae > Sphingomonas > Sphingomonas azotifigens. Next base: position 31,275 of record NZ_BCTR01000065.1, read on the forward strand.
GAGGAGGAAACGCGATGAAGCCCTATCTGATCTCGCTCGCCGTCGGTCTGCTGGTCGGCGTCATCTACAGCCTCCTCGGCGTGAAGTCGCCGGCGCCGCCGACGATCGCGCTGATCGGCCTGCTCGGCATGCTGCTCGGCGAGCAGGCGGTGCCGATCGCCAAGCGGCTGTTCGCCGGCCACGACGTCGTCGCGTACATCCGCACTGACTGCGCCGAGCAGATCCTCGGCGTGCCGGTGAAGAAGCCCGACGACCAGGCGTGAGCCCATCTAAGCCCCTCCCCTTCAGGGGAGGGGTTGGGGGTGGGGCATGACGGATCCGCCAGCCCCTCGCTTACAGATCATGCCCCACCCCAACCCCTCCCCTGAAGGGGAGGGGCTTTAAGAAAAAGAACCCGAACGAAGGAAAATTCGATGGCCGACCTGATCCTCGTCAACGCCCAGGTGACGACGCTCGACCGGGAAAACCCGGTGGCCGAGGCGATCGCGATCCGCGACGGCAAGTTCCTCGCGGTCGGCAGCGAGACGGAGGTCCGCGCCGCCGCCGGCCCGCAAGCGCAGGTGATCGACGCGCATCGCCGCCGGGTGATCCCCGGGCTGATCGACAGCCACATGCACATCATCCGCGGCGGCCTGAATTATAACATGGAGCTGCGCTGGGACGGCGTGCCGACGCTGGCCGACGCCATGGCGATGCTCAAGCGCCAAGTCGACAACACGCCAGCGCCGCAATGGGTGCGCGTGGTCGGCGGCTTTACCGAGCACCAGTTCGCCGAGAAGCGGCTGCCGACGATCGACGAGCTCAATGCCGTCGCCCCCGATACGCCCGTCTTCATCCTCCACCTCTATGATCGCGCGCTGCTGAATGCGGCGGCGCTGCGGGTGGTGGGCTATACCAAGGACACGCCGAACCCGCCGGGCGGCGAGATCGTCCGCGACGCCGCGGGCAACCCCACCGGCCTGCTCCTTGCCCAGCCCAATGCGACGATCCTTTATTCGACGCTCGCCAAGGGTCCCAAGCTGCCGGAGGAGTATCAACTCAATTCCACCCGCCACTTCATGCGCGAAGTGAACGGGCTGGGCGTCACCGGCGTGATCGACGCGGGCGGCGGCTTCCAGAATTATCCCGATGATTATGCGATCATCGAGAAGCTCCATGCCGACGGCCAGCTGACCGTGCGGATCAGCTACAACCTGTTCACCCAGAAGCCCAAGGAAGAGCTGGCCGATTTCGCCGGCTGGGTGAAGCAGGTGACGCCGGGGCAGGGCGACGACAATTATCGCCACAATGGCGCGGGCGAGATGCTGGTCTATTCGGCCGCCGACTTCGAGGATTTCCGCGTCGCCCGGCCGGACATGCCGCCGAACATGGAAGGCGATCTCGAGCCGGTGATCCGCCTGCTCGCCGAGCATCGCTGGCCGTGGCGGCTCCACGCCACCTATGACGAGACGATCGGCCGCGCGCTCGACGTGTACGAGAAGGTCCACCGCGACATTCCGCTGACCGGCATCCACTGGTTCTTCGACCATGCCGAGACGATCAGCGACCGCAACATCGATCGCATCGCGGCGCTGGGCGGCGGCATCGCGGTGCAGCACCGCATGGCCTATCAAGGCGAGTATTTCGTCGAGCGCTACGGCGCCAAGGCCGCCGAGCGCACCCCGCCGATCGCCAAGATGCTTGCCGCCGGCCTGCCGGTGGGTGCGGGCACCGATGCGACGCGCGTGGCGAGCTACAATCCCTGGGTGTCGCTCAGCTGGCTGGTGACCGGCCGCACCGTCGGCGGGCTCAAGCTCTATCCGGGCGCCAACCGCGTCAGCCGCGAAAAGGCGCTGGCGATGTGGACGCACGAGAACACCTGGTTCTCGAACGAGGTGGGCAAGAAGGGCCAGATCAAGGCCGGCCAGCTCGCCGATCTGGCGGTGCTCTCGGCCGACTATTTCTCGGTGCCCGAGGACCAGATCGTCCATATCCGCTCGGTACTGACGCTGCTCGGCGGGCAGGTGGTGCATGGCGACGGCGACTATGCCCCGCTCGCCCCCGCGCTGCCGCGGCCGATGCCGGACTGGTCGCCGGTCGCGACCTTTGGCGGCTACCACCAATCGCCCGAGTCCCGCGCCCAGCTCGCCTCCGCTTGCGCCTGCCACGGCAGCTGCTCGGTCCATGGCCACGACCATGCCGCCGCGCTGGGTGCCAGTGTGCCGGCCGCCGACGTCCAGAGCTTCTGGGGTGCGCTCGGCTGCGGCTGCTGGGCGGTGTGATGCCGGGTTCTGCCCCATCCGCCTGCGTTCCCCTCCCGCTTGCGGGAGGGGCTAGGGGAGGGGCTGCGCCGCCTCAGCACTTCTTCCACGTCGT
>NZ_BCTR01000066.1 GCF_002091475.1 Sphingomonas azotifigens NBRC 15497
GAAAATCCACGTTCTACGAGCACTTCAGTGGGAAGGACGAAGTCCTTCTGACGGCCATGCAACCAATCCTGCTGACGCTCGCCACCGCTGCGTCGGGGCGTGCAGCGCGTTCATACGTTCGACCTGTGATCGAGCATCTCTGGGAACGACGATCTGTCGCAAGACCGATCATTGATTCGACAGCGGGTTCGATCCTCCAGCGTCGCTTGGCGGATACCATAGCCAGACATGGCGGCAGGTGGACCGGCGCTGGGGAAACTCCCCTTTCCGCGGTTGGCATTGCAGCGGCCCAACTGTCGATGCTGCGCTGCTGGCTGGCGGGTCACGTAACTGCCACGGTCGACATTATGACCGACCAACTGATCGCCTGCTCCCGGCTCAGGGACGGTGATCTGACCTTATAAGCGGGAGACACGAGAAGCTCCCGATTTCGGAACACTATCGTTGTCGGGGGCCAAGTTAGTCCGGCAGTACGCGACCAAATTACGTCGTTCGCCTAATGCCAAGTAAGTGTCGCGTTCGGACGAAAGCTGCCACCGTCGTTCGTCCCGCGGGTGAGGCCGCCGCCCGCCCATTGCGCCGTTCGGGAGCGGCAACACGTTTCCAGAAGCCGGACGTTCATTAAACCAAGCCTGGGGAACAGACCGCCGCGGGATCTAGAAATTGACGATTTCGGCAGAGCCGGTTTTCGAAGAGCGCAGAGCCAGAAACGACATTCGGTGGATACACGGCATTTGCAGCCAAGTCCGAACCTCCTCGGATGGCGGATTGCACGCGGCATTCCAGAACGTTGTCGGTCGCACATCCGCCTGACTTTCGCCCGAATGTTCATCGACCACATCTCCTCAAATTTGGGGGGTGGCAGAATGGCACGGCAGTGGCGGGCGGCATTGACGGGCCTTTTCTGCTTGATCGCTTCGCCGAGCTGCGCACAGGCTCTGCATGGTCTAACGCTGGACGACGTGCTTGGTACGGAACACATCGATCAAGCGGTGTTTTCCCCAAACGGCGACTGGATTGCTGCGATCATCCAGCGCCCTGCACGCGTCGGCGAGGTATACGGCAGACTCCCCTATGAGATCGATCCGACTCGCAACGACTTTTGGCTGATTAATACAAAATCGGGCGCACGACGTGCCATCACGCGAGGATCTGCGGACGCCGCAGGCTATTGGTGCGCCAGTTGGTCGCCTGATAACCGCTACGTCGCGCTGCTTTCAACGCAGCCCGGCCGGGGCGAACCGCGCGGCGGTGACAATGTTCGTCTCTACATCTGGGATCGGATCACCGGCGCAATAAGGCGTATGAGCGACACGCCGGTGATGAGCCAGACCCGCTACGGCAGCGCGCTCGATAAGCTCGATCTGCGTGGGGGTGCCATCAAGCGCAATGGTGCGCACGCCTGCCAGTTGAACGGGGACAACGCGCCCTTCGTCTGGCTCGATTCGAAGCGCCTGCTAGTCGCCACCTTGCCGCAGGGACAGGTCTCAGGAGTACTGGACCAATATGGGCGGCCCTATATCGAGGCGGCACGTACCGCGGCCCGCCTGCGTGGCGGTATCGAGCCGACGGTTCTGGCGATGGGCAGCGGTGCCGCGCGGCTGCCCAGAGACGAAGCGGCCAACCAGGCGATACTGCGCATCGTCGATGTTACGACGAGGCACGCCGAAACGGTCGGCATTGTTCCCACCTATCCATTCCGCAGTGCGCTTAGCCTGTCTGTATCGGTCGATGGCAAGAAGCTGGCGGTAATGGCGACCCTGGGTGCACTACAACCCAAGACTGGGGAAACTCTGCCCAACAACACCGATGACAACTGGACGGTAGAGCGGTGGGTCGGCTTTCTAGATCTCTCACCAAATAGCGTTGTCCACTGGGTCGAGCCAGTAGCCGCGGCGAAGTATCCGACTTTGCTGCTCGATTGGATCGACAACAATCACATTGCCTTTACAGCGCGAAGCAGCCCCTTCGATGCGATAGCGCATCGCTTCATCGCCTCGACCGATGGCGGCGTGCGGCGAGCCGAGGGGCCTGATCCGGCAGCGCCGGCTGAACGAAACGTAGAGATGCCCGCGCGTGGGACATTGCTTGACGACCGCCCGGATCTTGACTCAGTGATTTGGAGCGAGACAGGCCGTACTGGCCTGATCCTGCACCAGTCGCGTGTCTCTACCGACACTACGCGCGACCTGCTGATGCTGAACAGCCACCTTGCCGCGGTTGATTGGGGCATGATCAGGCTGATCGAATATACGAGCACACGCGGTGAATCACTCAGAGCGGTCGCGATCCTGCCGCCCGGATACCGTGCCGGCCAGCGCTATCCGACCCTGGTCTGGGTCTATGGTGGCTATATTGTGCGGGACCTCGATCACGATTTCATGTCCGATCCCTGGATGCCCGGAATCTACAACCTCTATTTGTACGCGGCACGGGGCTATGTCGTGCTGGTTCCTTCGATGCCGCTCGGCGACCGAAGCCAGGATGCCAACAGCTATGCGAGGATTGCGGACGGGGTGTTTCCTGCGATCGACCGGCTGACTGCGTTAGGAATAACCGATCCCGCTCGCATCGGCGTATTCGGCCAGAGTTTCGGAGGCTACAGTGTTTTCGCCCTTCTGACGAAGACCGATCGCTTCAAGGCTGGTGTGGCCATGGCCGGACTCAGCGACATCTCAAGCCTGTATGGCGAGCTCGATCCTGGCGCCGTCGGTTATCCCGGCATCGCCCATGAGAAGAGCGACAACTGGTCCGAACTACGCACCACAGGCCGAACAGTGCCGCCATGGCGGGACCCGGCGGGCTATGCCAGTGTCTCCCCGCTGTCCTATGTCGACCGCGTCAACTCGCCCCTGCTTATAATCCATGGCGATCTCGACATGCGGGGCGCACCGTCGCAAGCAGAGCGCTTCTTCTACGCGCTCTATCAGCAAGGTAAGACAGCGAAGTTGCTCCGCTACGGGGGGGAGAGCCACAGCCTAGCCCAGTCGCCAGCGAATATCCGAAGCATCTTTGCCGAGACAAACGCATGGTTCGACCGCTACCTCGATGTGCGACGATAACCCCCAATTCGGGCACGAACGCCAAATGGCGGCTTCTGATCGAATCGGCCCTTCAACGTATCTCTCGGGAAGGGCGGCTTCGTCCCACGAAGCGCCGGTGGGGCTCCCGGCGACATTCGACCACATCCAGTCGTTCAACGCCGCTGATGTGAACGTCGGCTTTCGCCGAAACCCGTCAATGAGGTCGCTAACCTCGCAGTCGGCTTGGCACCCGATTGGGCGCTTCAGCAGGTTGATCACCTGTCCGGAACCAATCGCTGCGGAAGGCGGCCGACCAGGGCTCGGCGACAGAAGGCGGGATTGCAAAAAAAATCTGCTAATGCGAGGCTGTTGCAAATCGTGCGGTTCTTTTCTATCGCCCCCCGAAAGGGGAAGACGATGAAGTTCGCCATCGGCGTGATCGCCGCAGCTACCATCTGGACGGGAAGTGCCAAGGCGCAGGACGGCCGCGCCGGCGAGGACGCGCTCGAGACCGCGCGCGAGGATATCGTGGTGACCGCCGCACGCACCACCTTGCCGGCCAGCGCACTGCCGCTGACGGTGGACGTGATCGACCGCGAGACGCTGTCGCGCCAAGTCGCGGTGTCCGGCTCCACCGTCGATGCGGTGTCCGCGCTGCTCCCGTCCTTCTCGCCGACGCGCGAGAAGATCACCGGCTTCGGCGAGACGCTGCGCGGCCGATCGCCGCTCTACGCGATCAACGGCATCCCGCAGACGACGCCGATCCGCGACGGCGCGCGCGACGGATACACCATCGATCCGTTCTTCATCGACCGGGTCGAAGTGATCTACGGCTCCAACGCGCTGCAGGGCATCGGGGCGACGGGCGGGGTCGTCAACCAGGTCACCGTCGGCGCGTCCAAGAAAAATGGCTGGAGCGGGCGCACTCTGCTCCAGGGCAATAGCGGCGACGATTTCTCCGGTGACTCGCTCGGCGGCAAGGTCGCTGGTTTGGTGAGCGTCCGCAGCGGCCGGTTCGATGCCACCGCCGGCGCGGCCTTCGAGCGGCGCGGTGTGTTCCTCGACGGGCGCGGCCGCCGCATCGGGCTCGACGGCAACCAGAGCGAGATCCAGGATACCGACAGCCTTTCCTTCTTCGGCCGGGCAGGCTTCGACCTCTCCGATACCGCGCGCATCGAGGTGATCGCCAACCGCTTCCGGCTCGAAGGCAACAATCATTACCTGCCCGTCGACGGCAACCGGGCGGTGGGCATCCCCGCCACCAGCCGCCGCGGACAGACGCCCGGGCAGCCCTCCACGGGCCTAGCCGAGATGGTGTCCGCCTCGCTCACCGACGGCGATCTGGCGGGCGGAGCGTTCACGCTGCAGAGCTTCTACAACCGTACCAGCGATACCTTCGCCGGCGGCATCCTGGCGACGTTCCAGGACGCGCGGATCGCGCCGGTGGGCACGTTGTTCGACCAGTCGCGCAACGTATCGCGCAAGATCGGCGGCAAGATCAGCTACGAGCGCGCCGTGCCGGGCTTCGAGGCGCTGACGCTGACCGCGGGCTTTGACGCGCTGATCGATCGCACCAAGCAGGATCTCGTCCAGACCGGCCGCGCCTGGGTGCCGCAGACCGACTTCCGCAGCCTGGCGCCGTTCGGGCAGGCCAATCTCAAGCTGTTCGACGGTGTGGTGCGGCTCGCCGGGGGCGTGCGCTACGAGAATGTCCAGCTCGACATCCCTGACTATACGACGCTCGCCAGTGCGAATGCGCGGGCGGTCATCGGCGGCAAGCCGTCGTTCGAGCGGGCCTTGTGGAACGGCGGCGTGGTGGTGGAGCCCATCAAGGGCATCCGCGCCTATGGCAGCTATGCGGAAGGCTATACGATCGCCGATATCGGGCGCGTGCTGCGCGGCATCACCCAGCCCAACATCCGCATCGCCGATTTCCTCGATCTGACGCCGGTCGTCTCGAACAACCGCGAGCTCGGCGTCGAGGTGAACCAGGGGCCGCTGGAGGCGAGCGCCACCTATTACTGGTCGTCGAGCGACCTGGGCCAGGTGCTGGTGCGTGCCAGCGACGGCATATTCAACGTTGCGCGCCAGCCGATCGATATCGAGGGCCTGGAAGTGAACCTCGCCGTCCGCACCCCGCTGCCGGGACTGAAGTTCGGCACCGGCTTCGCCCATGTCAGCGGACGTACGGATACCAATGGCGACGGCAGGATGGACGCCGATCTCGACGGCGCCAACATCTCACCCGACCGGCTCAACCTCAGCATCGACTATGCCCGCGGACGCTTCAGCGCGCGCGTGCAGGGCCGCTATTATCTGTCACGCCGGTTCCAGGGGCAGCCGATCGCCAATGATTTCGTCGGGTACCGGCTGTTCGACGCTTATGTCGCCTATGACCTGCCGATCGGCCGCATGATGCTGAGCGTCCAGAACCTCGGCAACACCGACTATGTCACCTATTACAGCGACACGCAGGGACCGACCGACAATGCCCGTTTCTACACGGGGCGCGGGCGCAACTTCACGCTGAGCTGGCAGGCCGGCTTCTGATGCACGCCCTTGCCCTGCTGCATCGCTGGATCGGCGCGATCGGTGGCCTCTTGCTCGCGGTGCTGGGGCTGACCGGTGCGCTGCTCGTGTGGCGGGACGAACTCACCTTCGTGGCGCATGCTGGGGACCCGGTGCGTGCCGATCCGGCGGCGCTGGCGAAGGTTGTCGGCCAGCTGTCGAACGCGTCACGCCCGATAGATCGCATCACCTTTGCGGGCGACGGTCTCGGCGTCCACCAGGTGCTGTTCAGGGACGGCGGCGGCGCCTATCTCAGCCAGGCTGGCGAAACCGTCGCCCGCTGGTCGACATCGTGGCAGCGGCCCGAGCTATGGCTGTTCGATCTCCACCATCGCCTGCTGATCGGCGACACGGGGGAGACGATCACCGGCGTGGCGGGTCTCGTCGGGCTGTTCTTCGTCGTCACCGGCGTCCTGCTGTGGTGGCGGACGCGGCGCCGCTTCCGCCTGCGACTATGGCCCGCGACGATGAAGTCCGGCGCGATCGTCCACCAGCATCGCGACCTGGGCGTGGTCGCCGCGCCCTTGCTGATCGTCTCGCTGGTGACGGGGGTGCTGATGGTCTTTCCGACCCTGGGCGGCAGTCTGCTTGCCGAGGCCCGTCCGCGCCCGCTGAAGCTGGAGGGGTATCACGCAGCGCCGGCTGCGCGGGAGCTGGCACCGTTGTTCGAGGCTGCAGCGGCGATCTTCCCCGGCGCCGAGTTCCGTCGCCTGCAATGGCCGCGAAATGCCGGGGCTCCCATCGTCCTGCGGCTGCGGCAGCCGTTTGAGTGGACGCCGAACGGCCGCACCTTCGTCTATGCCGATCCCGCCACGCTGGCGATCCTGGGTCGCGCCGATCCCGCTGAGGGAAGCACTGTGGCTTCGATCCGCGAGAAGCTCTATCCGATCCACGCTGCCAAGGCTGGAGGTGTGCTCTGGAAGCTAGCCATGAGCGTGTCCGGCGTCGCATTGGCTCTGCTCGGGAGCTTGGCAGTGTACGCATTCTGGCAGACGCGATGGAAGATTCGTAGCGCCAAACGCAGCAAGTTAAAGGATAGGTCTCAAGCGGCGGCGCAGAACATCGCTCCAATCAGGCGGTGAGCGTCGGCTGGCGACCAGACTCGGTCGTTCAGATCGGCCACGGCGAACGTCAGCACCTGACAGAAGCTGCCATGGCTGCTCAGAAGCAGATCGCCAGCAAACCGAACACCGGAGCAAGCGCGCCGAGCGTTCCTGCAAGACGGAGGCGTCACGCCCGGCGCGCTTGTGCCGGTGGCGCAGCACGGATATCAAACCGGTGGCCTCTCATTATGGCTGCGGGACCAGGGGTGCAGGTCACCGACATGCTCTCCGATTTGGGCTTCTCCATCGTGGAGACGGGATCTGCCGAGGAAGCCGTGCGGGTTCTCGAACGGGGCCGAGAGGTGGACGTCGTCGTACCGACCACCTCATGCCGGGAATGACGGAACTGAGCTCGCACGCCACGTACAGCAGATCCGACCGGAACTGCCGGTGTGCTGGTATCCGGCTATGCGGAACTGGAAGGCGTGGATGCTGATCGACCGAGATTGACCAAGCCGTTTCGCAAGGATGAGCTGGCAGCGATCCTAGTGTCGCTATTGGACTAACGGACTAAGACGGTTGCGGTACGACAGATCGGGCCGCGTGGCAGTGATCTGCTTCAGCGCATCAGTCCGGCGGCGCGCAGAGCATCTTCTATCACCCGTCCAACGCCGTTAGAGGCGGGCTGAGGCTGAGGCTGGGGCGGTGCTTCGAAATGAATGACCGGTGCGGCCTTTCTCGGCAATTGTGGCGCCGAGAACGGCTGTGAAGGGGCCGGATTGGCCTGATTTCCTGACTTGGTCGCCGCCAAACCCCAAAAACCGGCGATCCGGCGCGTCGAGGAAATACCGGCCTCCAGCATGTAAGCCCCAGCATTGCCGCAAGCATTCGCACCCGTGGTGCTCAGCGGTGTGCCGTGACCAAGACCGTCGATCCGATATTCCTCGATCACCGCACGCCCATGCGCATCGCGCCAGGCGCGGCGGAGATGACCGTCGATCTGCTCGACAACGGCGGGCTCGGGTGCAACGCCATGGAGGCTGCGCCATTGTTCGACAATCAGGGCAGAATTGGCATGGCTCACCGTCGCGTCGCGATCGCCGTGCCAGATCGAGATCGTCGGCCATGGCCCCTGGTGGGGAGATGCCGCAGTCACGAGGGTGCCGAGCGCCGCCGCCGGAGGCCCGCCGTGCGCCCGCATGCGATCAAACGCTTCCGGAATCGAGGATGCGGTGCCGTAGGGGAGACCCGCGATAATGGCCCCACCGGCAAAAACGTCGGGATAGGTGGCGAGCATCACCGACGCCATCGCGCCGCCCGCCGACAGTCCGGTCACGAAGATGCGGGCCGGATCGATGGCATGCTCTGCCACCATCGTCGCGACCATCTGGCGGATAGACAGCGCCTCGCCGTCGCCGCGTCGGGTATCACCCGCGTTGAACCAGTTGAAGCAGAGGTTGGGGTTGTTGCCGCGCTGCTGCTCAGGATAGAGCAGCGCAAAGCCCTCTTCGTCGGCGAGACGGGACCAGCCCGAACCGTGATCATAGCCGGCGGCATCCTGCGTGCAGCCATGCAGTACGACCACCAATGCCGATGGTGCTTGCCCCGATCGAGGCAGGTAGAAGCGCCCTCGGAGCGCGCCGGGGTTCGAGCCGAACGCCGCCAAGTCGGAGAGCCGATCTTCTGTCGCGGTGACGGTTCCGCCGATCACGGCGCTGTTGCGGAAGCGGGAAAGGCGGTTCAACGTGTCGTTCAGGTTACGCATGCGGCTTTTCTCCTGGCCACGGCGGAAGCCCTGACACGCAGCACGTGGTTGGGATGCTGCACTGCACAATGTCGGGCGGCGCGGCGTGGATGCAAGGGCGGGCGTGATCTATTTACGCGCGTGCCAAGATGCTTAGATGCTCGAGAATGGCCGCTCGGGGGTCACACGAAGGCGCAGCCGCAATGCCATCGCCCGCGTATCTTCCACCGTCCTGCCTAAGGCGTCGGCGATGGCTTCGATGCCGATGCCGGCGGTGATGCCGCTGCGTAGATCGTTGATGTTGGTCTGGGTCCAGCGCTGGTGCGTGTCCGTCATCGGCTGACCTTCGAGGGGACTCCGTCATCTTGTACGCGGGTCGCAAGCTCCCACTTGCATCGGGCACCAAGCCCCGAAGAAATCGCGATTTCCGCGAGCCTTGGAAGAACCTCGATCGAACACGGAATCGCAGGTGCGTAAATGAAACGCCAACACCAACGGCATTCGGCCGAACCGAGATTGGATGGCGGCGTGTTCCACGGCAAGGCTGTCTCTTGGCCGGGCTGAGCGTCGCGATCGTCGAGGAACATCAGCTTGTCATCCTTGTCGCCCTATCCGCGGTACAAGGGCTGATGCATCAGCTTCAGGATCGCACACGCGATGTCGTGTCTTGGCGATTGAATCACAAGCGCGCCACAAACTATTTCGGCTTCCGCACGATTGGGGGTAGCCCACGCGTCCCGGCGTCCCCATATAGCGTTCATCGCGCCGCCCTTCCTGAGCCTGGCTGCGACCGAGAGCGATCGACGCTCCCGCTCTGACGCGGAACGCGCTCATGCTTTCCATTTCCGATATGTGGCCCGTAAGGCCCTTCCATCTAGCGTGCCCCTCGGGCCTACGCCAGGCAGGGGCCGCGCGTGCCCGAAGCCAAAGCGCCCGCCGCCCGGGCGGAGCTCGTCCGCTTCTATCGCGCTTCCCGAGCTGACCATCATCTGCACGCGGAGTCCATCTGACCCCAATACTAAGGAGAGTACAACATGGCCAAAGGACAGCAGCGCGGCAACCGCGAGGCACGCAAGCCGAAAAAACCGGAGCCGCCGAAGCAGAATGCTTCCAATCCCTCGCTCAAGGGAATGCCGCAGGCGCAATTGCCCAAAAAGGGCTGATCTTCTTTGCGAATCGAAAGGCTCGGTCCGTGCAGCCGCCTTCGATCCTCTGCTGCCTTGAACGCAGATCCGATGCGCTGGCCTGCGCTTTCGCGCCCCTTTCTCCCGCGCTTCGCGACAAAAAGGAATGCCGATGTCCGCTCCGACGACGAACGAACCGACTGCCACGCGTGCGCCGGCACGCAAGCAGTTCCGCAGCACGTTCGGGATGCCGCGCCCCTCACCGGACAGTCTCGAGCGGCAGAGCCGTGTCGCGCTGCTCGCCTGGAACCTGCTCGGTGGCGATGCGGCGATCGCCTTTCTCAACAGCCATGACGAGGCGCTGGGCGGGCGGCCGCTTGACCTTGCCGTCGCCAGCCCGGTCGGCTGCGAGGCGGTGGAGCAGGCGATCACCGCCCGCGCCGAGCGCCGTTGAATCGCTGCCGTGCTGCTGACCATCCGTCACCGCACCAGCTACCGCTATGCGCGGCCGGTCTGGCTGCAGCCCCACCGGATGATGCTGTGCCCACGCGGCCAGCATGACCTCCGGCTGCGCACGACCGAGCTCCGCTGCGTGCCGCCGGCTGCGATCGACTGGACGCAGGACGTGTTCGGCAATTTGATCGCGACGGCAAGCTTCGCGGAGGCGACCCAGACGCTGACGATCGACAGCCGGATGGTGGTGGATCATTCCGCCGCGGCATGGCCGGTTTTCAGCATCGCGCCGTCCGCGCACCAATTTCCCTTTGCCTATTCCGATGCGGACATCGCCGATCTGGGCGGTATGCGGCTGCCCCATTATCCGCAGGCGGCGAGCCGGGTGGCCGCATGGGTGGCGCAGTTCCGCGGCACCGCGCCGACCGATACGCTGACGCTGCTCAAGACGATCAACACCGCCATCGCGACCAGCCTCGCCTATCGGGTGCGGGAGGAAGAGGGCACCCAGTCGCCGGACGAGACGCTCGACCGAGGCAGCGGATCGTGCCGCGACTTCGCGACGCTGTTCATCGAGGCGGTGCGCCACCTTGGCTTTGGCGCGCACGCGGTGTCTGGCTATCTCCAGCCCGACCTCCCGGGAGACCAGCACGGCACCACCCATGCCTGGGCCGAAGTGTATCTGCCCTGTGCCGGCTGGATCCCGTTCGATCCCACTCATGGCCGCATGGGCGGGGCGGGCCTGATCCCGGTGGCGGTCGCCGGCAACATCGCCCGGATCCACCCGGTGCGGGGCAGCTATCTCGGCGCCCCCGAAGACTTTCTCGACATGCAGGTTGAGGTGACGGTCGAGACGAGCAGCGCGCCCGACGCTGCCTTTGACGCGTATCCACGCTGAGATGCTCGACCCTTTGGGACGCACCGTCGAACTCGATCGCGCCTATCGGACGTTGTGCCGGGGCGCGCGCTTCGTCGCTGGCCCCATGGGGCAAGGCGCGACGCGGCCGGAGAGCGCCGTGCCGATCAGCCATCGGCACCGGTCGAAATGGATCGGCAACGGCCTGCGCGAACTGGATCGGTTCCTGCATCATCTGCTCGACGCGGTCGCGCACGCCCATGGCCTTGGTGCCGCGCCCGGCCAGCGAAACAGCGCCAACAAGCTGCGCGCGCTGCACGCGGCTCTAGGGCGAGGCGGCGACGATTACGCGCGTCTGTTGGCGCTAGGCAGCACGCGCGCCTGCCTTTTCCACTGTGACGGTATCCTGCGCAGCCGCGCGATGGCGGCGGCGTGCTGGATCGGCCTAGGCAGGTCTGGGACGGCATTGGCGCCCGAAACTGGCACGATGCTCGTCATTCTACCGGCGGACCTGCAGTGCGTAGGCCATTTCTATCGAGGGCTCGCCGACGATCTCGCGCAGCGTCCCTAGTAAATACGCGGCGGAGTCCCCATCTTGATATCATCGCGGCTCGCCCTGCCTGAGCAAGGCCGCGGCTGAGAGAGAATCCCGCTCCCGCTCTTCGAAGGAGCAGCCCCATGTCTTCTTTCTCCCTCGTTCCGCGGTCCCCGAACGTGGTTCCATTTATCGATGGCAGTGCGCGCCGCCGACCGGTCCTGTCGATCTTCGCGCCGCGGCACGATCCCGCAGGCCCGCCCAGCCCGAAGTCGGCCTGAATGTCGCGCGTCGTCAACATCGACGCGGCCATGCAACAGGTGCTCGCGACCTGCGCGCAGCAGCAGGTGCGGATCAGCGCGATCGAACCGATATCACCGAGCGGCACGCACGTCGTCTTTGCCCGCGTAGAGGATGCCGAGCGCATCCGCCGTCTCTACCATGATCGGCTTCTCGACGGCGCCGTCACGCGGACCAGCGGCGGCCGAAGGCGCGTCTGATTCTCCGCCGAAGCCTGCTTCCATAAGGAGCCCTCGCATGTCCCCATCCACCGCCGATCCCGCGCACGACGCAGCGACCGAGGAAGAGCACCGCCTGATGGCCGACTATGGCATCACGCGCGTTCCCGCCGACGTCTTCCATTGGGGTGGCTATCGCTACTCCAGCTTCAAGGATGCGCTGGCCGCCGCCCGTCGCGCGGAACGTGCCGCCGCTTCCAATCCCACGTCCGAGGACTCCATCTGATGCAGCCTACCGCCATCACCTGCCGCGCGCAGGAAGCGCGTCAGCGCCAGCTGGCCGCGAACGCATCGCTGCCCAATGTGCGAGACATTGCTTTCATCGCGGCTGCGGCCTGGGAAAAGGAAGCCCTGGCCGCAGAGAAGCGCGAGGCCCGCGACCGCGAGACCCGTCGCCGCCGAGGCGAGGCAAACCTCGGCCGGGCCACCTCGCCGTTCGATGACCGCAGTTTGAGTGAAAACCCGGACCGCGGCTTTGCAAATCGGGCATCGGCACCGGCTGCGCTTGCAATCGTGGCTTTCCGCAACGGTGCTGGCTCGGACGATTGACTTCGGATTGTGGTTTGGGCGCATGACGTGGCTTACCCGGCGATGCGGGCAGCAGGGGCTCGGCCTGTGTCCGGATCCCGCCCCTGCTGACGATCCAGGGACCGCATAATCGGGGTCACCGTCAGCCCGTGCAGCAGGATCGAGAATAGCACTACCAGCCCGACGATGCCCCATAGCCGCTCGGCCTGCGCCACCGTCATATGGTTCATCCCATAGGCCAGGTAATAGATCGTCCCCACGCCGCGGATGCCGAAAAAGGCCAGCGTCAGCTTCTCGCTGCGATCGGCGCGGTAGCCGAGCAGCCCGATCCACCCCGCCAACGGCCGCACGACCAGTAGGATCGTCGCCGCAATGCCAATGTCGACCCATCCGACATGCGCCAGCAGGCCGCTGACGAGCGCGCCACCGAACAGGATCAGCAGCGCCATCATCACCAGCCGCTCGAGCTGTTCGATGATCGTGTGCATCTCGTGGTGGAATGCGTGCTCGCGGTGCGTGTGGCGGAAGGTCAGCGCGGTCACGAACACCGCCAGGAAGCCGTAGACATGGACGATCTCGGTCAGGCCGTAGGACACGAACGTCGCCGAAAGCGCGATCAGGCCGTCGCCCGTCTTGGCGAGCTTGGAGTCGGCGCGCACGTGGAAGGTGAGCCAGCCAAAGGCAAGGCCGACCAGCCATCCGCCGAGAATGCCGCCGCCGATTTCCCACACCACCCGATAGCCCAGCCACGCGCCGAGCCACGGCGCGCCCGACACGGCGCTGGCCGCGAGCAGGATGGCCAGATGGACGAAGGGAAAGGCGGCGCCGTCGTTGAGCCCTGCTTCCGAGGTGAGCCCGAAGCGGACCTCATCCTCTTCCCCGGTCTTTGGCGGGCCGACCTGGACGTCCGAGGCGAGCACCGGATCGGTGGGCGCGAGGCTCGCCCCCAGCAGCAGCGCCGTCGCCAGCGGCAGCCCCAGGGTCCATCCGGCAATGCCCGCAATCGCGAGGATGCTGAGCGGCATGGTGATCGCCAGCAGTCGCCAGGTGACCGCCCAGCGCGCCCATCCAAACACCCGGTCGATCTTGAGACCGGCGCCCATCAGCGCGATGATGACGATCAGCTCTGAAAATCGCTCCGTGATGCCCGGATACCGCATGGGCAGCGGTTGCAGCGTTACCTGGGGCAGAAGGAAGATCGTCGCGCCGATGCCCATGCACACGATCGGCAGCGATAGCGGCAATTTGCGCAGTGCGAGCGGCAGCCACGCCACCAGCGCTACCAACAGGCCCGTCCCGGTCAGGACAAGGATATAGGTGGAGGGGAGCAAGCTGGCATGGTCCATCGTTGCTTAACCGGCCGCCGAGCGGATCGGGTGCCGGCGCGTGCGAAAGAAGCTGGCACCGCCATGTCTGATCGTTGTTCGGCGGAGCGCATCTCCACGCTCAGGCTTTCTCCCCTTCAGGGCCCCGCCGCTTCCCGTTCGCGCAGCGTGGCCAAATGACCGCTCAACTGGCGCAGCACGCGGGTGCGATGCTGATAGGTGTTATGGCGCTCCCCCACCCGACCGGCGACGAAGTCGCTGGAGAACGCCCTGGTCATGTCCGCAAGCGCGGCCTCAAGCGCATCCGCATCCGATCCGGCTGGCGCGCAGGGGTGCGGGGCAGCTTCGTCGAGCAGGCGTGTCTTTTTCTGGTCGATGGTCATGCGTGTGTCCTCGCCGAGCGGGAGCACGTAGCATCTCTCAGTCGCAGCGGCGCTCGTGGCGGGGGCTGCGATAGACTGAAGATGGGGACGCCGAAGCGCTATGAATAGATGCGATTGCATCTATCGGCTGCCGTGCTGCGGCGTCAGGCTTAAGCTGGCTGACGATCAGGTACGGAACCGGCACATCCAGCGAAGCAGGCAAAGCATGATTCGCATGCCAACCATTTCGGGCTGACCATCGAGGCCGCTGGCGTATCGCTATAGGCGTGGAACGTGGACGACGGTAGGTTATTGAAGGATGGGCGCGGTTTCATGCTGCAGGAGGGCGATGGTCGGCTCCTGACTGAAGCTGCCGTTGAACATAGCTTTCCGGAACGACCGTTTTGTCCCAAGATACGTCGATCACGCTTTCGGCAGCAGTCGACCATATCAAGGCATTCGGCGTGGCTCGCCCGAACGGCCGATGCCAACAGGAGCCGCCATTAAAGTCTCATGATCCTGCCGAGCAGGAGGCGGCCACTCTCGGCTGGTCAGCAAATCACGACGATTATCCGGAACCGGTCCGTCTTGATGCCCGCCTCTAATCAAGCAAACGGCGTTTTGCGTTTCGATCCCCTCGCGCCGAACGCCAGCAGCCAGAGAGCCAGCGCAGCCTCACCGATCAGCGTAGGGTCCATGAGGTGCGGGGAGAGCATATGGGCGAAAGCCGGAGCTGCCAGGTCCGCGACGCTGTTGAGAATGTAGCAAGCGCCGGACAGCGCCATGAGCGCGCCAATAACCTTCGGAAGGAAGTTGCTGCGCCACGCCAGCCAGCCCAGCATCAGGCAGTAGATGCCGAAGAAGACGAGACTTAGGTCGTAACCGTCGCCGTGCACCTTGAGCGCGAGCAGCGCCGCCGCTTCGCGCTGCGGCTCGCCCAGAGCCGAGAGGTAGGGCGTTGTCGGCAGCAACCGCAACGGGGCAAGCAGCAGCAGCGAATCGGCCGCCAGCGTGGCGGTACCAATCAGGCTGAACGCGGCCGCCATTCGCGACACCCCCTCATGGACTCGCCGAAACAGATCGAAGAATAGCGTCGTCACCACGACATAGCAGGCCAGCATCGCAAGATCGGCGACAAGCCCGGCACGGAACAGTACCTCGTTAGCGACGATGGCGCGCGCCGTGGCTGCAGCATCGCTGCCGACGATCAGCGAACCGCGAGAACCTATTTCGGCAAACAGGCCGAAGACGATCGTGCCGAGATAGAGCGCGCCTGCAAGACGTGCGACCCGCGATTGAGCATCATCGTCACCCACGACGGGCTTCTCGCGGCCAGCGAGCCGCGACGACGGTGATCGTCAGCGTCAGCGTCATCTCGATTGCTGCCAGGACTTTGTAGAACGGCTCCGATCCCGGAAGGCTGACCGCCATGATCGCGGTGTAGAACAGGCCCAGGACGATGCAGGCCCATCGGCAGACCGAGGCTGGCAACAGCAGCGACAGCGCAACCATCAGGCTCGGCACCGCCATCAGCAGCGACACGCCGATGAGAACGCCGGCGGTTGCATGACCGAGCGGCCCCATGCTGCCGTGATTCATGGCCGCCAGCGTGCCGGCGACGTAAAGGCCGAAATAGTCGCCGTAGATGTAGCAGAACATCGTGGACGCCCAAAGCGCCGCGAGCTTAACCTTTGCCGGCGCTCGATAATTCTCTAATTCCACGGAGCCCCCACTGACTGTATTGACATGGTAACACAGCCGTGGCGCTGCCGCAATGACGGTGACTACACCTGCTTGCAGGCACTCGATCGGTTCCAGACGGCAGCCCTCTGCCGCGCCCCAAAAAACTTCCCGACTGTTCGACGTGATAGCTGCGCGTTCCGCGTCCAAGATTGATCAAAGTGGCACGACCGCTTTCGGCAGAACCCGCCGTCGCCACGGGTCCACGGGCGTGGCGGCTTCGTCCCATGGACCGTCGATCTCGTAAGCCTAGATCGACCTCAGGAATTACGGATTTTCAAGCGCCACCCATTGAAGAGCCGAGCAGGCGAATCTCCTAGGCGGTCTGTCTGGAACTGCTCAAGGCGGCTCAGATAATGCCGCTAAAGCGACTAAAATGTGTGGGACCGATTGTGGGGAGTCATCAAAGAAAAGCGCCCAAAAGGGCGGCGCTTCGCCATTTTCTGCTTGAAAATGGTGACCCCTACGGGTGCTGCGAAAGTGAATTATGACATTGATAATGCGTCATAATATTACTGCAGTGGATTGCCTGGTGCCATCAAAAATACCAGCAGTTCTCAGCGCCATTTAGTCTCAATGACCGGGGGAGGGGCAAGGTTTCAGAGAGGAGATGGGAGGCAACCGCACGAATCGTCGGACAAGGAGCTTTCAGGCATCTCCGTCGGACTGACGGGGCCGCGCTGATCTTTGGTTCGCGGCTGCTCCCGACCAGCTCAAGACATTCAACGCCGTTGATGTGAGCGTCGGCTTTTGCTGAAACCCGCCATCCGGGCCGCGCAAACCAGCCGGTCGGCCCTGCGCTCCAATTGTCGCCGTTCGACGCGAGTACCCGGGACCCCGAGAGCGGCCGTACGTTCATGTGCCGCCGGCGGCCGATCGGGTCGGCCGTGTCTGGGGCAAAGCCGTCATTCACGAGGGCCTCATCGCGCGATACGGGAGCCTCTGGTGACGTCTATCGGGTCCTTCCGAAAAGCAGGCTCGGTATTCGGCGTCAAAGCATAGCTGTGGTTGATCTGAGACCTTCCAGAACATGGGATACGTCGTCACGATACCTTTCGTGTCGTGCCGCCCACATCCGCCGGAGAAGCGATTCATCGACGAAGTCGTCGAGCTTCGCCGTTCGGAGGCCCGCGACAAAGTCGGACAGATCCTCCATCGGCGGACAGTCGCTTGCCTGATGTATGACAGCCGCGAGCTGATCGGGCGTCACATCGACTGCAGTGACGCCGATGTCGTGGACCGCCACCTCGAGTCCAGCGCTCATGAGAACGATCGACAAAACGGAGTTTACCGCCGTGCCACGCCAGGTGATGACGTGGGTGTCGCGCGCGGCTGGGATGAGTGCGCGCCGGTCAAGGCCGAGTTCGCGGAAGGCGTTTCGCCCCTGCAGAAGAAACTGCTTTCCGCCCGCGTCCAGATATGCGGGAACCTCGTGGTCGGACAGCACCTCCAGCATCGTCGCAGTGACCCGATCATGCAGCTGCTCGTTCGCAGGCCGGTCGAAGCGAGGCAATTTGCCGGAACGGTGCGGAATGACGTCGAGCACCTTGGCGCGATCGTCGACAGTCTCCACTCGCCACCTCCGGCCCGCGAAGCCGACGAGTGATCCTATGCCGAGGACATTGGTGAGCGGAACGGTCCCGAGTGTCCGACCGCTCGAAACCAGCCGCCACTCCTCGTCGGTCTTGAAGACGGCATAGAAGTCACGCGCTTGGACCAATTCCTCCCCAGCCTTTCCAAGCATGAGCATACCGTCTGGCGATTGCTCAAGAAGGTCAGAGCCCTGGGGTCCAGCCCCGCGCAGGAGGTCGGCGTAGTCCGTCGGCGCGAAGGAAAGGTAGCTGTCCCGCCCGAACAGGAGCTTGTGCGCCGCAGGCGCTCGGACCCCGCCCTGCGATGCGATGAGCGATAAGGTCTGATGTAGCGCCACGGTGGCTAGCGAGGAGTCCTCGGTTGATGGTTCGACCCAGTTCGCCTGCAGCAGCTGGACGCAGGCGACAGCCCTCACCGTTTCAAGACGTAGCTTGTCCAGAGGATCGGAATCCGGATCGAGATGATCCTCGCGGACATATATCCGAAGCACTGCCGGGGTCCCGCGGCGACCGCTCCGGCCGAGACGTTGCTTCAGACCTGACAGCGATCTGGGCGCCCCGACCTGTGCGACCGACTGGACGCTGCCAAGGTCGACGCCGAGTTCGAGCGTCGTCGTCGCAACGGCGGTGGTTGGCTGGTCGCCAGCCTTCAGGCGCGTCTCCAGCGTTTCTCGCAGCTCCTTCGACAGGCTGCCGTGATGGGGGAAGAACTCCTCCGGCACGTTGTCGCGCTCCGACCGCTCGCGCAGGCGGTCGGCAAGAGCTTCGACCGTGCGGCGCGATGCAGCGAATGCGAGGTTGTTCGATCCCCGCAGGTTCAAGAAGATATGGTCTGCGATCTGACTGAGCGCATCGCTCGCCCCATTCTCAGCGATCTCGTCTATGCCTGCTCCCTCGGGTGGCTCCTCATAGCCGCGGATCTGCAACCTGACACCTGGTCCGCTCTGCGGCGCGCGAAGCACGTCGACGCTCTGTGGGTTCACAGCGTTCATCCAACGGCAGGCGGCGTCGGCGTCGCCCAGCGTAGCGGAAAGTCCAACCCGTCGCGGGCGCCCGGAAGTTATCCTGTCGACGCGACGGAGAAGGCACGCAAGGTGGAGCCCCCGCGGTCCTTGGAGGAAGGCATGGAGCTCGTCGACGACGATCCCATGCAGGCCTCGAAACAGCTTGGCGGCGTCCGCGGGGCGACGCAGGAGCAGTCCCTCAATGGATTCAGGCGTGATCAGGGCTACGCCGGATGGCGTCTTGAGTAGCCGCGTCTTGGGGCCTTGCGGAGCGTCCCCATGCCAACGGGTGATCGGAATGCCAAGACGTTCGCATAGCGGTTCCAGGCGCCTGAACTGGTCGTTGATAAGGGCCTTGAGCGGACTGATGTAGAGCAGGCGAAGCCCGCCCCCCGTCATCTCCGCCGCTTCGGTGAGCAGTGGCAGGAACGCGGCCTCGGTCTTGCCCGACGCCGTCCCCGCCATGATGATCACGTCGTTGCCAGACCCCAGGATGGAGCGTATCGCGGCGTCCTGTATCTCGCGCAGGCCGGTCCATCCCTCGTCACGCACCCAGCGCCGGATTTCAGGATGGAGCCGATCATAGGATGATGCGTTAGATGCGGAGGTCGACAAGCTCGTCGTCCGCCTCTGGCTCTTCGGGATCCTCCTTCTCGGGAGCAACCGCTCCGATCAGTTCGTGCCACTGCGTGTCGGGGTTCTGCTCCAGGACGGAGAGGAACTGGACGAAGGCCTTGATCGTGTTGCGAGGCGTGCGAAAGTAGGCTTCGCCGATCCGCTTGTTGCAATGCTCCATAAAAGCGGTCTTCGCCTCGTCGGGCACGAGGAAGGAAGATGCGTCGCCAAGCGCGAAGACGGACCTGATGTTACCAAGCAGGACGAGGAGATCCTCCGGCGACAGGCTCTGGAGCCGGATCACGGGTCCGCTCAGATCGATGCGCCCTTCGGTCGCGAAGCTGTTCTCCTCGAGCCGGGACTGGAGTGCCTTGTAGCTATACAGCCCGCGCCGGGTGTCGAGCAGGAATTCCGGTGTGCCTCCGAACACGAAGCCGAGCCCTTCGACATTGCCCTGCAGGACGTCGTTCAGCATCCTGAGAAGCTGCTCATAGTTCTGATTTCGCGCCTGGGAGCTCTGGAGCTTGTAGAGGTTGACCATCTCGTCGAACACAACGAGGAGTCCGGAATACCCGGCTACACGGACGAACGCGGAGAGGAGCTTGAAGGTGTCGTAGACGTCGGCGTCGTCGATGATGCTACGGACGGGAAGAGCCTGCCGGGCTTCCGTCTTGGTCGGGTATTCCGCCCTGAGCCAGCGAAGCGCGGCCGCCTTGAGGCTGTCGCCGCCATCCTCATGAGCTCGCCAGTAGGTCTTGAGCACCGTCGAGAAGTCGTGTCCGCCGAGCATTTCCAGCAGGGGCGTTAGGCGGCGGTCGATGACCCGTTCCACGGGCGAACCGCCGTCCTCGGCCTCGCGGACGCATTCCGTGACGAAGCGTTCGACGATGCTGGGAAGTGCGCCGCCCTCCGGCTTAGTGCGCGTGGCCATGTTTCGGATGGCCTCGGCGTAGAGGCCGCGAGCCTGGCCTCCAGTCGCGTGAAGTCTGCGATCCGGAGCTAGGTCGGCATGGATCGTCACGCATTTCCGCTCGAGAGCGATGAGGCGCACGAGGTTCAGGAAGAAGGTCTTGCCAGCCCCATACTCGCCGATGACGAAACGCACCGCCGATCCGGCGTCCGCGATGCGGTCTATGTCGCGGACGAGCGCACCGACCTCCTGGGAACGTCCCACCTGGATGTGCTGGAGGCCTACCCGCGGCACAACGCCTGCGGAGAGAGCCTGGATTATGAGGTCCCGATCCTTGCGTCGGATTGTGCTCAAGCGGCAACTCCCATTGGTTCAATCTGATCAATCACCTCTGAGGACACGCGAACTTCGTCGTCGTCCTCGACTATCGGCTCTCCGAGTGTGTCGAAGCCCCATTCGTTGAGCGTCTCGATGGCTCCGTTCGGCATCAGGCGCAGCTCATCTGCAAGCGCGTCGAAGTCGGTTCTAGCCATTGGTCCGGCCAGGAGACGGATAAGAAGGTCGGAATGCGGGCCATCCAAGCCAGCGAAGGCGGATACAGTGGCATTCTCCTTGGGCGGCGGAGCGGGGGCCGGTTCGGGGTCGTCCTCGACGAAGATGGACGCGAGCATGGCGGACACCTGCGTCGTCTCACCCCGGATCCTCTCGAGTCGCGCGATGTCGATGGACACACCGGATCGCTTCGGTACATCCGGCAGCGGTACCGTGCGCTCGTCGATGGCCGATACAACTTCCACCGGTCCGACATCCTCGCCACTTCGATGCAGCGCTGAATAGAGCGCGCTTGCGGGAAGTCCGAGGGCGGCGTGGAGCGCCTCGAGAAATCTCACCTCGTCCGGCAGGACACGACCGTCTGCCAGCACCGCCTCGACCGCTGAGGCTGCAAGCGCCGCCCGGCTCTCCGGCGCAACGTCCGCCAGCTTCTTCAGCGCTGCACGAACCTTCGGCGGATCAGCCGCAAGCGCGTTTCCGCAGGCGAGGAGTCGTGTGATCTCCTCATCCTTGAGTTCGGGCGTCGAGCGAAGCCGGCGCTCGATTGCATCCATCTCCGATGAGGCGACTGTCCCGTCTGATACTGCAGCCAGCATGGCGACCTCGACCATTCCGCGGGCGGCGGCATATGCCCCACGGTCGGGATCAACCGCCCCGCCGAGACTTGCCGGGAACAGGGCGATGCGCCCATCCGTCCTCAGAGCGGCAGCCGGCCCATATCGACGATCGGGCTCGAACCCGAGATCGAGCGCATCGAGGGCAACGCCGATCTGTCGGACGGTTGCCGCCGGGAGCTTCTCGGTGCCGGCTTCCAGCTCCAGGCCGAGCGCGCGAGCCACATCGACGACTGCCACGAGACCGCCGATTGTGGAAAGGTCGAGGGCGCACCGACATTCGGCGAAGGACAGCCGTCCCCGCCGCAGTTCGAGAGGTAGCAGGAGGTCGCCGCGCAGCTTTCCGCGGGATGCCGGATCACGACCCAGGAGCCGGCTGTAGGTCGAGAGATCCTCGATGCAGCCGTCAAGTATCGTGCGCAGGCCAGCGAGCGGTCCCTGCGTCCCGGAAATGTCAGGAAGGTCCAATTCAATCGGGCGGGAGAAGGTGCTGCTGGCTGAGTTATACTGGAACCGGATCTTGGTCTTCGGCCGCCGGACCCGGAGGCCTTCCGGGTTGCGGACAGCGAACCGCACGCGCCAGAGCTCGAGAAGCTCGGCGAAGCACCGTTGTCCCGGCGTGCGGAGATACACGTCAGGGAGCGAGAGCACCCATAGCAGGCAGTCGTCAGCATCGAAGGGCTCGTTGCGCTCGATGCGGGTGCCCAGCCGCACGCGGACGTTGAGCGGCAGCTCCATCTCATAGTTGTGGGGCGGAGCGGAACTGATCGGATCGTCGTTCGCCTCACCGTAAAGGCAGGATAGGGCCAATAGCTTCGACGCATAGGCGGCGAACGAGTAGTCCTCTCCATGGATCGCCAGGAGACGCCGGACCTCCCCGAGGATCGAAGGGGCTTCTTCCTTGGCTTCATCCATAAGCAGGCGCTGCTCGAGGCCGTAGAAGAACACGAACACATAGCCGATCGGGATGGTGGGATCCGTTCGGCCACCCTCGAGCCAGTCGAGGTATGTCCAGCGCGCACACGGCTCGAGCCGGTCGTAGCTCTGCCAGTATGTGAGGGTGGCGCCCGCGCGGTCACCCCGGGGATCTATTGGAAGCGTGGGATCGATCCGGCTCTTGTCACGGGCGGGATCATGCCGGGCAGGAGTGCCGTAGTAGACCATGTCAATAGTGACGTTCCGCGTCGCCACCATGACTGATGTCGACTCTTCGACCCAGCAGGCAGGAGCGTGTTGTCCCTTCGATTTGGGAGGGGTCGGCTGTGAAGGACGAGCGGGAGCAATGGCAACCGCCGGCGCTGCCGGCTTGGTCATCCGTTTGGCATAGTCAGATGCCTGTTCGAGCGTAGAGAACGAATATCCACCGAATAGGTATCGGCCGTTAGCGCTCAGGCTGATGCCTGGTGGCGCCCTATCGAAATTTGTCGGCCGGGTAGGCGCAGCCGCTGGAGTGGGGGCGGCCCCTCCGGAGCGTGGGGTTGAGGCCGCCGCATCGGTATCGGAGGCCTGGACGCCAGACATCATCTCACCGAATCGGCGCGCGACTCTTGAGAGCCAACCTTCTGACTGGGCCATCACTCTTTCCCCCAACCCAGCGATACTGTCGTAAAGTCATGCGGATTGCCAGAGGCTTACGCTTCCCAAAAAGTGGCAGGCTGATATGAATCAGTCGATGTTAGCCGTGGAATAATAGATGCAGATATAGCAGCATGACGCGTCGAGCCGCCCGTGCGTGGGAATCACGGGAGGTCCTCGGCGGTTGGGGGAATGAGTGAAATGACGTTTTTCGGAATTCCGGTCGTGCCGGCAATTGTTACGTTGCTTCTTTTAGGTTTGGTCGCCTCGTTTGTTGCTTATTTCCTAAAGCCCGCGTGGGACTTGAACGCGAAGCTGAAAGCGATCCTCCAGAATGTGGAGCAGGCACGCGCCCGTAACTCCCGCGACCTCGCCAAATGTTTCGAACCAGATGCGAAAGTCGCTGCGCTATGGAACGAGTACCGCGAAACACTCCATGTTCAGAAGGATCTCGACGTCCAGTCTGGTGAGATGGTCGAAAGCGCCATCAGGTCGACAGTTCCGGCTGAAATGATTCTATCGCCCCATTCCGTGGTGGATGGACGGGTCCACGCAGAGTTTTTCAAGCACCTCCCGGGTATTTTCACTGGGCTTGGTATCATTGGCACGTTCACTGGCCTGCTCTCGGGCCTACGAGCGTTCAAAATCTCAGATGACTCGGGTGTGGTTCGCGATAGCCTCACCAACCTCCTTCATGGAGTTAGCGAAGCGTTCTACGTTTCTGCATTTGCGATATTCTTGGCGATGTTGATTACCGTCGTCGAAAAGTTTCTGCTCAATAGCCTCTATCGAAAGGTCACCCAGCTCGCTCACGAGATCGATGCGACCTACGAGGCTGGTGCGGGCGAGGAGTATCTGGCTCGGCTCGTTACCTCCTCGGAGGACGCGGCCAGTCAGACGAAGATCCTGAAGGACGCGCTGGTCGCCGACCTTAGGGAGATCCTCACCGAACTCGCAGACCGACAGATCAACGCGACCGTGCAGCGCTCCAACGAGCTCGGGACCACTATCGCGGGTGCCCTGACCGAGGCACTCAAGGGCCCGTTGGATCAGATCGCTGGCGCGGTCGGCCAGGTCAGCCAGGATCAGTCGTCCGCAGTGACGAAGCTCCTCACGGACGTGCTCGCCAGCTTCAGCGACCGCCTGGAGAACATGTTCGGCACTCAGCTGTCCGGCATCGGCGACATGCAGCAGCGCACGATCGACGCGATGCAGACCGCGGTCTCGAAGCTGCAGGACCTCACCGACAATGTGGAGGCGGCTGGGACGCGCGCTTCCGACGCGATGTCCACCAAGCTGTTTGAGGTCGTGCAGGCGGTGGAGGCCAAGCAGGCCGCGATGTCGGAGGAGCTCCGCACCGTGATCGACGAGATCCGATCGTCGACGGGCGAGATGCAGGAGGCCACCCAGACCCGCGTCCAGGGAATGCTGACCGCCCTCGGCGAAGGTATGGCGCAGGCGATCTCGGCGATCGAGAGGCAGGCTGCCGAACGCTCCAGGCTTCAGGCGGAGGAGGACGGCAGGCGGGCCGAGGCGGCGGCTGGCCATGTCGGACAGATGCGTGAATTCGTAGGCGCGATCTCGTCGAACGTCGATGGCCTCGTTGAGGCGATCCGGGAGATGACGGCGGGCGTCCAGACCGCGACCCGGGATGCGTTTGTGCGGCTCAACGGCGGAGCCGACACACTCCTTGCGGCTGCCAATAAGCTGGAGAACTCGGGTCGGGAGGTCGTCGGGGGCTTCGACCGGATCGCCAACGTCACGACGGGTCTTTCGGAGGCGGCGGGCAGCGTCGCCGGAGCTGCCAGGGGACTCGACTCCGTCATTTCGGACTACCGTTCGGCGCGAGATGCCGTCGCCACGATGGTCCAGGATCTCCGCGCAACGGTGGAGAATGCATCCCGGGAGGCGAGCCTCACCGCGGATGTCCTCGGTCGGATAGAAGGCGCCACGCAGAAGTTGGTCGCAGCACAGTCGGAAGCGGACGGTTTCTTGGAGGAGGTCGCCGATGTGATCGGCCAGTCGCACGAGAAGTTCTCGGAAGGTATGCGTGGCGTCGTGGTCGAGGCAAACCGCGAGTTCCACACCCAGCTCTCGCGCGCCACCGGCATGCTCAAGGAGGCGATCCAGGAGCTTGAAGCCTCCCTCCCGTCCACCGGTCGCCAGGCGGCGTGATCTGAATGTTCCAGCGCGTTACAATGGGGAACCGGGGCCGAGAGGAGGGCGAGAAGCCCTTCTGGATCTCGTTTGCCGATCTCATGACCGCCCTGATGGTGCTGTTCCTGCTGGTGATGAGCGTGGCGCTCCTCGCGGTCACCCGCACGATCTCGGAGCGCGAGCAGCTCGAGGCCGAGAGACAGGCGGAGATCGTAAAGCTCCTCGACCGCATCGACAAGGCTGCGAAGAAGCAGGGCATCCGCGTCGATCGGAACAGGGCCGTCATCGACTTCGGCGATCGAGCGCGCTTCGATTCGGCGAGCAACGCACTCAGCCCGGAGCAGGAACAGCTCCTGCGGTCCTTTGTCCCTGAGGTCCTCGCGATCGCCCGGGACAAGGGTGGTCAGCGTTGGCTGAAGCGGATCGTCGTCGAGGGCTTCACCGACCGGAGGGGTAGCTATCTCTACAACCTGAACCTCAGTCTCCAGCGCAGCCAGCGGGTCCTTTGTGCCCTCATGGCCCGGCCGCAGGTAGGCGAGCGGCCCATGGATCGGCGTGAACTGGAGGAGATACGGCGGCTATTCCTAGTCGGCGGCTATTCCTCCAACTCCGCGAAGGCCTCGTTGGACGCAAGTCGACGCATCGAGCTTCGTTTGGAGTTCTTCGGGGTCGATGAGCCAGCAGTCGCACCGGTCAACGCGTTCGAAGGCGAGTTCGGCACATGCGCCCTCTGAGTCCTAGGATGGCGAGACTGAAGCAGCGGCTGACCGACGTCGGCGCAGCGGCTTTCAGGGACATGCCAGAACCGGACCTCCGTGCCTTGAAGGGACATGTGCAGTCGCTTCAGGCGATGCTTAGCGGAGCGGGGGCAGGCGCCGGCGCGTCGAATGACCGTATCCATACGGAGCTCGTCAGGTTTCGCGAGACAGGGAAGCTCCATGATGTCCGGTCCGCGCGTCTGGTGAGCTGGGGCACCCGCCTCCGGTCGATGGGCCAACCCGCCCTGATCGAGGACGGAGACCGGTTCGATCCGCTCCTGAGCGAGATAGACTCATTCCGATCGATGCCCCGCCCATACAGGCGATGCTGGCGCGGACTTCTGGACGGTTATGTGAACTACGACCCCAGCAGTGCCCGTGGAGCAGGTGATCGCAACTGGCGAGTGCTGCGGGAATATCTGAACGACAACCTTCCGCAGTTGGAGCGTTCCGGGCAGGCGCCTGACTGGCTCGCAGCGATAGACGACCATGCGAACCTTCTTACGGAAGACCCGTGCACCCGCTACGGCGCAGAGATCCTGACCGGTGAGGGGAATTCTCTCGAAGTCCTTCGCCGCGATCTTTCCGTCGGCGACACGTCCTGGATCGGACAGCGGATATTCGAGGCGCAGATCGAGGCTGCAGTAAGATTCGACGACCGCAGGTTCCGTGATGTTCTTCCACGCGTCATCGGACTGATCGAGGAGCATGACGTGCTCGCCAACGAGGGTCTGTCCCGCGTGCTCGACCGCTACGCCGAATGCGCGTCGATCGAGGTAGATCCGGCGCTGTGCGAGACCTCCGTCGCCCGGTGGGGCAATCCGTGGTTAGAACGGAACGACACGCTCTGGACGCTGGTCCGTCCGGAAACGCGGAGGATGGTGTCGTCCTGGCACAAGCTCCGGCTGATCGAGGACTTCTTCAACCTGCTTTCTGCCGATGGGATCAACGACCAGCGACGTATCAACTTCTGGAAGCGCCATGTCGATCAGATCAGCGACATGCACTTCGCGCTCGGCGATGCCGCGTATCGTGATCCGCGGCCGAGCTTCAAGGCTCTTCGCCAGATGATGAAGGGCCGTATGATGAGCCTGACGAGCGGGGGCGTATCGAGCAACAACGCCTTCATCATGCGCATCGCGGGTCACGTCTACGTGGAGTTCGGCGAGGAGGGCAACGCCATGTTCGCCTTCGACGCCGCGAAGCTGCCGTTCGACCTTACGAAGATGCAGATTGCCGGCAACAAGACGGCGCTCAAGCATCCGAGCAACGTGGCGCGCATCATTCACAAGGATGGCGTTGGCGAGCGGTGGGAGCATAAGGCCGACCGTCTCATCGCTTCCCTCTCAGCCGCAAGAGGTGGCCCCCAGGTCAGTCATACGACGCCGTCCTACGGCGCACGTCCATCCGCACCACCGCCGTCTAGTGCAATGGCATCACGCTCATCATTGACCGATTCAAGTGTTGGCAAAGATGCTGAGCTCTTTGCCTTTCTTGCCAAGCACGGGATCAAGACATCAGATTCGCGTGAGAAGGGAGGTTCGCTCTGGGCATACGCTCCGCGTTCCGGTCTGGCCGCGAACGAGCTCACCCGTAGGAATTTCGCCTGGGCGGAGCGCCGCGGCGCCTGGTATCTTCGTTCATGATCTGGGGTAGGAAGAAGGCCAAGCCGGACGTCCGTCAGGTGGCCACGCTATCGCCCGTTGTCGATGAAGAAGGTCTCCTCCTTCCTACTGGTGCCGAGCAGACTCCCAAGGCAAAGGCTACGGCGGCGCTTCTCGACCAGTTGGCCGACGAGGGGCTCGCGGAGCGGGTCGATGGTGGCCACCGCCTGCAGTGGCCGCAGCTATTTGTTCTCCTTGAGGACGAGGAGGCAGCGGCGGAGCTTGAGATACTCCAACTCCCACCGTCCACAACAGCGGTTCCGAAGATCGTGAGCCGAAATTCGCTGACGGACCGCGACTTCTCAGTCGCGATCGGCGGTTGGTTCGACCTCGATCGGCGCCCCGTATCTGGAGCCCGGCTCAGGGGCGGCGCGCTCGAAGCGGACGGGGACTTCCGGCTTGTTTCTCCAGGGGTCTGGAACCTGATCGAACGCATCCGTCGTTTTGCTCGTCGATCGGAGGAGGAGCGAAATGAAGCCGACCAGCGTCGGGCCTGGGGGGAGATCCGTAAGTTGGCGGTCGCGACCGGCTCCGCCCTCGACGACTTCCTCTACCGGACGGTGGTGCTCTCGCCGGACAGACTTCAAATGGCGCTCCGGCGTTCGGAAGGGCTGGGGCTTGTCGAGGTGGAGCCGTGGTTCGAGGGCGCGCCCGCCGACTGGCTCGAGGTGTTCGATAGGTCAGGTCAGGTGCGTGACCGTTACGACCTGCCGACGCCGGACGGGATAATCCAGGTGATGATCTCACCCGAGGTCGGCACTGTGCTGCGCGAGGTCAAGCGCATGCCCGGTCGTCGCGTCTCAGGCGAGCGCGCCGAGGCTTTTCTCCTCAATCCGATCGCTGCGCTCGGACCGGATGCGGCCGCAGTCGTCGACGAGGAGCAGTTCGAGGAGGCAAAGCAGCAGGCGGGTATTATGTTCGAGCGGTTCGCAGCCGTGACGCCCGAAACGCATGGCGAGGGCGCTCTGGGTCTGCTCATCACGAGCGGGACGGGCGAGGCGATCGAGACGCGTGAGGTCATGCTAGAGGAAGCGGACGTGGTCGAGTTCGTCGAGGGCGTCGAGCGGAACCTTGATCGCGGCCTTCAGCTGTTCGCCTGGGACGAATACGAGTTCGAGCTTGACGGCGACAGCAGGCTGCATTGTGACGCCCTTCGTCGGGCGCTCGGCCGCCGTGAGGACGGCGTCATAACGCACGGTCAGGTCTACGACCTCTCGGGCTACTCCGAGCGCGTCGAGGGCATCGGCCAGGAGAGGTCCTTCTACTCCCCACAAATCGCGAAGCGCGACGACGGGGAGGGCTGGTTCCCGGAGAACCTTGTTCCTATGATCGGATGGACGGAGCCGGAAACCGATCAGCCCTGCATTCTTCCGCTCACGGACGAACTGTCGGCGGAATTGCGCGTGGGATTGGAGACGGCGAAGGCGACCGGAGCGGCGTCAGTCCCATTGAAGGGGTGTCCGACACCCATCCCGGTCCGCGAAGCCGAGGCGATCGTCTCTACCTTCGGACAGGTCAGGGATCAGGCTGCGAAGGGAACGTTCAAGCCCGAAGCGCCTGCGCGTCGCGGGAAGAAACCCACGCTGATCCTCAAAAGCAACATAGGACAGGTGGACTACCGGGAGGAGCGGCTTGCTGCGCTCGCGGAGAAGCCGGCTCCCGCTAGGCTTCCGTCCAGTCTCCGTCCCGGCGTCGCGCTGAAGCACCACCAGCTCGAAGGGCTGGCCTGGATGCAGCATCTTCTGGCGCTCGCACCCGACAAGTGCCGGGGCGCGCTGCTGGCTGACGATATGGGGTTGGGTAAAACGCTCCAGATCCTCAGCCTCGTGGCGCGGGCGCGCGAGGAGAATCCCGACACCCCGCCGGCACTCGTAGTCGCGCCGCTCTCTCTTCTGGAGAACTGGAAGGAGGAGGCGGAGAAGTTTCTTGAGTCCGGGACCCTGAAAATCCTGACGGCCTATGGCGAGGGTCTCGCTGGACTGCGCGTAGATCGGATCTCGGTCGACGAGCAGCTCCGCCGGGAGGGTCTGGTGCGGTTCCTCCGGCCGGACTGGCGCGGCGATGCCGACCTCGTCCTCACCACCTATGAGACGCTCCGCGACCTCGAGTTTTCGTTCGCTCGTGAAAAGTGGTCGGTGATGGTCTGCGACGAGGCGCAGAAGATCAAGAATCCGAACGCAGCGATGACCCGGGCCGCCAAGAAGCAGCAGGCGCAGTTCCGTATCGCCTGCACAGGGACGCCGGTCGAGAACAGCCTGGTCGACCTTTGGTGTCTGTTCGATTTCGTGCAGCCAGGTCTGCTCGGCGCGCTCAACGAGTTCGGCGCTACATATCGTCTTCCGATCGAAGCGAAGAGTGACGACGACAGGGCAAAGGTCGAGGAGCTGCGGGGTGTCATCACGCCCCAGCTGCTTCGACGCATGAAGGCAGACGTCGCGACTGACCTGAAGGCGAAGGTCGTGGATGAGGCTAGCCGTAGTCTGGACATGAGCCCGTTCCAGCGCGGCCTATACGTTGGCGCCATCGACGCGTTCAGACGGGCGGGCGCGGCACCGGGGAGCCATCTGGCACTCCTCCACAAGCTCAGGTTGCTGTGTTCGGACCCGGATGAGAGCGCCGGCAGTTCCTATGATCCGGTGGACAGCTATCGGTCCCGGTCGCCGAAGCTCGACTGGCT
This sequence comes from Sphingomonas azotifigens NBRC 15497, assembly GCF_002091475.1. GTDB lineage: Bacteria > Pseudomonadota > Alphaproteobacteria > Sphingomonadales > Sphingomonadaceae > Sphingomonas > Sphingomonas azotifigens. Next base: position 29,938 of record NZ_BCTR01000066.1, read on the forward strand.
GATTGAGATCCTTGGGACGATCCAAGACCGTGGGGAGAAGGCGATCGTCTTCTGCGAGTTCAAGGCGATCCAGCGCCTGATCAAGCATTACGTGCAGGAGGCCTTCGGCGTCCCTGTAAAGATCATTAATGGCGATACGACCGCACTGGCGAGCGCCATCGACAGCCGGCAGAAGATGATACGCTCGTTCCAGGAGCAGCCCGGGTTCGGCGTGATCGTCCTGTCTCCTGTGGCCGTCGGGTTCGGCGTGAACATGCAGGCGGCGAACCACGTGATTCATTTCACCCGGACCTGGAATCCCGCGAAGGAGGATCAGGCGACCGACCGTGCATACCGCATCGGTCAGACGAAGGACGTGTTTGTCTACTATCCGACCGTGTCCGCAGGAGACTTTAAGACGTTCGATGTGAAGCTGGATGAGCTTCTGGAACGGAAACGCTCGCTGGCGAGCGACATGCTCAATGGTAACGGTGAGATCGGTCTTCGCGACTTCGACGTCGACGAGCTACGGCCGGTTGACTAGGCGGAAGGCTTAGCCGGTATTCCAAGTCGGCTGCCCGAAACCTGCCAGTCCGGAGACGGCCCCATTTCTGTCGTTTCAAGGTGCCGGTCCGGCAAGCGCCGGACGTCGGCTTCTGGCCAGACCTGCCGTTAAACACGTCGCCACGGAACGGCCGAAAAGTCCCAAGACACGTCAATCCCGCATTCGGCAGCAGTCGACCAACATAGGCCGTTCGTCGGGACGTGCAGGAACGTCGGCTTGTGCCAAGACCCGCCGTTCGGCGGACATGAACCTGCCGGGCTGCAATGCGCGCTACTAGTGGTCATTCCGGAAGTCGGGCCGCCATCGTGAAAACCGTCGTTCTCCAAGATAGTGGCGGCCGAGTTCCGAGTGCATTGTATCGAGGATGCGGTGGCCTTGGTGGCGGCTCACCACCGGCACCACTTCGCTCCGCCAGATCGCAGGTTTCCAGTCGAGGTGGGGGGGCGATAGCGTCGAACCGCCGCGCCAAATCGCTGTCGATCGATGCGTTCGGATCAGCGCGCCCAAGTCAGGCCGCCGCGCTGTCGGGTGCGGCATCGTTGGCCGCCCAAGCCGGCAATTGACCAAGATCGGCGAGTTCAGCGCGGAGCATACCGTCATAGACTTCGGGGAAGATGCGCGCGGCTGCATCCCACAATGGATGGCCTGCGGCGATCTGCCCCGCTTCGCTTCGGGCTTTGGCGAGCACGGTCTGCAGCGATGGCCGGGTCAGCACATGACGCGCACGCGTCCTTACTACCATCATCTCGATGAGATCGGAATATCAACTATACCATTCCCCGGAGAGCCGGGCAAGGGCGTTGGAGTCTCGCATTGCCGTCGAGGCTAGCAGATACATGCGTTGGTCCAAAGGATTGCGCGCGCAGTCGGTCGGCCGGTGTTGGTAAGCGCCTCATGGATATCAAACACAGCCAATTGCCGGTTCGTGGTCATTGGCAAGGTGTCCCAGGCATGACCCGTGCAGCCGCCTTGACGATGTCGATCGGTCGGTCGCGGTGGAGTTCTTCAGCGATCCTCCTGCCTGAATCCCGATGGCGGGCCATCAGCCCCGATTTCGCTAAAGCAGCCGAACGCCCGTGCGCGAGCGATGTTGACGACACTAACTAGAACATATAATGAACATATATCATTGATATTGGCTAGGTGGTGAATTCGGCATACCTCGGGTTTGAGAGCAAAGGGGGAGTGCCATATGATCGAGCCCGATCACCTCAATAACATCACTATTGAACGTATGATCTTCCACGTTGTCGGACCCGACGATGGCAATCTCGTGCTGCTCGAAGAAATAGATGCCGGCGATCATGCCGATTTCTTTGTCGATCGCATTCGGACCGCCTCCAATGGCGTGATGTTCGACTTCGTCGCCGCATCGCCGGTGCTGGCGTCTTTGACGCGGATCGAGGAGGATGCGAGCCGCTTCGTATCAGAGACCAAAGATCTCGCGACCCTGTTCAACACCATGCACTCGGCTGCCGCGAGCGTCGGCGTGTTCCTGATGTTCGTACTCAACGTCGCGGGTGAGCGTCTGTACGCGATCATCAAATATGACCATGAGGAAGTGCTTTCCTACACGATCGAGGAAGAGGAGGATGTGCGCCGCGCCCTCATCGCCGCGCTGACCAGCACCTTCGTGCGTTCACCCGACGCACTGCAAAAGGCAGCGATCATCCGCCTGACGGGTGCCGGCGGCGAACTGTCGGTCCGCGACCGTGTGGCGCCAAGCAAGATCACCCGCTATTTTGCTGGTTTCCTCGGTGCTCGGCGTCGGTTTCAACCGGATCAGCTCACTACGACACTCTCCGAAATCACCAAGAAGACCGCGCGGAAACATGCCGGCACGCTCGGTCCTGCGGTCATGAGCCAGCTCAATCGGCGGGTCTATGACGCGGTCCAGGCGCAGCCCGGCTTCGATCCCGGCAATCGCGAACCCTTTCTTGCCGCCGTGTTCGGACCGCTGCCCGAAGACTCACCGGTCCGCAGCACCTTCGATAAGGAGCTGCGCAACTCGCGGATCGAAAATGAAGTGTTCGATTTCGACCGCGAAGCGGTGCCCCGGCCGCGGCGCAAGCATATGGTCACCGACGAGGGGATCGAGGTCATTTACGACCGGCAGTTCGAAGACCGTGTCCGGCGCGAAGCCCTTGCGGGCGGCGGCGAGCGGATCGTGATCGAAACCGGCGGCATTAGGGTTGAGGATGACTACGCCGAACCGCGTTCGCGCCTGCGCTGACGCCCTTGCTGCCTGCGGCGGGTCGTTGAGCGAACGCCTCGATCGCCTGGACGTGCGCGGCACGCCGGAGGCGCCGTTGCGCGCCGAGCTGGCGGCGGCCGCCGCCGCCTGGTGCGATGGCGGTTTCGGCGCCTTCGAAGCCATCGACGCGTTGGGCGAGGCGGTTGCGATCCCAGCTCTGGCGGAGAGCGATGGCGAATTGCGCGTGAGCTTCATCAAGCTGCCGACGGCTTCGACGTATTATTTTCTGCACGCGCGCGGGCTCGCAACCCTGCTCGACGACTGCGACAAGGCCGCGCTCGCCCGACGTGTGCTCGTGGCCAAGGATTTCGTGCCATTCCGCACCGTCCAGTGCAGTTTTGAGCCCTGGACCGGGATGGTCGCCGACGCACCGGTCGGAGACGAGCCAGGCCTGCCCGTGCCGCGCCGCATCGTGCGCGATCAACTGGCGGTCGTTCCCCTCTCGATCGGGCCCTTGCTGCTAACGGTACCGCCTGCTTCTCCGGCTCAGGCCGACGATCTGGTTGCGGGCGAAGCGCGCCAGGAAGCGCCGGCCGATGCTGCTGTGCCACAGCACCAAGGCGAACCCCGGGTCAGCGGAGTCTTCGAAACCTGGCGGGCTGCCGCGCTTCCGCAATTGCTCCTGTGCCTTGTCGACGAGGTCTGGAAACAGGATGGCGAGACCCGCGTGGCGATTAATGGGCCGCGCAAGCGCAAGCTCCGCGCTGCGTTGGAGACGGTCGATCCGGAGCGCGATTTCAAGCTGGCCACCGAGGTCGCCGACTGGATCTTCAACTCGGGCCGCGATGCCGAGACGAGGCATACCC
>NZ_BCTR01000067.1 GCF_002091475.1 Sphingomonas azotifigens NBRC 15497
CCCCTCCCCTGAAGGGGAGGGGCTTAGGTAGTGCGGTTGCTCGCCCCGCCTCTCCCCGATACGTCGCCCCCATGGCAAAAGCGGATCGCCTCGAACGGCTCGACACCCGGCGCATCGAACTGGAAGCGGAGTACCGCGCGGCGCTGATCGAAGCCCTGCAGCGCACGGCTTCCGGCAAATGGGGCCTGTTCGACCACCAGCGCGATCGCCATGCCCGCGCCGCGATCCGCCCGACGCTCGATCACCTCGCCGAACTGGGCGACGAGATCGACGACGCCCGTGCACGGCTGGGTCTGCCGCCGTTCGCGCTCCAGCAGGAATTTCTCGCCGCACGCGGTCCCGTTGGTCCGTCCGCGGTCGGCGAACCCAAGCAGGCACAGGCCTGGCTCGAGCGGCTGGCCGCGGAGGATGGCGCCGCCGACTGACGCCCTACGCGAGGCCCGCCTTCACTCCGCTTCGTCTGCGGCCTGTTCGGCGCGTGCGCGCTCTTCCTTTTCCTTCTTGGCCTGATCGTGATGCCACTTGATGGCGAAGAACATGCCCGTGCCGAACACGGCGAGCTTGAACGTGCCCAGCAGAATCGGAACCCAAATCATCGCTACCACCTAACGCTGCGCCGGGATCCACCGCGCCGGCTCCCCTATCGCCGGTGGCACACAAGCGGGTTCCGGACAAAATCCATACGATGTGCTATGGGCACCCATACAGACGATGTCGTGCAAGCGCAAGCATGGTTGCGGAGCCTCTCAGTCGCCTTAGCCTAGTCCGCGTCCCCACCGTCGCCGCCGCCGGCACGCTGGGTATAGGTGATGCGGATCCGCACCCAGCTGCCGATCAGCAACCGACTGTTCACCCGCGGTGCCTTGACGCGGAACTGGAACGCCGCCTGGCGAACCGCCCCGGCATAGCCCGAGCCGCGTGGATACTCCCCCAGCTCCTGGCAGTCGGTCACCTGATAGCGCTCGATCGTGCGGCAGGCGACTTCGCCCCAGCCCTCGCGGCCGAGCGCGCGCTGCGGCAGATAGGGGGAAAGCTGGGCGTTGGTCGGCCGCCGATACCAGTCCGCGGCATAGAGCGTCTCGCCGTGGGGGCCGGTGCCGGCGCGGGGGGTGTCATCGGCGCCGCTGCCGCCGCCGGCATCTGCCGTCTGGGTATTGCCCTGGTCGCCCGACTGGGCAGCCGGAGCCTTGGCGATGTCCGTCGCCGCATAGTCGCGCCGGCTCATCACGATGAAGCTGGGGGGGCCGCTCGGTACCGGGGGCGTGACCGGCGGGGGTGGCAGCGCAGCGGCGGGCGGGGTCGGCTGCTGGGCCTCCTGTTTCGCGCCGGCGCGCTTGTGGGCCTTTTCGGGTGCCTTGGCGGCGTCCTTCTCCGACGGCGTCTTCTCGCCCTCGGGCCCCTCGATGCCGAACACCACCGTCTTCGGCTTTTCCTTGGGCTCGATATGCGGCGCCATCCACAGCAGCAGTAGTGCGATAAGCAGCTCGATCGCCAGCGCCAGCAGAATGGCGACGGTGCGCCCGCGCAGCGAGACGCGCAACCGGCGCATGGGCGAGGCGGAAGTGGAGGACAGCATGGCGCGCGGGACACTCAGGACAAGGCGATGCCGGGGACTCGGGCTTCGCCCCGGCGGTCGCTATACGCCGTAGGGGAGGCGGCGGGATTGCGGCAAAACCATGTCGGCATTCCGCATTCCCGCCGCAATGTGTAACGGCCCCTGCAACAAGAACGGCCCTTGCAACAGTCAGTCGCGCAGCAGCTCGTTGATCCCGGTCTTGCTGCGGGTCTGGGCGTCGACGGTCTTGACGATCACGGCGCAGTAAAGGCCGGGCTTGCCGTCCTCGGCGGGGAGGGTGCCGGGCACCACCACGGCATAGGGCGGGACTTCGCCGCGATAGACCTGGCCGGTCGCGCGATCGACGATCTTGGTCGAGGCGCCGAGATAGACGCCCATCGACAGCACCGCGCCCTCGCCGACGCGCACGCCCTCGGCCACTTCCGACCGCGCGCCGATGAACGCGCCGTCGCCGATGATCACGGGATCGGCCTGCAGCGGCTCGAGCACGCCGCCGATGCCGACGCCGCCCGACAGGTGGACGTTCTTGCCGATCTGCGCGCAGCTGCCCACCGTCGTCCAGGTGTCGACCATCGTGCCCTCACCGACATAGGCGCCGATATTGACGAAGCTCGGCATCAGCACCGCGCCCTTGGCGATGTGCGCGCCGTGGCGGGCGATGCTGCCCGGCACCGCGCGGAAGCCGGCGTCGCGGAACGCCGCCTCGCTCCAGCCGGTGAACTTTGAGGGCACCTTGTCGAACCAGGCGGTGCCTTCGGGGCCGGGGACGACGACATTGTCGTTGAGGCGGAAGCTGAGCAGCACGGCCTTCTTCAGCCACTGGTTCACCTGCCAGCCGCCCTCCGCGGTCGGCTCGGCGACGCGGGCCTCGCCGCGATCGAGCAGGTTCAGCGCTTCGGCGACGGCTTCGCGCACCGCGCCTTCGGTGGCGAAGCTCAGGTTCGCGCGGTCTTCCCAGGCGGCGTCGATCGTCGCGGCGAGATCGGTCATGTCAGCTCTCCAAGATGCTGTGGAGCCAGGCTCCGAGATCGGTGATGGTGTAGTCGATGAAGCTGCGATCGGCGTCGGGCGCCTGTTCCGAGCCATTGTCGATCCAGACGGTGGTCATGCCGATCGCCTTTGCCGGCCCCAGGTTGCGCGCCATGTCCTCGACGAACAGCGATTCGCGTGGGTCCAGGCCATAGGCGTCGCACAGGCCCTGATAGGCCGAGGGCTCGGGCTTGGGGCGATAGCTGGTCGCGTGGATGTCGTGGATCGCCTCAAAGGTCTCGCCCAGGCCGAGCCTGTCGAGCACCTTCTGCGCATAAGGCGCGTCGCCGTTGGTGAAGATCAGCTTGCGGCCGGGCAGGCGGGCGAGCGCTTCGATCAGCGCCTCGTTCGCCTCGAGCACGCTCATGTCGACGTCGTGGACATAGCCGAGATAGTCGTGCGGATCGGTGCCGTGATTCTCGATCAGGCCGTAGAGCGTCGCGCCGTGCGCGTGGAAATAGGCCTTCTGCACCTCGTGCGCCTCTTCGGCCGAACACTGCAGCAGGCGCTGGACATACGCGCCGATTCGCGCGTCGATCATCGCGAAAAGATTGGCGCTCGCCGGATAGAGCGTGTTGTCCAGATCGAAGATCCAGTTGCGGACGTGCGAGAGCGAGGCGAGCATCGCCGGGGCGTGTAGGGGGTGGGCGGCGCGCTCGCAAGCGGTGGGCGGCGGAAGTCCCTGGCTTGCGTAGTAAACATCCTGCAACCAGTATCGCGCTAGGGAGCCATTCTCGCGACGGGGAAGAGTGTGTGTATGGCTTTGCGTGGACGGTGGCTGCGATCGGTGGCGGTGAGCGGCTTGGTCGCGCTGGGCGCATGCAGCGGCGGCGGCAGCGGCGGTGGTATCGCCACCACGCCTGCGCCTTCTCCTGCGCCCGTCCCGACGCCGAGCCCGACTCCGGCTCCGACACCCGCGCCCAGCCCGACGCCGACGCCAAGCCCGACGCCTGCCCCTAGCCCGACGCCCACGCCCACACCTACACCCACAGCTACACCGAGTCCGAGCCCAACGCCGGCTCCTGCGCCCACGCCTACGCCGACTCCCAGCGCGGCGATCAACTATGACACGGCGGAATATCGGGCGACGGTGGGTGCCGTCTCGATGCACGCGCTGACCGCCTATCAGGCGGGTGCGACCGGCGCGGGCATCAAGGTGGGCGTCATCGATTCGGGCATCGACCTACAGAGCGCCGAATTTGGCGATTGCTCGGGCGGGCTGGGTGTCGGTACTTGCCGGATCCTTGCCGCGTCGAGCGATCCTGGCGGCAACGGCTCGATCGACGATGTCGGCGGGCATGGCACCGCGGTCGCCTTCACCATCGCCGGCCGCCGCAACGGTTCCGGCACCCACGGCGTCGCGTTCGATGCGCAACTGGTGGTCGAGCGTGCCGACCAGCCGGGCACCTGCACGAGCACCGACACCAGCGCCTGCAAATTCTCCGACAGCACGATCGCGCTGGGGCTGGATCGCGCCCGCCAGGCCGGCGCGCGTGTCGTCAACATCTCGCTCGGCGGCGACTCGGCGTCGAGCACGCTGGCCGCCGCGATCGACCGCGCGACGGCGGCGGGAGTGATCGTGGTGATTGCTGCGGGTAATGACGGCGCGGCCAATCCGGATGCCTTCACCAATCCCGCCACCAATGCCGCCATCGCCCGCGGGCTGGTGATCATCGCCGGATCGGTGAACAGCAACGATGTGATTTCCAGCTTCTCGAATCGCGCCGGGACTTCCGCCAGCGTCTATCTCGCTGCGGTCGGCGAAGGCGTGCGGGCGCCGGACGCGAACAATACGCCGTTCGTCTGGTCCGGCACCTCCTTCTCCGCGCCCCAGATTGCCGGGGCGATCGCACTGCTGGCGCAGGCCTTTCCGAATCTCACCGGCAAGCAGATCGTCGACCTGCTCTATGCGACCGCGCGCGATGTCGGCGATCCGGGCGTCGACCCGATCTATGGGCGCGGGGTGCTGGATCTTGCCCGTGCCTTCCAGCCGGTCGGCACCACCTCGGTAGCGGGGACCAGCGCCGTGCTTACCACCGGCGTCAACGCGGTGCTCTCCGGGCCGATGGGCGATGCCCAGCAAGGCGCGCTGGGCGTGGCGGTGCTCGACGCGTTCGGCCGTGCGTTCGCGACCAGCGTCCATCCCGGCAGCTTCCAGCATCAGGCCGCCACGCGCAACCTGCCTGCGCTGATGGCGACTCGCGACCGGACCTTCTCGGTAGGAGGCGATCGGATGCGGATCGCCGTCTCGCTGGTGCCGACCGTCGATTCGGTGCGGATCGAACCGCTGGGCATCACCAGCCGCGACGCCGGCGTCGCGCGGATGCTCGCGACCACGGTAAGCGGCCGGTTGGGCGCGCGCGTGCAATATGCCTTTGGCGCGTCGCAGAGCGGCACCGTGCTCACCGCCCAGCTCGCCGGTCGCGACGATCCGGCCTTCCTGATCGCGCGCGATCCGCTGGGCGGCGCCGGCTTCGATGTCGATGTCGGCGGGTCGGCGGCGATGCGGCGCAGCTTCGGTGGCTGGGGCGTGACGGTGGCGAGCGAGACCGGCGACGTGCTCAGCCGCTATGGCGGCGACATGCCTGGGCTGCAGTCGCGCTGGTACCGCTATGGCTATGGCCGCAGCACGATCGCGGTGGATCGGCACCTCGGCGGCCTCGCCGCAAGCCTCGGGCTCACCCGGATGGGCGAAAACAATACCGTGCTCGGTGCGCGGTTCAGCGCCGGGCTGGGGGCGGCGCGCGCCGACAGCCTGTTCGCCGATCTCGGCCTGCGCTGGGGGCTGGGCGACGGCTGGAGCCTGGGCGGATCGCTGCGCAAGGGCTGGACCCATGCCCGGCTGCGCGGCGGCATCCAGGGTTCGGGGCTGCTCCGCACCAATGCATGGGCCGCGGATATCGGCAAGGACGGGGTGCTGGGGAGCGACTCGCTCGGCCTGCGCGTCGCGCAGCCGCTGCGGGTGGCGCATGGCGGCATCGGTCTCACCCTGCCCGAGGGCTGGGACTATGCGACGCTCAGCGTGACCAGCTGGAGCAGCCAGCGCATCAACCTAGCGCCGGCGGGTCGCGAGATCGACTATGAACTGCGCTATCGCTGGCAGTTCGGGGATGGCGATGTGAGCAGCAACCTTTTCCTGCGCCGCGAACCCGGCAACATCGCCGCCATGCCGAGCGATGTGGGCGCGGTGGTGCGGTTCAACTGGGGATTCTGACGGCGCTTCCCCTTGCCCCTGCACGCGGGTAGGGCAGGATAGCAGCCAGGGGAAATGCCATGATCTCAATCGCCAGCGCGCGGCTGACCGCCACGATCAACCCGCATGGCGCCGAGCTGTCGTCGCTGCGCGACGCCGCCGGGCGCGAGCTGATGACCGATGCCGATCCCGCTTTCTGGTCGGGCCGCGCGCCGCTCCTGTTCCCGATCGTCGGGCGACTGGTGGGCGATCGCTATCGGCTGGACGGGCGCGACTACAGCCTGCCGCAGCACGGCTTCGCCCGCCGCCGCGACTTCGCGCTGGTCGAGCAGGCCGCCGATCGGGCGACCTTTCGGCTGGCGGACGACGCCGAGACACGTGCCGTCTACCCTTTCGCTTTCACGCTCGACGCGACCTACCGGCTGGAGGAAGCGACGCTGTGGATCGAGATCGCGGTGACCAATCGCGACGCGCGCGACATGCCGGCCAGCTTCGGCTTTCATCCCGCCTTCGCCTGGCCGCTGCCCTATGGCCGACCGCGTGGGGCGCACCGCATCCTGTTCGACGCGCCCGAGTTCGCGTCGCTGCGCTATATCGGCGAGGGCGGCATCGCCCCGGATCGGCGGGAGAGCCCGGTCGAAGGGCAGAGGCTGCCGCTTTCCGACGACCTGTTCACCGCCGACGCGCTGATCTGGGATCATCTCGCGAGCCGCGGGCTGCTCTACGGCGCGGATGAGGGGCCGCAGCTGCGGATCCGCTTTCCCGATACCGGCGTGCTCGGCATCTGGACCAAGCCGGGCGCGCGGTTCGTCTGTGTCGAGCCCTGGTGGGGGATTGCCGATCCGGCGGGATTCGACGGCGAGATCTGGGACAAACCCGGCATCCAGCGGCTGGCACCGGGCGAAACCCGGCAGTTCGCGATGGACGTGTCGCTGCTGGACTGAGCGGCCGTTGCGAGGCGACGCCGGAAGGCGTATCTTCTACATATGGACGACCACTCCGACTACGGTGCGCCGCTGGAGCAGGCGATCAGCGACGTCCTCGCGACCGGGCGCTTCGCCTCTCGTGACGATCTGTTGCGGGAAGGTGCGCGGATCGTGACCGAGCGGGAGATGCTGCGCGCCACGCTGCACGCGAAGATCGAGCAGGGGCTGGCCGACGCAGATGCAGGTCGCTTGGTGCCGATCGAGCAGGTGATGGAGGAAATGCGGACGCGCTGGTCTCCGCGGTGAAAGTACGCCTCACGGAAACTGCGCGTGCTGAGCTCCGTGCGATAGGCGATTGGATCGCACAAGACGATCCGGAGCGGGCGGCGTCCTTCACGGTAGAACTGCTGGAGCGTGCGTTGGCGCTCGCTACGTTTCCGGCAGCCTATCCATCGTTGGAAGCCTTCGCGCACCGCGGGATACGCCGGTGCACGTTCGGCAAATACCTGATACTGTATCGGATCATGGCGCCGGATATCGAAGTGCTGCACTTTATCCATGGCGCGTGTGACGTTGCCGCTCTGCTCGGATCCGAACCGCTCTGAGGTGCAGCGAAGTCCAACGGATTCTCCCTGCTGGATAAAAACCCCGCTACCGACTAAGGCGTCGCGATTCTCCCTCCCGTTCGAAGCACCCGCATGTCCCCCTCCGATCGTCGTACGTTCGCCATCATCTCGCACCCGGACGCGGGCAAGACCACGCTCACCGAAAAGCTGCTGCTGTTCGGCGGCGCGATCCACCTTGCCGGCGAAGTGAAGGCGCGCGGCGCGGCCCGCCGTGCCCGCTCGGACTGGATGAAGATCGAGCAGCAGCGCGGCATCTCGGTCACCAGCTCGGTGATGACCTTCGAGCGCGACGGCATCACCTTCAACCTGCTCGACACGCCGGGCCACGAGGACTTCTCCGAAGACACCTATCGCACGCTCACCGCCGTGGATTCCGCCGTGATGGTGATCGACGTCGCCAAGGGCATCGAAAGCCAGACGCGGAAACTGTTCGAGGTCTGCCGCCTGCGCAACGTGCCGATCATCACCTTCGTCAACAAGGTCGACCGGGAAGGCCGCGAGGTCTTCGCGACGCTGGACGAGGTGGCTGAGCTGCTCCAGCTCGACGTGGTACCGATGACCTGGCCGGTGGGCATGGGCGGCACCTTCGAGGGCATTTACGACCTGGCCACCAAGCGCTTGCTGCTCCCCGAAGGCGACAGCCGCGAATTCCACGGCAAGGTGATCCAGACCAGCGGCGTCGACGATCCGCAGCTCGACGCGATTATCTCCGCCGACAATCTCGCCAAGCTGCGCGAGGATGTCGAGCTCGCCCAGGCCGGCTATGCCGAATTCGACGGCGAGGCCTATCGCAACGGCGACATGACTCCCGTCTACTTCGGCTCGGCGCTGAAGGAGTTCGGCGTGGATTCGCTGATTGCCGCGATCGCCGAGTTCGCGCCGCCTCCGCACGCGCTGCCGGCGGAGCCGGCGCCGGTCGAGCCGAGCCGCGACGAAGTGACCGGCTTCGTGTTCAAGGTGCAGGCGAACATGGACCCCAACCACCGCGACCGCATCGCGTTCATGCGGCTGGTCTCGGGCACGTTCAAGCGCGGCATGAAGCTGACGCCGACCGGGCATGGCAAGCCGATCGCGATCCACTCGCCGATCCTGTTCTTCGCCCGCGAGCGCGAACTGGCCGACGAAGCCTTCCCCGGCGACATCATCGGCATCCCCAACCACGGCACGCTGCGGGTGGGCGACACGCTGTCCGAGCGGGCGGGGGTGCGGTTCACCGGGCTGCCCAACTTCGCGCCGGAAATCCTGCGCCGCGTGGCGCTCAAGGACCCGACCAAGACCAAGCAGCTGCGCAAGGCGCTGGACGATCTCTCGGAAGAGGGCGTGATCCAGGTCTTCTATCCGGAGATCGGATCGAACTGGATCATCGGCGTGGTCGGCCAGCTGCAGCTCGACGTGCTGCTCAGCCGGCTCGATGCGGAATACAAGGTGGGCGCGGTGCTGGAGCCTTCGCCCTACGACACCGCGCGCTGGATCGCGTCAGACGATCCCGCCGCGCTCAAGGAGTTCCTCGATCTGAATCGCAGCGCGCTCGCCAAGGATCGCGACGGCAACCCCGTCTTCCTGGCGAAGTCGGCCTGGGAAGTGGGGTATATTGCCGAGCGCTACAACAAGGTGACGTTCGCGGCGACGCGGGAACGGTAACCCGTCAGGCGCGACTTGCCGTCATTCCGGCGAAAGCCGGAATCCATTGGGGTCGCCCGATCGGTTCCATTCCCAGCGGAGAGGCGACTGGATCCCGGCTTTCGCCGGGATGACAATGGATTACGCTGCGACGCGCTGTTGCTCGCGGCTGCGCTCGCCAAGGCCGCTGGCGATCCAGTCGCGGATGCGCTCGGCGCGGCCGAGATCGGCTTCGAACTTGGCGAGCAGCTCCTCGGCGCCCTCGGTAGGGCTGCCGGCGGCGCGCATCATGCTAAGCACTTCCTGCTGGGCGGCAATGTGACGCTCCGCGAGCACCACATTCTTCTCGGCTTTGACGAGGTCGGTCGGGGTATAGCTCATGTGGTTATTATAGAAGTAACCACGCCCCAGCGGGAATCGCGCCGTTACTCCACCCAGTCGCGGCGGAGCGGCCGGCTCGCCAGCGCCATCAGGATGCCGGCGACGAGGTAGAGGCCGAGACCCGCCGCGATCGCGCAGCGCAGCCCGTCCGCCGCCCCATAGGCCGGCGTCAGCTGCTTCGACAGCAGCCCGATCACCCAGCTGCCGAGGCCCAGCCCGATCAGGTTGTTGATCAGCAGGAACGAGGCCGAGGCGGTTGCGCGCATCTGCGGCGGCACCAGGTGCTGGACGGCGGTGAGCACCGGCCCCAGCCAGACATAGACCAAAGCCTGTGGCACCAGGAACAGCAGGAACGCCGTCTGCCAGCTCTGCGCCAGCACGCCTGCCACGAACAGCGGCAGGCCGAGCACATAGCTGATGGCCGGCGCGAGCGCATACCACTTGCGGTCGCGGCGCCCCAGCCGGTCCCCCAGCCAGCCGCCGAGCAGGATGCCAGCCACGCCGCCGGTGAGCGCCAGCCCGCCGAAGAACTGGCCGACCTGCGCGAGGTTGAGCTGGAAGCTGCGCAGGATCAGGCTCGGCAGCCAGAAGGCGACGCCATAGCCGCACATCGATCCCGCCGCCGCGCCAAAGGCGAGCAGCCAGAAGCTTGGCTTGGCGGCGAGAATCGCGAAGACACGGGACAGCGGCACCTGGTCCTTGGTGGCCGCGGCGCGCGGAGGATCGCGCACGAGCAGCTTGAACGGCACCGCGATCAGCAGCCCGAGCAGCCCGACGACCAGGAAGGCGGTCCGCCATTCCACCGTCTGCGCGATATAGCCGCCGAGCAGCGCGCCGCCCGCCGATCCCAGCGGAATGCCGAGCGAGTAGATCGACAGTGCGCGCGATCGACGATCGGCGGGATAGGCGTCGGCGATCAGCGCATAGCTCGGCGCAACCCCGCCGGCTTCGCCCACCCCGACGCCCAGCCGGTACAGGAACATGCTGGTGAAATGCTGCGCCGTACCGCACAGCGCGGTGAAGGCGCTCCACACGCCCAGCGATACCGCGATCACCCAGCTGCGGCTCGTGCGATCGGCCAGCATCGCCAGCGGAATCGCGAGGGTGGAATAGAGCAGCGCGAAGGCGAAGCCGCCCAGCATGCCGAGCTGGCCGTCGTCGAGCCCCAGGTCCGCCTTCACCGGCTGGGCGAGGATCGACAGGATCTGCCGGTCGAGGAAGTTGAAGATATAGACGAGCAGCAGCATCGCCAGGACGAGGCCGCGGGGGGCAGCAGGACGCAGGGGAGATGCGGGCATGCGGGATCTTTCCGAACTGCGCGCCCCTCCTTCGTGCGGAAAGGTGCGGGGGAAGAACGTAGCGGAAGCGCGGGAGGGTTTCAGCCCCTCCCGCGCCGCTTCCCTCAGAACCGCAATTCGAACGTCCCCGTTACCGTGCGCGGCGGGCCGTAATAGCCGATGATCGAATTGCCGTAGAGTGCTCCCGGGAAGTAATAACCGCCCACGCGGTAGCGCTCGTCGGTAAGGTTCCGCCCCGCGACGCCGATGCGATAGCGTCCGCCCTCGGACGTCCAGTTGAGGCTGGCCTCGACCAGCGCATAGCCGTCCTGGTCGAGCGGCGAGGCATATTCGAACATCGAGATGTCGCTGCGCAGCGAGACCGAGGGCGTGAAGGCGATCGTGCCGCCCGCCAGATCCTCGGACCAGGTGGCCGAGGCGTTCGCCGTCCAGCGCGGGGTGTTCTGGAAGAAGCGCTGGTTGGACACGTCCACCGGGGTGGTGCCGCCGCCGATATAGGTGAGGAACTTCTTGTACTCGGCATGGGTGTAGCCGACGACCAGGCTCGACGAGAAATGGCGCGACGGCACCATGCGTGCCTCGGCCTCGAAGCCCCAGATCTCGGCCTTGCCGGCGTTGTCGACGAAGCTGGCGATGCCGCCGCCGGCCGCCGGCGCCTGGATCGTCACCTGCTGGTCGCGATAGTTGGAATAATAGCCGGCAAGGTTGAGGAAGAAGCGGCGATCGAGGAACGCGCCCTTCATGCCGACTTCGTAGGAATCGATCTTCTCGGGCTGGTAGCCGTTGACCGTGGTGGGGGTGAGCACCGCGTCGCCGCGCATGTCGAACCCGCCCGATTTGAAGCCCTTGCCCCAGCTCGCATAAAGGTTGAGGTCGTGGCGCGGCTCGTAGCTGAGCGAGATGCGCGGGGTCGCCTGCTCGAAATCGCGGCTGTTGGTGTAGTTGGTGCGCAGCAGACCCGGCACCGCCGCCGGATTGCCGAAGCGCGGGCTGCGGATGCCGGTGAAGTTCTGGCGATAGACCGTGCCGGTCTTGTCGTCCTTGGTATAGCGCAGCCCGGCGGAGAGCTTCAGCCTATCGGTGAGGCTGTAGCTGAGGTCGCCGAACGCGGCATAGCTCTTGGTGTCGACGGTGCCTGAGGTGAGGATCGTCAGGTTGGCGAGGCCGACCACCGTGTCGAACGCGCCCGAGGCGCGCGCGTTCAGGTAATACAGCCCCGCCACGCCCTGCAGCCGGCCGCCGGTGTAGAGCAGTTGCAGTTCCTGGGTGAACTGGCGGTCACGATAATAGGCCGGCACGTCCAGCGTCGGACGCGGCGTGTTGTCGAAGTCTATCGTGCCGCTGGTATTGCCGTTGCGCCAGGCGGTGATCGACTTGAAGGTCAGTTCGTTGGTGAGCGCGATCTCGCCGGTGGCGGAGACGCCCTGGCTCATCACGCGGTTGGTATCGCCTGAGCCGGCGGCGGTGTCGTACACGCTGCCCACCGGCTGGTAGACGGGATCGGCGCCATTGCCGAACAGACGGTGGCCGTGGCGGGGATTGGAATGGTCGACGGTGCGATCGGCGGCGACGCGGAAGAAGAAGCCGTCGCGCGGGGTGAACTCGGCCGAGACGCGGCCGGCGACGACGTCCTTGTTATACTGGTCGACGCCGGTGTTGAGATTGTGGCCATAGCCGTCGCGCCAGTAGCGCGCGACCGACCCGCCGACCGACAGCGTTTCGGTCAGCGGCACGGTGACGGTGCCGACCAGATCGACCTGGTTGTAGCTGCCATAGGCGGCGCGGGCGGAGGCGTGGAATTCGTGGCCGAGCCGCTTGGTGACGTATTTGATCGCGCCGCCGATCGTGTTGCGGCCATAGAGCGTGCCCTGCGGTCCGCGCAGCACTTCCACCCGCTGCACGTCGAACACGTCGAGGATCGCGTTCTGCGGGCGCGCGACATAGACGTCGTCAATGTAGAGTGCCACGCCCGGCTCGAAGCCCCAGAGCGGATCCTGCTGGCCGACGCCGCGGCTGAACGCGATCATCGTCGAGTTGGAACCGCGTGCCACCTGCAGCGTGAGGTTCGGCGTGATGTCCTGCAGCGCCGTGATGTCCGGGGCGCCCTTGGCAAGCAGCGTGTCGCCCGACACGACCGACACCGAAATCGGGACGTCGATCAGGCTTTCCTCGCGCCGGCGGGCGGTGACGATGATCTCGCCTTCCTGCTGCGCCGCCTCGCTCGCGGCGGTGCCGGCGGGTGCGGCGCTGTCCTGGGCGAAGGCTGGCGTGGCGGATAGCAGCGCCACGCTGGCGAGCAGGGCGATACGAACGGAATCGTGCCGTGACATGGTAATCCTCCCCTGGTGCAACCCATCTTGAACGCGGGTTGTAAGCCGTTGCCGGACGTTATACTGAAAGCTGAACCGGGTTTCAACTTGGGATTGAAAGGGGAGGCGGGTGAAGGCGAAAGATCGTGGCGTTTCCGCCACTTCTGCAAGCGAGCCGGCGGAGTCGGCGAGCGACGCCAAGGTGCCACGCACCGAGCGCGGACGGCGAACACTGCGTGCGATCCTCGACGCGGCCGCTGCGGAATTCGGCGAGAAGGGCTTTCACGAGGGCTCGATCAGCGGGATCACCCGTCGGGCCGGCGTCGCCCTCGGCAGCTTCTACACCTATTTCGATTCGAAGGACGCGGTGTTCCGCGCGCTCGTTCGCGACATGAGCGACCAGGTGCGCGAGCATGTCGGCCCTGCGCTACGCGGCGCGCGCGACCAGATCGATGCCGAGCGGGCGGCGCTGCTCGCCTTCATCCGCTTCGCCCGCACCCACAAGGAAATCTATCGCATCGTCGACGAGGCCGAGTTCGTCGATCCCGCCAGCTTCCGCCACCATTATGCGAGCACCGCCGAGCGCATCGCCGCCCGGCTGCGCGCCGCCGCCGAACGCGGCGAGGTGCGCGACGATGTCGGCGAGATCCACGCCTGGGCGATCATGGGAATGAACGTGTTTCTCGGCCTGCGCTACAGCGTGTGGGACGAAGGCACGCCGCCCGAGGCAATCGCCGACGTGGTCGCGCAGCTGCTTGCACGCGGGATCGGCACGGCTATTTCTTCGCGAGAAGATCCTTGAGGCCCGCCAGCGCCTTGATCGGCCCCGCCTCCTCCTCGCTCTTGACGCCGGCAGCACGCAGCACCTCGGCGGCACGCGGGCTGCGCGGATAGGGATCGAGCTCGAGCGCCATCGTTTCGGCGGCGGCCTCGCCCAGATCGATCGTGCCGCCTGCATAGAAGACGGTGTCGCACTCGTCCTCAGTCAGCTCCACCTCGTCCTCGCCGGTAGTGGTCGGTTCGGGGACGAAGCGGATCGCGAAATCCTGCTCGACCTTGGCGGGCAGCGGATCGCCGGTGACGACGCAGGCCTGCGTCAGCCGCGCCGAGAGGTGGCCACGTGCGACCACGCCCTGCGCATCGCGTCGCAGATGGTAGACGGCCTCCAGCTTCTCGATGGCCTTGAGGCCGAAGCGGGTGCTGAGCGCGGCACGCTCGCCCTCGTCGGCGCTGATCTGGACGTCGCTTTCGCCGGCGCCGATCTGGTCGAGCCGCTGCGGGCGGGAAAATTCGGGATTGGTCATTCGGGAAGCTCTCCTGCGATCACACGCGCGAGCGGCATCGCCGCCAGCGCATCGCGAAAGGCGCGCAGCCGCGCCTCGACATGGGTGAGGGCGGCGGGCGCCGGCGCCGCGCCGCGATAAAGGTTGCGGACCAGCGCCGGGCCAAGATCGCCCTCGGCCAGCCCGCTGCGATAGGCGCCGAGCCGGCCGCCCAGCATGCCCATCATCCGGCCGACATGCTTGCCGACGATGATGTCGCCGATGCCGATCTCGCGCAGCTGGCCGTCCATGTCGTCGATGAAGCATTCCGCCACTGCGGTGCTGGTGGGAATGCCGGCGGGTTCCGCCTCGAGCCGCAGCAGCACCAGGCAGAGCACCGCAGCGATCATGTCGAACCGACCGTCGACCGTGTCCGGCACCGCGCCATCGGTGTACCAGTGGGGCGCCCGGCCGCGCGCGACCACGCCCGCATAGAGCTGCGGGGCGGTGCCGCGATCGGGCTTGCCGAAGAGCCGCTGGAGCATGCGCATCGCCGTTGTTCGTGCCTTCCGCTGTCGCGACCTTGTTTGGCCGCATTTTGCCGCATATTGAGGCGTTCGGCCCGCGATGCAATCCGGGGGCCGCCTGTGTTTGCCTGGAGATCCTGATGTCGCTTCCCGTTCGCACGCTCGGCACCGCCGCGTTGTTGGTCGTGCTCGGCACCACCGCCTGTACGCCGGTGCGGACCCATCAGGGCTATGTCGTCGATCACGACCTCGTTGCGTCGGTGCAGCCGGGCATCGATACCCGCGATTCGGTGATGCAGACGCTCGGTCACCCGAGCTTCACCAGCCAGTTCAACGAAGGCGAGTGGTTCTACGTCTCGCGCGACAGCAGCAACTTCGCCTTCCGCAATCCGAAGGTGAAGACGCAGACCACGCTGCGCATCCGCTTCGACCAGAAGGGCAACGTCACCGCGATCGACCAGACCGGCGTCGAGCTCGCCGCCTCGATCGACCCCTATGGCAAAACCACGCCCACCCTGGGCCGTCGCCGCAGCTTCTTCTCGGACCTGTTCGGCAATATCGGCACCGTCGGCGCGCCGGGTGCCGGTCCGGGCGGTGGTGGCAACACCGGCCCGTAACTTCCTTTCCCGCGGCTGACCGGACCGTTCGCTGGACGTTCAGCGATGCTTCTTCATAAATTCTCCCAAGCCGGCCCTCGGACCGGCGGTTCGACCAGGATGGAGAAGCATATGAAGAAGCTCGTTCCCATCGCGCTGCTGACGGCAATCGCGGCGCCGGCACTGCTGGTGCCGGTCAGCGCCATGGCCCAGTCCCGCGCCGAACTGCGCGACGACCGCCACGACATTCGCGATGCCCAGCGCGATCTGCGCCGCGCGGAACGGTCCGGCGATCCGCGGCGGATCCGGGAGGAACGCCGCGACCTGCGCGACGCGCACCGCGATTATCGCGAGGATCTGCGCGACCGCGACCGTCGTTGGGCGGAGAATGACTGGCGGTCGTGGCGGGATCGCAACCGGGACCTGTATGCGCACGGTACCTGGCGCGCGCCCTTCCGCTATACGCGGTTTCAGCCGGGCGCGCGGATCGGTACCGTCTATTACGGTCCGCGTTATGTGATCGGCGATCCGTGGCGCTATCACCTGCCGCAGCCGGGCCCCTATCGCCAGTGGGTGCGCCACTACAACGATGTGCTGCTCGTCGATGTGCGGCGGGGCACGGTGATCCGGGTGGTGCCGGGCTTCTACTGGTAACCGAAAAAGGGCCGCACCGCTGGGTAGCGGTGCGGCCGTGATCAGGTTGCGGGTTATCCAAGGGATCAGTGCCGGCTGAACGCTGCGGTCGGGCGGTGGTTCCAGCAATTTGCTCCAAAACGGAGCAGGTTTTCGTATTTCGCGCGCGTAATGATGTATGAAGGGCGAGGCAGAAGCGCTTGCTCCACAAGCTCTCGTTCACCTGTCTCCGACTAGGTTCCCGGATAAGAACAGAATCCGAACCGGGCGCATCGTGATGGGGGTAAGCGATGACATTGAATCTGCTCGATTGCGTCGTGCGCGAGCTGACGATGTTCGCAGCCGTGGTTTTCATGCTGGGGGGTGTCGATGACGTGGCGGTCGACATTCTTTATTTCTACCATAGCGTCACGCGTCGGGGTCAGCGCCCGCTCCTGAACGACGAGGGCGACACCCGGTGCGAGCATCGCTTCGCCGTTTTTGTGCCCGCCTGGGACGAGGCGAGCGTCATCGGGCCGATGCTTCGGGCCAGCCTCGCGCGATGGTCCGGGGATGCGTACCGGATCTATGTCGGTACCTATCCCAACGATCCGTCAACGATTGCCGCGGTGCTGCAGGTGGCGGACGCGGATGCACGCGTTCGGCTGGTGATCGGCCCTCGCGCCGGCCCGACCACCAAGGCCGATTGCCTCAACGCGCTATGGGCAGCGCTGGAGCGCGACGCCGCCGCCGAAGGCGCGACGTTCACGGCGGTGGTGCTGCACGATGCGGAGGATGTCGTACATCCGCTCGAACTGGCCGTCTATGCCGCCTGGATCGGCGACCACGGCGCCGTCCAGGTGCCGGTGGCGCCGCTCTGCCAGCCGGGCTCGCGCCTGGTGTCCGGCCATTATCTCGACGAGTTCGCCCAGTCGCACGGCGCGACCCTGCCCGTGCGGCAGATGCTGGGCGCGAGCCTCCCGCTCGCCGGAGTTGGCTGTGCGATCCGATGCGACCTGCTGCGCCGGATCGCGGCCGATCGCGGGCAACCGTTCGACGCTGCCAGTCTGACCGAAGACTATGAACTGGGCCTAACGCTGCGGGCGCTCGGTGCGCGCTCCGCCTTTGTGTGCGTGCCCGAGTGGGCAGGCGGGGCGCCCGTGGCGGTGCGCGCCTATTTCCCCGCGACGGTCGACGCCGCCGTGCGCCAGAAGGCGCGCTGGATGGCGGGTATCGCCTTGTCCGGCTGGGATCGCACCGGTTGGGGGCGGCGCTGGGACGTGGGCGACCACTGGATGCGGATGCGCGATCGCCGTGTCGCGCTGGCGATGCCCGTGCTCGCGATCGCCTATGCGGCGCTGTGCCTGTGGGGACTGGCGCTGGCCTGGCACGCCTTGGCCGGCGCGCCCTTGCCGTCCCTGCCGTCGTGGCTGGGCGGCGCGCTGCTGATCAACCTGTTGCTGCTGGCATGGCGCTGGGGGATGCGGACGCTGCTCGTGGTGCGGCGCCATGGCTGGCGTGAGGGAGTGTGGGCCGCGCCGCGCATGCTGGTGGCCAATTATATCGGGCTGCTCGCGGCGCGCCGTGCGCTCTGGATCTATGGTCGACTGCTCGCCGGTGGTCCGTTGCGCTGGGACAAGACCGCGCATGCCTTTCCGACCGAGTCGCTCGCCGCCGGCGCGGCATGAATCAGCCGGGCCGTGGCCGCCCCTTGCGGTTTGTCGCGGCGGTTTTCCTGGGCTGGATCACCGTGCGGGCCGTGATGCTGACCTGGCCGTCGACTCCCCTTCGAACTCCGCCGCCCCGGACCAAGCCTCTGCGGGTGGCGGCGGACCTTCCGAGGGTGAAATCGCTCGTCCGTTCCGGTCGATCTTCCCCGCAGGCGCGAATCCGTACGGACGTGGCGCGAGCACTGCCACGCTATCCAGCGCCGTCGGGATCGCCGCGGCTGCCGATCCTGCTAAGCCCGCCGACCCGGCAAAGCGCGCAACGCGAGCAGCCCGATGGGCAGGAGGCTCAGCGTGACGCTCCCGCACCCCAGCCGCCATTTTCCCCGGCCCCGCACGACGTGACGGCATTGTCGGCGCACCGGCATTGGCGGGCCAGCGGCTGGCTGGTGGTCCGGCCGGGCCGCGGCATCGGCGCGGCACCCACGGCGAGCCAGATTGGCGGGAGTCAGTTCGGCGTGCGGCTGCGCTATGCGCTCGATCGGGCGGACCGGCTCGCCGCTTATGGCCGCATTGCCGGCCCGGCACAGGGGCGCGGCACGGAGGCGGCGCTCGGGGTAGAGTGGCAGCCGACGGCACTGCCGGTGCGCCTCACCGTCGAACAGCGCTTCGGGCTGGACGGGATGCGGGGCGGGCCAGGCATCGGCGTTGTTGCCGGCACCGATCGGCGACTGCTCGGCGGCGTGCGGCTGGAAGGCTATGGCCAGGCCGGCATGATCGCGCGGGCGCAGGTGGAGCCCTATGCCGATGGTGCCCTCCGCGTGACCGTGCCGGCCGCCCGCCGCCGCGATGTGCGCCTCGCCATCGGCATGGGCGCATGGGGTGCCGCACAACGCGAGACCCAGCGGCTCGACCTTGGCCCCAGCATCGTCGCCGGCCTGCCGATCGGCCCGGTGCAGGCCCGGCTCATCCTCGATTGGCGACAGCGCGTGATGGGAGACGCGCGGCCGGGATCGGGCGCTGCGCTGACCCTGGCGAGCGACTTCTGATCGCGAACGGGCCGAATCGTCACCTTCGCCCTTTCGCCGCCCGGCACAAACGGGCTAGGTCTGATGCCGCATGGATCTGTACCTTCCCATCGCCAACCTGTCGGTCAACGCGCTCGTGATCGTCGCGCTGGGATTGGGCGTCGGCCTGCTCTCGGGCATGTTCGGCGTCGGCGGGGGGTTCCTCACCACGCCGCTGCTGATCTTCTACGGCATCCCGCCTACGGTCGCGGCGGCGTCGGCGGCGAGCCAGGTGACCGGCGCCAGCGTCTCGGGCGTGTTCGCCCATTTCCGTCGCAAGGGCGTGGACGTGCAGATGGGCGCGGTGCTCGTCACCGGCGGTATTCTCGGCAGCCTGATCGGTGCGTGGGTGTTCAAGCTGCTCCAGGCCAGCGGCCAGATCGATGTCGTGATCGGCGTGCTCTATGTGGTGCTGCTCGGGTCGATCGGCGGGCTGATGGCGAAGGAGTCGGTCGGCGCGATCCGCGTGTCGCGCGGTGCGCGGGCTCCCCGGCCGCGCAAGCGGCGGCACCATCCGCTGGTCGCCGCGCTGCCCTTCCGCTGGCGCTTCTACGCGTCGGGCCTGTACATCTCGCCGCTCGCGCCGCTGCTGCTCGGCATGTTCACCGGCGTGCTGACGATGCTGCTGGGCGTCGGCGGCGGCTTCATCCTCGTCCCGGCGATGCTCTACATCCTCGGCATGGGGACGCAGACGGTGGTCGGCACCTCGCTGTTCCAGACGCTGTTCACCACCGCGGTGGCGACGATGGTGCACGCGACGACGACCAAGGCGGTCGACATCGTGCTGGCGATCCTGTTGCTGCTGGGATCGGTGATCGGGGCGCAGCTGGGCGCGCGCTTCGCCGCCAAGGCCAAGCCCGAATATCTGCGGCTGCTGCTCGCGGTGATCGTGCTCTGCGTGGCGGCGCGAATGCTGCTCGGGCTCGCCTGGCGCCCCGACGAAATCTATTCGGTGAGCGCCGCGTGAGACGCCGCTGGGCTCCGGCATTGCTCGCGCCCCTGCTGATGGGGCAGGCCAAGCCCGAACTGGTGCCCGACGTCTCGCAGCGGGACATCGAGATCGCCTACAGCTTCACCGGTGCGGAACTGCTGCTGTTCGGCGCGATCGTCTATCCCGGCGGACGCACGCCGTCGGCCGGAGAGCGGCCGGCCGAGATCGTCGTGGTGGTTAAGGGGCCGACCGAATCGGTGCTGGTGCGCGAAAAGTCGAAGGTTGCCGGCATCTGGGTCAACGCAGCACAAATGCGCTACCGCTCGGCGCCCAGCTTCTATGCGATCGCCTCGTCGCGCCCGATCCGCCAGCTGGTCGACGAGCGCACCCGCGCCATCTACGAGCTGGGCCTCGACAGCCTGCAGCTCTCCCCCGCCTCGGGTGCGACGCCGCAGGTGCAGCAGCGCTTCGACTCCGGGCTGGTCGAGCTGAAGACGCGCAGCGGCCTGTTCTACGAGGCGCCGGGGGCAGTGGAGATCACCGGCGGCGTGCTGTACCGCGCGCGGCTCACGATTCCGGCGCGCGTGCCGGTCGGGCGTTTTACCGCCGAGACCTTCCTGATCCGCGACGGCCGCGTGCTCGCCGCCGCCGTCCGCCCGATCGAGATCCGCAAGTCCGGCTTCGAGCGCTTCGTCGCGATCAGCGCGGACCAGCATGCGATCGGCTATGGGCTGGTCGCCGTCGCCGTTTCCTTCCTGTTCGGCTGGGGGGCGGGCGCGCTCTGGCGGCGTTTCTAGTGGCTGCGCAAACCTAAAATTTACCCGCGCACGCGCAAAGTCCCCCGGCCTTTTTGGGGGATGTGCGGTGGAAGGCCAGTATCGCGTCGGTGGGTTTGAAAGCGAAGATCCTTCGGGCGCGCCGTCGTCCCGCCCCGCGCCGGCGGCGCGGCGCGCGATCGGCGCGGTGTTCGAGATCGCCGGCGCGTCGAGCCAGGTGCTGCTCGACCTTGCCGAGCTCGATGCGCTCGCCGGCAGCGGCGATGCCGCGCTCGCCAATGCGGGGCAGGTGGGCGCGCAGGTCAAGATCCGGGTCGGCGCGGCGTGGCTGATCGCCAGCATCCGCACCGCGCGGCTCGATGCCTCGGGCGCGCGCGTCGCCGCCGCCATCGATTTCCTCGGCGAGGGCGATGAGGAGAAGCTGACCGGCAAGCTCTACCGCTTCCGTCGCGGCGTCACCCGCTATCCTTCCCCCGGCGCCGAGGTGTTCCCGGTCACCACCGCCGATCTGCGGCAGATCTACGCGGCCGACGATCGCCCGCATATCGAGGTCGGCACCGTCTATCCGACCAAGGACATCCGCGCCGCGCTCTATGTCGATGCGATGCTCGGCAAGCATTTCGCGCTGCTCGGCTCGACCGGTACCGGCAAGTCGACCTCCGCGGCGCTGATCCTCCACCGGATCTGCGAACTGGCGCCGCAGGGCCATGTCGTGATGATCGACCCCCACGGCGAATATGGCAGCGCCTTCCAGCACAACGGCGCGCTGTTCGACGTCTCGAACCTGCAGCTGCCCTATTGGCTGATGAACTTCGAGGAACATTGCGAGGTGTTCCTGACCAGCGAGGGCAGCGACCGTCAGGTGGATGCCGACATCCTCGCCAAATGCCTGCTCGCCGCGCGCGCGAAGAACCGGATCGGGCAGGAGATCGGCAAGCTGACCGTCGATGCGCCGGTGCCGTACCTGCTCTCGGACCTCACCAACGCGCTGACGCTCGACATGGGCAAGATGGACAAGGCGACCGACACGGCGCCCTATCTCCGCCTCAAGAGCAAGATCGACGAAGTGAAGGGCGATCCGCGCTACGCCTTCATGTTCTCGGGCATGCTGGTGGCGGATAC
Source organism: Sphingomonas azotifigens NBRC 15497 (assembly GCF_002091475.1). Lineage (GTDB taxonomy): Bacteria > Pseudomonadota > Alphaproteobacteria > Sphingomonadales > Sphingomonadaceae > Sphingomonas > Sphingomonas azotifigens. Next base: position 21,519 of record NZ_BCTR01000067.1, read on the forward strand.
CATGGCGGCGTTCCTGTCGCGGATCTTCCGCCTGCCCGGGGGGGGCAAGCCGATCTCGATCATCGACGTGTCGGGCGTGCCCAACGAGATTACCTCCGTGGTCGTCGCGGTGCTCAGCCGGATGGTGTTCGATTACGCGATCTGGTCGCGCGGCGAGGCGAAGCGGCCGGTGCTGCTCGTCTGCGAGGAGGCGCACCGCTATGTGCCCAACGAGCGGAACGCGGATGGCTCGTCGGTAGGACGGATCCTCAGCCGCATCGCCAAGGAAGGCCGCAAGTACGGCGTGTCGCTCGGGCTGATCACCCAGCGGCCGTCGGATCTGGCCGAGGGTGTGCTCTCGCAGTGCGGCACGATCCTCTCGATGCGGCTCAACAACGAGCGCGACCAGGCGTTCGTTCGCGCGGCGATGCCGGAAGGGGCGCGCGGCTTCCTCGATGCGATCCCGGCGCTGCGCAACCGCGAGTGCATCGCAGTGGGCGAGGGCGTGGCGACGCCGGTGCGGCTGCTGTTCGACGATCTCGATCCGACGAAGCGCCCAGCTTCGGACGATCCGCTCTTCTCGGAATTGTGGCGCGAGGTCGGCGGCGAAGAGGCGATGCTGGAGCGCACGATCCGCCGTTGGCGCTCGCAGGGGCGGTAGGACAACGCCCCCCTCACCACCGCCGTCATTCCCGTGGAGGCGGGAAGCCACTGGCTGAGTCGATGTGGTTCCTGCTGCGATGGCGCGGCGAATGGATCCCCGCCTCCGCGGGGACGACGCAGGGTTTGTTGCCCCAAAGTAGCTTACTCTGCCGCGTCCCTCTGGACGCCGTGGCCTACGGGGACCGCCATCAGGCCGTGCAGCTTGGCCCGGAACGCGCCGAGCGCCCCGCCGGTCAGGCGCCGCACGGATACGAACGACACCGCGCGTGGATTTACCGCTACGCCGTTCCGGGTCGTCTCGAAATGGAGGTGCGGGCCGGTCGACAGCCCCGAATTGCCGCTGCGGCCGATCTGCTGGCCCTTGCGCACCGACTGGCCCGGGCGCACCATCACCTTGCTGAGATGGGCATAGCCGGTGGCGAAACCGCCGCCATGATCGATCCGCACGAGGTTGCCATAGCCCGAGGCGCCGCCCGCCACCCGCACCACACCATCGACCGCGGCATAGACCGGCGAGCCATAGGGTGCGGCGATGTCGATGCCCTTGTGCATCCGGGTAAAGCCGAGGATCGGGTGCATCCGCATCCCGAACGCCGAGGAGAAGCGACCGTTGACCGGCATCGTCATCATGCCGGTCTTGCTGCCGGTGCCGCTGGCATCGAACCACTCGGTCTTGCCGTCGCTCTCCCAGGGCGCGAGCTGGACGCCGTTCGCGCAGCCGGTGACGCCGGCATACATCAGCTGGCCGTACTGGACCTCGCCGGTCGCGGCACGCGCCTGGCCTAGGATCAGGTCGAACTTGCACGACGATCCGAGCTTAGAGACCGACACGCGACTGGCGAGCGTGCGCAGGAAGCTCTCCACGGCCTTGGCCGGCGCGCCGGCGGCGCGGGCGGCGCGGTAGAGGCTCGAGCCGATCAGGCCCTGCACGCGCAGGGGCGTATGGTCGATCGCGATCGGGATCGACTTGATCGCCAGCGCGGCACCGGTTCGGGCAATCTCGATCCGGCGATCGAACGCGGCGCGGAAGGCGAGCTTCTCGAGCGGACGTGGCTGCGACTTGTCGGCGCGGCGGCCGAGGGTCATCTCCAGCACCGTGTTGCGCTGGATCTGGCCGAGCGGCATCGCGTCGGCAACCAGCCCGGCGACGATCCCGGCATCGGCCTCGCCGACACCCGAGCGCTGCAGCACGCTGCGCAGCATCGTGCCGCTGCCCAGCTTCGCCTCATGCTCGATGATCGGGCGCTCGGGCGTGTCGGCAAGCGGCTTGACCAGGCTCGTCGCGGCAACATGCACCCCGGTACGCGAGCCCTTGGCGAGTGGCGCGATCGCCTGGGCCTGCTGCGCGTCCTCTGCGGCACCGGTCAGCGGGGCGGGGACGATGCCGGGAATGGTCTCGTTGAGGGCCGGCGACAGCATCCAGGTCGCCGCGCACAGGGCGGCGCAGGTTGCGGCGCCGCGGAACCAGGTAGGCGAGCCGATATCGGCGCCGAGATCGGGGACGAGGTCGAGCGCGGCGAGCCGTTTGCCGATCCGCTCCGGCACGGCCGCCGCCGGTATCGCGCGCGCCAGGCCGCCGCCGCCGCCGGCGAGGCCCGAGCCGTTTTCGTCGCGAAAGAACAAGCGATGCTGCCCCTAAGACCCGTTCTGCGCGCGGCGAAAGCAGCGCGTCCATCGAATCACTCTGGAATCATGCCCTTAAAGTCAAATTAAGTTTGGGACCCGTGGACTCCTGGCGCGGTGACCCGTGCGGCAGGCGCGGCGAAAAGGCCGAAACGGCCGCAACCGTCGCGGGAATGTAGAAAAGCGGTGCGAGGGAGTTGCCTAACGCCGCCCGCGCGACGATCTTGAAAGCAACATGAGCCAGTTCGCCCGTTCGCCCGTCACGGCAGTGCTGGGGCCCACCAATACCGGCAAGACCCACCTCGCCGTCGAGCGGATGTGCGGCCATGCCAGCGGCATGATCGGCTTCCCGCTGCGGCTGCTGGCGCGCGAGGTGTACGACCGCGTCGTCCGGATGAAGGGGCCCACCGAAGTCGCGCTGATCACCGGCGAGGAGAAGATCCTGCCGCCCAAGGCACGCTGGTTCTGCTGCACGGCGGAGAGCATGCCGCTGGAGCGCGAGACCGCGTTCGTCGCGCTCGACGAGGCGCAGCTCGGCGCCGATCCGGAACGCGGCCATGTCTTCACCGATCGGCTGCTGCGGGCGCGGGGCCGCGAGGAGACGATGCTCCTCGGCTCGGACAGCCTGCGGCCGATGCTCAAAGCGCTGGTGCCCGAGGCGGAGATCGTCGGCCGCCCGCGTTTCTCGACGCTCAGCTATGCCGGGGCCAAGAAGCTCTCCCGCCTGCCCCGCCGCTCGGCGATCGTCGCCTTCTCGGCCGAGGAAGTCTATGCCGTGGCAGAGGCGCTGCGGCGGCTGCGTGGCGGCGCGGCGGTGGTGATGGGCGCGCTGTCCCCGCGCACCCGCAACGCCCAGGTGGCGATGTTCCAGGCGGGCGAGGTCGATTATCTCGTCGCTACCGATGCGATCGGCATGGGGCTCAACATGGACGTGCACCATGTCGCCTTCGCCTCGCTCCACAAGTTCGACGGGCGGCGCCAGCGGCGGCTGACCATCGCCGAGATGGCGCAGATCGCCGGGCGCGCCGGCCGCCACCAGAAGGACGGCACCTTCGGCGCGCTGCACGAGGAAGGGCCGAGCGCCTTCACCCCCGAGGAAGTGCTGGCGATCGAGGGGCACCAGGTGCCGAGGCTCGAGCATCTCTACTGGCGCGAGGGCGAGCCCGATTTCTCCAGCATCGAGGCGCTGGTCGGCAGCCTGGAGCGCAAGCCCCAGGCGGAGGTGCTGCGCGCCGCGCCCCAGGCGACCGACCTGGCGGTACTCAAGCGGTTGTCCGAGGAAGACTGGGTTCGCGATCGGGTGCGGCATCCGCGGATGGTCGCCCGGCTCTGGGCGGCGTGCGGGCTGCCCGATTTCCGCAAGCTTGGCGTCGATCCGCATGCGCGCTTCGTGGGAAGGCTGTTCGGGCATCTCTCCGAGGGGCGCGGGTATGTGCCGCACCAATGGTTCGCCGACGAGATCCAGCGGCTGGACAATATGGGCGGCGATGTCGAGACGCTCGCCGGGCGTATCGCCGCGGCGCGCAGCTGGGCCTATATCGCCCACCGCGCCGATTGGCTGGAGGAGCCTGCACACTGGGCCGAACGCACGCGCGCGATCGAGGAGAAGCTCTCCGACGCGCTCCACGCCAGCCTTACCCAGCGCTTCGTCGACAAGCGCACGACCGTGCTGCTGCGCCAGATCGGCGCCGATGCTTCGACGCTCCCGGTAACGATCGGGCCCGAAGGCGAGGTAAGCGTGGAGGAGCATCCGCTCGGCACGCTTGAGGGCTTCCGGTTCAGCGTCGCCGCCGAGGCGCGTGCCGGCGACAAGCGGATGCTGCTCGCCGCCGCCGAGAAGCGGCTCGCGGGCGAATATCGCCGACGCGGATCGGCGCTGGCCGAAGCGCCCGATGCGGAGCTGGCGCAGGTGGGCACCGCGATCCACTGGCGCGGGCACGCCGTGGCGCTGCTCAAGCCGGGCGCGAATCTGGTGCGGCCGCGCGTCCAGCTCGATCGCGCGCTCGACGTGCTCGATCCGCAGGCGAAGAGCGCGGTGCAGGCGCGGCTGGAGCGCTGGTTCGCCGAGCGCGTGGCTGCCGATCTGCCGGTGCTCGCCAGGCTCGACGCGATCACGCGAGAGGAAGCTGCCGGCGCGCCGCTGCGCGCGCTCGCCAACGCGCTGCTCGAACAGGGCGGATTGCTGCCGCGCCGCGCTGCGGGTGCGATGATCGAGGTGCTGGACGGCGCCGCTCGGCACCGGCTGCGCCGGGTCGGCGTGACGATCGGGGCGCTCGATCTGTTCGCCCCGTCGCTGCTCAAGCCCCGCGCCGCCGCCCGCCGTCGCGCATTGATGGGGCTGGACCAGGCGCCGCCGGATGCCGCCGTGGTGCTGCCGCGTGACGCTGTCGGCGCCGATCTCGCGCATGGTTTTCGCCCGTTCGGTGCGCAGGCGGTGCGGGTCGATCTGGTCGAGCGCATCGCCCGCGCCGCGCACGAGGCGCGGCAGGGGCGCAAGCCCTTCGCCCCCGATCCGGCGCTCGCGACCTCGATCGGCCTCAAGCCCGAGACGATCGCGCGGCTGATGGCGCAGCTCGGCTTCCGCACCGCGCGCGGCGATGCCGATGCGCCGCAGCGCTGGATCTGGCAGGGGCTCACCCCGTTGGCCAAGCCCAAGCCGGTCGCGGTGCCCGGCAATGCCTTTGCGGCGCTGGCGGCGCTCCGCAATGGCTGAGCCGTCCGGCCACGGCCCGGCGATGCGGCTCGATCGGTTCCTCTGGTACGCACGCATCGTGAAGACCCGCAGCGCGGCGCAGGCGCTTTGCGAGAAGGGCCTGCTGCGCATCGACGGGCGTCGGGTCGAGCGGTCCTCGGCCTCGGTGCGGGTCGGCGCGATCCTGGCCTTCCCGATCCAGGGCAAGGTGCGGGTGCTGCGGGTAGAGACGCTGCCGATCCGCCGCGGTCCGCCCGGCGAGGCGCGGGCATGCTATGAGGATCTCGTGACCGATCCCGGCGTTCAGGGTATGTCCGGCGATTGACGTGGCCGTCGCCCGCGCATAGCAGGACCCCCGCATTGATCGTTCGCAACCAAGGACCGTTTCCCCAATGACCTATGTCGTCACCGACGCGTGCATCCGGTGCAAGTACATGGACTGTGTCGAGGTCTGTCCGGTCGACTGTTTCTACGAGGGCGAGAACATGCTCGTCATCAACCCGAACGAGTGCATCGATTGCGGCGTCTGCGAGCCGGAATGCCCGGCCGAGGCGATCCTGCCCGATACCGAGAACGGCCTCGAAAAATGGCTGGAGCTCAACCGCGTCTATTCCGAGCAGTGGCCGAACATCACCCAGAAGGGCGAGGCACCGTCCGACGCCGATGCGATGAAGGCCGAGACCGACAAGTTCGACAAATATTTCTCGCCGAACCCCGGCTCGGGCGACTGACGCGGGGCCGGGGGCGCCCCGCAACCGCGCTGGACCCGAAATGGGGCATGGCAGCGGGATTTCTGCGCCCAATGCGTGACCTTTCACTGGTAATTTTATTACGAGCGTGTTAAATAGCGCGAGACGGAGGCTTTAGACTCGCCTTCGCCCGGAGACGCTAGCGTATGCCCCGAACCCGCTCGTCCGCCGCGCTACGCGCGTCAGGATGGGTACCCCAATCTCCTCGGGGCCGGTAATTCACGAAAGGTTCCTCGCACATGGCTGCAAAGGCGCTGTCCTTCGACGTCGGCGATTACGTTGTTTACCCCAAGCACGGCGTTGGCCGTGTCATCGAGCTGCAGAAGCAGGAAATCGCAGGAATGCAGCTCGAGCTTTACGTATTGCGTTTCGAAAAAGAGAAAATGACGCTCCGCGTGCCTACCAACAAGGCCGAAAGCGTGGGCATGCGCAAGCTTTCCAGCGACAAGACGCTCAAGGAAGCGCTGGATACGCTGAAGGGCAAGCCCAAGGTCAAGCGCACCATGTGGTCGCGCCGCGCCCAGGAATATGAAGCGAAGATCAATTCGGGCGACCTCGTGTCGATCGCCGAAGTGGTCCGCGACCTGTTCCGTGCCGACGACCAGCCCGAGCAGAGCTATTCCGAGCGCCAGATCTTCGAAGGCGCGGCCAGCCGCCTCGCCCGCGAACTGGCCGCGATGGAAGAGATCGACGAGCCGGCAGCGCTGGAGAAGATCCTGGACATCCTGCGCAAGGCCGCAGCGATCCACAACAAGGACAAGGTTCCCGCCTGAGGCGCGGATCCAAGGGTCGGATCAAAAGGGGGCGGAACCTAGGTTCACGCCCCCTTTTCGTTGTCCCCACAATGTGTATTATAGAGGCAATACACGATCCGGGAGATCCGCCATGCGTCCGATGCTCGTCCTTGCCCTGCTGCCGTTTGCGACGGCGTGCCACGCCAGTTGGGAAGGCAAGGGCACCAAGGTGGAGGCGAGCGGCACGGGCACGAGCCGCAGCTTCGCCGCCCGCGACTTCACCGGCGTGGCGCTGAAGGGCTCGGACGATGTCGATGTGCGCACCGGCGCGGCGTTTTCGGTGACCGCAGAAGGCGACCCTGCGGTGCTCGACCAGCTCGACATCCGCCTTGACGGCAAGACGCTCACCGTCGGCCGCAAGAGCAAGGCCGGCATGTTCTGGGACAAGGGCGGCTCCGCCAAGATCCATGTCGTCCTGCCGCGGCTCACCGACGCCACCGTGGCGGGTTCGGGCACGATGCTGGTGGATCGCGTCGAGGGCACGTTCGACGGCGTGGTCGCCGGCTCGGGCGATCTGACCCTCGCCTCGGTCGCGGCGCAGGAGGCATCGCTGTCGATTGCCGGCTCGGGCAACATCACGCTGGCGGGGCGCGCGGACAAGATGGACGTCTCGGTGGCAGGATCGGGCGATCTCAAGGGGCAGCGCTTCACCGCGGGTAGCGCGGACATCTCGATCGCCGGCTCGGGCAGCGTGCGCGCGAACGTGCCGGGCAAGGCCGACATCTCGATTCTCGGCTCCGGCGATGTCGAGTTGCGCGGCGGGGCGAAATGCGACGTCAGCAAAATCGGGTCTGGCGAGGCCAAGTGCTCGTAACGGCACCAAGTGTTACCATTTCGTCGTGCCGCCCAGGATACGATGCGTGGTCCGGCGGCCCCAACCAAGAAGGTTGACGTGCCCGGCACGGAGCGTCGCGACGCCGTACAGAAGTTCGTCGTCAATACGCTCGAGGAGCGGCGTGCGCTTCAGGCCGGCAGCGATCTGACCGTGTCGATCGACGGCGCTCGGGATGCGATGGCTCAGGCCGCCAGCGGGAAGCGCAGCAGCTTGTGCTCGGTCGCCACCAGCGCCTCGGCACCGGGGCCGACCGCGCGGACGATCTCCGGGTGCCCTGCGTCCAGCCCGCCCGTGAGCGCGCCGAAGGCTGGCAGGATCAGCTTGGTGCCGGTCGCCACGAAGCAGCGCCGCGCGACATGGCGGCCGCGCACGGTCAGGCGCAGCTTGGGATGGAAATGGCCGGAAAGCTCGGGTCGCGCCTCGCCCGCTTCGGCCTCGTGGCGGAGTACCAGACCGTCGACCTCGGCCTCCGTGTGGACGGTGCCGCCGCAATGATCAACCAGCACGGCATCGTGGTTGCCGGTGATCCAGTGCCAGGCAAGGCTGCCGGTCAGTGCGGTCAGCATCGCCCGTGCCTCGGCCGGCAGGCGCTCGCAGCCTTCGACGTCATGAAAGCTGTCGCCGAGGCACCAGAGCTCGGCCGGCCCTAGCCGCTCGACCAGCGCGGTCAGCGCGGCGAGCGTCGCCAGCGTGTCATAGGGCGGCAGCATCTGGCCGCTGAGGGCGAACCAGCTCGCCTTCTCGAAATGCAGGTCGGCGACGAGCAGCGCGCGCCGGGCCGGCCAGTAGAGCGCGCCTTCGGGCAGCGCCCGGAAATCATGGCCGGCGAACGAAAGGGGAACCATGGTGATGCTATCCCGCTTCCGTGCGCCGGCGTCAATGCGCGTCAGGCGGCGACCGTCGCATGCTCGACTCGGGCCGTCTCGCCCAGCGCGCCGAGGATTCGCACCCAGGAGCGGATGCCCTTGTGGAAGCTCTTCAGCTCGTACTTCTCGTTGGGCGAGTGGATATTGTCGTCGGGCAGCGCGAAGCCGACCATCACGCTGTCCATCCCCAGGATCGAGCGGATCGAGTTGACCACCGGGATCGAGCCGCCGCAGCCGAGCAGGGCGGACTTCCCCCATTCGGCATCGAGCGCGGCCTGCGTCGCCGCCAGCGGGCCGCTGTCGCTCGCCAGGCTGATCGCGAAGCTGCCGGGGCCGCGGGTGACGAACTCGGCCGAGCAATCCGCGGGCATTCGGCTGCGGACATGGGCCTGGAACGCCTCCCACACCTGGTCCGGATCCTGGGTGCCGACCAGGCGGAAGCTCACCTTGGCGTGCGCTTCGGCCGGGATCACCGTCTTGAAGCCCTCGCCGGTATAGCCGCCCCACATGCCGTTGATCTCGGCGGTCGGGCGCGACCAGACCTGTTCGAGCACGGTCTTGCCCTTCTCCCCCGCAGGCACCCGCAGACCGATCTCGCCGAGGAACTCGCCCGCGTCGAAGCCGAGCTTGTCCCAGCTCTCCAGCACGGTCGGGTCGGTATCCGGCACGCCGTCATAGAAGCCGTCGAGCGTCACCCGCCCGTCGGCATCCTTCATCTCGCCGAGGATGCCCGCGAGCAGCTGGAGCGGGTTGCGCGCCGCGCCGCCATAGAGGCCCGAGTGGAGATCGCGCGAGGGGCCGCGCACCGTCACCTGGCCCGCGGCCATGCCGCGCAGGCCGATGGTGATGCCGGGGGTATCGCGGTCCCACATCAGCGTATCGCAGATCAGCGCGAAATCGGCCTTCAGCTCCTCGGCATGGGCGTGGAGGAACGGCTCCAGGCTGGTCGAGCCCGATTCCTCCTCGCCCTCGAACAGGATGGTGACGCGGCAGGGCAGGCGGCCTTCCGCTTCCTTCCACGCCCGGCAGGCCTCGACGAAGGTGCGCAGCTGCCCCTTGTCGTCCGAGGCGCCGCGGCCGACGATCGTCTTCGATCCGTCCGCCCGCGTGTCGATCCACGGATCGAACGGGTCGCGCGTCCATAGCGCGATCGGGTCGACCGGCTGCACGTCGTAATGGCCGTAGAACAGCACATGCGGCCCGTCGCCGTCGTGATGCGCGACGACCATCGGGTGCCCCGGCGTATCCGCGACGCGCGTGTCGAAGCCGAGCTCCGCCAGTTCGGCGGCGAGCTGCTCGGCCGCGCGGCGGCAATCGGCGGCATAGGCCGGATCGGTCGAGATCGAGGGTACGCGCATCAGCGCGGCAAGGCGCTCGACACTGGCGTCGAGCTGCGCATCGGCGAACGAGAGAGCGGAGTCGGTCATGCGGGCCCAGCTATGCCTCGGTGCCCGCTGCTGCAAGCCCGGCACCCGCGCGGCAAGAGAATGTATCCGATATGGAGTCCCAAATCGGTCATAAAACATGGTTAACCACACGAAGCGCCGTGAAAACGGGACATTTCGGGGGGGACGTCGATGCTTCGCAACTGTGCCATTGCTCTCGCATTTTCTTTTGCTGCAATCGTTCCCGCTGAGGCGCAGGTGGTGCTGCTGGCACAGGGGCAATTGACCGGGAGCCGCGCTGGCGTCGGCACCGATCTGTCCGGCCTCCACTACAATCTCGAAAACGGCCTGCCCGCCAGCATTCTGGGCGGCATGGGCTCGGGCCTCACCTATGCCGGCGGCAATGTCTTCCTGGCAGTGCCCGATCGCGGGCCGAACGCCACCCCGTACAACAGCGCAGTCGACGACACGAGCTCGTACATCAGCCGCTTCCACACGCTGACGATGACGCTGACCGCGTCCGCCGGTGGCAGCCTGCCGTTCACGCTGACGCCCGAGCTGCAGAGGACGACGCTGCTGTGGAGCCCGAGCGAGCTTATCTATGGCAGCGGCGCCGGGCTCGGCACGAAGATCGACGGCACCCCGCTCGGTTCGGGCGCGCCGGTGGTGAACAGCGCCGGCCATTATTATTTCAGCGGCCGCTCGGACAATTTCGGCGCCGGCACCTCTGGCAACCCGCTCAACGGCCGCTTCGATCCCGAGGCCATCCGCGTCTCGAACGACGGCAAGACGGTGTTCGTCTCCGACGAATATGGCCCCTATGTCCGCCAGTTCGATCGTGCGACCGGTGCGCTGATCAAGACCTTCGAGCTGCCGAAGAATCTCGACGTGGCCAAGCTCTCGCCGAACGGCCAGACCGAGATCAACAAGAATACCGAGGGGCGCGTCGCCAACAAGGGCATGGAAGGCCTGGCGATCACCCCCGACGGCAAGACGCTGGTCGGCATCATGCAGGCCGCGCTGGAGCAGGATGCGGACAAGGCCGGCAAGCTGGTGCGGATCGTCACCATCGATATCGCCACCGGCGAGACCCATGAATATGGCTACAAGCTCACCACCGGCTCGGGCGTGAGCGAGATCGTCGCGGTCAACGATCACCAGTTCCTCGTCGACGAGCGCGACGGCAAGGGGCTCGGCGACGGCTCCACCGCCGTGGCCAAGCAGCTGTTCCTGGTCGATATCAAGGGCGCGACCGACATTACCGCGCTCAGCGGCAAGGCGGCGCTCAATGCCGCGATCGCCAAGTCGTCGACGCCGTTTCTCGATCTGGTCGCCGCACTCGCCAAGCAGGGCGTGACCGGCGCCAACGTGCCCGCCAAGATCGAAGGCGTCAGCTTCGGCCAGGACGTGACCTATGGCGGCGCGACCTACCACACGCTGTATCTGGCCAACGACAACGACTTCGTGCCGGCAACGGCGGGCCCCAACCAGTTCTACGTGTTCGGCTTCCGCGACAAGGATCTGCCCGGCTATGTGGCGCAGTCGGTAGCGGCCGCGCCGATCCCCGAGCCGGGCGTGTGGGCGTCGCTGATCGCTGGGCTGGGCGTGATCGGCGCGCGGCTGCGGCGGCGCCGGCGCGTCGCGCTCGCCTGAAGCGCGGCCGCGTCCCTGCCTTGTTCTGAAGGTTCGATCCGCGTATGAAGAGGCGCGTCCCTCCGGACGCACATCAAGGGGGATTACGATGCGGAAGCTTGTCGTATCTTTACTCCTCGCGACCATGACGCTGAGCACGCCGGCCCTTGCGCACGCCGGTGCGGGGGGCGTGGGCTTCGGGTTTGTCCAGGGCGATGCCTTGGAGTTGCTGCCTGACGTCGAGAACAAGGGTGATCATGTTCCGCCTCCGCCCTTCGACGGGACGACATTGGATTTCCGGCTCGATCTGGATGCTTCGGACTTCCTGCCTGACGTGGAGAACCAGGGGGGCGCTCACCCAATTCCGTCGGATCCTCCGAGCCCTCCGCGCGCGTGAAGGGGCCTTCGATCCGAAGGCGTGGATCATCAAGGCGACGGAAAGCGAAGACCGGGTAATGACTGCCCAGGCGCATGCAGTGCATGCTGGAGCGCCTAGGCATTTGCTGTGAGGTCTCCGGATCGCCTGCGCGGGTGGCGGCGCCATGTCGGCGAAGGCAATCGCTTTTTGACTCGTGTCCCCTCCCTCTCCCACAAGGGGAGAGGGG
>NZ_BCTR01000068.1 GCF_002091475.1 Sphingomonas azotifigens NBRC 15497
GGCGCCGGCAGCCGTACCGCGTCGGCGATTAGCCACAGCATCGCCACGCCGCGCACGCTCGCGGCGAGCAGGATATCGTGCGGGGTCGCATAGGGCCAGGCGTTCGGGGTGGCGGCGGCGAACCACCAGAATTCGGCGAAGTAGGCCGCGATGTCGCCGATCACGAACAGCGCGATCGGCTTGAGCCGCGGGCTCGTCATCACCAGCAGCGGGTACAGCCACAGGTCGAATTGCGGCGACCAGACCTTGTTGGTCAGCATGAACCAGGCAAGCACCGGGGTGAACAGCACCCATAGCTGCGCGCGGTGCTGCCGCCAGCCGAGCGCGACGATCGCCGAAGCGCCCGCGAGGAAGGCCGCCGCGGCATAGAGGTTGCGCTCGGCGATGCCGGTGACCCAGATCTGCTGCGTCGAGAGAATCTCCCAGGTCGATGCCGCCGTCCCCGATCGCTCCTGCGAGAAGCGGTAGAATTCGGACCAGTTAGCCGGGGCGGCGAGCGCCACCGGCAGGTTCACCGCACTCCAGGCGGCGATCGCGGCGAACGTGCAGGCCGCGGCCGTGGCGATCCGCTGGCGCCAGCCGCGATCGGGCGCGGCCAGTGCGGCGAGGCCGATCAGCGGCAGCAGCAGCACCGGAAACAGCTTCGCGGCGGCACCCAGCGCCGCCAGCGCTGCCGCCAGAACCAGCTGCCCGCGCCGCGCCGCAAGCATCGCCGCCACCGCCAGCGTCGCTGCACCCAGATCCCAGTTATGGCCGAGATAAAGGATCAGCGGCGGGGCCGCCGCCCACAGCCACAGCCGGGCACGGTCCATGCCCGCCGCCGCACACATCCACAGGATCAGCCCCGCCAGCAGCGCATTGACCAGCGTTACCGCCAGCAGGAAGCTCACCGCATTGGCCGCGCCGCCGAACATCCCGCGCGCCAACGCGCCCTCGACCCAGATCTGCAGGCCGGTGAGCACCGGATATTCCATCGGCGTCTGGAAATAGGGGATCAGCCCCTCGTCGACATGGCGCTGGCCCCAGAAGGGCACCGCGTCGCTATAGCAGCCGCTGGTATATTGGATCGCGTCCACCCAGCCCCGCGCGGTACAATGGGACTTGAACAGCCAGCCTAGCAGGCAGGTAAGCGCCAATCCCACCACCAGCGCCCGCAGCCGCCCGTCCACCCGTTCCATCATGCCCGAACTCCTCCGCCGGGCGCTCGTACAGGGCTGATGGCCGAGCGTCCATCTGGACAGCAGGTGCTTGAGAACATAGAAGGAACATGATGGCGCAACTCGATACCCGTGCAAAGCTGGCGATCCTCGCCGATGCCGCGAAATATGATGCGTCCTGCGCATCGTCGGGCACGGCCAAGCGCACGTCGAAGGACGGCAAGGGGCTGGGTTCGACCACCGGCATGGGCATCTGCCATGCCTATGCGCCCGACGGCCGCTGCATCAGCCTGCTGAAGATCCTGCTGACCAACAGCTGCATCTTCGATTGCCATTACTGCATCAACCGCAAGAGCTCGAACGTGCGCCGCGCGCGGTTCACGCCGGCCGAGGTGGTCGAGCTGACGCTCAACTTCTACCGGCGCAATTATATCGAGGGGCTGTTCCTCTCCTCGGGCATCATCCGCTCGTCCGACTATACGATGGAGCAGCTGGTCGAGGTGGCGCGGAGCTTGCGCGAAGACCATCATTTCCGCGGCTATATCCACCTCAAGACGATTCCCGATGCCGATCCGGCGCTGATCCACCAGGCGGGGCTCCATGCCGATCGCCTGTCGATCAATGTCGAGCTTCCGACCGTTGCGGGGCTCAAGCGGCTCGCGCCGGAGAAGTCCGCGCCGCAAATCGAAGGCGCGATGCTGGGGATGCGCAGCGCGATCGAGGATGGGGCGGACGCGCGGAAACGCTATCGCTCGGCACCCAAATTCGCGCCCGCCGGCCAGTCGACCCAGATGATCGTCGGCGCCGATGCCGCGACCGATGGCGACATCATCGATCGTGCTGCCGGCCTGTACGGCCGCTTCGGCCTGCGCCGCGTCTATTATTCGGCGTTCAGCCCGATTCCCGATGCCAGCACCGTGCTGCCGCTCCAGCGCCCGCCGCTGATGCGCGAGCACCGGCTCTACCAGTCGGACTGGCTGATGCGTTTCTACGAGTACCGCCCCGACGAGGTGGCGCAGGCGGTGGATCCGGCGACGGGCATGCTGCCGCTCGACATCGATCCCAAGCTCGCCTGGGCGCTGCGCTTCCGCGACCGCTTTCCGGTCGACCTCAACCGCGCGCCGCGCGAGGCGCTGCTGCGCGTGCCGGGGCTGGGGACCAAGGCCGTCGCCTCGATCCTCGCCGCGCGCAAATTGCGGCGGCTGCGGCTGGAGGATGTCGCGCGGCTCACCGTCTCACTCGCCAAGATCCGCCCGTTCATCGTCACCGCCGACTGGCGGCCGGTGGCGCTGACCGACAAGGCCGATCTGCGCGCCTGGATCGCGCCGAAGAAGCAGCAGCTGGAGCTGTTCGCGGCGTGATGCTGGCCTTGCGAACGACTCGCGGGAGCAACCTAGGGCAGGGCCGCCGGTTGGGGCTTGGAACCCAGGGAGAACCCCACATGGCCGACCAGCCCCGCATCTTCGCCGACCTCATCGCCGATCACGATCGCCAGCGCGACTTGATCGCTCAGATCGACGCCACGTCCGGCGATAGCCCCGAGCGCCGCGACCTGTTCGAACAGCTTCGCCTCGAGCTCCAGTCGCACGCCGCGGCCGAGGAAGAGTCGCTCTACGCGACGATGCTCGCCAATCCCGAGCTGCGCGAGGATGCGCGGCATTCGGTGTCCGAGCACAAGGAAGTCGACGACCTGCTCGGCGAGCTGATGGACATCGAAATGTCCTCCTCCGCCTGGCTCTCCAAGTTCCGCGCGATGAAGGACCGCTATCTCCACCATATCGATGAGGAGGAGGAAGAGATGTTCCCGACCGCCGAGAAGGAACTCTCGGCGGAAGAGGAAGAGCGGCTCGGCAAGATCTTCGAGAAGCGCAAGCCCAAGGAGCTGGAGCGCGCCGAAGCCCATCCGCCGGGCGACGAGCGCGAGTAGCCGTTTGCGCGCCGTAACGCTTGCCGCCGAGGATGATTTCGAGGGCTGGCGCGATGCGGCGCGGGCGCTGGCCCGTGCGCATGTCGCGCCGCCGGAGGTGGTGTGGCGGGTAGGGGATGCGCCGGGGGATTTGTTTGCCCTCGACCACCCTCACCCTTCCGCGGCTACGCCGCTCCCTCCCTCTCCCGAGGGGAGAGGGAATCAAGCGCCCTCTCCCATCGGGAGAGCGTATCAGGTGAACAGCGCCCCGCGCTGTTCAGGCCATGCCGGGGGCATGGCCGACCTGATACGGGGACCCGCCGCCGAAGGCGGTGGGGAGGGTGAGGGTGACCGCCGCCTGCGGGTCCCCAAGGCCTTCCTCGACCTCGCCCAAACCGTCATCCTCCATTCGGACCCGCAGCGTTTCTCGCTGCTCTACACCCTGCTCGCCACCGATCCGCACCGGATCGAGGATCGCGCCGACCCGCTGGTCCGCCGGCTGGAGCTGATGGCGAAGGCGGTCCGCCGCGACATCCACAAGATGCGTGCCTTCGTCCGCTTCCGCGAGCTGGTCGATGAGGCGGGCCCGCGCTTCATCGCCTGGTTCGAGCCCGAGCACCACATCGTCCGCGCCAACGCCCGCTTCTTCGTCGAGCGGTTCGCGGCCATGCGCTGGTCGATCCTCACCCCCGACGTGTCGATCCACTGGGACGGCACCACGCTCAGCGAAGGCCCCGCCGCCACCCGCGGCGACGCGCCTGCCGACGATCCGGTCGAGGCGGTGTGGAAGACCTATTATGCGTCCATCTTCAATCCCGCCCGCCTCAAGACCGGCGCGATGCTGAAGGAGATGCCACGCAAATACTGGAAAAACATGCCCGAAACCGCGTTGGTCAAAGAGCTCGTGGCCGGTGCCCGGGCGCGGGAGACGGCGATGGTGGAGACGGCGCGGAGCTCGGTGGGCGGCAATGTCGAAGGCGCTTGGCAATCGCTGCGCAACGAAGCGGCGTCGTGCACCCGCTGCCCGCTCTACAAGCCCGCGACGCAGACCGTGTTCGGCGAGGGCCCGCTGGATGCCGACATGATGCTGGTCGGCGAGCAGCCGGGCGACCAGGAGGATCTCGCCGGTCGCGCGTTCGTGGGCCCCGCCGGGCAGATGCTCGACAAGGCGCTGGACGAAGCGGGGATCGATCGTGCCCGCGTCTATGTCACCAATGCGGTCAAGCACTTCAAGTTCGAGCCGCGCGGCAAGCGGCGCATCCACGCCAAGCCCGATGCCGGCGAGATCACCGCCTGCCGCTGGTGGTACGAGCAGGAGCTGGCGCTGGTCCGCCCCAAGCTGGTCGTGGCGCTAGGCGCCACCGCCGCGCGCCAGATCACCGGCAAGGCGGCGACCATTGCCAGGCTGCGCGGCCAGAAGCTGGCGCTGCCCGAGGGCGGCACCGGCTGGGTGACCGTGCATCCGAGCTACCTGCTCCGCCTGCCCGATGCCGAGGCGGCGGCGCAGGCCTATCGCGACTTCGTCGCCGATCTGCGCGGCGCCCAGGCTCTGCTCGACGAAGCGATGCCCCTTGCGCGAAACGATCCGCAGGCCGATCTTTAGGCTTTAACCCCCGTCCTGTAAGGGGCGGGCAATCGGCATTGGATGCATTGGGGAAGTTGGTGGCAGATCCATATACTACGCTCGGGGTGGCGCGCGGCGCGAGCGAGGACGAGATCAAGAAGGCCTATCGCAAGCTCGCCAAGGAGCTGCACCCCGATCGCAACAAGGACAATCCCAAGGCGTCGGAGAAGTTCAGCCAGGTAACGCAAGCCTATGACCTGCTGACCGACAAGGACAAGCGCGCCCGCTTCGACCGCGGCGAGATCGACGGCGACGGCAACCCGACCGCCCCGTTCGGCTTCAGCCCCGGGGCGGGCGGCGGCGCGGGCGGATTCCGCCCCGGCGGCGGCCAGTTCGATTTCGGCGGCGGCGAGGCCGATATCGGCGACATCTTCGAAGGCCTGTTCGGCGGCGGCAAGCGCGGCGGCGGTGGCGGGTTCAGCGGCGGCTTTGGCGGCTTCGGCCGGCGCGCCCAGCCCAAGGGCGCCAATGTCGCCTATCGGCTGGCGGTGTCGTTCGAGGATGCCGCCAAGCTCGCGCCGCAGCGGATCACGCTCAAGGACGGCAAGACGATCGACCTCAAGCTGCCCGCCGGCGTCGAGGAAGGCACCCAGATGCGCCTCGCCGGCAAGGGCGAGGAAGGCCCGGGCGGCGCCGGTGACGCGATCGTCACCATCGAGATCCAGCCGCACCGTTTCTATGTGCGCGACGGCGACGACATCAAGCTCGACCTGCCGGTGACGCTGGCCGAGGCGGTGCTCGGCGCGCAGGTGCGCGTGCCGACGCCCGACGGCCCGGTGATGCTCACGGTGCCCAAGGGCTCCAGCTCGGGCAAGGTGCTGCGCCTCAAGGGGCGTGGCTTCCACAAGCGCGGTGGCGGCCGCGGCGATCTGTTCGTCACGCTGATGGTCGATCTGCCGGTCGACGACGATGCGCTGATCGAATTCGCGCAGGGCTGGAAGAACAAGGGGAACCCGCGGGGACGCATGGGCGTCTGAGCCAGGTGGACGATCCGACGCGCGCCTCGATCTCGCCAACGTCGCCCGAGGCACGGCGGCTGGGCATCGGCGGCAAGGTGCCGCGGCGGCTCGCCGAGCTGGGCGTGACCGAACGCATGTTCGAGATCACCAAGCGCGTCGCGATCGGTACGTTCAACGACGGCTTCACCTATGCGGGCAACCTCGCCTACCTCTCGCTGGTAACGCTCTTCCCGTTTTTCATCGTGGCGACGGCGGTCGCCAGCCTGGTCGGGCGTACCGGCACCGGCGTGCACGCATTGGAAGCCTTTCTCCAGACCGTGCCCCCGGACGTCGCGAAGCTGCTGCGCGAGCCGGTGATCGAGGTGCTGCACGGCCGCACCGGCGGACTGCTGTGGCTGGGCGGGCTGGTCGGCCTGTGGACCACCGCCGGTTTCATCGAGACGATTCGCGGGATTCTGCGCCAGGCCTATGGCACCAGCTCCAGCACGCCGTTCTGGCGCTACCGGCTGGCGTCGATCGGCATGATCGTCGCGGCGGTGCTGCTGGTGATGCTCGCCTTCACCTTCCAGGTGATTCTCACCGCCATCGAACAATTTCTCTACCGCGTGCTGCCGCTCGCGACCGAGGCGCAGCACTTCGCCTCGGCGAGCAAGGCGGTGCCGGCCTTCGCGCTGTTCGGCGCGCTCTACGTGCTGTTCTTCGCGCTCACCCCCTCGCGCTATCGCGCGCGCGCCTATCCCAAATGGCCGGGCGCACTGTGCACGACCCTGTGGTGGCTCAGCGTTACCGGCGGGCTCCCCTGGGTGCTGTCGACGCTCGGCGGCTATGGCGCGACCTATGGCAGCCTTGCCGGCGTGATGGTCGCGCTGATCTTCTTCTTCCTGGTGGGCCTGGGGCTCGTCGTCGGGGCGGAGCTCAACGCCGCTCTGGCGGAAGTGCCCGATCCCGGTCTAGAGGGGGGGCAAGGACAGGAGATTCAGAAGACGTGACCGGATTGATGCAAGGGAAGCGCGGGCTCATCATGGGCCTCGCCAACGAAAAGTCGCTGGCATGGGGGATCGCCAAGGCACTGCACGCCCAAGGGGCCGAGATGGCCTTTTCCTACCAGGGCGACGCGCTGCTCAAGCGGGTGAAGCCGCTGGCCGAACAGGTCGGCTCCGATTTCCTCATCGATTGCGATGTGGCCGATATGGACGCGCTTGATACGGCGTTCGAGACGCTGGCGGCGCGCTGGCCGACGATCGATTTCGTCGTCCACGCGATCGGCTTTTCGGACAAGAGCCAGCTACGCGGCCGCTATTACGACACCACGCTCGACAACTTCCTGATGACGATGAACATCTCGGTGTTCAGCTTCACCGCGGTGGCCCAGCGCGCGCAAAAGATGATGCCGAACGGCGGCAGCCTGCTGACGCTCAGCTATTACGGCGCCGAGAAGGTGGTGCCGCACTATAACGTGATGGGCGTCGCCAAATCGGCGCTGGAAACCTCGGTCAAGTACCTCGCCATGGACCTCGGCCCCGAGAATATCCGCGTCAACGCGATCTCGGCGGGCCCGATCCAGACGCTGGCGGCGCGCGGCATCGGCGACTTCAACTACATCCTCAAGTGGAACCAGTTGAACTCGCCGCTCCGCCGCAACGTGACGATCGAGGATGTCGGCGGCGCCGGGCTCTATCTGCTGTCGGACCTTGCCTCGGGCGTTACCGGCGAGATCCACCATGTCGACGCCGGCTACAACGTGATCGGCATGAAGGCCGAGGACGCGCCGGACATCGCGCTCGCCTGAACCGTAGCGGGGCTGCGCCCGCCGCCCCGCTCAGTCCTCTTCGCGCAGCAGCCAGGCCAGCGCGGTGTCGAGATCGTCGAACACCGCGGCGCCAGGCCGCGCTTCGGCGATGCGGCGGAGCTGGCGGCGGGTCAGCACGGTCGCGGCGACAAAGGCCAGCCGGTCGGCCCAGATCTGGGGAGCGTCGCCGCGCAGGTTGCGCAGCGCCATGTCGGTCGCCGCCTGGGGCAGCACCGTCACGCCGCGCGCGTCGTAGAGCGTGCGGTGCCGGCCGGCATCGGCACCCAGCGAGAGGATCGCCGCCCGTACCTCTTCGGCGATCCAGCCGATATCCTCGGGCGAGGGGACCCCGCCCAAGGTCGCGTGAATCAGCCGCCGCGCGGGGTCGACGCGCAGATCGAAGGTGACGCCGTACGGCGCGGGGGCGGGATCCGACATGAGACGCCTCAGGCGCGCACGACCCCCAGTTCGCGGAAGGCCTTGGGCTCTTCCGGCGGCCGGGCGGGTTCGTTGAGCTCGCACTGCCAGATGCCGACATCGATCCACTGGCCGTGCTTGTACCCGGCCTCGCGGAACACGCCGGTACGGCGGAAGCCCACCGCCTCGTGCAGCGCGATCGAGCTGTCGTTCGGCAGCGTGATCATCCCGAACGCGTGGACGAAGCCCTGGGCGCGCAGCGTATCGACCAGCGCCTCGTAGAGCAGCCGCCCGGCACCGCGGCGCTGCGCGGTGTCGGCCATGTAGATCGAGCTTTCGACGACGTAGCGATAGGCCGGCCGATCGCGGAACTTGCTGGCATAGGCATAGCCGATCACCCCGCCATCGACGCCGTCGCCATTGGTCGCGACCAGCCAGGGATAATAGCCGTCGCTCGCCGCCATGCGCGCCGCCATCGTCACCGCGTCGGGCGGCTCGGTCTCGAACGAGGCGGTGCCGGTCAGCACATTCGGCGCATAGATGGCGGCGATCGCGGCGGCATCGTCGGGGGTGGCGGCGCGGATCCCGATCACTTCGCCGCTCCCAGTGCGAACTGGAGCAGCGCGAGGTCGCCCGGCTGGCCGCTCGGCACGCCCAGCGCCATGCATTCGAGGCAGCGCGCCTGCACCGAGCCGCTCGCGGTCAGCCGCTTGGCGTCACCCAGCGCCTGGGCGAGCAGCAGCCGGCGCTCCGCGCCGATCCGGGCATAGGTGTCGCCGCCCGAGGGCGTGTCCGCCCAGTTGCCGTCGTCCTCGTCATCGTTGCCGATCGAGTCGAGCGCCGCGGCCAGCGCTGCCGCCGCCGCATTGGGCTTCTTGGCGAGATAGACCGGCCGCACCTTGGCGGGATCCAGCCCGGCGCGCTTTGCGGCTTCGGCGATCGCGTCGTTCAGCCCGCCGAACCGATCGACCAGCCCGATCTGGCGCGCGATGCCACCGATCCACACCCGGCCCTGGCCGATTTCGTCGACCCGCTGCGGGGTGAGCTTGCGCGACGCCGCGACCAGCCCGACGAAGCGGCCATAGCCCGCCTCGATCGCCGACTGCAGGATCGTGTCGACCGTCGCGTTGGTGCCGCCATAGATGCTCGGCTGGCCGGTCAGCGGCGTGCTCTGCACCCCGTCGGTGGTCACGCCGATCTTGGCGAGGCTGTTCTCGAAGGTCGGGATGATGCCGAAGATGCCGATCGATCCGGTGATCGTGTTCGGCTCGGCGAAGATCACGTCGCCCGCGGTCGACACCCAATAGCCGCCGCTCGCCGCGAGGCCGCCCATCGACACGACGATCGGCAGTTTCTGTGCCTTGGCCTGGAGGATCGCCTGGCGCATCTGCTCCGACGCCATCGCCGATCCGCCCGGCGAATCGACGCGCACGACGAGCGCCTTGAGCTTGCCGTCCTTCAGCCCGTCGAGCACCAGCTTGCTGATCGCGTCGCCGCCAGCAGTGCCGGCGCTACCCTTGCCGTCGACGATCTCGCCGGCGATGGTGATCACGCCGATCGCGTCGCCGCTGGTCGGCACAGGATTGGCCTGCAGCCAGTCGGCGAGCTTGATCGCGTTGAAATTGCCGGCGCGGGCGCCGCTCGGCGCACCGACCAGCTTCGCGACATGCTGGCCGAAGGCGATCCGGTCGCCGAGCTGGTCGACCAGGCCATAGGCCTTGTTGGCGCTGGCGATGTCGCCCTTGGCGGCGGCGATCGCCACGTCGGGCTTCATCAGGAACTCGGCGATGTGGGCCTTGGGCCGCGCCTTCAGGATGCCCTCGCGCCACTGGTCGAGCAGGCCGCCATAGAGCGCGGTGTTCGCCTCGCGCGCCTCGGGCGACATGTCGGCGCGGATATAGGGCTCCACCGCCGACTTGAACTTGCCGACCTTATAGACATGGACGTTGATGCCCAGCTTCTCGGTCAGCCCCTTGTAATAGAGCTGGCGGCCGCCCGGCCCCATGAACAGCGATCCACCCATCGGGTGGACCCAGATCTCGCTGGCATTGGCGGCGATTTGATAAGCGCTGTCGGTATAGCCGGTGGCATAGGCGAGCACCGGCTTGCCCGCGGCGCGGACCCGGCCGACCGCGGCGGCGACTTCGCTCACCGTGGCGGGGTAGCCGCCGAGGAAGCTGTCGAGGTCGAGCACGACCGCCTTTACCCGGCTGTCCGACGTGGCGGCGTCCAGCGCGCGGATCACGTTGCGGGCGCTCACCTGGCCGGCGGCGCGGCTGCCGCTCACGCTGGCGAAGGGATCGGCCTCGCTCGGCTGCTCCACCAGGGCGCCATTGAACGCCACGACCAGCGCGCCATCGCGAATCGTCGCCGGAGTCGGGCGGTGCGAAAGCGCCGCGAACAGCAGCGAGAAAAACAGGAGGAGCAGAATGAGGACGAGCAGGTCCTTGATTCCGACGAGTATCTTCCAGGCGGTACGAACCAGCTTCACCGGCGGCTCCTCAAAGGGTATTCTGGCATCTGTGCTACCGGATGCGCGGGGAGGAGTAAACGACCCGTCTTAGCCATCCAACACGGCGAAAAAAGTTCCCGCCGCACCCGTTGACGACGCCTTGCGCGGTTCACATATGTCGAGTGTTAGCACTCCGGGGGACCGAGTGCTAAACACCGAAATCAACCTGAAAGAGGATCAGGCGCAATGAGCTTCCGTCCGTTGCACGATCGCGTGCTTGTCCGCCGCGTCGAGGCTGAGGAAAAGACCGCCGGCGGGATCATCATCCCCGACACCGCCAAGGAAAAGCCGCAGGAAGGCGAAATCGTCGCCGTCGGCACCGGCGCCAAGGCCGAAGATGGCAAGGTGACCCCCCTCGACGTTAAGGCAGGCGATCGCGTCCTGTTCGGCAAGTGGTCGGGCACCGAAGTGAAGGTGAACGGCGAAGACCTGCTGATCATGAAGGAAAGCGACATCCTCGGCATCGTCGGCTGAGCGATCTCGCACACTCCTCAACTTCCTAAACTTAGCGAAATTTGAAAGGGCAGTCCCATGGCAGCCAAGGACGTAAAGTTTTCGCGCGACGCTCGTGAGCGCATCCTGCGCGGCGTCGACATCCTCGCCGACGCGGTGAAGGTCACGCTGGGCCCGAAGGGCCGCAACGTCGTGATCGAGAAGAGCTTCGGCGCGCCCCGCATCACCAAGGACGGTGTGTCGGTCGCCAAGGAAATCGAGCTCAAGGACAAGTTCGAGAACATGGGCGCGCAGATGGTGCGCGAAGTGGCCTCGAAGACCAACGACGCCGCCGGTGACGGCACCACCACCGCGACCGTGCTCGCCCAGGCGATCGTCCGCGAGGGCATGAAGTCGGTGGCCGCCGGCATGAACCCGATGGACCTGAAGCGCGGTATCGACCTCGCCGTCACCAAGGTCGTCGAGGACGTCAAGGCCCGCTCGAAGCCGGTTTCGGGCTCGCAGGAAGTCGCGCAGGTCGGCATCATCTCGGCCAACGGCGACCGTGAAGTCGGCGAGAAGATCGCCGAGGCGATGGAGAAGGTCGGCAAGGAAGGCGTGATCACCGTCGAAGAGGCGAAGGGTCTCGAATTCGAGCTCGACGTCGTCGAAGGCATGCAGTTCGATCGCGGCTATCTCTCGCCCTACTTCATCACCAACCCGGAGAAGATGGCGGTCGAGCTCGCGGATCCGTACATCCTGATCCACGAGAAGAAGCTGTCGAACCTGCAGTCGATGCTGCCGATCCTCGAAGCGGTCGTGCAGTCGGGTCGTCCGCTGCTGATCATCGCCGAGGACATCGAAGGCGAAGCGCTGGCGACCCTGGTCGTCAACAAGCTGCGCGGCGGCCTGAAGGTCGCAGCGGTCAAGGCACCGGGCTTCGGCGATCGTCGCAAGGCGATGCTGGAAGACATCGCCGTCCTCACCAAGGGTGAAGTGATCAGCGAAGACCTCGGCATCAAGCTCGAGACCGTCACGCTCGGCATGCTCGGCACCGCCAAGCGCGTCACCATCGACAAGGACAACACCACCATCGTCGATGGCGCCGGTGAAGCCGAGTCGATCAAGGCCCGCACCGAGCAGATCCGCCAGCAGATCGAAGTCACCACCAGCGACTACGACCGTGAGAAGCTCCAGGAGCGTCTCGCCAAGCTCGCCGGCGGCGTGGCCGTGATCAAGGTCGGCGGTGCGACCGAAGTCGAGGTGAAGGAGCGCAAGGACCGCGTCGACGACGCGCTGCACGCGACCCGCGCAGCCGTTGAAGAAGGCATCGTCCCCGGCGGCGGCACGGCCCTGCTGTACGCGACCAAGGCCCTCGAAGGCCTGACCGGCGCGAACGAAGACCAGACCCGCGGCATCGACATCGTCCGCAAGTCGCTGACCGCGCTGGTTCGCCAGATCGCCAGCAACGCGGGCCAGGACGGCGCCGTCGTCTCGGGCAAGCTGCTCGACCAGGCCGACACCTCGTTCGGCTTCAACGCCGCGACCGACACCTACGAGAACCTCGTGGCTGCCGGCGTGATCGACCCGACCAAGGTGGTGCGCACCGCACTGCAGAACGCGGCTTCGGTCGCCGGCCTGCTGATCACCACCGAAGCCACCATTGCCGAGCTGCCGGAAGACAAGCCGGCCGCTCCGGCGATGCCGGGCGGCATGGGCGGCATGGACTTCTAAGTCCGCGCACCCTGCGATTCGGAAAGGGCCGGGAGCAATCCCGGCCCTTTTCTTTTGCCTGTTCTTCCGGGACTTGGGCGGCGGGGTGGCGGTCGGTTGGTTGCCTGCCGAAATCATGGCATCTTCACTCCCCGTGGTTCGACAGCTCGGGGGGAAGCGACATGATCGACGTCTCACGCCGCGCGACACTGTGCGGTGCCGGCCTGTTCGGCCTCACCCTGGCGCTGCCGACAAGGGCGGGTCAGGCCGATGCCGCCAGCTGGGACCTGACCGATCTTTACCCCGACCCGGCCGCCTGGAACATCGAGCGCAAACGCGTCGAGGCCGCCTTGCCGCGCTTCGCGACCTACAAGGGCAGGCTCGCCGAGAGCGCCGGTCTGCTCGCCGAGGCGCTGGTGCTCCAGTCCGACATCGAACGCGCGCTCAACCGCCTCTATGTCTACGCCCGCCTGAAAGCCGATGAGGACACCCGCATCGCCGCCCATCAGGAACGCCGCGACCAGGCCGATACGCTCTGGGATCGGTTCGACGCCGCGCGGGCCTGGATCGCACCCGAACTGCTGGCGATCGACCCGGCCTTGCTCCGGCGGTTCGTCGCGGACGATGCCACGCTGAAGGCGCGGTTCGACTTCTATCTGGAGGATCTCGCGCGGCTGGCGCCCCACACCTTGTCGCGCGAGGGCGAAGCGGTGCTGGCGCTGGCAGGCCCGCTCAGTCGAACGCCCAGCGATGTCGTGGGCCTGATGCGCGCCTCGGACATCGCCTGGCCCAGCCTCACGCTGTCGAGCGGCAAGCAGCTCCGCCTGAACGACCAGGGTTTCACCCAGGTGCGCGAACTGCCCGATCGGGGCGACCGCAAGGCCGGGTTCGACACGTTCTTCGGCGCCAATGCCGCCTTCCAGAACAGCATCGGCGCTGCCTATGCCGGGCAGGTGCGCGCCTCGATCTTTACCGCGCGTGCCCGCAACTATCCCAATGCCCTGGCCGCGGCGCTGTCCGCGCACGACATCCCCGAGGCGGTCTATCGCACCCTGATTGCCGAGACGAACAAGGGCCTCCCGCAACTCCACCGCTATTTCGCGCTCCGCCGGCGCATGCTCAAGCTGCCGGACATCGGCTATTGGGATCTCTATCCGCCGATCGTCACGCTCGACCGGCGCTTTTCGCTGGCAGAGATGCGGGCGCTCACCCTTGCCGCGGTGCGGCCCCTCGGCCCCGACTTTCAGGCGCGGATTGCCGCTGCCACTGCCGCACGCTGGATCGATCCGCTGCCGCGCCCTGGCAAGGCGCCCGCCGGTTATATGATGAACGCCTACCGCGTGCATCCCTATGTGCTGCTGAACATCGGCGAAGGCTATGACGGGCTTACCACGTATGCGCATGAATGGGGACACGGCGTCCACTCGCTGCTCGCTGACGCCCACCAGCCTTATGAGAAGGCCAGCTACCCGACCTTCCTCGCGGAAATCGCTTCGACGCTGAACGAGCAGCTTCTCGCGCGGTACCTGCTCCAACAGGCGCGGACGAAGGAGGAGAAGCTGTTCTTCCTCGGCAGCCGCCTGGAGAATCTGCGCTTCACCTATTTCCGGCAGGTGATGTTCGCCGAATTCGAGGCCACCGCCCATGCCGCGGGCGAGGCAGGCGAGGGCCTGTCGGGCGAACGGTTCACCCGGATCTATGGCGATCTGCTGCGTCGCTATCATGGGCCAGATCTGCAGATCGATACCGCCTATGCGACAGAGTGGGCCTATGTGCCGCACTTTTTCAACGCGCCCTTCTACGTCTATCAATATGCCACGTCGCTCTCGGCGGCGGTGGCATTTTCGGACAGCATCCTGACGGGCGGCGAGGCGGAGCGGGACCGCTATCTCGCAGTGCTAAAGGCCGGCGGGTCGCGCCCGCCGCTCGAGATCCTGCGCAGGGCCGGGCTCGATATGACCTCACCCGCGCCGTATCAGGCGCTGATCGCCACCTTTCGCGAGACGATCGATCAGGTCGAGGCGCTGCTGGCCTGATCGATTCCGCGCCTGTACGGCTCTGGACGCACGGGGAGCGCGGACTTGGTCGCGCTCAATCCTTCTTCTTGTCGTCCTTCTCGTCCTTGTCGACCGGCAGCGTCGGCACGGCCGCGCGGGCGGTGGCGGTGGGTGCCGCCGGCGGCTTGCAGCCCTTCGACACGCCGAGGCCCTTCAGATAGGCACGGCGGATGGTGCCGCCATAGAGCGCCGCAGTCACTCGCTTCTCCTGCTTGTCTGCGCCGGTGACCATCCGCACCAGCCCGAAGCCCGGAATCAGCGCGCCGACGATCGCGCGGCTGCCGGCCGCGGCGATCGCGCCGCCATTGCCGCCCTTGGCCTCGGGCGCATCGGCGTCGGTCCCCAGCACGCCGTTTAGATCGGCGATGCTAGCGCGGATCTGCGCGCACGTCTTGGTCCCCTGCGACGAATAGGGCGCCGAGGCGGCGAGCAGCAGCACGTCGGGAATCTTCTTTTCGTTGATGCGGAGGTCGCGCAGCGGGGCCTGCGCGCCATCGCCGACGCTTTCCTTTTGCTGCTGGGCGACGGCCGGGGCCGCCAGGAGCATCGCAGCCAATCCGGCCGCAAGAATCGTCCGCATGTCGTATCTCCTCGTTGTCCTGCAAAGCTGCGCAGCAAAGCCGCGGACGGGCAACATTGTTCCATCGCAACGATGTCCTGAATTGACTTTTGTGCGGCCGCCGCTAGGGCCGTCGGCGGGCCACGCGGTCCCAACGCCGCGCGTGCTCTCTGTGAGGAGAGTCTACATGACTGATTTGACTGCCGCCGACGCCACCCTTGCGCCTGCGAAGCCCGCCACCAAACCGGCGCGTCCCTATTTCTCTTCTGGTCCCTGCGCCAAGCCCCCGGGCTGGTCGCCCGAGAAGCTCGCCATCGAGTCGCTCGGCCGCTCGCACCGCTCGAAGCTGGGCAAGACCCGTCTCCAATACTCAATCGACCTGATGCGCGAGCTGCTTCGCCTGCCGGACACCCACCGCATCGGCATCGTGCCGGGTTCGGATACCGGCGCCTTTGAAATGGCGATGTGGACGATGCTGGGCGACCGCCCCGTCACCACGCTCGCCTGGGAAAGCTTCGGTGAGGGTTGGGTCACCGATGCGGTCAAGCAGCTCAAGCTCGATCCGACCGTGCTGCGCGCCGATTACGGTCAGCTGCCCGATCTGACCGCGGTCGACTGGTCGAACGACGTGCTGTTCACCTGGAACGGCACCACCTCGGGCGTGCGCGTGCCGAACGGCGACTGGATCGCCGACGACCGCGAAGGCCTGAGCTTCGCCGACGCCACTTCGGCGGTGTTCGCCTACGACCTGCCCTGGGACAAGATCGACCTCGCCACCTTCTCCTGGCAGAAGGTGCTGGGCGGCGAGGGCGCGCACGGCGTGCTGATTCTCGGGCCGCGCGCGGTCGAGCGCCTCGAAACCTACACGCCGGCCTGGCCGCTGCCGAAGGTGTTCCGCCTCGTCTCCAAGGGCAAGCTCTCCGAGGGCGTGTTCAAGGGCGAGACGATCAACACGCCGTCGATGCTGGCAGTGGAAGACGCGATCTTCGCGCTCGAATGGGGCAAGGGCCTGGGCGGCGCCGAGGGGCTGATCGCCCGTTCGGACGCGAACGCCGCCGCGCTCGACAAGATCGTGGAAGAGCGCGACTGGCTCGGCCATCTCGCCGAGGATCCGGCGATCCGCTCGCGCACCAGCGTGTGCCTCACCGTCGAGGGAGCCGATGCCGACTTCATCAAGAAGTTCGCCGGCCTGCTCGAAAAGGAAGGCGCGGCCTATGACGTGGCCGGTTATCGTGACGCCCCGGCGGGCCTGCGCATCTGGTGCGGCGCGACCGTCGACACCGCCGATATCGCGGCGCTCGGCCCCTGGCTCGACTGGGCCTACGCCACCGCCAAGGCGGGCTGATTTAAAGCCCTCTCCCCTCCGGGGAGAGGGTTGGGAGAGGGGCAGGACGATGCCGTCTCTCCCGACGTGCCAGTTTCAAGACACATTCCCCTCTCCCCAACCCTCTCCCCCGAGGGGAGAGGGAGCGAAGATGGAGCATCCAAATGCCCAAGGTACTGATTTCCGACAAGATGGACCCCAAGGCCGCGCAGATCTTCCGCGAGCGCGGCGTCGAGGTCGACGAGATCACCGGCAAGACCCCGGACGAATTGAAGGCGATCATCGGCCAGTATGACGGCCTCGCCATCCGCAGCTCGACCAAGGTCACCAAGGACATTCTCGAGCACGCGACCAACCTCAAGGTGATCGGCCGCGCCGGCATCGGCGTCGACAATGTCGATATCCCCGCCGCCTCGGCCAAGGGCGTGGTGGTGATGAACACCCCGTTCGGCAACTCGATCACCACTGCCGAGCACGCCATCGCGCTGATGTTCGCGCTTGCCCGCCAGCTGCCCGAGGCCGATGCCTCGACCCAGGCGGGCAAGTGGGAGAAGAACCGCTTCATGGGCGTCGAGCTGACCGGCAAGACGCTGGGCCTGATCGGCGCGGGCAATATCGGCTCGATCGTCGCCGATCGCGCCATCGGCCTGCGCATGCGCGTGATCGCCTATGATCCGTTCCTCACGCCCGAGCGCGCGCTGGAAATGGGCGTCGAGAAGATGACGCTCGACGATCTGCTGCTGCGCGCCGACTTCATCACGCTGCACACGCCGCTGACCGACCAGACCCGCAACATCCTGAGCCGCGAGAATCTCGCCAAGACCAAGAAGGGCGTGCGGATCATCAACTGCGCGCGCGGCGGCCTGATCGACGAGGCGGCGCTCAAGGAAGGGCTGGAGAGTGGCCATATCGCCGGCGCCGCGCTCGACGTGTTCGCGGTGGAGCCCGCCAAGGAACACCCGCTGTTCGGCACGCCCAATTTCGTCGCGACCCCGCACCTCGGCGCCTCGACCACCGAGGCGCAGGTCAATGTCGCGATCCAGGTCGCCGAGCAGCTCGCCGACTATCTGGTCACCGGCGGCGTCACCAACGCGCTCAACGTACCGAGCCTCTCCGCCGAGGAAGCGCCCCGCCTGAAGCCCTATATGGCGCTGGCCGAGAAGCTGGGCGGCCTGGTCGGCCAGCTGGCGCATGGCGAGCTGACCAGCATCGCGATCGAAGTCGAGGGTGCGGCGGCCGAGCTCAACCAGAAGCCGATCACCAGCGCGGTGCTTGCCGGCCTGATGCGGGTCCATTCGGACACGGTGAACATGGTCAACGCGCCCTTCCTCGCCAAGGAGCGCGGTCTCGACGTGCGCGAAGTGCGCCATGATCGAGAGGGCGATTATCACACGCTGGTCCGCGTGACCGTCGGCACCCAGGCGGGCGATCGCTCGGTTGCCGGCACGCTGTTCGGCAACGCCGCGCCGCGCCTGGTCGAGCTGTTCGGCATCAAGGTCGAGGCCGATCTCGCCGGACACATGCTCTACATCGTCAACGAGGACGCGCCGGGCTTCATCGGCCGACTCGGCACCACGCTGGGCGAGGCGGGCGTCAACATCGGTACCTTCCACCTCGGCCGCCGTTCGGCGGGCGGCGAGGCAATCCTGCTGCTCTCGGTCGACGAGGCGGTGGACGACGCGCTGCTCGCGAAGGTCCGCGCGCTCCCGGGTGTGAAGACCGCCATGGCGCTCGGCTTCTGAACTGATTAGGGGAGGCGGCCATGACTGGTCTCCTCCCCGAAGGGTTTCACGATCGCCTGCCGCCTGCCGCCGATGCGGCGGCCCGCCTGGAGACGCGCGTGCTGGGTCTCGCGCGGCTCTATGGCTATGAACAGGTCGACCCACCGCTCGCCGAGTTTGCCGACGAACTGGCGACGCGGCTCAAGACCGGCGCGGTGCACAATGCGGTGCGCTTCGTCGATCCGGTATCGCAGCGCAGTCTGGCCATCCGCCCGGACCTGACCGCGCAGGTCGGCCGCATCGCCGCGACGCGCATGGGGCACCATCCGCGGCCGGTGCGGCTCTGCTATGCGGGGCAGGTGCTCAAGCTCAAGGCGCCGGCGCTCGATCCGCGCCGGGCGATGCGCCAGATCGGCTGCGAGCTGATCGGGCGCGACAGCGTGGCCGCCGCGATGGAGGTCGTGCGCGTCGCGATCGAGGCGCTGCAGTCCGCGGGCGTCGAGGGGCTGGCGATCGACTTCACGCTGCCCGATCTGGTCGACACGCTGGCTGGCGGCACGTTGCCCCCGGAGAAGCTGACGGCGTTGCGCGAGCGGCTCGATGCCAAGGACGCCGGCGGTGTCGCGGCGATCGATCCCAAGTACTTGCCGCTGATCGAAGCTGCCGGCCCCTTCGATGGCGCGATGGCGAAGCTGCGCGCTACCGATGCCGGCACCGCGCTGGCAAGCCGGATCGATGGCCTTGCAACGATCGCGGCGAGCATTCCCGCAGGCGTCGCGCTGACGCTCGACCCCACCGAGCGCCACGGCTTCGAATATCAGACCTGGCTGGGCTTCTCGATCTTCGCGCGCGGCGTGCGCGGCGAGATCGGGCGCGGCGGCACCTATACGGTGGTGCATGACGGCGGCCGCGAGGAGCCGGCGGTGGGCTTCTCGCTCTATGCCGATTCGATCCTCGATGCCGGTATCGGCGGCGACGCGCGGCGCCGGCTGTTCCTGCCCTTCGGTACCGATGCGGCGATCGGCGCCGCGCTGCGTGCCGAGGGGTGGGTGACGGTCACTGCGCTGGAGGCGGAGGATACGCCTGAGGCCCAGCTGTGCAGCCACGAACTGCGCGACGGGGTGCCGACCGCGCTTTGAGCCATCGCCGTCGCCCCCGGAAAGGGGCGACGGCATGGGACTCATTCCATCTGGTCGATCAGCGCCTGGATCGGTGCGAAGGCGAACGCCACCGAGCTGTCCGCCACCCCGTAGGGGATGAACAGGCTGTCGCCGTGGCGGATCGCGCCGCAGGTGTAGACGACGTTGGGCACATAGCCCTCGCGGTCCTGGTCGGCGGCCGCCAGCAGCGGCGCGCGCGAGCGGGCGAGCACCTTCGAGGGATCCTCCTTGTCGAGCAGCGCTGCGCCGATCGAATATTTGCGCATCGCGCCGACGCCGTGGGTGAGCACCAGCCAGCCCTGGTCGGTCTCGATCGGCGGGCCGCAATTGCCCATCTGCACCAGCTCCCAGGGAAATTGCGGCTTGATGATCAGCTCGCCGCCTTCCCAGTGCGTGATGTCGTCCGAGCTGTGCAGGAAGATGTTCTCGCCGTCCTGCCGCCCGAGCATCATGTACTTGCCGCCCACCTTGCGCGGGAACAGTGCCATGCCCTTGTTGCGCGCGGCGCTGCCCGTCATCGGCACGAGGTCGATGCCGCGCCAGTCATGGGTGCGCAGCAGCTCCGACTGAATGCCGGAGCCGTTATAGGCGGTATAGGTGCCGATCCATTCGACGGTGCCGTCGTCATGGGTGAAGTGGCAGATCCGCAGATCTTCCAGGCCGTTCGACTGGGCGCGGGTGATCGGGAAGATCACCGTGCCGGAGAGCGTCGAATCGCGATGGCGATAGATGCGCACCGGCCCTTCCATGGCGCGCTCGTCGGGCTCGCGTGCGTCGGCGGCGGTGGCGAAGGGGGGCTCGGGTGCGAGCGTCAGCTCGCTGCCATCGGTGATGATCCCCTCGCGAAAGGCCACCGACGAGATATGGCCTTCGCCCACCGCGCGCAGCGACATCAGGATGCGCATGCTGCCCGGCGGCATGCCGCTCTGGTCGTAGTGCGGCACCGCACTGGGGTTCATCAGCGCGGCGGCGGCATAGCTGTATTCGTGGCAGAAATAGGCGCCGAGCAGCTGACGCTTCTCGTCGCCGATCGCCGCGCCGTCCAAGCCGAGCATCGCCTCGATCTCGTCGTAGCGCGTCATGAACACCCGCCGTGTCTGCCAGTGGCGCGCCTCGAAATCCTTCAGGACGAGTTCGAGCTCCGCCCGCGCCTGGCCCGGGGAGAGCGCCAGCACCTCGCTGACGATCCGCTCGGTCCGGCTGGGCGCGCCGCCATTGGTCGAGGCCCAGGCGATGTGGAACGGGCGAACCACGACTCGCGAAGGATCGGCACGCAGCCGCAGTGGATGGTGAAACAATTCCGGCATTTGGCAACCCCCGGGGAACGCGCTCGGTACAGCGCCGCCCCCCGTATCGCTTCAGGCAACGGCGAGTTCCGGTCCTGCCACGCTTTTACTGCCCTTTGAAAGAGCCGAGATCGCGCAATTCGCCAGTTGGAGTGCAAGAATCGACTCGGCACCTTGATTACGGTTAAGCCCGGTGGGCATCAGCCCGTCGAAACAGCCGCCATCGGCCACGCTGGCAAGCGGCGTGTCGAGGTCGTTCGCACCCAGATACCAGCGATAGGCACGCATCGCCTCGTCGGCCCAGCGCTGGTCGCCGGTGGCATCGTGCGCGGCAAGGCAGGCGTCGATCGTTGCCTGCGCCTCCAGCGGCTGCTGGTCGAACGGCAGCGGCTCGGCATATTCGCGGCCGAAGCTTTCGGTGCCGATCGCGCGGAAGCGACCTTCGGGCGAGGTCTGCCGCTCGACGATCCAGGCCAGCGTTTCCAGCCCCGTGTCGACGAAGTCGCGGCGGCCGAGCACCTGGCCGGCACGCAGCAGCGCTTCGGGCAGCCGCGCATTGTCATAGGCGAGCACGATTTCGAACCAGCGCCATTCGGGCCGGCGCGCCGTTTCCAGCAGCGCGATCAGCTCATTGCCGAAGCGGGTCAGGATCTCGCGCGACAACGCATGGCCCGGATGCGCCTCCGCCATTGCCGCCGCGCCGAGCATGGCAAAGGCATGCGCGCGCGGGCTTCCCAGACCGAAGGCGATCGAGGCGGTCTCGTCGAACAGCACCGAGGCCCAGTCGCGATGCTTCTGCGCGCGGGCGTCGCGCGCGGTGACGCCCAGCGCCCAGATTGCGCGGCCGTTCGAGTCTTCCGAGCCTTCGTCCTCGCACCAGCTGCGGTCGAAGTTCATGAAGTTGCGGAACTTGCGCTTGTCGGGATTCCAGGCGTGCTGGACGAAGCCGCCATAGATCGCGGTCCAGCGATCGCGCACTGCCTCGTCGATCGCGTCGATCTTGCTCATCAGGATCAGCGCGCGGGCATTGTCGTCGATGCAATAGCCGTGGCGGCGGTCCGGCACCGAATAGATCGAGTGCTGGAGCATGCCGGTCGAATCGCTCATCCGCTCCACCGCCGTGAGCACGGGGTGGAGCGGCGGCAGCTCGTTCGACGAACGGGTGATCCGCCGCGGCTTTTCGCCGAGGATCGCGTCGATTTCGGCGATCGCGCGCTCGGCCAGCCGCGCCCACAGCATCGTGCGGCCGCGGGCATAGGCGCGGTCGGCCAGGGTAGCGCGGGCATCGCGGTCGCCGAGCAGTCGGTTGATCTCGCGCGCAAAGGCGGCGCTGTCGCCGAAGTCGACGATGATGCCATGACCGTCGGCGAGGATCTCGGTCGCATGGATATAGGGCGTCGAGACCACCGGCTTGCCCATGCTGACCGCATAGGACAGCGTGCCCGAGGTAATCTGCGCCGGGTTCAGATAGGGCGTCACGTACAGATCGGCCGCCTGCAGATAGTCGAGCAGATCGCCCTGCTCGACGAAGCGGTTGACGAACTGGACGTTGCGGCCGAGCCCCGCTGCCTCCACCTGCGCCAGCAGTCGGTCGCGATACGCTTCGCCCTCGTGCGCCACCAGATTGGGGTGGGTGGCGCCCAGCAGCACGTAGAGCGCATCCGGATGCTCGGCGACGACCGCGGACATCGCCTCGATCATCGTCTCGATGCCCTTGTTCGGCGCGAGCAGCCCGAAGGTCAGCACGACGTCGCGGCCTTCCCAGCCGAACTTCGCCTTGAACGCGGCGGGATCGGCAAAGGCACGATCCGGCACGCCGTGCGGGATCACCTTAATCTTGCTGTCGTCGACGCCGTGGACGCGCTTGAGGATCTCGCGGCCCTTCTCGGCCATGACGATCAGCGTCGAGGCGCGGCGGATCAGCGCTTCCATCACCCGGCGCTCGTCGGCGCTCGGGCGCTCGAGGATGGTGTGAAGCGTAACAATGACGGGGATCGAGACGCGATCGGTCAGCGCGAGCAGCAGGTCGCCGGCCGCGCCGCCGAAAATGCCATATTCGTGCTGGATCCACAGCGCCTCGGCACCGCTCGCCTCGATCTTGCGGGCGGTTTCC
This sequence comes from Sphingomonas azotifigens NBRC 15497, assembly GCF_002091475.1. Taxonomy (GTDB): domain Bacteria; phylum Pseudomonadota; class Alphaproteobacteria; order Sphingomonadales; family Sphingomonadaceae; genus Sphingomonas; species Sphingomonas azotifigens. The sequence goes on from NZ_BCTR01000068.1 coordinate 22,730, forward strand.
AGATAGGCGCTGCGATCATTCTGCGCGATCGCACCGGTCACCTGCGGCGGATAGGCATAGTGGCCGGGAAGATCGTCCATCGCGTAGACGTCGACCTGAATCCCCGGATAGCGTTCTTCGAGCGCAGTATAGGTATCGGTAGTAAAAGTGGCGATGCCGCACTTGCGCGGCAGGAAGTTGCCGATCAGGGCAAGATGCCGGATCCTAGGACCCACAGGAGACCGTGCCATGGCGGACCTTTCGCTACTGCATGATGGACTCGGCCCAAATCTGGGCCCTATGTCCTGCTAAACTCCCGTTTTTCGAATAAGTTGCAGTTCCGCTGCAACGCACAACTGTATACCTGATGAACCGTGCTGTAAATCTGGCGTTCAGCCGCGCCCGCGATATCCGGGAACGCCCTGATCGGGAATCCAGACGTCCTCGGGCGGCTTGCCCGACTGCCAGAACACATCGATCGGGATACCCCCGCGCGGATACCAATAGCCGCCGATACGCAGCCAGATCGGTTGCATCTCGCGGAACAGCCGCTCGCCGATGCCGACGGTGCAATCCTCGTGAAAGGCGCCGTGGTTGCGGAAGCTGCCCAAGAACAGCTTGAGCGACTTGGATTCGACGATCTTTTCGCCCGGCACGTAATCGATCACCAGATGCGCGAAATCGGGCGCGCCGGTGATCGGGCAGAGCGAGGTGAATTCCGGCGCGGCAAACCGCACCAGATAGCGCGTGCCCGGCCGCGGATTGGGTACATAGTCGAGTTCCGCTTCCTCCGGCGTGGCGGGCAGGGCGGATTGCTTACCGAGATGCTTGGCGTCCATGGCCGCCATGTAGGCGTTTGCCGTGGGGTTTCCATAGGGCTAGAGGGACGTGTGACATTGCACCAACGCTCCTCGCCCCGCGAGGTGGTCGCATAGGGAAGGAAGCCGATGGCGGTGCTCCAAAGCCACCGTCATTCCCGCGAAGGCGGGAATCCATTCGCCGGTCCGCCGGGGGAAGGAACTTCGGCTTCAGCGCCAATGGATCCCCGCCTCCGCGGGGATGACAGCTTGGTGTTCCCCTATGCGCCGACCCCCGCTTCGGAGAGGAAAACATCGGGACGCCCATGGACGGATTGATCACCACCGACGCGCTGGCCGGCCTGCTCGGCGCCCCCGACTTGCTGGTCCTCGACGCGACCTACACCTCCACCCTTCCCGGCGCGGCGAAGCAGGATCCGCGCGCGGAATTCGAGGCAGGGCATATCCCTGGGGCGCGGCTGCTCGATCTCGATACGCTCGTCGATGCCGAGAACCCGCTGCCCTCGATGCTGCCCAAGCGCAGCGTCTTCGAGGAGCGGATGGCGCAGCTGGGGGTTATGGGCACCACCCGCATCGTCCTCTACGACAACAGCCCGCACCATACCGCGTGTCGTGCCTGGTGGGTGCTGCGGATGTTCGGCGTCCACGCCGCGATCCTCGACGGCAATATGGGCCATTGGCGCGCCGAGGGGCGGCCGGTGGAAACCGGGCCGCACGCCGCCATCCCGTCGAGCTTCACCGTCGGCGCACCCGCCGCGCAATTTCGCACGCTCGACGAGATGCGCAGCACGACCGAGCAGATCGTCGACGCGCGCTCGGCGGCCCGCTTCACCGGCGAGGAGCCCGATCCGCGCGCCGAATGCGCAGCGGGGCACATGCCGGGGGCCAAGAACATTCCCTATGGCCGCTTCTTCGAGAGCGACGGCCATTGGAAAGCGCCGGAGGGCATCCAGGCGGTGTTCGACGCCGCCGGGCTCGACCTGACCCGGCCGCTGGTCGCGACCTGCGGCTCGGGCATCACCGCCTCGGTGATCGTGTTCGCCGCGCATCTGCTCGGCCACGAGATCGCGCTGTACGACGGCAGCTGGAGCGAATGGGGTGCGCACCCCGAGACGGAAAAGGTGCTCGGCGCATGAGCGGGCACGACGACAAGCATGAGGACGGGGACGCGACCAAGGTCGTCCATGCCGGCCGCCGCCCCGAATGGACGCAAGGCATCGTCAACCCGCCGGTGTGGCGCGCCTCGACGATCCTCTACGACAACATCGCCGAGATGCGCGAACGCGGCAGCGCCGACACCCACCACAAGCTCTATTACGGCCGCCGCGGCACGCCGACCCAGTGGTCGCTCGCCGATGCGCTGACCGCGCTGGAGCCCGGCGCGCAGGCGACCTTGCTCTACCCCTCGGGCGTGTCGGCGATCACCACCGCGCTGCTCGCGGTGCTGGAGCCCGGCGACGAGGTGTTGTTGCCCGACAGCAGCTACGAGCCGACGCGGGCGTTCGGCAACGGCATGCTCAAGCGGCTGGGCATCACCGCCACCTATTATGACCCGATGATCGGCGAAGGAATCGCGGCGCTGTGCAGCGCGCGGACCAAGGCCATCCTGCTCGAAAGTCCGGGCAGCCTCACCTTCGAGGTACAGGACGTGCCGGCGATCGTCGCGGTCGCCAAGGCGCGCGGGATCGTGACGCTGCTCGACAATACCTGGGCGGGTCCGCTCTACTTCCCGGCGATCGAGAAGGGCATCGACTACACGATTCTGTCCTGCTCGAAATATGTCGTCGGCCATTCGGACGTGATGCTGGGCTCGGTCACCGCCGCGCCCGGCCATTATGAGAAGCTGCGCGCGACCACCTACCAGCTCGGCCTGTGTGCCAGCCCCGACGATGCCTATCTCGCCGCGCGCGGGCTGCGCACGATGGAGGTGCGGCTGCGCCAGTCGGGTGCGAGCGGGCTCAAGATCGCCGCGTGGCTGAAGACGCGGGCCGAAGTGGCGCGGGTGCTCCACCCGGCGCTGCCCGACTGCCCGGGGCACGAACTGTTCGCCCGCGATTTCCGCGGTGCCGCCGGCCTGTTCTCCTTCGTGCTGAACGGCGGCGACGATGCCGCGCGCACCGCGCTGATCGACGGGCTGCGGCATTTCGGCATCGGCTTCAGCTGGGGCGGCTATGAAAGCCTGGCCATCCCCGCCGATCCGCAGCGGATCCGCACCGCGTCGCGCTGGCAGGCCGAAGGGCCGCTGGTCCGGCTCTATGTCGGCCTGGAGGATCCGGACGACCTGATCGCCGATCTCCACGCCGGCCTCGCCCGCTTCGCCGCCGCGCGCGGATGATCCGCGATCTGCTCGATCGGATGGGCGACATGGGGATGCGGTTCCCGTCGCCGGCCGAACTGGGCGAAATGGCGGTGGCGCTGGGGCTGGCGGCGCTGGCGCTGGCGATCGGCGTGGTGGTCGGCCAGCGCGTCGGCGCGCAGATCGCCGGGCTGTGGCACCGCATTGCCGGCGAGCACATCAACGGCATCCAGGCGCGGCTGTGCCGGATCATCCGCTATCTGACGGTCGCGCTGCTGCTCTCGCCGGTGGCGGGCGGCTATGCCTGGCATCCGCCGGCGACGCTGCTGCTCGGCATCGCGCTGGGGCTGGCGATGGCGCTGGCGGTGGTGGAGGTGCTGCGCGGGCTGGGCGTGCCGCGGCTCGCCACCTGGCCGATGGGCGCGATCGCCTTCACCTCGCTGCTCAGCAAGACGATGGGCGGCCTCGGCGTGATCGAGGCGCTGCTGGCCCGCGTCGGGATGGACATCGGCACGCGGCGGCTGTCGCTGCTCTCGCTGCTGACTTTCGTGGTGACGATCGTCCTGCTCTATGCGCTGGTGCGGCTGGCCAACCGGCTGCTCGCGCAGTGGATCGGCCGGGCACACGGGCTGGACGCGACGCAGCGGCTGCTCGGCCAGAAGCTGGCAAGCATCGCCATCGTCACCGCTGCCTTCTTCGTCGGCATCGACCTGCTCGGCATCGACCTGACCAGCTTCGCGCTGTTCTCGGGCGCCTTCGGCCTCGCGATCGGCTTCGGCCTGCAGAAGACCGTCGGCAACCTGATCGCCGGCATCATCCTGCTGATGGACCGCTCGATCAAGCCGGGCGACGTGATCGTGGTGGGGGACAGTTTCGGCTGGGTGAACAAGATCGGCGTCCGCGCCGTCTCGGTGATCACCCGCGACGGCAAGGAGCATCTGATTCCGAACGAGAATCTGATGACCCAGGAAGTCGAGAACTGGTCCTACACCGATCGCAACGTGCGGGTGCGGATCCCGGTGACGGTCGCCTATGGCTGCGATCTCGAGCTGGCGCAGCGGCTGATGCTGCAGGCGGCCAGCGAAAGCCCGCGCGTGCTCGATATGCCCGAGCCCAATGTCTGGCTGACGGCGCTGGGCGAGAATGGCGCGGCGCACGACATCCTGCTCTGGATCAGCGATCCGGAGAGCGGCGTCGGCAATGTGAAGAGCGACGTGCTCAACCGGCTGTGGACGCTGTTCGGCACGCACGGCATCACCGTGCCGGCACCGCGGCGGGATGTGCGGGTGCGGGGTGTGGGGGAGTAGATCCCAAGTCCCCCTCACCCTTCCGCGCCTGCGGCGCTCCCTCCCTCTCCCACAAGGGGAGAGGGAAGGGCCCATCGCGCTAGCGATGGGAAGGGTGAGGGGCATGGTTGTTTATGCCCTCAGCGCTTTGGGCAGGTTGCCGTCACGCTGTTGCAGAGCACCGTGCTCTTCCCCAGCGACACGACCCAGTTGAGCCCGCGCGGATCCGGCGCGCCTTCATAATAGTCGGTGCTGACAATCTGCGCGCCCGAGGCGATCGCGGTGTCGAGCCGGCGGCGATCGTGGTTGCGGGCCTCCAGCGTCTCGGAATCAGCGCGGGTGCGGACCATGAAGCCGGCCTTGACGCGGCGGGTGATCGTTGCGGAGTCGGTGGTCGGGCTCTGCATGTTGAAGAACGACGCTTCCGGCGCGTCTTCCGGATACCAGCCGAACATCATCCGGCCCTTCAGGCTGGCATGGCCGGTGCGGTAGCGCGCCTCATTGGCTTCCGAGGTATCGAGCACGAACAGGAACTTGCCGCGCGAGGCGCCGACGGTGGGCCAGCGATGCGCGGTCACCGCGTCGCGCAGCGTGGGGAGGGTGCCGCGCACGTCGTCGGGCGTAATCACCCGCTCGCGGCCGATCGTCGCGGCGATGTCGGCGTCGAGCGCGTCGAGCGTGGCGGCATCGAAGCCGATATCGGTGGTGCGCACGCCCGGTATCGGACGCACGTCGCTGGCATTGACCAGGATCATCACCGGCAGATGGCCCGGATGCGCATCCGACCAGCGGCGGAACAGCGCCATGCACGCGCGGAAGGTGCGGCAATGCGTCTGCCAGTCGATGCCGGGAATGTGGATGGTCTTGGCGCCGGGCGCGGCCATCTCGGCCTTAATTTCGTCGGTGCCATTGGCATAGGGTGCGGCATAGGCGCCGCCCTGGGGATCGGGCGCGACGTCGATCTCGAGCTGGCGCAGGCCGAGCGCGAGCTGGCTCTCGAGCGGCGGGTGACCATAGGCGAGGCCTTCCCAGCTGCTCGGCAGCAGCGTGCGGATTCGCGCTTCCACCTCCGGCAGCGGATAGGGGCGGTAGCTGTTGTGCGAGCCGAGCACGCGCACCTGATCGAGCCGCAGCGTATCGAGGCTCTTGTCCGCATCCGGTGCCGCGCCCCCCGGTGCCATTGCCATCAGCAGCGCCGCCGCGCCGACCATCAACCCTTTTCGCATGCTGTCATTTCCTTTTGCGAAGCGAACCCAAGGCGGTGCCTTTGGCGGGCTTTCGTTCCGGAACCATGACAGTCGCGCATACAAAAACGGCGGCGGCCCGCAGAGGACCGCCGCCGCCAAGGGAGCTATGGGTTAGTTGCCGGTCGGGCTGGCCGGCGCGGTCGCCTGGGCCGACTGGCCGCTGGTCTGCGCCTGGGCGGCGGCGGCCTGGATGCGCTGGTTGAGCGCGGTGTCCGACGCCATCGCCTGGCTGATCTCGTTGAAGCGCTGCGGCTGCAGGCCCGACGAGGTGATCGCGGCGACGAACTTGGTGTTCTTCTCGGCCGTCGGGATGCTGGCGTCGGCGTTGATCTTGTTCACCGCGAGCGCCGCCTTGGCATATTGCTGCACCTCGGTATCGGTGAAGGTCGACGCCGCAGCGGTACCCGCGCCGGTGGTGCCCTGGTCCGGCGTTGCCGGGGTCGTCTGCGTGGTGGCGCCGGTGGCCGGCTGGGCCGGCGTGGTCTGGGCCGGCGTGGTGGTCTGGGCGGTCGCGGCCGAAGCCATCAGCGTGCCGGCGATCGCCAGGCTTGAAAACATCATTTTCATCATCAACTCCTCGTAATAATGAAATTCTTTTGCTGCCCTGTAACGCGACAATGGGGTTTGGTTTTCCGGCGGAAACCTGATTCACGATAGGCTGTTGCCGGCGCGGGACGGCATGACCCATCCCGGAACGGCGCTCGGTGGAATCACGCCGCTGGAAAAGCGCGGCATTTTCGCCTATATGCACGCGATGCAGACAGTGTCGGCCGCCCCCATGCCCATCCCCGGGCACATCGATCCCGTGCCCGTGCCGCGTGCCCCCGCCGCGCGCGAAGACGGGCGTACCGACCTGATCGGTCTCTCCCGCGACGGGATCCGCGAGGCGCTGGCCGCCGCCGGGCTCGAGCCCAAGCAGGCCAAGCTGCGCGCCAAGCAGCTGTGGCACTGGATCTACAATCGCGGCGCCACCGACTTCTCGGCGATGACCGACATCGCCAAGGCGCAGCATCCCTGGCTGGCCGAGCGCTTCGTGATCGGCCGCCCGGAAGTCGTCGAGGCGCAGGTCTCGAACGACGGCACCCGCAAGTGGCTGCTCCGCTCGCCCGACGGGCAGGATTACGAGATGGTGTTCATCCCCGACGCCGATCGGGGAACCCTGTGCGTTTCCAGCCAGGTGGGCTGCACGCTCAACTGCCGCTTCTGCCATACCGGCACGATGCGGCTGGTGCGAAACCTCACCGCCGGCGAGATCGTCGGCCAGGTGATGCTCGCGCGCGATTCGCTCGGCGAATGGCCGAGCCAGCCCGAGGGCCGCCTGCTCACCAACATCGTGATGATGGGCATGGGCGAGCCGCTGTACAATTTCGACGAGGTGAAGGCCGGTCTCCAGATCGTGATGGACGGCGACGGCCTCGCGCTGTCAAAGCGCCGCATCACCCTGTCGACCTCGGGCGTGGTGCCGATCATGGCGCGCGCGGGCGAGGAGATCGGCGTCAACCTCGCGGTGTCGCTCCACGCGGTCACCAAGGACGTGCGCGACGAGATCGTGCCGCTCAACAAGAAGTACGGCATCGAGGAGCTGCTCCAGGCCTGTGCCGACTATCCGGGTGCCAACAATGCCCGGCGCATCACCTTCGAATATGTGATGCTCAAGGACAAGAACGACAGCGACGACGATGCCCGCGAGCTGGTGCGCCTGCTGCGCAAGTACAAGCTGCCCGCCAAGGTGAACCTGATCCCGTTCAATCCCTGGCCCGGCGCGCCGTACGAATGCTCGACGCCCGAGCGGATCCGGTCCTTCTCGAACATCGTGTTCGAGGGCGGCATCTCCGCGCCGGTGCGCACCCCGCGCGGGCGCGACATCGATGCGGCCTGCGGCCAGCTCAAGACCGCGGCCGAGAAGAAGAGCCGGGCGCAGCTCGATCGCGAGGCCGAAGAGAAGTTCGCCGCGCTCGGTTGAGCGTTGCACGCTTCTGCTTGTAGGATGCAGCCATGCCGCTGCTCCTGCTCGCCCTGGCGCTTGCCGCCCCCGCCGATCGCTGCGCCGACGCGAAGACCACGGTGGACATGAACCTGTGCCTCGCGCGCGCCAGCAACGCCGCCGAGGTGGAGATGAACACCTATCTCGTCGCCGCCCGCAAGCGCGCCGCGACCGACGGGGTGACGGTGGTCAAGGCGTTCGACGAGGCGCAGGGCCGCTGGATCGCCTGGCGCAAGGGCGAATGCGACGCGGTCTATGCGCATTGGCAGGGCGGCACGATCCGGAACGCGGCGCTGCTCAACTGCCGGATCGACCTGACCGAGGCGCGTATCCACCAGCTGTGGAAGACCTGGCTGACCTATCCGGATTCGACCCCGCCGATCCTGCCCGAGCCGGGCGTCAGCGCGGGCGAAACATCCTGAACAGCGCGTCCTCGCCGATCTCGAAATAGTCCGCCGGCCCGCCGCCGCGCAGGATCGGGCGAGCACGAGCAGTCTGGTAGACGCCGTCCTCCAGCATCGCACGATCGATATGGATGCCGGTCGCCTCGCCGAGCACCAGCCAGGTATCGACCTCGGCGCCTTCCTTGTTTTCCAGGCGGATCAGCTGGGTGAGGCGGCATTCGAACTGCGCCGGGCTGCCCGCGACGCGGTCCGGGCGCACGGTGCGCGAGGGGAGCGCTTCGATGCCCGCATGCGCGAACTCGTCCACCTCCGGGTCGACCGGCGCCGAGGTTGCGTTCATGACCTCGGCGAGCGGACGCGTCGCGAGATTCCAGACGAACTCCCTGGTCTCGGCGATGTTGGCGACGCTGTCCTTCCACGCCGTGGAGGCGAAGCCGAGGATCGGCGGGCGATAGTTGAACAGGTTGAAGAAGCTGTAGGGGGCGAGATTGCGCACGCCGCTGGCCGACAGGGTGCTGACCCAGCCGATCGGGCGGGGGCCGACGATCGCGTTGAGCGGATCATGGGGCAGGCCGTGGCCCGAGGCCGGTTCGTAGAAGTGGAAATCGGTGGGCATGCACGCTCCGGATTTTTGTGGCGGCGGTGAAACCGATTCCGCTCGGGCTGCGAATATCCTATCGTCGAGGGCGCCGGAAGCGCCCGCCGTTGCACCCTTGCGATCCTCCCCTCAAAGGGGAGGGGGACCGCCCGCAGGGCGGTGGAGGGGTGTAACCGATGGCGGGGTGCACCACCATCGGTTAC
>NZ_BCTR01000069.1 GCF_002091475.1 Sphingomonas azotifigens NBRC 15497
AGGTTCTTCTCCGTGCAGGTTGGTATAAGTTGTTGATTGCCGCACTTTCCGAGCCGTTGACCGTAAACGGTCAACTTGAAATTGCTCTAGGCGGTCGGCTCCAGCCCGGCATCGTCGAACCAGCCGCGGCGGCGACCGGCGAGGAACAGGCGGTTGACCAGCGGATTCGACCAGCCGCAGTTGGTCGCAAAGTCGCGCTGCAGCGTGTCGTGGTGCAGCTGGTGCGCGGCCGGCGTCATCAAAAGACCACAGCGGCGCATTGCCCGGACGATCCAGGGATTGTGCGCGCGGTGGAGCGAACCGTGAAAATACTGGGCGAACGCGCCCCCCACGATCAGCGTGACACCGCCCGCCGCCGCCCAGCCCGGCACCAGCCCGGTAAATGCCAGCACGTTCAGCATCACCGAAAAGGGCAGTGCCGCCAGGATCACGGTGCTGCCGATCAGCCGCCACAGATCGCGCCGGCCCAGCGCATCGGGACGCGGATGATGGTTCTTGAAATCATAGATCAGCCGATCGAGCGGGCTGACCTTCGCCATCCGCTCGCGCCACAGCGCCTTGTAATGCTCGGATTCGCGCGACCCCGCATAGAAATAGAGCGCGTCCAGCCCCTTGCCGGCGGGCGTCGGCTTGTAATCCATGTACATGTGCACCAGGCCGGAGGCGAGATCGGCGCCGTACCATCCCGCGAGCAGCGCCGGGATGACCCACCAGCTCGGGTCGCGCAGCACCGCGACCAGGTTCGCCGCCAGCGACAACAGAAACAGCGGCATCAATATTCTTCGCGCCATTACCGGCCCCGGGCTGTGCCGCGCGTCCGCGGCTCGTCTTCGCCGCCGTCCTACCTGCTGCATCACGGCACAGCAACGGCTTGATTTGGACACGCCGCAGGCGCAAGCCACCGCCTCATCATGACGTGCCGCATCGCCTCCCTGCTTCGATCCTCGACGAACTGACGCCCCAGTACCGATGCAGCGCGACCTTCTCATCGACATCAGCCGCCTGATCTGGCGCACCTGGACGGGCCGGCTGCCGACCGGCATCGACCGCGTGTGCCTGGCCTATGTCGATCACTTCGCGCATCGTGCCCAAGCGGTGATCCAGCGCGGCAATCTGCGGCAAATCCTCACGCCCGCGCTGTCTGACGCGATCTTCCGGCTGATCCGCGAGGGCGGCCCCGGGTTTCGCACGCGCGCGCCGCGATTGGCGATGCGCGCGGTCGTGGCGCAACGCGGGGGGCAGCTGGGGCAGGATCGCCTCTACCTGAACGTCGGCCATACCGGGCTGGATGCCACCGGACTTGTCGCCTGGACGCAACGCGCGCAGGTACGACCGGTCTACCTGATCCACGATCTGATTCCGCTCACCCATCCCGAATTCTGCCGGGTCGGCGAGGATATCCGCCATCATCGCCGCATGGCCAACGCACTGGGCAGCGCCGCGGGCATCATCGGCAATTCGCAGGCGACGCTCGACGATTTCGCCGCCTTCGCCGCCGCCGAGGGCAAGGCCTGCCCGCCGATGCTGCCGGCATTGCTCGGCGGCCATCCGCTGCCCGCCGATGCTCCGCCGATCGTGCTGGACCGGCCCTATTTCGTGACGCTGGGCACGATCGAGGGGCGCAAGAACCATGTCCTGCTGCTCCAGCTCTGGCGTCGGCTGATCCACCACAATCCCGCCGCCTGCCCCAAGCTGGTCATCATCGGCCAGCGCGGCTGGGAAGCGCAGACCGCGCTGGCGATGCTCGACCGGCTGCCGATGCTGCAGGGCCATGTGCAGGTGATCGAGGATTGCGGCGACGCCGATCTCGCCGGCTATCTGCGCGGCGCCCGCGCGCTGCTGATGCCGAGCTTCGCCGAAGGCTATGGCCTGCCGGTGGTGGAGGCGCTGGGGGTCGGCACGCCGGTAGTGGCGAGCGACCTGCCGGTGTTCCGCGAACTGGCCGGCGACCTGCCGATCTATTGCGACCCGCTCGACGGCGCGGCCTGGCTGGCGGCGATCGCGCACCATCTGCAGGGCGGCGATATCCGCGAGGAGCAACTGGCGCGGGTACGCGGCTACACCATGCCCAGCTGGGAGGCGCATTTCGCCGCCGTCGAGCCGTGGCTCGCCCAGCTCTGATCTAAAGCCAGCTCTGATCTAAAGAAGGTCCAGGGGGTTCTGTTGCCCGGCCCCCCTGGCGGCCGCTGGAATCCACTTCTGTTGCCCGGTGTGGCCCGACCGCGCATTTTAGAATAACCTTAGGCCGTTAGGCCGTGGGGTTACGCCGCAATAGCGAGTGCTTCGTTATCGTTGGCACTTGTGTAATGGGCCGTTGCGGTGGTCCCATTCCGAGCGAAGACAGCGCTTTTCAATACACGTCGATCCTGGTTCGGCCCCGTCAGAAACGGTGTCCAGATACACCACCGGTTATGGTGGAGCCGCCGGGTACTGCCCCCGGGTCCGCTGCATCTATTGCACGCCATTGTTTATCGCCATAGCCGGGCGAACCCGGCAAAACCCTATATAGGGCGTTCGCGCTTAATGAAAAGGTCAGGTTGCACGGATTAATCGCCTTCACACGGCCCCATTCGGTTGGCATGGAGAGTGCATCATGTTGACGCAGCGTTCCCGCTACGCGCTCCGCGCAATGCTCTTCCTCGCCGAACAGCCGATCACCGGCGCGCCCGTACCGATGAACCGGATCGCTGCGGAAGCGAACGTGCCCCGCAAGTTCCTCGAGCTGATTCTCGCCGATCTGCGCGAAGCGAGCTTCCTCACCTCCACCCGCGGCAAGATGGGCGGCTATCGCCTCGCCCGCCCGGCACACCTGATCTCGCTGGGCGAGATTATCCGGGTGATCGAAGGGCCGCTGGCGCTCGTCCCCTGCGTCAGCCGCACCGCCTATCGCCCGTGCAACGACTGCAAGGACGAGGCCGCCTGCGCGATCCGCCGCGCCATGGCGCGCGTGCGTGACGAGACCGCGCGGATCCTGGACGGCACCAGCCTCGCCGATGCCGTGGCCGAGGACCTGGCGGCAGCCTAAGCCTGCCGGTGTATCGCCCCGGCGAACCTGCCGCGGGAAGATCGGATGCACACTTCCGACAACCATCGTCATCCCCGCGCAGGCGGGGATCCATTCGCCCGTGCGCTTGAGGAAAGAACCGCCGCTTCAGCGCCAATGGATCCCCGCCTGCGCGGGGATGACGACGTTGAGGTTTGAGGCCCAGCCAGCCCTCAAGCCCCCGCGTTGCGCTTCTTCAGCTCGTCGCGAATCTCGCGCAGCAGGACCACGTCGGCCGGATCGGCAGCCGGCGGCGCGTCGCCGGTCGCCTTGTCTCGCTCGGCAGCGGCGATCACCTTGTTGACGGTGCGGACCAGCAGGAAGACGATGAAGGCCAGAATCAGGAAGTTGATCACCACGGTGATGAACTGGCCGAAGCCGATCAGCGGCACCCCCGCCGCCTTCAGCGCGGCATAGTTGGAGGGCGAGCCCGTATAGCTTGCCGGGATGGCACCGAGCCGCAGGAAATAGCCCGAGAAGTCGACGCCGCCGAAGATCCACCCGACCAGCGGCATGATCATATCGTCGGTGAGCGATTTGGTGATGTTGCCGAACGCCGCGCCGATGATCACCCCCACCGCGAGATCGAGCACGTTGCCGCGCGCGATGAACGCCCTGAATTCCTTCAACATTCGCCACCTCTCCCATTGCGAAGGCGTCGCGACCTTGCCGAAGTCGCGTGCCGCCGCCAACCCCCGGCGACCGATTTCGCTTCCGTCGCCCGGTGTAGGCATCGTATAAGACACCCTGTTGATGGGATTTGGAGGTTGCTTCCCCATGAAGTTTCGTACCGCGCTCGTGCCGATTGCAGCCCTGTCGCTCTCGGCCTGCGGGCTCAACAGCGTTCCCACCGCCGAGGAGAATGCCAAGGCGAAATGGGCGGACGTGCAGGCGCAGTATCAGCGCCGCGCCGATCTGGTGCCCAACCTCGTCGCCACGGTGAAGGGCGCCGCTGCCTCCGAAGGCAAGATCCTCACCGACGTGATGAACGCGCGCGCCAAGGCGACCTCGGTGCAGGTCAACGCCAACGACCTGACCGATCCGGCCAAGGTCCAGCAGTTCCAGGCGGCGCAGCAGCAGCTGGGCGGCTCGCTCTCGCGCCTGCTCGCGACGACCGAGGCCTATCCGGACCTGAAGAGCCAGGCCAACTTCACCACGCTGATGAGCCAGCTCGAAGGCACCGAGAACCGGATCACCATCTCGATCCGCGACTATAACCAGGCGGTGCAGGCCTATAACACCCGCATCCGCACCTTCCCCGACGCGGTGGGCGCCAAGATCTTCTACGGCGCCAAGCCGATGACGCCGTTCCAGGCCAAGGCGGGCGCGGACGTGGCGCCGACGGTGAACTTCGGGAACGGCAACTGATCCACGCGGCGCTCCTTGCGAGCGCCGTGCTGCTGCACGGCTGCGGCGCGTCGGCACCGGCCGCCTCCACGGTGGTCGTTCCCGCGCCGCCCGTGCACAGCGTACCCGTCGCCGACTTCGCCGAATTGCTGACGGCGGAACAAGCGCGCGCCTTGACCCGCCGCCTCGCCGACGCTCGCACCCGGACGCATCATGAAGTGGCCGTGGTGACGGTGTGCAGCCTCTATGGCGAGACGATCGACGCGTTCAGCTGGCAACTGGCCAACCTTTGGGGTGTCGGACGACGGTTCTACTACGATGGCATCGTGCTGCTGGTGGCGCCCGTTGAACGTAAAGCCCGGATCGAAGTCGGCTTCGGTCTGGAGACCGCGCTTACCGACGCTGAATCGGCGATGATCCTGTACCGCGACATCCTCCCCCGCTTTCGCGCCGGAGACTGGAACGGCGGCATCAACGCTGGCGTCACCTCCATTCTTCGTGAGATCAGCTGATGATCCTGTTGCGTTTCCTGCTGGCCCTGCTGTTGCTCGCGCCGCTTCCAGCCCTGGCCGATCCGACCTTCCCCAAGCTGACCGGCCGGGTGGTCGACGATGCGCACCTGCTGTCACCGGAGCAGGTGGCGCAACTCACCCAGCTCTCCACCGAGGTTCAGCAGGCATCCAGCCGACAGCTCGTCGTCGCGACAATCCCGGACCTGCAGGGCTATGACATCGCCGATTACGGCTACCAGCTCGGCCGCGCCTGGGGGATCGGGCAGAAGGAGGCGAACAACGGCATCCTGCTGATCGTCGCGCCCAACGAGCGCAAGGTGCGGATCGAAGTCGGCTACGGCCTTGAGCCGATCATGACCGACGCGCTGTCGAACCAGATCATCAGCCAGATCATCGTGCCGAAGTTCAAGGCTGGGGACATGGCGGGCGGCATCGTCGCCGGCGCGCAGGCCATTGCCGAGCAGATGAAGCAGCCGCTGGAGGCAGCCGAGCAGAAGGCGAAGGCGGCACAGGATGCCGCCACCAGGGCGCCTGCGGGCAAACGTCACGGCGGCGGGCTGCCGATCGGGCTGCTGTTCTGGTTCATCATCCTCGTCGTCGTGCTGGTGCCGATGCTCGCCCGCTTCGGCGGGCGACGCCGGCCGGGACCGTGGGACGGCCAGGCCTATCGCGACCGCGATCACGACAGCGGCGTGCTGCCCATCGTGCTGTGGACCATCGCCAGCGAAATCGGCCGCGCGGCCAGCCACCGCGACGACGATGACGATCGGGGCGGCTGGGGCGGCGGCGGCGGCTGGGGAGGCGGCGGCGGCAGCGATGGCGGCGGCTTCTCCGGCGGCGGCGGATCGTTCGGTGGCGGCGGCGCTTCGGGGAGCTGGTGAGGATGCGATTGACCGATCAGGACCGCGCGACCGTCGCGGCGGCCGTCACCCAGGCCGAACAGGGCACCAGCGGGGAGATCGTGACGGTGCTCGCCGGACGCTCCGACGACTATGCCGATGTCGCGCTCCACTGGGCGGTGCTCGCCATGCTGCTGGTGCTGGCGCTGCTCGCCTGGCAGCCCTGGCCGATCGAATGGCTGCACACCCGGCTGATCGATCCCTGGGCGCAGTCCGTGCCGGCGCACTGGTATCTCACCGCCGCGCTGGTGGTGACCGCGCTCACCTTCCTGCTCGTGCGGGTGGTGCTGGCCAGGGACGCGCTGCGGATCGCGCTCGCGCCGGGCTCGACCAAGACGCGCCGTGTCCATGCCCGTGCCCTCGCGCTGTTCCGCACCGCGGCGGAGAAGCGCACCACGGGGTCGACCGGCGTGCTGCTCTATCTCAGCCTCGCCGAGCACCGCGCCGAGATCCTCGCCGATTCGGCGATCCACTCGCGCGTCACGCCCGAGGTGTGGGGCGCGGCGATGGCGGCGCTGCTCGCCGAACTGAAAGAAGGCCGCCCCGCCGAGGGCATGGCCGCGGCCGTCCGCCAGATCGGCATCGTGCTCGCCGAGCATTTTCCCCGCGCCGCCGACGATGTGAACGAGCTTCCCGATCGGCTGATCGAGCTCTAAGGGCCTGGTCATGACCGACGAACCGATCGAGACCCCCTGGGCGGGCAAGTGGATCACCGTGCGCCGCCAGGGCAAATGGGAATATGTCGCCCGTGCCCGCGGTATCCGCGCCGTGGTGATCGTCGCGATCGACGACCAGGACCGGGTGATCCTGGTCGACCAATACCGGGTGCCGATGGGTCGCCGCTCGATCGAGCTTCCGGCCGGGCTGGTCGGCGATACGGAGGAGGGCGACACGATCGAGGCCGCGGCGCGTCGCGAGCTCGCGGAAGAAGCGGGCTATGCGTGCGAGCGGGTGGAGGAACTCGGCGAGTATTTCGCCTCCCCCGGCATGGTCAGCGAGAGCTTCACGCTGGTCCGCGCGCACGGTCTTACCCGCATCGGGGATGGCGGCGGCGTCGACGGCGAGGACATCAACGTCCACCATGTCCCGATGGCCGCGCTGCCGGCGTTCATCGCCGACTGCCGCGCGAACGGCATGGGCGTCGACGTGAAGATGCTGTTGCTGCTCAGCGGCGCGCTGCTGGGGCGCGGCTGAGGCGCGTTTCTACGGATCAGCCAACACCACCGTCAGATAAGCCAACACACCTGTCATCCCCGCGAAGGCGGGGATCCATTGGTGGAATCGTTACGGCCCCATTCCAACTGTGCTGGCAAATGGATCCCCGCCTGCGCGGGGATGACGGTGGTTATTACGTGGCTTTCTCAGTGCCCCTTCGCCTTTTGGCGGAGGAAGGCCGCGATCAGCGGAAATTGTCGGCGTAGGCCTGCAGCTTGAGCTTGCGCTGCGGCGCCGGCACGACGTGATAGGCATAGCCCTCGCGCTCGGCATAGTCCTTGGCGGCTTCCAGCGTCGGGAAGGAAATGCGGACCTGGTTCGCGGTCTCGCCGCCGCCGGCCCAGCCGGTCAGCGGATCGGGCCGCTGGGGGGTGTGCGGCTCGAACTCGAGGACCCAGTTGTCGGTCCGGGCGCGGCCGGACTGCATCGCGTTCTTGACGCGCTGATAGATGCGAGCGGACTTCATGGCGCCACCCTTTAGCGCGCCCCGCGCGCCCTTGCATCAGCGTTTTTCGTCCGCAGCGTTGCGGAGGCCGCGGCGGGATCCTCGGGCCAAGGGTGACGGGGGTAACGGCCGCGCATTTCCTTCGCGACCGCCGCCCAGCTGCCCTTCCAGAATCCCGGCAGGTCGCGGGTGGTCTGGATCGGCCTGCCCGCGGGCGACGTGAGACTGAGGACCAACGGCACGTTGCCGCCGATCATCGGATGCTCGGCAAGGCCGAACAGCGCCTGGACGCGCACCTCCACGGTGGGTCCGGCTTCGGCGGCATAGTCGATGGCGTGGGACGAGCCGGCGGGCGTCTCGAAGCGCGCAGGGGCGAGGCGATCCAGCGTCTTCTGCCCGTCCCAGCCGAGCAGGTTCTGCAGCGCCTGGGTGAGCGACTCGGGACTCACCGCGTCGAGCCGACGCTTGCCCTCCAGCGCGGCGGGGAGCCAGTCGTCGAGCGTGGCGAGCAACGCCTCGTCGGTCAGCGCGTCGATGCCGGCATAGGCGGCGCGGGTGCGGAAGGCCTGGGCGGTATCGGACCAGGGGAGCAGCTGCAGGCCGTGGGCGCGGACGCCTTCGAGCAACGCCGATTCGATCTCGGCGGGCGTCGCACCCGAGTCGCTACCGCCGGAGAGCCGGACGGCGCCCAGGCGTCGTTCACGGAGTGCTTCGATCCGGCCAGTGGCGGGATCGAAGCTGACGGTGCGGCGGGTCTCGATCCGATCGGCGAACAGCGATTCGACCGTCGCGGCGTCGATCGGTGCGGCCGAGAGGATCCGCGCACCGGCGGCCATGCCCTGCGTCTCGGCCACGGCGAGCCAGTCGGCGCGGGCGAGCGGCGACGTCGGGTCGAGCTTGAACCCACGCCCGCCGACCGACGCCCAGGTCTCCCCCGAGCCGTCGCGGCGCTTGGCCACGCGATCGGGGAAGGCGAGTGCGATGCAGAGCGCCACCTCTTCTCCCGAACCCCCAGCCTGCGCTCCCCTCCCGCTTGCGAGTTTCAGGTCGGTCAGGCCCCCGGCCTGACCTAAACGATGCGGGGCATCGTTTACCTGAAACTGGGTCGGGGGAGGGGATGGCCGGTTCGCCTGCTTCAACGCTGGGGATGGAGCCTCCACGTCAGCCCCTCCCCCAGCCCCTCCCGCAAGCGGGAGGGGAGCGATTGCTGCGGGAGGGGGGACCAGCTTGCTCCAGCGCTCGGCCAGCCTTCGCGCATTCTCCGCGCGCTGCCCCCGTTCGCCCTTCCACCGGCGCAACCGCAGCTCCAGGTCCGCATCATTGCCCCCGAGCCCCCGCTCCCCGAGCAACACTGCGACCTCAGCCGCCGTCCTTGCCAAGCCCCGCTCGCCCGCGCGCACCAGCATGTGCCCCAGCCGCGGCGGCAACGGCAGGCGGGCGATCGCCTTGCCATGCTCGGTCGGACGACCGTCCCCGTCGATCGCCTCCAGCGCGCTCAACCGCGCCCGCGCCTCGGCGATCGCGGCCTCGGGCGGCGGATCGAGCCAGGCGAGCTGGCGGGGATCGGTGACGCCCCACAAGGCGCAATCGAGCATCAGCGCCGACAGGTCGGCCTCGAGAATCTCCGGCGGATCGAAGCGCGGCAGCCCCGCCGTCGCCGCCTCTTCCCACAGCCGGTACGCCGTGCCCGGCCCCTGCCGCGCCGCACGCCCTGCCCGCTGCGTCACCGCCGCCTGGCTGGCGCGCTCGGTGACCAGCCGCGTCATCCCCGCCGCGCGATCGTAGCGCGGCCGCCGCGCCAGTCCCGAATCGACGACCACCCGGATGCCGTCGAGCGTCAGCGAAGTCTCGGCGATCGAGGTGGCCAGCACGACCTTGCGCCGCCCCTCGGGATCGGGCGCGATCGCCGCGCGCTGGGCGGCGGGATCGAGGCTGCCGTGCAGCCGGTGGAGCACCGCGCCGCCCAGCTCCCCCAGCCGCTCGGCGGTCCGCTCGATCTCCGCCACGCCGGGCAGGAAGGCGAGGATGCCGCCCTCCTCCTCGCGTAGCGCCTGCCGCACCGCCGCCGCCACGCTGTCCTCGATCCGCGCCTCGGCCGCGCGGCCCAGGTGGCGCAGCGTCAGCGGGTAGCTGCGACCTTCGCTCTCCACCACCGGTGCATCGCCCATCAGCCCGTAGAAACGGCTGCCGTCGAGCGTCGCCGACATCGCGACCAGCCGCAGGTCCGGCCGCAGCGCCCCCTGCGCATCGAGCGCCAGCGCCAGCCCGAAATCGCTGTCGAGGCTGCGCTCATGGACTTCGTCGAACAGCACGGCGGAGACGCCGGCAAGCTCGGGATCGGACTGGATTCGGTTGACGAAGATGCCTTCGGTGACGACGGTCACCCGCGTTGCCGCCGAACGCTTGCTGTCCATCCGCGTCGCATAGCCGAAGGTCCTGCCGACGCTCTCGCCCGCCAGCGCCGCCATCCGCTCCGCCGCCGCCCGCGCCGCCAGCCTGCGTGGGGAGAGCAGCAGGATCTCGCCGTCGCACCAGGGCTCGCCGAGCAGCGCCGGGGCGACCGCCGTCGTCTTGCCCGCGCCCGGGGGGGCGACCAGCACCGCGTTGCTCCCGGCCCGCAACGACTCGAGCAAATTCGGCAAAACGGCGTGGATCGGCAAGGAGGACGTCATTCGTCTGCAACCATTCGGGGCAAGCGTGGTTAGGCGGACTCACCGCCAGAGGAGCGCGACATGGCACGGATCCTTTCCCAGTTCACCATCACCCCCGACAGCGACGGCGATTACACGCTGCATCTGGAAGACGAGGAAGGCGAAACGATCGAGATGACGGCGAGCTACGAACAGCTCGACCTGATCGTCGAGGCGATCGAGGACGTGCTCGACAGCGATGAGGAAGACGCCCTCGTCGTCGACGAGGACGAGGAAGAAAAGACCACCGACGAATAATCTCGCCGACCGTGCTGGCGCGCGTCAGTAGGCGCGCGCCACCGCGAATTCCACCGCCTCGACCATCGCATCCTTCGCCTCGCAGGCGCGGAAGCCCCCCAGCGCGTCGATCGCGCGCTGGCCGTAATGGCGGGCCCGGGCGAGCGTATCGTCGACCGCGCGACTGGCGCGGACGAGGCGAATCGCCTCGTCAAAATCCTCGTCGGAGGTGCGGCGGCCCGAAATCGCTTCCTTCCAGAAGCCGCGTTCTGCCTCGTTGCCGCGCGCATAGGCGAGGATCACCGGCAGGGTCATCTTGCCTTCGCGGAAATCGTCGCCGGCATCCTTGCCCATGGTCGATGCGTCCGAGATATAATCGATCGCGTCGTCGACCAGCTGGAAGGCGATGCCGAGGTTGCGGCCATAGGCGTCGAGCGCCAGCTCCTCCGACTCCGGCCGCTCGGCGACCACGCCGGCGACGCGGCAGGCAGCGGCGAACAGCGCCGCGGTCTTGGCGCCGATGATGTCGAGATAGCGATCTTCGGACAGGTCGATCCGACGCACCGCGGTGAGCTGGTTGACCTCGCCCTCGGCGATGATCGCGCTGGCGCCCGAGAGGATGCGCAGCGCCTTGAGGCTCTCGGCCTCGACCATCAGCTCGAACGAGCGGCTGAACAGGAAGTCGCCGACCAGCACGCTCGCCGGGTTGCCCCAGATGATGTTGGCGGTGCGGCGGCCGCGGCGCAGGTCCGAACTGTCGACCACGTCGTCGTGGAGCAGCGTCGCGGTGTGGATGAACTCCACCGCCGCCGACAATTTATGGTGGCGCGTGCCCGCATAGCCGAGCAGCCGTGCGCTCGCGAGCGTCAGCATCGGCCGCATCCGTTTGCCGCCGCCGGCGATCAGATGGCCGGCAAGCTCCGGGATCAGCGGAATCTCGGACTGCATGCGATCGAGGATCACCGCGTTCACCAGGTTCATGTCCTGGGCGACCAGCGCCATGATCGGATCGAGCGAGGGCTGGGTTCGCGACCCCAGGCGGTGGACGGTTGCGCTCATATGCACGTGCCTCTGGCCTTTGTGCATTGCAAAGGCAAGAGGCGCTTGCATGGCCGTGCCGCAGCGGCAAAAGAGAGTGCCATGACCGACGCGACGCTGACCCGCTTTCGCCAGAGCATCGACAATATCGATGCGGCGCTCGTCTTCATGCTCGCCGAGCGGTTCAAGGTGACCCAGGCGGTCGGCCGCTACAAGGCCGAGGCCGGGCTGCCGCCGGCGGACCCCGGCCGCGAGGAAGCGCAGATCGCGCGGCTGCGCGCGCTTGCTCAGAATGCCGATCTCGACCCAGAATTTTCCGAGAAATTCCTGCGTTTCATCATCGACGAGGTGATCCGCCACCATCGTCAGGCCCAGGAAGCCGGCGCCGAAGCCGGAACCGCGCCCGGAACCCCTGGGGCCTGACCCCGTTGCTGGGCGTGATACCCAAGGGGGCAAGCGCTTGAGCGACGATTATCTGATCTTCCGGCCCGACGATGTCGACCTCACCCGCTCGCCGCTGCGTGGCGGCGTGGCGGAGTCGACCTATGTGCTGGGCGCGTTCAATCCCGGCTTCGCGCGGCTGCCGAACGGCAATCTGCTGCTGATGGTGCGCGTGGCCGAGGCGCTGCGCGATCCCGTCGAGGGCGATCATGGCCGGGCGATTCGCTGGACGCCTTCGGGCTATGTGCTCGACCGGCATCCGGTGGCGGGACTCGACATGGACGATCCGCGCCAGTTCGCGCTGAAGGGGCGCACCCCGCGGCTGCTCGGCCTCACCTCCCTGTCCTGGCTGCTGCCGGTGGAGCTGGACGCCGACGCGCGCGGCATCGTCGCGGTACATTACGACAAGGCGATCGCGCCCTCGGCCAGCTATCTCGACTATGGCGTCGAGGATGCGCGCATCACGCGGATCGACGGCACCTACTGGATGACGGTGTGCGGCGTCTCGGCCGAACGGCACTGCACCGCGATGTACCGCTCGGCCAACGGGCTCGACTGGGACCTGCTCGGCGTCGTGCTCGACCACCAGAACAAGGACATGCTGCTGTTCGAGGGCCGGATCCACGGCTTCTTCCACGCGCTGACCCGCCCGCTCGGCGAAGTCTATTTCGCCTATCCGGATGATTCGCCGTGGCTCGGCGGCCCGTCGATCAACCTCGCCCGCTCGCCCGACGGGCTGCACTGGAAGCCGCTCGACCAGCCGGGCATCCGCGCGCGGAAAGGTTCGACCTCCAACCAGCGGATCGGCGGCGGCAGCCAGCCGGTGCTCACCGAGGCGGGCTGGCTGCTGATCTATCACGGGGTGGAGAAGCGCGAGTCGGTCGGCATCTATCGCAGCTTCTGGGCGCTGCTCGACCGCGACGATCCCAGCGTGATCCTGCGGCAGGAGGACACGGTGCCGCTGCTGGAGGCCAACCCTGCGCTGACCGCGGATATCGCGCACCAGCTCTATCTGCCGACGCCGGTGGTGTTCACCACCGGTCTGGTCGATGCCGGCGAGCGCTACATCGTCGCGAGCGGCGAGGCCGATCTGGCGTGCCGGATCACGCACATCCCGAAGGCGCGATTCCGGTGAAGCACCACCCAGATCCTCCCCGGCACGGGGAGGGGGACCATGCGGAGCATGGTGGAGGGGCCGCCGCGGCATGCGGCGGTGGCCCGGCGCACTTCACCCGCACCGCGCCTGCGGCGCGGCCCCTCCACCACCGCCTGCGGCGGCGGTCCCCCTCCCCGTTCCGGGGAGGAATTTTCGCGAGGAAGCTCCCATGACCGAACCGCTCTGGTGGCAGAAGGGCGTGATCTACCAAGTCTATCCGCGCTCGTTCAACGACTCGAACGGCGACGGCATCGGCGATCTTGCCGGCGTCACCGCGCGGCTCGACTATCTGGTCGATCTTGGCATCGACGCGGTGTGGCTGTCGCCGATCTTCCCCTCGCCAATGGCCGATTTCGGCTATGACGTGGCGGACTATTGCGGGATCGATCCACGCTTCGGCACGCTCGCCGACTTCGATGCCTTGCGCGACGCCGCGCATGCCCGTGGCCTCAAGCTGCTACTCGATTTCGTGCCGAACCACAGCTCGAGCGAACATCCCTGGTTCCTGAACAGCCGGTCGTCGCGCGACGCCCCCAAGCGGGACTGGTATATCTGGCGCGATCCCGCCCCCGATGGCGGCCCGCCCAACAATTGGCAGAGCTATTTCGGCGGCAGCGCGTGGGAGTGGGACGCGGCCACCGGCCAATATTATCTCCACCAGTTCCTCAAGGAACAGCCCGAGCTCAACTGGCGCAACCCGGATCTGCGCGCGGCGATGCTGGCGGCGATGCGCTTCTGGTTCGACCGCGGCGTCGACGGCTTCCGCATCGACGTGCTGTGGCTGGCGATCAAGCACCCCGACTTCCCCGACAATCCCGCCAATCCGGACTGGCGCGCGGGCATGCAGGACATCGAGCGGCTGCTGCCCGCCCATTCCGCCGACCAGCCCGAGATGATGGAGATCATCGCCGCGATGCGCGACGTGGCGGAGGACTATCCGGAGCGCGTGCTGATCGGCGAGATCTACCTGCCGATCCCGCGCCTCGTCGCCTATTATGGCGAGGGCGGCAACGGCGTGCACCTGCCCTTTAACTTCCACTTGCTCGACGCACGCTGGGATGCGGCGGCGCTGGCCCGGTTGATCACCGACTATGAGGGCGCGCTGCCCACCGATGGCTGGCCCAATTGGGTGCTCGGCAACCACGACAAGCCGCGCGTCGCCTCGCGCGTCGGGGCGGAGCAAGCGGCCGTCGCGATGATGCTGCTCCTCACGCTGCGCGGTACGCCGACGCTCTACCAGGGCGACGAGCTGGGCATGCCGAACGTCGCCATCCCGCCCGACCGGGTGCGCGACCCCCAGGCGCTGCGCGAACCCGATACCGCGTTCAACCGCGACGAGGTCCGCACGCCGATGCCCTGGGACGCAAGCGCGCATGCCGGGTTCAGCACGGTCGAGCCATGGCTGCCGCTCAACCCCGACTGGGCCGAGCGCAACGTGATGGCGCAGCGGGACCAGTCGGGGTCGATGCTGGCCTTCACGCGCGCGCTGCTCCAGCTGCGACGGGCGCATCCGGCGCTTTCGGTGGGGAGCTGGCACGCCGTGTCGAGCGACTGGGCGGTGCTGGCCTATGAGCGGCGGCATGGCGACGCGCGCGTGCTGGTGGCGCTGAACCTGTCCGATGTGCCGCAGACGCTGGCGTTGCCGGAATGGGCTGCCGCGCTGACGCCGGTCCTCACCACACCCGGCCACGACCTTCGTGTGGAGGGTACCCCCCTCCCCCTCGCCCCGAACCAAGGCATTTTGCTCGCATGATCAACCCACCCGTGCCCCTGCGAAAGCAGGGGCCCAGTGCCACAGGCGATTCGCTCTCCAACCCTGGGCCCCTGCTTTCGCAGGGGCACGTGCTCGCATGAAGATCGCGATGCTCGCGCCGATCGCCTGGCGCACCCCGCCGCGGCATTATGGCCCCTGGGAGCTGGTGACGAGCCTGCTCACCGAGGCGCTGGTCGCCAAGGGCGTCGACGTCACCCTGTTCGCGACGCAGGACTCGGTCACCACCGCCCGGCTCGCCGGCGTGGTGCCGCGCGGCTATGCGGAGGATCCGGCGATCGATGCGAAGGTGTGGGAATATGCCCATCAGTCGCATCTCTTCGCCCGCGCCGCCGAGTTCGACCTGATCCACAACCAGGCCGATTTTCCCGCCCACGCCTATGCCCCGCTGATCGACACGCCGATGGTGACGACGATCCACGGCTTCTCCTCCGAGCGCATCCTGCCGATGTACAAGCCGTTCGAGGACCGGGTGCACTATGTCGCGATCTCGGACGCCGATCGGCACCCGTCGCTGCGCTATGCCGCGACGATCCACCACGGCATTCCGCTCGACGACTTCGCGTTCGACGCAGAGGGCAGCGACGACCTGCTATTCTTCGGCCGCATGCACCCGGACAAGGGCGCGGCCGAGGCGATCGCGGTCGCGCAGGCGACCGGCCGCCGGCTGAACCTCTACGGCATCGTCCAGGATCAGGGCTATTTCGAGCGCGACGTGCAGCCGCATCTCGGTGACCGCATCGTCTATCACGGGCCGGTCGGCGGCGAGGACCGCATCCGCGCGCTGGGCAGCGCCCGTGCGCTCCTCCACCTGATCAACTTCGACGAACCCTTCGGCCTGTCGGTGATCGAGGCGATGGCCTGCGGCACCCCGGTGATCGCCATCCGCCGCGGCTCGATGCCCGAGCTGATCGACGATGGCGAAACCGGGCTGCTGGTGGGGTCTGCCGATGCGGCGGTGGACGCCGTCGAGCGCGCGGGATCCATCGACCGCGCCGCCTGCCGCCGCGCGGTGCAAGCCCGCTTCTCGGTGGAGGCGATGGCGGACCAGTATATCGCGCTCTACCAGCGCATCCTCGGCGCGTAACAAAAGGCGCATCAAGGACGATCCTCTACCCTTCGTTCGTCATCCCGGCGGAAGCCGGGATCCATTCGCCTCTCGGCTGAAGCAAGAGCCCGGACGGAGATCGCAGTAGATTCCGGCTTTCGCCGGGATGACGACTGGCAGGACGTGTATTCCTCAACAAGGCTTGTCCTGGCGCTCAGCGCACCCCCAGCAGGGTGAGCGCGCGGGCGAGGTCGGCCTGGCGGAACGGCTTGGGCAGATAGGCGAAGTCGCGGCTCAGCCCCTCGACTTCGGCATAGCCCGAGACGATCAGCGTCGGCACGTCGCCGAGCCGACCGCGGACGGCGCGCGCGAGATCGGTGCCGGTCATGCCGGGCATCAGGTGATCGGTAACGAGCAGGTCGGGCGCCAGCCCCGCATCGAGCATCCGCAGCGCCGCCTCGGCCGAATCGGCCAGCTGCACCTGATAGCCGAGCGCGCGGAGCATCTCCGCGGCGGTCCCGCGGACGATGTCTTCGTCGTCGACGAGCAGCACCAACCCGTTGCCGATATGCGGATCGTGGCGCGGTGCCTCAATGGTCGCCGGCACCTCGGCGCTCACCGGCAGCCATAGCTCGACCACCGTCCCCTCGCCCGGCCGACTCGACAACCCGAGAGTACCGCCCAGCTGGCTCGCCAGCCCGTGAACCATCGACAGGCCGAGACCAGTGCCGCGCCCCACGCCCTTGGTGGAGAAAAACGGCTCGATCGCGCGGGCGAGCGTTGCCGCATCCATGCCCGTGCCGGTATCGCGCACCGCCAGGCGGACATAGAATCCCGGATCGAGCGGCTGCGGCGCCTCGTCCGCACTGCCGACCCCCAGCCGAACCTCGAGCGCGCCGCCCTCCGGCATTGCGTCGCGCGCGTTCACCGCGAGGTTGAGCAGCGCCATCTCGAGCTGGTTGGCATCGGCACGGGCGGGCGGCAGCACCTCGGGCTTGGTGACCGAAAGCGCGATCTTGGGGCCGAGCGTGCTGGCAAGCAGCGGCACCATGCCGTCGACCAGCGCCGCCAAGTCGACCGGCGCGGGCTGGAGCGGCTGGCGGCGGGCGAAGGCGAGCAGCCGCTGGACCAGCGTGCTCGCGCGCTCGGCCGAGCGCAGCGCGCCATCGAGCAGCCGGTGCAGCGCGGGATCGTCGCCGCGCTTGCGCAGGATCAGGTCGAGGCTGCCGATGATCGGGGTGAGCAGGTTGTTGAAGTCATGCGCGACGCCGCCGGTCAGCTGGCCCATCGCCTCCATCTTCTGGCTCTGGCGCAGCGCCGCCTCGGCCTCGCGCAGCGCCGCGGTGCGCTCCTCCACCCGCCGCTCCAGCGTCTCGTTGGCGGCGCGGACATCGGCGAGCAGCCGGGCATTGTCGATCGCCACCGCCGCCTGCGCCGCCAGGCTGCGCGCCAGCTCCTCGTGCCGGGCGGTGAAGCGTCCGGGCTGCGGATGGCCGAACAACAGGCCGCCCAGCACCGAGCGATCGCGCGAAACCACGGGAACGGCGAGATAGCTGGTGACGACCGGATGCCCCGGCGGCATGCCGCGATGCGGCGCGTTGCGGCCATAGTCCGGCTCGCGCGTCACATCGTCGGACCGCATCACCACATTCTGGAAGATCGGGGCAAACAGCGCCGTGGCGCGGGGCCGCCCCAGCATCTCGAACCGGCTGCGCTCGTCGCCCGAGAGCGTGAACAGGTGCAGCCGCTCGCCGCTGTCGTCCATCACATTGTGGAAGAAGGCGCCCACGCTGGCGCCGGTCAGTTCCACCCCGGCATCGGTGAGCAGCTGCACCAGCCGTTCGAGGTCATGCTCGGCCGACAGCGCCGCGCCGACGCGGTTGAGCGTTTCCAGCGCGGCCTGGGCGTTGCGTTCCTCGCTCACGTCCTCGCACGAGATCGCGATCTGGTGAACCTTGCCGTCCCAGCCATAGACCGGCACCCAATTCTGCCGCCAGGTCGAGGTGCCGTCCGGGCGCCCGCGCGTGGGGCCGGTGATCTCGATGCCGAGCAGCGGCTCGCCGCCGAGCACCCGCATCAGCGCCGCGACCACCTGGTCGGTCAGCTCGGGCACGATCTCGCTGACATGGCGGCCGATATGATCGGCAACGGGGATGCCGTTCCATGCGGCGAGCTGGCGGTTGATCCGCACATAGCGCAGATCGGTATCGAGCACCGCCAGCCCGACCGGCGAGTTGTCGTACATCACCGCGAGTTCGTCGGCCTGCTCGCGGGCAAGCGCCTCGCTCGCCCGCAGCGCCGCCTCGCTTTCGCGCAGCCGGCGATCGGCCTTCACCCGCTCGGTGGTCTCCGAGACCACCGTCATCACCCCGCCGACCGATCCGTCGGCGTCGCGTACCGGCGACAGCGAGATGTCGAAATAGACGATTTCGCCGAAGCCATAGCGTTCGGTGTAGAAGCGCCGATCGGGCGCCGAGAGCGTCTTGCCGGTGGTGCGGACATGATCGAGCATCGGCCCCAGCTCGTCCCAGGTCTCCGCAAAATAGGGTTGGGCTGCACTGCCGAGTGCGCCCGGATGCTTGTTGCCGATCGTCTGCGCGTAGGCGGCGTTGTAGAGCGCGATATAGTCCGCACCCCAGAAGATCGCGATCTGGGCGTGCGACGGCAGCATCAGCATCAGCGCGTCGCGCAGGCTGCGCGGCCAGGTCTCGGGTGGGCCGAGCGGCGACCCAGACCAGTCCCGCGCCGCGATCAGCCGATCGAGCGGTGTGGCGCTGGCGGCGTCGATGCCCGCCGGCGGGTTCATCCCTCGGCGGGCGCGATCGGATTGACGTCGCGGCGCGCACCAGGGGTACGCCGATCCAGCGCGGCGCGAATGCGATCGGCCAGTTGCTCGCGGCGATAGGGCTTGCCGATCACGTCGAGGTTGGAGCCGCGCGGAATGTCGGCGACGAGATCCTCGTTATAGCCGGTGGTCATCAGCACCGGCGTGTCGGGATGCGTCTCGCGAAACTGTTCGACCAGCTCGAGCCCGCTCATGCCCCCGGGCATGACGATGTCGGTGAACAGCAGGTCGATCGTCTCGGTCTTGAGCCGCTCCAGCGCCTCCTCGCCGCTGGCGGCGAGCACGACGCGGTAGCCGAGCGCCGCGATCTGCTCCTGCGCCAGTGCGCGGACATCGTCACTGTCCTCGACCAGCAGGATGGTCTCGCTGCCACCGCTCGCGCCCTTGCCGTTATCGCGCTTCGGCGCTGGGGTGGAGGGCGCGGCTCCGGTCATCGCGCTGGCAACCGGGAACAGCATGCGGATCTCGGTTCCTTCCCCCGGCGCGCTGTCGATTTCCAAGCGCCCCAGCGATTGCTGGACGAAACCATGCACCATCGCAAGGCCCAGCCCGGTACCACGCTCGGCGCCCTTGGTGGTGAAGAAGGGCTCGGTCGCGCGGCGGCGGACATTGTCGGCCATGCCGGTGCCCTCGTCGCGGATGGTGAGGACGACGTAATCGCCCTCGGGCAGCTGGTGCATCGGCGCGTCGCCGTTGAGCTTCCACAGCCGCGTCGCGATGGTGACGGTGCCGCCCTTGGGCATGGCATCGCGCGCGTTGAGCAGCACGTTGAGGATCGCCATTTCGAGATGGGTGGGGTCGATGTGCACCGCCGGCAGCCGCCGTTCGAGCGCAGTGACCAGCCGGATCTGCGCGCCGACGGTATTGTCGAGCAGGTCGCCGAACTCGTGGATCAGCTGGTTCATGTCGACCGTCCTGGGCTCGAGCCGGGTCTTGCGCGCAAAGGCGAGCAGCTGGCGGGTGAGCTTCGATCCACGATCGGCAGCGCGCGCGGCGTTGTTCAGCAGCCGCTGGTGCCGCTCGTCCTCCACCTGGCTCGCGACGATGTCGACGTTCCCCGACACGACCTGAAGCAGATTGTTGAAATCATGCGCGAGGCCGGCGGTGAGCTGGCCGATCGCCTCCATCTTCTGCGCCTGGCGAAAGGCCTGTTCGGATTCGCGCCGACGGGTCACGTTGAGCTGGCTGGCGAAGAAGTAGAGCAATTCGCCATCGGGCCCGAGCACCGGCGCGATGAACACCGCGTTCCAGAACGAGCTGCCGTCGCGGCGATAGTTGATCAGCTCCAGCGCGATCGCTTCCTGCGCGTCGATCGCCGCGCGCAGTTCGGCGACGGCATCGCGATCGGTCTCGGCACCCTGGAGGAAGCGACAGTTGCGGCCGA
This sequence comes from Sphingomonas azotifigens NBRC 15497, assembly GCF_002091475.1. GTDB lineage: Bacteria > Pseudomonadota > Alphaproteobacteria > Sphingomonadales > Sphingomonadaceae > Sphingomonas > Sphingomonas azotifigens. Next base: position 20,072 of record NZ_BCTR01000069.1, read on the forward strand.
GGATCTCGTGCTCCTCATAGCCGGTGAGGTCGAGAAACGCCTTGTTGGCAAAGACGATCGGGTTGTCCGGCTGGTTCGGATCGGTGAGCGTCATCGGCATCCGCGTCATCTGCAGCGCGGCGAAGAACACCGTGCTGCGATCGCCGAGGCCGGGCGTGCCGATGATCGCGCGCTTCCAATGATGCGTCGGATGGTTGCCCGTCGGGCTGTAGGAGGTCGAATCCTTCAGGTCGCCGGCCGATTCCCCGGTCGCGGCCGGCTGGTGGTCGTCGTCATTCTGCACGCGTCTGGCTTCCTCGTGATCACAGCAACCCGCCAGACAAATGCGCGAAACGCCGTTTCGGTTGCGAACCTTTTGGAAGCATAGGGAAAAGTCAGGGCCGCCGCCAGTCCAGTTGCGACCAGCCGCGCGCGGCGGCGAGCTTCGCCAGCGGGCCGTGCGCGTTGACCGCGAATGCCTCGTCCGCCCAGCCGAGCAGCGGGGCATCGGAGACATGGTCCGAATAGGCGCGGATATAACAGTTAGCCCGGTGCAGCCCTTCTGCCGCCAGCCAATTTTCGATCCTATGGAGCTTTACGGGCCCGTAACAGTTCTCGCCCTCGAGTTCGGAGAGAATATGGCCCTGCCCGTCCCGCTTCGCATTGGTGGCGATCACGTCGTCAAAGCCCAGTCGCCTGCCGATAGCTTCGGCGTAATAATGGTGCGAGGCGGTCGCCATGACCAGCCGGTAGCCGGCGGCGCGATCGGCCGCGATCTGCGCCAGCGCGCCCTGCAGCACGCCGCTGCGCATCTCCAGATCGGCGAACGCCTCCGCGACCGCCGCCATCTCGGCGGGAGGGAGCGCGCGGCCCAGCAGCAAGCGATGCGACAGGCGCTTGAGCCCCGCACGGTCCAGACCGCGGGCGAGATAGGCCAGTCCGCCCAGCCCGATCACCGGGAACAGCGCCAGCCGCCACGGTGCCCGCGTCCGCGCGACGTGCAGCAGGAACCGCGTCCAGGTCGGTTTCGCGGTGATGGTCTTGTCCATGTCGTAGATGGCGAGGCGTTGCATTGCGCCCTCTAGCCACGGAGGAACTTGCCGTTCCAGCCAGAATCGCGGAAAGGGGGTTTCGATGAGGGCACCCGCCGACTTTGAACGGTCCGACGACAACGGCGAGGCGGTGCTCCGCTTCTCCGGCAATCTTTCGCTTGCCTGCCTGGGCGACCTGCCCGCGCGGCTCGAGACGGTGGAGGGCGGCGTCGCCCGGCTCGATCTTCGCGAGGTCGGCCGGATGGACACGGTCGGCGCCTGGGTCGTCCACCGCTTCGCCCGCGAGCGCGGCGCGACGATCGAGGGCCTGAACGCCGACGAGCAGCATCTGCTCGACCAGGTGATCGCCGCCGAGCACCCGATCCAACTGCCGCCGCCCCCGCCCGGCTCGTTCACCCGCGCGCTGGACGAGATCGGCAAGGCGGTGATCAATTCGGGCAAGACGCTCTACGGCCTGCTCGGCTTTATGGGCGCGACCGTGCTCGCCTTGTGGCACGTTATCCGCCACCCCAGCCGCTTCCGCTTCAACGCGACGGTGCAGCGCTTCGAAGTGGTCGGCGTCGGGGCGCTCGCCATCATCGGCCTGATGAGCTTCCTGATCGGCATCGTCATCGCCCAGCAGGGATCGGTGCAGCTGCGCCAGTTCGGCGCCGAGATCTACACGATCAACCTGCTCGGGCGGCTCACCTTGCGCGAGCTCGGCATCCTGATGACCGCGATCATGATCGCGGGCCGTTCGGGATCGGCCTTCGCCGCGCAGATCGGCACGATGAAGCTCACCGAGGAAATCGACGCGATGCGCACGATCGGCGTCTCGCCGATGGAGGCGCTGGTGCTGCCGCGCGTCTTCGCCGTGGTGTTCATGCTGCCGCTGCTCGGCTTCTATTCCTCGCTCGTCTCGATCTTGGGGGGCGGGCTGCTGTGCTGGGTCGATCTCGGCATCACCCCGGTCACCTTCATCCATCGCATTCGCGAAGTGGTGCCGCTGACCGACCTCTGGGTCGGGCTGGTCAAGGCACCCGTATTCGGCGCGATCATCGCGATGGCCGGCTGCTTCCACGGCATGCAGGTGGAAGGCGATGCCGAACAGGTCGGCCAGCGCACCACGACGGCGGTGGTCCAGGCGATCTTCCTCGTGATCGTGCTCGACGCCTTCTTCGCGGTGTTCTTCACCAATGTAGGCTGGACATGACCGACGCTGCGCGGAACGACCGCGACATCCTCATTCGCGTCCGCGGCCTGTGCAACGGTTTCGGCGAGCAGATGGTGCACGAGGGGCTCGACCTTGACGTGCGCCGCGGCGAGATCCTGGGCGTGGTCGGCGGGTCGGGCACCGGCAAGTCGGTGCTGATGCGCTCGATCATCGGCCTCCAGTCGCCGTTGGACGGCACCGTCGAGGTGTTCGGCGAGAACACCATCGGCCGCGAGGAAACCGACGCGATCGACATCCGCAAGCGCTGGGGCATCCTGTTCCAGGGCGGCGCGCTGTTCTCGACGCTCACCGTGTCCGAAAACGTCCAGGTGCCGCTCCGGGAATATTATCCGGGGCTCGACCAGGCGCTGCTCGAGGAAATCGCCGCCTACAAGGTGGTGATGACCGGCCTCCCCCCCGAGGCGGCCCCCAAATATCCGGCCGAGCTGTCCGGCGGCATGAAGAAGCGCGCCGGCCTTGCGCGCGCCCTGGCGCTCGACCCGGAGCTGCTGTTCCTCGACGAGCCGACCGCCGGGCTCGACCCGATCGGCGCGGCGGCGTTCGACGAGCTGACCGCGTCGCTCCAGAAGACGCTGGGACTCACCGTGTTCCTGATCACCCATGATCTCGACACGCTCTACGCGATCTGCGACCGCGTCGCGGTGCTGGCGGACAAGAGGGTGATCGCGGTGGGGACGATTCCGGAGCTGCTGGCGTTGGACCATCCGTGGATCCAGGAATATTTCAACGGACCGCGCGGACGCGCTGCGGTCGCGGGCCCGAACCGGCACGTGCATGAGGATAAGAGGGGCTGATGGAAACGCGTTCCAATCATGTGCTGGTCGGCGCGGTGGTGCTGATCCTGCTCGCCGTGCTCGCGCTGTTCATCGTCTGGCTGTCCCGGCTGGGCGGCGGCGACGAGCGCCAGTACGACATCTTCTTCAAGCAGTCGGTCGACGGCCTCAGCCGCGGCTCCCCGGTGAGCTTCTCGGGCGTGCCCGCCGGTACGGTGAAGGACATCCAGTTCTGGCGTCCGGACCCCAGCCTGGTGCGCGTGCGGATCAGCGTGCAGCCCGACGTGCCGATCCTCGAAGGCACCAACGCGACGATCCAGGGCAGCTTCACCGGCCCCAGCACCGTGCAGCTCGATGGCGCGGTGAAGGGCCAGCCGCCGATCGAATGCCCGAAGGACAATCCGCGCGCGGCCTGCCCGCTGGGCGTGCCGGTGATCCCGACCAAGGCCGGCGGCCTCGGCGCGCTGCTCAGCTCGGCACCGAAGCTGCTCGAGCGGCTGACCACGCTCACCGAGCGCGTCTCCGACCTGCTCGACGAAAAGAACCAGGCCTCGATCTCGGGCATCCTCGCCAACACCAACCGGCTGACCAAGTCGCTGGCGGACCGCGGGCCGGAGATTGCCGCGACCCTCGCCGAGACCCGTGTCGCGATCCAGCAGGCCGGCGCCGCCGCGCAGCAGATCGGCCAGCTCGCCGAGACGACCAACGGCCTGGTGACGAGCGACATCAAGCCGACCATCGCCAATCTCAACGCGACGATCACCTCGGCGCGGAAGAGCGTCGAGACGCTCGATGCGGCGATCGGCGAGGCACGCCCGGGCATCCAGACCTTCTCGACCAAGACGATGCCCGAGGTTGGCCAGCTCGTGCAGGATCTGCGCGAGATGTCGATCGCGCTCACCAACGTCGCGCACCGGCTCGATCAGGGCGGTGCCTCCAGCCTGATCGCGGCGCCCGCGCTGCCCACCTACAAGCCGAAGAAATGAGGCCGAAGAAATGAGGTTCCGGATGAACAAGCCCGCCATCGCCGCGCTGCTCGCCGCCGTGCCGCTGTCCGGATGCATCTCCTTCGCGGCCAAGCCGCCGGCGTCGCTGCTGACGCTGCAGCCCGCCGCCACGCTGCCGGCGGGTGAGGTCCAGCAATCGGGCACGGTGAAGGCCGTGACGATCGGGCCGGTCAATGCCCCGCAGGAACTGGCGACGACGCGCGTGCCGGTGCATTCGGGCCCCGGCGGCACGACGATCGCCTATGTGAAGGACGCGCAGTGGGTCGAAGGGCCCGCCAGCCTGTTCGGCCGGCTGCTCGCCGATACCATCGCCGCGCGCACCGGCCGCATCGTGCTCAGCCGCCGCCAGTCGCTCAGCACCCCCAGCGCCAGCCTGGGCGGCGACGTGCGCAGCTTCGGCGTCGATGCGACCAAGATGGAAGCGGTGGTGGTGTTCGACGCCTCGCTCGGGCGCGAGGGCACCCAGGCCTTCGAACGCCGCCGTTTTGAGGCGCGCGTGCCGGTGACCGCGATCAACACCGCGGCGATCGGCCCGGCGCTCAACCGCGCCGCAAACCAGGTCGCCGGCGAGGTAGCCGACTGGGTCGGCAAGTAACCGCTCAGGGCCGGCGGCGCACCGCTGCCGGCAGGTCGCACACATTGACGCCGGTGGCGATCGTCGGCGGGGCGGGGTTTTCGCGCAGCGCGAGCATCGCGGCGTAGCGGGCATTGTCGGTGGCACGATATTGGAAGTGCGGCCGCTCGTCGGGCGGCATCTGGCCGGCGAGCCGCACCCACTGGATGCCGGTCCGCTCGCCCGCGCTCGCATAGACGCCCATCGGCGCATCGCTGCGCGGCAGCGCGGAGAGCCACTGCATCCCCTCGATCACCCGTCCGACCACGGTATAGTTGCGATCCAGCCGCCGCGCCGACTGGCCGATCGGGGTGAACAGCTCGGACCCACTGCCGGTATCGGGCAGCGCATCGCGCGCGACGCCGACCATGCCGTAGCAATGGGTAAGCCACGCCGCCTTGCCGTCGCTGGCGACTGGCCAGCCATCGGCGGTGACGCCGGTGGCACTCGCATAGGAATCGGGCTTGGACAGGCGCTGGGCGGGGGTGAAGGCGGCAATCTCGAACTCGGCGGGCGGCCGGGTGATCAATTCGGGCGGCAGCGGCTTTTTCTCGGTCGGATCGCCCCATTGCGCGACCCAGTTTTCCTGCACCCGGTAGACGCTCTCCCCGTCCCACCAGCGCGCGGCGGCGAGCGTGCGGATGTTGTTGACGTGCGCCGGCGCGAACCGCGCGGCGAGACGGATCGCGATCTGGCGGCCGCTCTGCAGCTGGATCAGCAGGATCTCGTCGTCGGGAATGTCGCGCCAGTCCTCGGGCGCCGGCTCGGCCGCCGCGGGCGCCGGACGCGAGGGAGCGGCGGTCTGCGGGGCAGTCTGGGCGGCGAGCGGCGCGGCTGCGAGGGTCGCGGCGAGGACGAGCAGGGTTTTTGCCATGGACGCAGCTTGGCATGGCAACGGGCGCTTGCCTAGGCCGCCAAGGAACGGTAGGGCCGCGCCTTCCAGGTATCCTGCGGAGCGGTGGCCGAGTGGTCGAAGGCGCTCGCCTGGAAAGTGAGTATACGGCAAAACCGTATCGAGGGTTCGAATCCCTCCCGCTCCGCCACCTGCGCCCTTTTTGGGCCTCCCCAAACCCGCTAAAAGCTGCTAGAAACCCGCAGAAATCAGCGGTTTTTTCGTTCCGCTGAATTCCATGTGATCCGACACCATCCCACGAGAAGTGTGGGGTAAAGTGTGGGGTAAATCGGAGTGGGATGCGATGGGAAAGCTGACTGCAACCAAGATCCGGGCGTTGACCGAACCGGGTCGGTACTCCGACGGTGACGGGCTCTTCCTGGAACTGAATGGCAAGGATTCAGGCCGCTGGCTTCTTCGCGTTCAAGCTGAGGGCCGGCGAAGGGATATAGGCTTGGGGTCGTTGAAAGCCGTTTCTCTCGCTGACGCGCGAGAAGCCGCGCTGCTGACCCGAAAGAAAATTGCCCAAGGCATCGACCCCGTCGCCGAGAAGAAGCAGGAGCGACAGGAAATCCCAACGTTCCGCAGGGCTGCCGAAATGGTCCACGAGGAACACGAGAAGGCTTGGAAGAACGGCAAGCATCAGAACCAGTGGATCGCGACGCTGAAGACCTACGCCTTTCCTAAGATGGGCGACAGGTTGGTCAGCGAGATCGAAGGGCCGCTGATCCGCGATGTGCTGGCGCCGATCTGGCTGGCGAAGCCGGAAACAGCGCGCCGCGTCCGGCAACGCATCGGCACGGTTCTCGACTGGTCCTATGCACGCGGGTTTCGCGCAACCGAAGCACCGATGCGTTCGCTCTCCAAGGGACTGCCTCGGCAGCCCAAGAAGGACAACCACTTTGCAGCTTTGCCTTATGCTTCGGTACCGGATTTCATGGAGAAGCTGGGCGCGCGGGAATCGGTGGGCCGCGTCGCGTTGGAAGCGCTGATCCTGACAGCGGCGCGATCAGGCGAAATCCGGGGTGCGACCTGGTCGGAACTCGACCTGGAAGCAGCGTTGTGGACGATCCCGGCCGAACGGATGAAAATGGGGAGAGTGCACGTCGTGCCTCTCGCACCCCAAGCGGTGGCCGCGTTCGAGCGCGCCAAGAAGTTCAAGGCTGGCGCTAGCGACTTGGTGTTCCCCGGTCAGAACGTGAAGAAGCCGCTCTCGGACATGACCCTACTCAAGATCCTACGGGACATGGATCTCGCGGTGACCGTGCACGGGTTCCGCTCGGCATTCCGTGACTGGGTTGCGGAGCAGACCGACTATTCGGGCGAGATCGCAGAGGCGGCGCTCGCCCACACGGTCTCGAACAAGGTCGAGGCCGCCTATCGCCGGACAGACTTCCTCGACAAGCGAAGGCTGCTCATGCGCGACTGGGCTGCCTTTTGTGCAAAGCCTTCTGTTTGATTCTCTAGCAGAATCTCACGCGTCCTCGATCGACATTGCGATTCGACGATTGTTGATGCGCTCAGTCCGGGGCTGACGGCGACATGGCGCTAGACGAATGGTAACGGTTATGTTACCATCATGAGGTGATAAGTGGTCATAGAGGAATATGTTCAGGAGGACGGCGCCTGTCCCTTTCGTTCTTGGTTTGATGGGCTCGATGCGCAAGCGGCCACGAAAGTGGCGACCGCAATGTTGCGAATGGAGCTAGGCAACACGTCCAACATCAAATGGATCGGTGGCAGCCTTGGCGAATATCGAATCGATTGGGGACCAGGCTATCGGCTCTATCTGACCCAGGACGGCAATGAACTCATCGTGCTGTTCGCCGGTGGAACGAAAAAGCGGCAGCAGGCAGATATTGATCGCGCCAGCGATTTGCTGGCTGAATATAAGGCGCGGAAGGCGGCGCAGAAAAAGGCAAAGAGGTAAGACAGTGGCTCTCACTCGGAATTTCAAAGAGACGGTGAAGGAGCGCGCGGGCCGAGACCCTGCCTTTGCGAAGGCGTTGCTCGACGAGGCTGCAACCCTGTTCCTCAACGGCGAGCCGCATATGGCCCGGTTGATCCTGCGTGATCTCGTCAACGCGTCGGTCGGTTTCGAGGCATTGGCCGTCGAGACCAACAAGCCCAGCAAGAGCCTTCATCGGATGTTATCGGAGAACGGCAACCCGAGCATGGACAATCTCGCGGCGATCTTCGGTGCCGTGCGCAAGCGCCTTGGCGTCGAGATCCAGGCCCATGCAGTCGAGGCGGCATGAGCACACAACAATATCGTTCCAATTTTGTTCTCATTGCGATATAGGCCGGCGACACAGACGAAACTCGGCGAGGCCGTAATGGCTGAGACGCAGATTGAATGGACAGACGCAACCTGGAACCCCGTGGCTGACTCCAATATTATCAGCGCGGGTTGCACCCATTGCTATGCGATGGAAATGGCCCGTCGCCTGGAGGCTAGCTTATGGAATTGCTGCGGCACGTTGGGCAGGGCGATGCAGTGACGCTGGTGCCGGTCAGCCAGATGCTGACCACCCAGCAGGCGGCGGACATCCTGAACGTCTCCCGTCCCTTCTTGATTTCGTTGCTGGAGAAGGGCGAGATCACGTTCGACACCGTGGGCCGGCATCGTCGGATCAAGGCCGAGGATCTGTTCGCCTACTAGCGCACGCGCGATGAAAAGCGCGGTAGCGCGCTATCGGCGCTGGCCGTGCTGGACGCGGAGCAGTTGTAGGGGGTGTTCGCCACAACCGGTGCACCGCGTTCTGAGCAGCCCCCAGTTTTCTAGACACCTTCCGCCTTCAGAACCTGCTGCCGTTCGAACTGGACGGGCGACAGCATTCCGTTCCTGACTTCCTGACCTGCTTGCGCACCGGGTTGTAGAACATCTCGATGTAATCGAACACGTCCTGCCGGGCTTCCTCGCGGGCTTTGTACGTTCGACGCCGGATGCGCTCCCGCTTGAGCGAGGAGAAGAAACTTTCGGCGACGGCGTTGTCATGGCAGTTGCCGCGGCGGCTCGTCGCCTCCTGTCCTCAAAATTAGGATCCAAGGGGTCCAGAAATCTAGGGGCTGCTCAGTCCGCTGCTCACGCCCTTGGCCGATGCGGAGATCCTCGCACTGACACCTGATCGTAGTATGCCTAACGGCGCGGTCATGAAGTACCTCCTCACTCCTGAGAAAGTTCGCACCGGAAGCTGTTGGCCGCCGCAGTAGATCCCGTGCCCCGATACACGGTTCGCGCCGGATAAGGGCAAAGCGGACGCTGCATCGCGATCACGTCGCCATCGTCATCGGAATATCGTGTCGCGACGATCCTGGCGGGCGCCTCCCCCGCTTCCGTCCAAGCGATCAGTGCCGAGAACATGTCGTGCTGCGTGTCGTCGCAGGGCGGCCGCTGCGGGATGCCCGACGCGGTGTTGAAGGCAACCGGTCCGGTACCGCCGCCGCAATGCATCATGCCGGGAACCAGGAACAGGCGCGCGCTGCCCGCCAGTTTCGCGACTCCGCCCATCTGTTCGGCATGGCGATCGAAGAAGGCAACCGACTGCCCGGGCGGGACGAGCGTGTCGGCAAGGCCATGAAACACGATTAGCTTGCCGCCGCGGGTCGCAAATGCCTCGAGGCTTCCTCGCATCGCATCATTGACAATGGGATCCAGCCGCGTGTCGACAATCGGCATGTCGCGGTCAACGTCGAAGCGCCGCCAGTCCCAGTCGGGGCCGAACACCCATTGGAACAGCGCACCGAAGGGGGGCTGGCCGTTGATCGGCTTTTGCAGAAAGGACCAGCCGAACGTGCCAGGCATCTCGCTCCCCGGCAGCCAGCCGAAATAGGCGGGCTTGCCGTCGCGGCCGGTGGGGCCGGCATAGAAAGCGCGCGCGGTGGCAACCTCGCCCTCGGTCAGGCAGGTGTCGGATGCCGCGCCCTTGCACAGCAGCACCTGTGGATCGAACGTGCAGCGCAGAGGATCGGAAACGAACGGGTCGCCGGCCAGCCCGCGGCCCTGCCGCCAGCAGCTTGCGATCGCGGTCTTGTGGAGAAGCTTGAGCTTGGCGTCGGAGAGCAGATGCCCCGGCGCGCGATTGGCCGCCGCATAGTCCCACAGAACGGCGGCGTGACCCCAGGTGCGGTTCATCACCGGTGCGCCCACCAGAATGCCGTCATAGTCGCCGGGATAGTAGAGCGCCTCGATCAGCCCCATCTGCCCGCCGGTCGAGCAGCCGCTGTAATACGCCTTCCGCGGCGCCTTCCCGTAGAAGGCCTTGGTGATCGCCTTGCCGGCGACGGTCATCACATGGGTGGAAAGCCGCCCCCAGTCGCGCCACTTGCGCGGCTGACCGGCGAGGGCCTCGCCCTCGAGCGGCGTGGCGGGGGCGGTACCCGTATCGGTGGTCGCCGTCGCGAAGCCGCGCCTAAGTCCTTCGACCATCCCCGGATAGCCCAGCACGAAGTTGCCGCCGAACCCGCCGCTGCCATTGCCGTGGAACACGCCGTTCCAGCCCTGCGCGGGAAGCCACAGTTCCACCCCCACATCCGAGCCGGGTTCAGCGCGCACACGAGCGACGACGCGGCAAAAGCTTCGATAGCCGGGCACGTCGCCGGCGGCCGTGGACTCGGCGGGCTTGGCGGGCACCATGGCCGCGCTCAAGATGGTCGTGTCGGCCAGCTTGAGGCGCATCATTGCCGCGCAGCGGATGCCGCCGTCGGAGAGAGGATCACCCGCTTCCGCCCACGCAAGATGAGGGGCCAGCGCGCCGATCGCGCTCGCGGCTAGAAGGGCGAGGCAGTGCTTGGGTTTCATGATCCTCTCCAACGATTCCGATCTGTTGCTTCGGCTAGACGCATGCTGCACCGGCGAGTGATGATCGGCGGATCAGCCGCGCGAGCCACAGGAACAGCGCGGCGGCGACGAGATACATTGGCGCCAGCGCGAAATAGGCCGCCTGCAGGGCATGATCGCCATAATTGGGGCGGAAAAGGTCGCTGGCGATGCCGACATAGGTCGGTCCCAGGCCGAGGCCGATGAAGTTCATTACGAGGAGCAGCAGCGCACCCGAGATGACGCGGCGCTCAGGGGCCACTTCACTCTGGACGAAGGTGACGGTCGCCGAGAGGAAGAAGGAGTTGAGGAACATCGGCACCGCCAGAAAGGCCAGTGCGACCTGCCAGCTCGGCGCCCAGGTGAAGGCCAGGAAGAAGGGCAGCGCCAGGACTAGGGAAGCGGCGGGCACGGTGGCGTAAGCGGTCTTGCTGCGCCGCGCGAACCGATCGACGATGCGCCCCGAGGCATAGATGCCCGCGCTCATCCCGATGCCGACGACGAGCGCATACCAGAGCGCCACTTCCTGCAGCGTCATCCCCTTTTCGCGCATCAGGAACAGCACGGTGAAATTGAGCAGGCCATAGGTGATGAAGTTGCCGGCGCCGCTGGCGAGCGACGCCATCAGCAGCAGCGGATTGCGGAAGAACCGCGCGATGGTTGCAGCAAAGCTTTCGGGCACCGGCGTCGGCGCAGAAGCTCCAGGACGACCGTCGGTAGCGCCGCGCTGCGGCTCGCGGACGAGCCAATACACC
>NZ_BCTR01000070.1 GCF_002091475.1 Sphingomonas azotifigens NBRC 15497
CTCGCGGACGAGCCAATACACCGCCAGCGCTGCCGCCACGCCCACCGCACCGATCGCGTAGAAAGGAATGCGCCAGTTGAAAGCGGCTGCCAGCGAGGCACCGAAGGCAACGCCGAGCGCCGAGCCGATCGGCGGGCCCAGATTGAAGATCGCCATCGCCGTCGTCCGCCGCGTGCGCGGAAAGCTGTCCGAGATGATCGCATAGGATGGCGGCACGCCGCCGGCCTCGCCGACGCCGACCATCATCCGCGCCACCACGAGCTGCGGGTAGCTGCCCGCCATGCCGCAGGCGGCGGTCGCCGCGCTCCAGATGGCGCAAGCTGCGGCGAGCACCTTCACGCGGCTGGTGCGATCGGCGAGCCAGCCGATCGGGATGGCGATGAAGCAATAGAAGAGCGCGAAATAGAAGCCGGTGAGCAGGCCAAGCTGGCCGTCGGTGATGCCCAGCCCCTCCTGGATCGGCTTTGCCAGGATCGAGATCAGCTGCCGGTCGAGGAAGTTGAGCACATAGACGAAGCACAGCATGGCTAGCGTGATCCGCGCGCCCCGCACCGGCGTGGAGCCGCCGCCGGGCGCTGCCCCCATGGCTTGCGCGTCGATCATCCGCTTGTTTCTCTCCAGCATCGTTTATGTCCGGTCCGTCGCCAGCCAGCCGGGTCGCTTCGTACCGCCACCATAGCCCGCGGCGACGCGCTGTTTGAGCAATGCCGGCGGCCGGAAGCGCTCACCATAGGCATCGTGCAGGATCTGCTGCACCTGCAGGCAGAGGTCCGACGTGACGATGTCCATCAGCGCGAACGGGCCGATCGGATGCCCCAGGCCCAGCCGACACGCGACGTCCAGGTCGGCCGGAGTGGCCACGCCCTCCTCGACCAGCTTGACCGCCTCGATCAGCAGCGCATGCAGCATCCGGTTCACCGCGAAGCCGGCAACATCCTTGATCCGCACGGGCTGCTTGCCGAGCCCGGCGAGCACGGCGGTGACCTCGTCCACGACTGCATCGTCCGATGCGAAACCGGGGATCACCTCGACCAGCGTCATGCGCGAAACCGGCGAGAAATAATGGGTGCCGAGGAAGCGCGCCCGACGCGCAGGCGTCAGGAACGCTGCCAGCGTCGAGATTGGCAGCGTCGACGTGTTCGACGCAAGGATGCACGTCGGGGCGCAGGCTTCGTCCAGCGCGCGTAACACCGCGGCTTTGGCGTCGAGCGACTCGTACACCGCCTCGGTGACCATCGCGCAGTCGGCCATTGCCGCAATGGCATCGACCGGAGCGATCCGGGCAAGCGCAGCCTGAGCCACATCGGCGGCGTAGATCTGCCGCGCGACACCCTTCTCGAGGATACCGCCCAGCCGAGCGAGCGCGCCGGCCAGCGCACTCTCGCTGGCATCGTGCAGCAGGACCGCGTGCCCGGCCAAGGCGAAGACAAGCGCAATCTCCGCGCCCATCAGACCAGCGCCGACAACGCCCACCTTCATGATGCGTCTCCCATGTCCGACGAGGCGCCGGAGCGACGCTCGCGTTGCCAGCGCTGCGCCTGTTCGATGTACCAGGACAGAAGCTCGGGCGTGGCCGTCGCGTCGGCATGCACCACCTTGGCGGCGGCCCATCCGGCGAACAGCCGCTTAATCGGAAGCTCCTGCTTCTTGCCGGAAAGCGTGCGCGGGATGCCGGGTGCGGCGATCAGCAGATCGGGCACGAAGCGGGGCGACAGGCTGGTGCGGATCGCTGCGGCGATCGCCGCTTCCATGCGCGTGTCGACCGGCTGGTTCGCCGCGGGTACGACGAACAAGAGCAGCTGGCTGTCGCCCTCCGCATCCTCGACATCGATGATCATGGTGTCGGCGATCTCGGGCAGGTGCTCGACCGCAGCATAGATTTCCGCGGTCCCCATGCGCACCCCATGGCGATTGATCGTCGCGTCGCTGCGGCCCGAGATCGTGCAGCTGCCGTCGCTGCCGATCGTCAGCCAGTCACCGTGCCGCCACACGCCCGGCCATGCGGCGAAATAGGAATCGCGGTAGCGACTGCCGTCCGCGTCGCCCCAGAAATGGAGCGGCATGCTCGGAAACGGGCGCGTGCACACCATCTCACCCACCGCATCGATCACGGGGTGGCCCGTCTCATCCCACGCTTCGATCGCGGCACCCAAGTGTCGGCATTGCAGCCGGCCCGGCGTGTCCGGGAGTTCGGGATTGCCGGCCAGGAACGCGGCGGCGATCTCGGTGCCTCCGCTGACGTTGCACCACCAGATGGCGGATCGTCCGATGGCGGCGAATTGTGCCGTTCCCCAGCGTTGCACATCGGGCGGCAGCGGCGATCCGGTGCTGCCGAGCGCGCGGATGCGGCCCAGGCCGGGGATGCGCGCGAGCTCGATCCCCGCCTTGCGGCACTGGGCGAAGAAGGCGGCGCCCGCGCCGAACCAGGTGACGCCGCTGCGCACCGCGAAGTCCCAGAGCCGGGTCCAGTCGGGATCGGCCTTGGTACCGCTCGGCGAGCCGTCGAACAGGCAGATCGTTGTGCCGCTGAGCAGCCCGCCAACCTGGATGTTCCACATCACCCAGCCGCTAGCGCTGTACCAGTGAAAGCGATCGCCGCGCGTGTTGGCTTCGTAGCTCGGGCCAAGGTCGAAATGCAGCCGTCCTGCGGCGGTCGCGAGCACGACACCGCCATGGCCATGGACGATCGCCTTGGGCAGTCCGGTCGTGCCGCTCGAATAGAGGATCCAGAGCGGATGGTCGAACGGCAGCCATAGCGGTTCGAAGGCCGCGACGTCCGCGTCTTCGCGCGCCGTGGCGGCAGCGAAGTCGACGGCATCGGGCACGTCGTTCGCGCCCCATCCGGTGGAGACGAGCAGCACCGTTTCGATGCAGGGGAGTTGCTCGCGAATAGCGGCCAGGGCGGCGCTTCGATCGAGCGCCTTGCCCGCATAGAAGACCCCGTCGATCGCGATCAGCGCCCTGGGCGCGGTCTGGCGCCAGCGGTCGAGCACGGCCGAGGTGCCCATGTCGGGCGAGCACAAGGTCCAGATCGCGCCCAGGCTGGCGCAGGCGAGCAGCCCCACCACGGCTGCGGGGATGTTTGGCAGATAGGCGGCGACACGATCGCCCGGCCCGATACCGCGTGCGCGCAGCGTGAGCGCGAGCGACGCCACCTGTCGCCGCAATTCTCCCCATCCGATCGCGACGCTGCCGCCGCTCTCGTCCATGGCGATGATCGCCGGCTGGTCCGCGGCGTCCGCGGCGGTGGCATGGCGGAACACGTGCCACGCATAGTTCAGCTGCGCCCCGTCGAACCAGCGCGTGCCGGGCATGGGATCGTGGCTCAGGACAGCGGCGAACGGCGTCGGTGACTCGATGCCGTCATAGTCCCAGATGCTGCGCCAGAACCCGTCGAGATCGTCAACCGACCAGCGGCGCAGCTCCTCGTAGGTGGCGAAGTCCCGCCCCCGCGCCGCCTTCAACCACTCGCGGTAGAGGCGGATCTGCGGGATCGGAGCCGGGACGTGCACGCTGGTACCGGGAGGGGTCATCGAGGGGCAAACCTTGGCTGTTGGTGCGATCGCGGGCGGCGCTTTAATCATCCGGCAGCGCCGCCCGGGCGGGCTAGAAGGACGTCCGCAGGCTCATCGCGGCGTAGCGCCCGATGGGGTTGTAGGCGCCGCCGATGCCGTCGGTGCCGGGGAAGAAGGGCGGCGTGGCGTCGAACAGGTCGTTCACCTGCAGCGCGAGCTCGGTCCGTCTGGCGAACGCAACGTCGGGCAACCGCACCGTCAGGCGCAGGTCGACGGTGGTGTATCCGCCGGCGGTATAGAGGCTCGACCCGGTGGGCGTGGCATAGGATGCGGTGACGCCCGAGCGGTGGTTGACGAAGTTGACGAACGTCACCGGCCCGGCGGTGAACCCGAGCGTGGTCCGCAGTGTGGTCCGCGGTATTCCCGCGTCGAGCGAGTCGCTTTCGGGCGAGGTGGGCGACAGCCGGTTCGTGTAATTCAGGATGTAGTTGCCCGCGATGCCGCCGAAGACGGTCCCGAAGCCGGTGGCGTGGCGGTAGCGCACGTCGAAATCCAGGCCGTTGGTCTTGCGGACGCCGAAATTGCCCTGCCGCAGATCGAGGATGTTGCCGATCGTCGGGACGGCGGCGAAGGTGTAGAAGAAGGGGACGGTGTCGGCGATCGCCGCACCCACCTGCGCCGGCGTGGGGTTGCGGACCACCCGGGAGGCGAAGGTGGGGTCGCTGAACAGCAGCGCGCCGAGCCCCGCAGGCGTCCCGATCACGTCGTCATATTTGATGTCGTAGAAGGTGACGCTGGCGCTCAGATTGGGCACGAACCCCGGCTGCAAGTCGACGCCGAGCGACCAGGTTCGCGCGGTTTCGGGCTCGAGCTTCCGGTTGCCGCCGTACAATAGGATGGTGTTGACCTGCGTCGCGCCGCGCGCCGGATCGCGTGCGCCGAACGCGTCTACCAGCGCCGCTGCGGAATAATAGGAGCCGACGGTCGAGCCGAGATCGCGCAGTCCGGGCGCACGGAACGATCGTCCATAGCTGCCGCGCAGGTTGATGCCGACGATCGGCTCCCAGGTGACGCCCAGCTTCGGATTGGTCGTCGAGCCGAAGTCGCTATAGTGATCGTAGCGTCCCGAGAGCGACAGGGTGAGGCTGCGTGCGAGCGGCGCGGCGTTGCCCTCGCCGAACAACGGCACGAAGAGTTCGCCGAACACCGACTTGACGTTCCGCCCCAGGTCTTCGGGGAAGCCGACGCCGCCGCTCGATCCGCGCTGGGTATAGGTTTCGCGGCGATATTCGGCACCCAGCGCCACCTTGAGCTTGCCACCGGGCAGGCTGGCAAGCGGGCCGTCGATCTTCACCGCGCCGATCTCGAGGCGCTGATGGTTGGTGAAATCGGTGGGGTTGTCGAGGATCGCCGCCACGACGGCGGGGCTCGTTCGCGTGCCGAACGGATCGAGCGCCGTGGCGGTCGTGGTGCCGGCTGCGGCGGCAGTCAGCGCCGTCGTGTTGATCCCAGGCTGGAAGGTATCGTTGCGGGACCAGTTGATCGTGCCGAAGGCGGTCGCCTTGAAGTCGCCCGGCAGATCGACGTCGATACCTGCGGTCGCGTTCCCCGCGCGAACCCGGAAGCGCTGGTCGAAATGGTCGGCGCCGACCAGCCGGTCCGGCCGGAAGTCGACATATTCGAAGAGCGTGTTCGTACCCGGCGGCGCGCGGAAGAAGGGATTGGCGGCGGTGAGCAGCACGAAGGTCTGCCCCGGCAGCGCCGCCTGTACGATGTCGCGACGGTCCGAATAGAGGAGATCGGCCCAGGCGGTGATGCGGCTCGACAATTTCTGCCGCCCCGAGACGAGCAGGCTGTGCGTGCGGTTCTCCGGCAGCAGATCGACTGCCCCGCGCGGATCGCAAGTGTTGGTGCCCGGTGCTAGGCTGGGCGCGGCGTAGATCGTGCCGGTGAACAGATTGACGTTCGCGTCGGGGCACACCGTAGAGCGCGTATCGACGCCGCCGACGGCGCGGAAATCGAGCGCGCGATAGTCGCGGTTCGCGCCGGTGATGTTGTTGTTTTCCTGATATTGATAGGCAGCGACGATCGATCCGCTGCCCCAGTCCTTGCCCGTGATCGCCCCGGCATTGAACGCGTGGTAATCGTCCGCCATGCCATAGCGGACGTTTGCCTCCAGCCCGGAGACACGCGTGCGGGTGATGAAGTTGACCACCCCGGCCACGGCATCCGACCCGTAGACCGCCGAGGCGCCGTCGGCGACGATCTCGACCCGTTCGATCGCCAGTTCGGGGATGAACGGATAGTCGGGGTTGGTCTGCTGGGTGCTGCCGGAAATTAAGCGGTGGCCGTTCATCAACGGCAGGGTGGCCGCGCTCGGCAGGCCGCGCAGGCCGGGCGCGAAGGAGCCGAGACCGCCATTGCTCACGCGCGGGGCGGTGTTGAAGCTGTTGAGCTGCGGCACCGTCGCCAGCAGTTCGGGGGTGCTCGCCGCGCCGATGATCTTGGCGTCTTCCCGCGACACGCTGATCAGGCCCGATCCGGTGGGCGGAACGCCGCGGATGCTGGTGCCGGTGACGACGATCACGGGTTCGGCCTCGGCGCTGCGCTCCTCGGCCTGCTTGGCGGCTTCGGTGCTCTGGGCTTGGGCCAGCGCCGGTAGGCTCAGCATCGCCGCCGTGAGTGCAGAGCGGCGGCATAGACGCGCAGGCGAACGCGCAGATTCTGCTCGATTCGACATTATTTCCTCTCCCCGCATGGGCGCTTGTTGGGTGCGGACTTCGCCGCTGCCGCACTTTGTCGGCTTGATCCTCTGCTTATGGTCTGGAAGACAGGCGGGTAAGCGCACCGGCGGACATCGCTGTGTCTTTAGCGGACATGCCGGGCACAAAGCGGAGAGGGATTGGCATGCCGCTCGAGGAGGACGATGCGGCGCGGATGCGCAGCGGGCGGGCCGGGTTTCCGTCGCTCAACCAGCGCATCTTCGCGCCGTTCAAGATCGCGACGGTCATCGATGCGGTGGCTCGGCGCGGCATGACGGCGGAGACGGTGCTGGCGCGCACCGGGCTGACGCTGGCCAATGTGCGCGATCCCCATACGCTGACCTCGATTGGCCAGTATCTGGTCGCCTGCGAGAATATCGTGGCGGCCGGCGCGGCACCGGCCGACGCCTTCGCGATCGGCGCCGGACTGCATCTCTCCGCCTATGGCATGTACGGCTATGCGCTGATGTGCTCGCCCACGATGCGCGACTTTTTCGATTTCGCCGTCCGCTACCAGCCCCTCGCCACGCCGACCGTGCGGCTGGAATGGCGCGCCGAGGGCGACGTGGCGGTTTGGCAGTTCCGCGAGATCTATCGCGACGTGATGAGCAGCGAGGTGCGCACCTTCTTGGTGCGGCAGCAGATGAAGATGACCTTCACGCACATCCGCGACACCGCAGGGACCGACAATCTTCCGGTCCGCGCGCTCTTCGCCCTGCCGCGGGACGCGCATGCCGCGGAGGATTCACGCGAACTTTCCTGCCCCTGCACCTACGATGCGGCGGCGAACGAACTTCATTATCGGATCGGCATTCTCGAGCAGACGCCCGCGCTGGGCAATCGATTGACCCGGATCATGCTGGAGGAAACCTGCGAGCGGCTGATCGGCCAGTCCAGGACATCCTCGGGCCTCTCCGGCGAGGTGTACCAGATCCTGTTGAACGCGCCCAGCCGGTTTCCCTCCATGGAGACGGTCGCGGCGCATCTGGGCTTGCAGGAGCGGACGCTCCGCCGTCGCCTTGCCGCCGAGGACTCGAGCTATGGCGGGATCGTTGACGACGTCCGGCGCCGATTGGCGATCGAATATCTCCAGACGACGCGGATGAGCGTCGACGATGTTGCGTGGAAGGTAGGCTTTAGCGACGGCGCGAACCTGCGACGTGCGATCCGGCGCTGGACCGGCAAGACCGTTGCAGGCATCCGCGCGAGCAAAGCGGAACCCGCCTGAGCGCCGGACAAGGCGCGACGGGCCCGGTCAGCGAGCGGCCGCTGCGGCAACATCCCGCGCATAGCGAGCCGCTTCCACTTCGCGCTTGGCCTGCAGGAACCCATAGCCGGGCACGCATTCGCCGTCGCGCCGCGTGACCTCATTCCAGTTCCGAACAACCGCCAAGCCGGCCGCATCGCCGCCGCCGACCTGAATGCCCTGAGTTAGGGTGACATGCGCTGCGGCAAAATGGCCGGCGCCGGCGCAGAGGATCGCGCGATTGGGCGCATCCTCGCCGACCAGCGCAAGCAGGCCGGGGCTCACCAGCGCTGGATCGAGCAGCTGCAGACTTTCCTCGGATAGCACGCCATGCGTCATCTGCGTTGCCGCAGTGGGCGCCAGCGCGTTGACCCGAATGCCGTATTTCTCGCCTTCGATCGCCAGCGTTTGCATCAGCCCGACCAGCGCCATTTTGGCAGCGCCATAGTTCGCCTGCCCGAAATTGCCGTACAGCCCCGAAGACGAGGTCGTCATGACGATCCGGCCGTGCCGCTGCGCCCGCATCGGCTCCCACACCGCCTTGGAGCAGATCGCGGCGCCCATCAGGTGCACATCGACGACCAGCCTGAACTCATCCATCGACATCTTGGCGAAGCTCTTGTCGCGCAGGATGCCCGCGTTGTTCACCAGAATGTCGACACGGCCCCAGCGCCCGAGCGCCGCGTCGACCATTGCGGCGACGGCGTCTTCGTCGGTAACCGAGGCGGCGACGGCCATTGCCTGGCCTCCCGCCGCCTCGATCTCAGCCGCGACCCGAGCGGCATTGGGTTCGGAAACATCGTTGACGACGAGCCTGGCGCCCTGTCGCGCAAGGTAAAGCGCATGTTCGCGGCCCAGCCCTCCGCCGGCGCCGGTGACGATCGCGACACGATCCGCAAGTTGCATGGATATCCCCTCTCCTAATTCCGCGAAGCTATCCCATCGGACGTTCGCTAACAAGAGAGTGAATAATTGATTTCAGCCGCGGTCGCAGATTTCCAGGAAGCCGGCAGCCATGAACGACGCCATCCGTTCCTTCACCGCAACGAAATCGTCGGACTTGCACAGCCCGTGCGACAGCTTGTCGATGCGTCCGGTTCGCGCCAGCGTGAGCATCAGCGCACCGGTGACAAAGTGATAGCCCCAGAAAATGTTTTCCTCGGCGCAGTCGGGCAACGCCTGCTTGAGCAAGCCGATCAGGCGCAGCACCACGGGATCAAAATGCTCGTCCATCAGCTCGGCACCCCATTCCGGAGTGTTGGCGACCTGGGCGCCCAGCGCTGCATAGTTCTTCCACGCCTCGCCGCCCTCGATGTACAGGTCGAGATCGGTATCGAGAAAGGCGCGCAGCGCCCCCTCCACGCTGGGCTTGCCCGCGCACTCGGCTTCGTAGCGGTCCAGCGCCTGCATCCGCCGCTCGCTGGTGACGGCGGCACGGCGCGCGAATACCGCGTGGAACAGCTTGGCTTTGTCTTCGAAATAATAGTTGAGCAGCGTGTGGTGGACGCCGACCCGCTTGGCGACGTCCTTCAGCGTGACTCCGTAAAGTCCGTGCTTGGAGAAGAGATATTCGGCCGCGTCGAGGATCTGCTCCATCGTTTCGGCGCGCTGTTCCGCTTTCTTGGAACGACGAGGGGCTTTGATATTCTCTTGCACGCGAATGTCTCTTCCGCGTGCGCGCGCGGGCGTCAAGCCATGCCGAACTCCGCGCGCAGCCGGATCTTGTCGATCTTGCCCGTCGGCGCGAGCGGCATGGCGGCGAGGCGGACCACCGCATCGGGGATCCACCACGAGGCGACCCTACCCTTGAGCGGCGCCAGCAGCGCTTCGTCGCTCACCGCCTGCTCGCCGCGCATCTCTACCAGCAGGATCGGGCGCTCGCCCCATTTGGGATCCGGACGCCCGATCACCGCCGCCAGCGACACCTGCGGCAGGGCACCGACCACGGCTTCGATCTCGGCGGGATTGATCCATTCGCCGCCCGACTTGATCAGATCCTTGGCGCGCCCGGTTATTTGCAGATTGCCGCAGGCGTCGATCCGCGCGAGATCCCCCGTCGCGAACCAGCCATCGGCATCCAGCGCGGAGTCCGGCTCGCCGAAATAGCGCGCGATCACCGCAGCGCCGCGGACCCGCAGATGGCCTTCGCCGCCGCGCTGGTCCGGCAGCGCATGGCCCTGCGCATCGGTGAGCAGCAGGTCGACTCCGATGGCCGGCTTGCCCGAAAGCGCCGCGGCCCGGGCCGGGTCGCGCGGCACGGCAACCGTGCCGGAGGGGGAAAGCTCGGTCATGCCCCAGCTGGTCTGCACCTCCACCCCCAGCCCCGACTCGATCCGCGCCATCAGTGCCGGTGCGAGCGGCGCCCCGCCGACGATGACCCGCTCGAGCGACGGCAGGTCTTCGCCGCTCGCTTCCAGATGCTCGAGCAGGCCGAGCCAGACCGTGGGCACGCCCACCCCGACGGTCACCTGCTCCCCCGCGATCAGCCGAGTGAGGCTCGCACCGTCGGTCCAGCGTCCGGGCAGCACCAGCTTGCCGCCCGCCGCCGGCACCGCGAACGGCAGCCCCCAGGCATTGGCGTGGAACATCGGCACCACGGCCAGCACCGTGTCCCTGCCCGAAATCGCCATCACGTCCACCTGCAGCAGCCGCAGCGTGTGCAGGAAGCTCGATCGGTGCGTGTACGTCACCCCCTTGGGCGCGCCGGTGGTGCCCGAGGTGAAGCATAGCCCGGAAGGCGCTGTCTCGTCGAAATCGCCCCACGGGACATCCCGCTCGACGCCTGCCAGCATGGGTGCCAGCGGCACCACAGGCGGCTCGTGCGCGGCGGTCACGCCAGCCTCGCCGTCGATCACCCAGATCCGCTCGATCGGCGCCAAGGCCGCGATGCGGCGGGCGAGCGGCACCAGATCGGCGCTGGCGACGAGCAGCCGCGCCTCCGACTGGACGAGCATCGCCGCAAGCTGCTCGGCGGTCAGGCGGGGATTGAGCGTGTGGCACACCGCGCCCATGCCCATCACCGCGTACCAGGTTTCGACATGCGCCTGGCTGTTCCAGGCGAGCGTCGCCACCCGGGCGCCGAAGCCGACACCGTGTCCGGCGAGCAGCGCGGAGATCGCGCGCGCACGTACGCGCAGGGCGGCGTAGCCGATGCGATCGACGCCGCCCGCCACCGCCGTCACGACCTCCGCGTGCGGGTGCCATTTGGCGGCATGGTCCAGGAACTTGTCGAGCGTGAGCGCGAAGTCCTGCATGCTTCCGTCGATCATCGGCACCCTGCAACCTTGGTGAGGACTGGGGAGATAACCCCCGTGTTCCAGTTCCACGGCTGATTGCCGGCGGCGCGGCGGCGGCAGACGCTCGCCTCGTGCAGCGCGAACATGCCGGGAAAGAGCTTGGTGCGCGCCTGCGGCACCTGCGCGAACGCCATATAGTTCGCCTCCTTGCCATAGGGCAGCCAGCCGGCTTGGCCCGCCGCGCTGGGCGCGCCGGTCCTCGCGAACGACGTCCAATATCCGAGCATCGCGTCCGACATTCGCCGTTCGGCCAAGGTGTCCGGCACCTTCGGCCATAGCGGCGGCGTACCCCCGGCAGTGCCGAACACATAGGGCAGCTCGGACGCGTGGAAGGCGTGCAGCCCATTCTCGTCGGCCGCAGGATAGCCGTGATCGAAGAAATAGAGATAGCCGGGCTGGCCGATGGCGGTCTGGCCGATCGCCAGCCGCGTCGAAGTCCAGCCATAGAGCGCGTCGCGCGTCGCCGCGAGCATGCTCTCGCCGATCGTCTCCGCCGGGTAGAGGCGGAGGAACGGATCGGCGAGGTCGCCATAGCGGCTGCGGATCGCGGCCGAATAGGCATCCGCATTCGCGGGCGCCGGCGGCAACAGCACGCGGAGCGAGCGGATCTCGCCGGCGTTGAACCCGGCGATCAGCGGCACCGGCGCCTGCTCGCCGCGATCCCAGGTCTCGACAAGCTGGCGCGTCAGCAGCTTGCCGTCCACCGTTCCCCAGGGGCCATAGCCCTTGGCCGCCGCGAGCGCGGTGAGTTTCTCCGCATCCATGGCGCGCAGGGCCGCCAGATTGCTCGCGCCGAGCGCCTGCTGGATCTGGCTTCCCGCGGTTTCGGCCGCCGGCATCCCGAAACGGGCGGTCTTCAACTCGGGCGCGGAGATCATATAGGCGCTCTGTGCGATCGCCTTGTGGAACAGGCCGCGCGCGGCGGGGCTCGCCATGAGGTACATCACGCTGAGCCCACCCGCGGACTCGCCCGCAATCATGACGTTGCCGGGATCGCCGCCAAATGCAGCAATGTTGCGCCGGACCCAGCGCAGCGCGGCGATCTGATCGAGCAGGCCGTAATTGCCGGAGATGCCCTCGCCCGACTCGGCACTCAGCGCCGGGTGCGCGAGATAGCCGAGAATGCCCAGCCGATAGTTGATCGAGACCAGGATCACGCCGCGCGCCGCGATGCGCGCGCCGTCGTACATCGCCGCATGGCCATAGCCGGAGACGAGTGCGCCGCCATGGATCCACA
Organism: Sphingomonas azotifigens NBRC 15497; assembly: GCF_002091475.1. Classification (GTDB taxonomy): domain Bacteria; phylum Pseudomonadota; class Alphaproteobacteria; order Sphingomonadales; family Sphingomonadaceae; genus Sphingomonas; species Sphingomonas azotifigens. The sequence goes on from NZ_BCTR01000070.1 coordinate 12,057, forward strand.
CCATCACCGGCAGCTTCGCGGCATGCTGGGGTGCCCAGATGTTGAGCGTCAGGCAATCCTCGTCCATCCGCTCGGGCGGATCAGTGTAAATGCCGGCTGCCTGCGGGCGGGGCTGCACGCAGGCCGCACCGAACGTCGTGGCCTTGCGTACGCCTTGCCACGCAGGAAGCTCGACGGGCGGCCGCCAGCGCAGCTTGCCCACCGGCGGCTGGGTATAAGGCACCCCGCGGAACACCCGCAGACCGCCTTCCTGGCTTCCCTGCACCACGCCGGCCGGTGCCGCGACGGTCGGCGCCTGCGCCCGAGCGGCGGGCGCCGTGACAAGTGCGGCCAGGAGCGCGGCCCGATAAATGCGTCTCATGCTGGACTCCGGCGAGGATTGGAATGCGCGCCGCGCAGCAGCCGTGCGAGCCACAGGAACAGCGCGATCGCGATCAGGTAAAAGGGCGTCAGCGTGAATAGCGCGGCCTGGAGATGGTCGGTCTGGCCCTGCAGCTTGAACCAGTCGCTGGCGAAGCCAACCCAGGTCGGCCCCAGCCCCAGCCCGATGAAGTTCATCACCAGCAGCAGCAGCGCACCCGACAGCACCCGCTGGTTTGGCTGCACTTCCTCCTGCACCAACGCCACCGAGGCGCTGAGGTAGAAATAGTTGAAGACCATCACCACGCCGAGCAGCAGCAGCGCCAGCGGCCAGCCCGGTGCCCAGAGAAAGGCGATGTAGAAGGGCATCGCGACGGCGAGCGACAGCGCTGGCGCCGTCGCATAGCCGGTCCGCGACCGGCGCGTCATCCGGTCCACCACCCAGCCCGAAAGCACCATGCCGCCGCCCATGCCGATTGCGAGCACCAGCGCGTACCAGACGGCAACCTCGCCGAGCGCCATGTCCTTTTCGCGCATCAGGAACAGGACCGCGAAATTGCCCAGCCCATAGGTGACGAACTGAGTCGCACCGCTGCCCAGCGATGCCAGCAGCAGCACCGGGTTCGAGAAGAACATGCGCAGCGTCGGCCAGAAAGGCGCCTTGCCCATCGACGTCCGCACCGGATCGGTGGCGCCCCGCTCGGGCTCGCGGAGCAGCAACCGCACGAGTAGCGCCGTAACGATCCCCACCCCGCCGATGACGATGAAGGGCGCGCGCCAGTCGAACCGTGCCGCCACGGCGGCGCCGAACGCCACCCCGATCGCTGCGCCGATCGCCGGCCCCAGATTGTAGATCCCGAACGCGCCGGCGCGCCGCCCGGGCGGGAAGGTGTCGGTGATGATCGCATAGGAGGGCGGCACCCCGCCCGCTTCCCCGAAGCCGACCAGCATGCGCGCCGCGACCAGTTGCCCGTAGTTCGCCGCCAGGCCGCAGGCGAGCGTCGCCCCGCTCCACACCGCGCAGGCGAGCGACAGCACCGTGATCCGGTTGCTGCGGTCCGCCAGCCAGCCGACTGGAATGGCGATGAAGCAGTAGAACATCGCGAAATACAGTCCGCCGATCAGCCCCAGCTGGCCGTCGCTCACCTGCAGCGCATCCTGGATCGGCTTGGCGAGGATGCCGATCAGCTGTCGGTCGAGGAAGTTCAGCACATAGACGAAGGTCAGCGCAGCCAGCACCAGGCGCGGCCGCGGTGCGGCGGCGCGCCTGGTTTCTGGTGGGATGTCGAGGCTATCCGGAACCGCCGCCATCTCAGATGCCGTAGCCGAGACGGATGCCGACGGTACGTGGCCGCAGCGTGCCGAAGCGGCTGACCAGGAACGCCTCCGGATGAATGTAGACGACCGAGTGGTCGTCGAACACATTCTCCACATAGAGCTGCGCCGACCAGCTGCGCCGCTTCACGCCGAAGCTGATATTGGTGTTCACATATTCGTCGGTCTCGCCGAACGTCGACAGCCGCACGTTGGGAAGGCCGGGCGTATTCGGGAAAGAACTGTTGTACGAGCCGACATACTGGGCATTGACCGCGAAGGTGCCCTTCACGTCCTTGCCGAGGTCCACGCCGTAGGAAAGGAACAGCGCGCCCTGGAGGCGCGGCGCGGAAAGCCGGTGGCCGAGCACGGCACCGGAGATCGCCGCTTCGGCCGCGCTCAGCTTGGTGATCTTAGCGTCGTTATACGCCGCGTTCAGGCCGATGAAGACATCCTTGGCGGGAACGACGCCCATCTCCAGCTCGACACCCTTGCTGCGTGCGGCGCCGATATTGGTGGCGAACTGCACCGAGTCCGAGACGCGATTGGCCTGGGCCTGGATGTTGCTCCAGTCGATCAGATAGGCCGCCGCGTTGATCGTCACGAGGCCGTTGAGGAACCGCGCCTTGGCCCCGACCTCGTAGCTCTTCAGGTCGTCCGACGACGCGCCGGCCGGAATGATGATGTCGCTGGGGTCGACCAGGCTGGGGCGGCCGGCGAACGCATTGACGATCGGCGCGCGAAAGCCGGTGGAGAAGGTCGCATAAGTCGTCAGCGCCTCATCGGGCTTGTAGGAGACGCTTGCCTTCCACGACGGCTTGGAGCCGGTCGCCTTCACGCCGGCCACCGCCGCATAGGGGGTGAAGGTGTTGAAGTTCACCGGGATGCCGAGCAGCGCATAGGTGTAGTAATTCTGCCCGAAGGCGGTAGCGAGGTATCCGCCAGCTTCGGTGAACCCCTGCGCCGAAATCCGGCCGTAGCGCATGCCGCCGGTGACCCAGAGCTTGTTCGAGAAACGGTAGGTCAGCTCGCCGAACCCCGCCAGTTCCTCGTTGATCTGATGGGTATACTGTTTCTGATAATATTGGTCCGGCAACCCGGTGAGACCGCGCGCGGCGAGGAAGGCCAGCGACGAGCGGTAGAAATAGTCCACGTCGCGCCGGCGGTGCAGGTAGAAGCCGCCGACGACGAACTGGAACGGGCCGTCGAGCGTGGACGCCAGCCGCGTTTCCTGGACGAACACCTTGTCATAGCCGTTCGCATCGAGCCCGAAGGCGATCGGCGCGCCGGGATAGATCGCCTGTTTCGGGAATGTGCCGGCGAGATCGAGCCAGAAGCGCTGGTCGAATTTCGAATAGGTCGACGAACTGGTCAGCTTGGCGAAATCGAACGCATATTCCAGTGTGGCGTTGAGCACCGTCTGCTTGCCGGTGAAGCGATCGGGCTGGTCGGAGACGCGCTTCTCGCGACCGAGCGCGGGGCTGGTGAGCGACGAATCCTTGGGATCGCTGTCCTCGTATGAACCGAGCAGCCGCACCGACAAGCGGTCGCTCGGCTTCCACAGCGCGATCAGGCGCCCACCCCAGTCGATCAGCGTGTTCGAATTGCGCACGCCGGTCCCGACATTGTCGAGATAGCCTTCCTCGTGCCGGTAGAAGCCGACGCCACGCACCGCTAGCCGGTCATGCACCACCGGCACGTTGAGCATCAGATTGTAGCGCTGGCGCAGCGAATCCGGCCCGGTGAGCCCCAGGTCCGCCAGTGCGGAGGCGTCGAAGCTGGTGAGATTCGGGCTCTTGGTGAGGATGCGCATCGCACCCGATAGGGAGCCCGAGCCGAACAGCGTTCCCTGGGGACCGCGCAGGAATTCGACGCGCTCGACATCAAACAGGTTCGGGTCGACCACCGTTGTGTTGCCGATCGTCGAGACCGGAAGCTCGTCGATATAGACGGCTACAGAGCTCTGGAGATTGGCGTTGTAGCCGTTGGTGGCGATGCCGCGAGCGGTGAAGTTGTTGAAGTTCTGCGTTGGCCGGTTGAGCACGACACCCGGCGTTTCGCGCGCGATCCCTTCGAACCCGACGATACCCTTCTGCGTCAGCTCTTCCTGCTGGAATGCCGTGATGCTCAGCGGCACGTCCTGGATACGTTCCTCGCGCCGCGTGGCTGTGACGACGATGTCGTTGCCATGATCCTGACCGGCGGTGTCGGGCCGCGTCGGCGGCTCCGTTGTCTGCGCTGCGACGGGGGTCGCGCTCACCATGGTTGCGGCGGCACAAGCCGACACAAATGCTGTTGCCCGCATGCTCTCTCTCCCAGCGTACCGGTCGCGCATGGCGCCGTTATCGCCTGGAGAATGTGCAGGCAAAGCTGTACGCTGTCAATATTCACTATCGCGCGTGTGAATGTAAGCAGTGGCAGGAGGTTCTTGACCCTGCCGTGATCGTCTTGGCTAACTGGGCCACGACCGCTGACCTTCGAAGAGACGGGAACGGTAGCGATACGCGTGAGTCGCGCCGTGAAGCTACTCGGGCGGCCAGTCGCGGGGATCGATTGGATCGCCGCAGACGGCCCGGGCAGCGATCCTGACAACCATCATCGTCGCGGCCTCTTCATCAGCAACGGATCGCTGACCGATTCGCGGCACCTCGCGATCGACTGGAAGGTGGTCAGGAACGGCCAGTCGTATAGCGGCGATGCGCACGCCGCCGCCTCCTTCTATGCCTATGGTCGCGACCGCTGCTTGCGGTGGGCGACGCCAGGGTGGTGCGCGCCGAGGATGGTCATCCCGAAAACCCTGCCGGGCATGGCGCCGACTTCCACCCTGCCGAGCCGATCACGATCGACAGTGTGGGTGGCAATCTGATCGTCCTCGATCTGGGAGATGGGCAATATGCCCATTATTTCCATCTGAAGACCGGCAGCGTCCGGGTTCGGGTGGGCGACCATGTGCGAAAGGGACAGGTGATCGGCGCGATCGGCGCATCCGGGATGCCCGCGAACCACATGTCCATCTGGAAGTCACCGACGCGCGCGAGACCTTGACGGGCGAAGGGCTGCCCTATGTCATCGATCACTACAGCGTGATGGATCCCAAGACGGGCGTACGTAGCCCTCGCACGGGCCAGCTGCCGCTGAACGGCATGATCATCGACTTCGGCACGTAGCAGCGAGCGGTGTCGCTACCTTCCGCCAAGCGGCAGGCGCGCCGGGCAGAATTAGGCAAGGCGTTCGCCAACATCGATCCTATTCCCATCGGGGTCGGCAAAGACGAAGGCGCGCTGGCCGTACGCCTTGTCTGCCAACCGCTTGATGATCCGCACCCCCGCCGCTTCGCATAATGCATACAGAGCCGCGGCATCGCTGACGAACATATGCATCACGTTGACCGTCGAGGGCTTATGGTCGGGCTTTCGGCTGAGATGGATCTCGGCATCGTCCTTCTTCAGCACCATGAAGCCGACGGGATCTCCGTTCTCGAAAACCTTCTCGAAGCCAAGCACGCGCACGTAGAAATCATGTGCGACCGTGAGGTCCCGGACGCATATTCCGGGCGCGGTACGGCCGAAGATGATGTGCGTTGCAGCGGACGGCGACATGCTTTTCTTCCAGGTCGGGCAGCGGCGGCGGTGCGCTTGCCGGTTCAGGAGCGGTGTCCGAACGATGCGCCTGCGGGCAATCGAGGGATCTGTCAATCGTGGCACGGCGGCCGCACGCCAGTGAGCAACTCGGTCTGCTATCGCGCGCTTCCAGATGCGGCGGCTACCGACGCCGTTGCGTCCCGTTCAACTGCCCGCGGATCCGCGGACCTTCACCTCGCTGAAATGCGCTTCCGTCCCCGGGCCGATCCAGAGTGCCACGGCGCCTTTAGCGCCAGCACCGTGCTTGAGATCGTCGACGATCAGGGTCGGTTGTTCGGCGCCATCGACATAGAGACGGGCATGGGTTCCCACTACGACGATACGCACCCGCGTCCACCGACCCGGCTCGAGATCGACATAGGTCTCGTACTTGCCAGGGGTTTCGGCGCGCAGTCTCTCCCACCGATAGTCGGGGTGCGAGACGTACTGGACGGCGTGGTTGCGGCGCAGCTGGTCGTCGGCCCTGCCGTTGGTGGGACGCAGATAGATGGCTTCTAGCCTGGCTCCGTCCTGCACACGGAAGGCCAGCCCGACGAACCCTCGTGCCGTGGCACTTGCCGTGGCCATGGGGGCGCCGCTGATCCAGGCTTCGAGGACTCCGTCGCCGAAGGCCGGCGTGTCCAGCATCACCAGCCGGTCAGGACCCGAGACATCCTCCAAGGCGATAGCGCGCAGAGCCGCGCGGCCTTTATAGGCCACTTGCGCCGCCCGGACGCCCATCACTCGAATCGTGCCATGCTCCAGCCCTGTCTGCTCGGAGGCCCGTCGCGCGGCAAACGCAGGCACAGGGGCAGCGGAGGCCACCGTCATCGCGGCGCCCCCGAGCACGGCCCGACGGCTCAGCGGATTGTCATACATCGCGGCTTCTTCCTCGTGACATCACGCAGCCTCGATCCGTAGCGCGTGGTGGCAAGAACCCCAAGCGTGTCGGGCGGTGCACGTCGCGTGAACCTCTGGACTCTATCCTCGTTGACGCATCTGATCGGAGGGTCACATGCAGGTACTTGAAGGCCGCGTCGCGCTGGTAACGGGTGGAGAGTCGGGCATCGGCGCGGCCTGCGCGACAGCGCTTGCGGCGGCAGGTGCGGATGTCGCCATCTTGTACCACCAGGATGCAGTGGCAGCGGAAGGTGTTTGCAACACGGTGCGGGCCGCCGGTCGGCGGGCGACCGCCCTCCAGGCGGATGTGGGGAGCGAGGATCAGGTAGCGGGCGTCTTTGCCAGCGTCGGGGAAAAGCTCGGCCTGGTCGACCTCCTCGTGAACTCCGCAGGGGTCAACATGCAGGGCGTCGCTGTCGTCGACATGGATCTGGACCACTGGCGCCAAACCATCAGCACCGATCTGACCGGCGCCTTCCTCACCTCTCGGGCATTGGTACGCGGGTTGCGCGACGCCGGGCAACCGGGCCGTATCGTCAATATCAGCTCCATTCATTCCACCGCCGTGCGGGAGGGCGGTGCGGACTATTGCGCCGCCAAGGCAGGGCTCGACAGTCTCACCAGAACGATGGCGATTGAATGTGCGCCGCTCGGCATTGGTGTGAATGCGATCGCGCCCGGCATGATCCTCACGCCGATGAATGCGAAGGCCGAGCGCGATCCATCCTATCGGGCTGAGGCCGAGAAGCACATCCCCTGGGGGCGTGCCGGCCGTCCCGACGAAGTTGCCGATCTCGCTGTCTACCTGTGCTCCAGGCAGGCCGAGTATATCACGGGCGCGATCGTTACCATCGACGGCGGCCTGGTCCTCGAACAAGCGCTGGGGGCCTGAGATGGCGCAGCTCGACTTCAACGTGGAAAAGATCGAACCCGTGATCCTGCACGGACCGGATGCGGTGACGCAGCGGGACCTGATGAGCCCCTATGTCTGGAAGGTTCACGGACAGCACCCCTATGCGTTGATGGTCCGCGCGGTGCCGAAGATGGGCGAGGAAGGCGACACCGGAACGATCTGGTACGCCACCAGCAAGGATGGCCTGACCTTCACCGCCACCGATACACCCGCGCTCGTCCCGGGTCCGGCTGCCGAGGATGCCGGCGGTTGCGAGGATCCCACGGTCGTCGCGCTGCCGGATGGTGGCTATGTGGTCTACTATACCGGCGTCGATGCGCCGCATGCGCATGGCGAGCTGCTCTATGCCACCGGGCCGAGCATGGATCGGCTGGAGAAGCGTGGCGTAGCCATGGCCTCCACCCCATCGCAGGGCAATGTGAAGGAGGCGACCGTTGATCGTACCGAGCAAGGCGGATGGCGGCTGTTCTACGAATATGCCGCGCATGATGCCTCGCTGGTCGGCCTCGCCACTGCGCCGGGTGTCGCAGGCCCCTGGCATCATGATCGGCAGCCGTTCACCCCCAGGAGCGATGCATGGGACGACTTCCATCTTTCCACCGGGCCACTGCTTACCGACGACAAGGCGCAGCCGGTGATGTTCTACAATGGCGCAACGCAGGATGCGCGCTGGCGGATTGGATGGATCGCGTTCGACGCGGAATATAGGCGCGTCACGGACCGCTGCATCGAACCGCTGATCGCGCCGCCTCCCTCGCCCAGCAGGATGGATACCGACATCGCCTTCGCCGCGTCGGTGGTTCTGGAAGGCGAGCGTATCTGGCTCTATTTTTCGCGCGCCGACCGCGCATTGTTCCGCGCTACCATCCGCCGCTTCTCGAGCTAAATCCCCCCGCTTGCCGCCCAGATGCCGCAGGAGATTTAGGTCGCAATACCTGCGGCAGATTGGTGACACGCGTCCTCGCGAAGCTGATCGGTATTTCTCGCGAGTGGAAGGCGGGACATGCGAACCAGGCTACGTCCACCTGCTAATCTGGACTCAGCGGCGCCCAACAGGGGCGTCAGCCAGCGAGAAGCTGATTTCGCCCGTTCTGCTTAGCACCATAGAGCAACCGATCGACGCTCTCGCAGAAGCCCCGCGCATTCTGGTCCCTCCCGGGCATGGTGGTGCCAACCCCAAGGCTGGCGGTAACGAACGGGCTGCAATCCGAAGATGCGTTGGCTATTCCAAGCGCTTCGATGGCGCTGCGGCAGCGTCGAGCGACCTCGATCGCGGCGCTTTCATCCGTGTCCGGCAGGAGGAGGACGAATTCCTCTCCTCCGTAGCGGGCAACCACGTCCTTCTCCCGCCCCACCTTCTGCAGCGCTTCGGCGACGGCAACCAGGCATTCATCGCCATACAGATGGCCATAGCGATCGTTGAAACCCTTGAAGTGATCGATATCGAGCAGGATCATCGACAGCGGACGTCCGCTTCGGCGCGCATCCTCCCAGCAAGCCTCGAGGCGTTCATCAAACCGGCGCCGGTTGGCGATCCGGGTCAAGCCATCTTCGAAGGACAGCGCCTCCAGCTTCTGCTGCATCTTCAGCAACTCGTGCTCGATCCGCTTCCGCTCGCTGATGTCGAACATGAAGCCGATCAGGCTTTCCACCTCGCCGTCGTCATTGCGGACAACGTGCACGACGTCGCGAATCCACACAAAGCCGCGATCAGGCGTGAGTGCGCGATAATCCGCTTCGTGATCAATCCCTGCGATCGACTGGGCGACACAGTAGTTGACCACATGGTCGCGATCCTCCGGATGAATGCGCGAGGACCAGTCTTCCACCGAGATCCAGCTGTCTTGCGGCCAGCCCAGGAGGCTCTCGATCTGCGGCCCGATATAGGCGAAGCGCATCGTGCTCCAGTCAATCTTCCAAGGAATGGCGCGCGTGGATTCCAGGAGCGTCCGATACACAGCGTCCTCGCTGCCCGGATTCAACCGCGCCCGTGCTGTCGGGGGCGCCATCTCGTCCTCAACGCGACGAGGATGCTTCTGCGGCATACAACCCTTATCCATCAAATGCATGGGCGGTAGCAATCGCCGCTCATTTTCCCGATATGCGCTCTCGAGGTTGTAGAAATGTAACTGCTTGCAATGGCTAAGTCGGACAGCGCCGCGGCGCTGCGGTCGCCATGATGGAATGCGCGAAACCACGCAACAAAGGTTTGAGGAGGGGTGACCTTGGGGCTGTCCCGCGAGCCAGAGCATCCCGTCACCGTCCTCGGCGCGCAGCGGTGACGAAAGGTTTGCGACGAGCCGAGGCTGACTAGTAGAAATGCGATATCGATCAATATCATGGGTTGTTCGATGGAGGCTCGATCAGCGTTGGCCGGGGTAGGGGCTTTGAGCAGATCGCAGCACAGTGCAGAGGATATTCGGGACGAACTGGAGCGGGTCGCCGCCAGCCTCAGCGCCAGCGGCGAGGATCTCGAGCTGGGCTTCCATCTCCCGCGGCCCGCCGCGCCCGACTGGCCTTTCCCGCATAATTGGGACGTGGCCGTTGCCGTGCCCGAGGGGCTCGAGGATCTGGCGTTCCGAGCCATCGATGCCGTCGCGGCGCGTTGGGATCTGCAATAGAGGTGAACGGGCCCGATGTCGTCCGGCTGCGCGCCGGCACTGTCACCTTTCAGATGCCGCTCGGGCATCCGGTCTGGTCCTATGCCGACGAGGCATCCCGTCGCCTCGTCGATGTCGAGGTCGAGGTTCGCGCGCTGCTGCGCCTGAGCTATACGGGGTCCGCCAGATACGCGACGACGCCCACCCTCGTTGGCAACAGACATGTCGTCGAGCAGGTGGCCCGAGGCATCATCGACCGTGAGGGTGCGAGCTTTGTTCAGCCGGTGCGGGTGACGGTGCGAGACGTTTGAACTCGGCCGTTGCAGTGCGCGAGGCAAACGAGCAATCGACCGACGGACGTTTGTATAGTGTGCCTATCCGGTAACTTACGCGATTCCCCTAAGTGCAGATGGCTCATCGAAGACGCGATACGCACCTCTCTTGCAACAGCAGAGGGAACGCCGTGGGAATTATCGCTTTTCAGATGCCAATGACGGAGGCACGTTGGTTTTACCGTAATCAGGGGGCTTGCCGCAGCGTGGACGTAGAGGTTGAGCATGCCGCGCTGGAGAGATTGAACCAGTCCGGAACTGGCGACGCACTTCCCTACGCGATTTTTACCGCCAACAGAGCCGCGATCGAACGCGCCGCACGGAACATCATCGACCGCGAAGGCCCGAACTTCGCCGAGCCGATCCAGGTGACCGCCAACGACATCTAGCGATCCCCCACTGGCGTGCATCGCAACTGTTCGGTGTCGGCAACATCGACGCTCAAAACCGCTACGACCTGCCCCCGCGGGGTTAAGATTGCCGATGCGCGACAGGCAATTCGTTCGGTCCCGAGGAGACTTCACGGTGAACGGAGAAGACGGGGTGGCTGGCCAGGAGATCGTCAGGAACGTCGAGCTCGCGCTTGGTGATGGGTCTACCGTATCGGTATTCCTGAGGGGGCACAATGAACCCGTCTCCGTAGTGCGCGTGCACCGCAACGTTGCCACGGTCCGCCTGGAGGGGATGGGAAACGCGGTTCACGATGTGGCCTATAGCGCCATCGCCGGTGCGAAATACGCGCCGCGCGGCGCTGGGATCATTGACGGTATCGCTTGAGGTGCCAAGCACCCAAGCTCCTTACTTCGACTTGCCTCGGGTTGAAGTTCCTGTCGATCCTCGAACCGCCCCTTGCTCTCGACGTCCCGCGCGATATGCCCGTCGGACGTTCGCAGGCATATGCTGTGCCAGCAGGATAGCGGCGGCGCCGGGGCAGTGCCGCCCGCTCGCCAGCCGCGCATCGAACCGCGTCTCCGGGTCCATCGGGTCGTAGGCCTCGCAGAAGGTGGCAGCAGCACGTTCGACCCGGCGTATCAGCTTGGCGCGATCTTCTGCGGTATCAAGTCGCAGGTCGCGATAGGCGACGACCATGCGCGGCGGGAATGCCATCGCCGACGTGCCGCTGGCGCAAGCCGGCAACAGCGCGGCGCTGAGGAGCACCAACAGCTTCATGATTTTCTCCTGTACAGATTTGCGTCGATCGCGCCGCAGAGCAGCCGCCGCGGGTCCGCCTGGCTGGTTTATGCCCCTTCCTGCCGACGCGGCTGGCTCACCGCAGGCGGCGGAAATGGAAGTTCCTGACGAAAGGCGCTCCACCGGCGTCCGCCGCCGCAGCGGATTCCGTCATTTCCTTGCCGTCCGATGAGACCGCATAGACCCGTACCGAGCCGAGCATCTTGTTCTTCGCAAGGCTCATGACCAGCACGTTGGACGCCGGCTGGTTGATGGCGGCGCTGTCCGCTTCCGCGTTGTCACCTTCGCCTGCCGATGCCGATCCGTCGCGTGCGTAGTGCACCGCCATGTGCCGGACACTGCCGTCGGGCGCGGTGATGTCGATGCTTGTCCGCCACAGGCCAGCGCCGACATCCTCGAAGGTGTAGACGACCCGGCGGGGCGGCGGACCATAGTTGGTGGGCATGCGGGCGAGGTCCAGTTCCCAGGTCCCCAGGAAGGGGGACCGATTGGCTGTCGAAGCATCCTCCGGACCCGCGACGGCCGCGCCGGCGGGCATCAGGAACAAGGCTGTCGCCGAACAGCGCAGGATGAAACGCGGGGCTGCGGTTCGCATGCATCATCTCCTTGCCCCGAGGATGCGGCGGGGGCTCCGCAGCGACGAACGCGTCGCTTCATGGCACCGCTTGCGGCCATGCGGCCTCGTGCTCCGGGGCGGTGCACCCGAAGACCGTCTTGCATTCCGTCGCGGTGCGACGCGCTTAGCGGACCGGCGTGGGTGCCGGACCGGGCGAGAAATGCGCGTGCCAGCGCGCCACGCTTGCAATGATCGCCAGCTCGATCGCGAGCACCGCACCCTGGAGCAGCGCCTGCCGGCCATCGATGAACAACACGCTGAGGAACGTCACCAGTGTCGCCGATGCAGCCAAGCTCAGGCTGCCCCAGCGGAGCGCTGCCGCCCAATCGCGCTCCAGCACCACCCAGGCGATCCGCAGATGCCCCAGCCCGATCAACAGCTGCAGCAGCGCCAAGGACGGGATCGCGGCCTGGTAGACACCGCGCAGCAGGCTCTCCTGAAGGCCGCCGTCGATCAGCGCGCCGCCCAGCCCGTGCCGGCCGGGATAGAGATAGGGCAGCCCGAACAGCGCGCAGCCGATCTGCAGCGCCGCCATCGGCAGCAGCACCCCGATCGCCACAGCATAGCTGGTGAGGACAAACTGTCCTTCCTCAGCGGCGAACAGTCCACGCCCTGCTGCCATAAGGCACCCGAACGCGAACTGCACCGGCGCGCCTTCGGCGATTGCCGTGTCCAGCTCCGCTTCCATCGCCATGGCCCAGTCGCGCCTGCGCGCGCCGAGGCAAGCGGCGGCCAGGCGGAGCAGCGCGCGTGCGAACGATGCCTTCATGCCAGCGCTCCCTTGAACGATTGGCCCGGCGCACTGCCCGCGAGGTCGCGCGCGAGCGCGGCACCTGCCGAGGTCAGGCGGTAGGCGTGGCGGGCGGGTCGTCCGGGCTGGGCGGGCTCGCGCCACTCGGCCTCGACGAGCCCCTGCTCGGTCATCCGCATCAGCAGCGGATACAGCGTCCCGGACAACAGGCCGGTGGCCTTCATCAGGTCATAGCCATGTCGCCATTCGCCCTGCGTCTCCGAGAGCGCTTCGAGGAGGCGACACATCTGCTTCGAGGGCTTTCGATTCCGAACCATGGCATCATACCAACATATGTAGACTTAAGAGTCAAGCGCCCGCGCTGTGTTGCTCGGGTCAGCGGTTCTTACCCGAGCCCGTCGGCGCCGCGGTCGTCCGGACAAGGCGCATCGGCGGCCCGCCTTCGACGATCGTGAAACTTGCATAGTCCGTATCGAAGGCAATCACCACGCCGAGCGCCTTGGAGAAGAACCGCATCGGCGACAGCGCCATCAGCCGCTCCGGACTGGGCGCGCCCGCATCGGCGAACAATCCTTCAGGACGGGCTTCCAGGCGCACCGAAAGGCCGCCACCCTCGAACCGCCCCGCCGCCTTCGCCAGCACGGCAAGCGGGAGCTGCTGTTCCGGCACCGCGGGCGGCGCGATGTCCGTCCAGCCATATTCGGTCGCCACCGCGCGGACGACCTCGTCGATCAGCCGCCGGCCCTGCCCGCCATTGGTGAGCGCGACAATGCCCTCGCCCTTGCCGGCATAGGCGATCATGTACGACTGGAAGCCTTCGTTGACCCCATCATGTCCGAACCGTTCGGGCGCGGTGGTGTAGAGCTCGACGCCCAGTCCCCAATGGTCTTTGACCGGGCGCAGCATCGCCTGCGCCATTGCCGGGGACAGCCGATGGCCCTGTTGGCCGACGGCAGACGCCTGCAGGTCGATCAGCAGGCGCGCGAGATCGCCGGCGCTCGTCCACAGCCCGGCCGGCGCCAGCTCGGGATAGACGTGATAGTTGCCGGGGACCGGCTGGCCCGAGACATGGCCGAAGGCGATGTTTGCAAGGATGTCGACGGACGGCGGCTGCGCGAAAGCGCTCCGCGTCATGTGCAAGGGGCCGAGGAGTTCGCGCTGCGCGAGCTCGGCAAAGGGCAGGCCGGTCACATCCTGCAGGGCGAGTTGCGTGACGACATAGCCACCGCCGGAATATTGGAATTGCGCCCCCGCCGGCAGCACGCTGCGCACCGCCATGTTGTTGGCCGGCGCCGCGCCCTCCAGGATCTGCACCGTCGTCGGCAACGGCGCCCCAGGGAGATAGCCCTCGAAGCCATGTACGCCCAACCCCGCCGTGTGGCTCAGCAGTTGTCGCAGTGTGACACCCCGCGGGGCCAGTTGGGCGTCGCCGGGGAGGTGCCAGCTGTGAAAGGACAGGTTGATGTCGCTGTCGAGCGCCAGTTTGTGCTGCTCCACCATGCGGAGTGCGATAACGGCGGTGGCAACCTTGCTGATCGACGCCGCCTGGAAAGCCGTATCCGGCGTGACGGGCGCGCAGCTGACTGTATCCCGCACGCCCCAGCCGCGGGCCCAGTCGATCCGGCCCCGGTGGATGACCGCGATGCTGATCCCCGGTACGCCATAGAGGCGCATGCGCGCCGCCAGGCTGAACGGTCCTTCCCCCGGCGCACGCACCGGCGGCTTCAGGTTGGTCTCGACGGCGCGGGTATGGATGTTGCTGCGGCCACCTGCGGCGCCGTCCGGCATCGGGCAAGGTAATGACGAGGCTTGTGCGATGGCTGGCTCCGCGGCGGACGCGCCGGCCAGGAGCGCGAGCATCGCGGTCAGTGCGAAGGTCATTGTTGCATCTCCAGCGACGTCGATCGGCGGTACGGAGTGCCCGCCCAGAAGCTCACGCCGAACGCATCATATCAACATATGTAGACTTAGTGGTCAACGGCAGGGTCTTGAAAAATGGGACGCCGGGTCGACGGGGCCAGGGTACCCAGCCGCGCGATAGCTAGCGCCTCGGCCTTCTTCAGCCCCGCCATCTGCAGAACCGCGGGCACGGGATCGAGAGGAACCTGATCTAGGTAAGTCCGTTAACGAATACGGTCTTCGAAACGGCCGAGGGAAGGATGATGAGAGGCGCAGGCACCTTATGGTGCCGTCTGCCGCCAGGGAGACGGTAGGTTGCTTCAACGCCGCTCGGACCACTTGCAATTCCCAGCGAACAACGCCGTGGAGCCATTTCCGGCTGCTCGGGGCGCCCCCCTGTGCCACTTTCAACCCGGCGACCCTATTAGGAAGAGAATGCCCCGCGCATGACTGACGAAATCGACGGAGCGCTCTGCTTGGAAGAGGCTGAGCGGCACGAAGCACTGCAGGGCTTTGGGCTGGCAGACTTGATGGGTAGCGCCGATTTGACGCGCATTACCGATTTCGCATCGGCACTGTGTGCTTCTCCGATTGCGCTGGTGAGCGTCGTCGAAGGCGAGCGGCAGTGGTTTCCCGCGCGCACGGGGTTGGATGTCGGCGAGACACCGCGCGAGACCTCATTCTGCGCGCACGCCATGTTGGGTGCGGAAATCATGGTCGTTCCCGACGCTACGAAGGACCCGAGGTTCGTGGACAATCCGCTGGTGACCGGGGACCCGCATATCCGGTTCTACGCAGGGGCGCCGCTCATCTCGGAAGACCAGGTCCAGCTCGGCGCGCTGTGCGTCATCGATCGCGCGCCCCGCGCCGGGTTGACCCAGCTGCAGCGCGACGGCCTGACCCTGCTGGCCGCGAACATCATGGCGTTGCTGCATGCCCGGCGCGCGTCGCGCCGCACCGGCCGGGAGCTGGACGAGCAGGAAGCCAAGTTCCGGATTCTGGCGGATGCGATGCCGCAGATGGTCTGGTCGACCCGCCCGGACGGCTTTCACGACTATTACAACGCGCGCTGGTACGAATTCACCGGCGTGCCGGCAGGATCGACCGACGGGGAAGGATGGAACGGCATGTTCCACCCGGAGGATCAGCCAAGAGCCTGGGCTGCCTGGCGCCACTCGCTTGCAACCGGCGATCCTTATGAGATCGAATATCGCCTGAGAAACGCGGATGGCGCATATCGCTGGACGCTGGGCAGAGCGCTACCGATCCGCGACCGGGATGGCGCGATCACGCGCTGGTTCGGCACCTGCACCGATATCCACGATCAGAAGATGATCCAGGCGCAGCGGGAGGTCGTCGCGCACGAACTCAGCCACCGCATCAAAAATATTTTCGCGGTGATCAGCGGTCTGATCAGCTTCTCCACGCGCCACCATCCCCAGATCAAGCAGGCTGCCGACGAGTTGCGCGCGCGCATCCTGGCGCTGGGCCGGGCACATGACTTCGTGCGACCGCACAGCGAAGCATCGCGGCCCAGCGCCGTGCAGGACAGCCTTTCCGGAATGCTGGGCGAACTGCTGGACGCCTATGCGGGCCGCATTGTCCTTGTCGGCGACGATGCTACGATCGACGATCGCTCTGCGACGCCGCTCGCGCTTCTGTTTCACGAGCTCGCGACCAACGCGGCGAAATATGGGTCGCTGTCGTCTCCCGAAGGCAATGTGCAGATATCGATCATCTCCGCGGACACGCATGTCCGGATCGAGTGGCGGGAGCGCGGCGGGCCGCCGGTCAGCGCGCCGATCACCGATGGGTTCGGCACCAAGCTGATCGAGCTCAGCGCGATCAAGCAGTTGGGCGGCCGGATCGAACGCGAATGGGCTGCGGACGGTTTGCGGTTGAATCTCGAGCTGCCAGCCGCGGCGCTGCACCGGCAGCAGCGACCATCCTCTAGAGGCTGATCACATCCTGGTGTGTGGCGTCCGGCGTCTCCAGCTGCGCTGCGATCGCCGCCGCCGCTACGATTGCCTCTTCGGAGAACGGTTTTCGGATATAGCCGACAGCTGTCGGTGCTGGTCGGTCGATCTGGTTCGGATTGGCCGTGACATAGACAATCCGCACCCCGAACCGCTCCGCCAATTCGTGCGCAAGACCAGGGCCGGTCGGTCCGTCGCGCAGGTTGAGATCGACAAAGGCGACCTCCGCTG
Source organism: Sphingomonas azotifigens NBRC 15497 (assembly GCF_002091475.1). GTDB lineage: Bacteria > Pseudomonadota > Alphaproteobacteria > Sphingomonadales > Sphingomonadaceae > Sphingomonas > Sphingomonas azotifigens. Next base: position 28,760 of record NZ_BCTR01000070.1, read on the forward strand.
CCGCGGCGGCGGATAGCGCCTCGCCCTGATCCGCGGCGATCGCAACGACGGTGTAGCCGGCGTCCTGAAGAATCCGCTCGATCTCCATGGCAATGAAGATTTCGTCTTCGACGATGAGTACGGATTTCATGACATGGCCTTCATCTGCAGCAAAATGCTGCAACACCGTGGCCGTTCCCTGACAATCGCAGGTCACGCATGCACCGATCCGCGCCCAGGCTGATCTACACGGCGAGCATGGCAGCATGTGCTGGCCCAATGTTGCTGCAGGACACTGCACCGCCACTTCCGCTTCGGCCACGGATGCGGGTCGCGTCCAAGGCCGGAACCTACTCCCGCTACGATTATTTCGCTTATTGCGTTTAATGCGAATATCGGATAGCGGATCGGCCAACGGAGAGCCCCATGACCATGCCAGCCTTTGCCGAGGAACTCGGCAGTCGCCTGCCTTCCGCGAGCGAGAAGGCAGCGGCCAACCAGCTTCGTCAGATTCTGGCGTCGCACGCGTCGGGCGATGCGACCCTCAGGGTCCTGGACGATGACAAGACCTCGACCGAGATCACGCTGACCCCAGGCCTGTCGCGGCTGCTGATGGAGCTGCTGCGGCACGTCGGACGGGGGGACGCGGTGACGCTGGTGCCGGTCAGCCAGATGCTGACCACGCAGCAGGCGGCGGACATCCTGAACGTCTCGCGTCCCTTCTTCATTTCGTTGCTGGAGAAGGGCGATATCGCGTTCGACACCGTGGGCCGGCATCGTCGGATCAAGGCCGAGGATCTGTTCGCCTACAAGCGCGCGCGCGACGAAAAGCGCGGCAGCGCGCTATCAGCACTCGCCGAGTTGGACGCGGAGCACCTGTAGAATTGTTCGCCAACCGGTACACCGCGTTTATCGACGCCTGTACATTAGCGGGCACGCTCAAGCGCAACCTGTTGCTGACGCTTGCCGAGGCCGAGTTTTTCCGCGTCCGCTGGTCCGATCGGGTGATGGACGAAACCGAGGCGGCGATCGCCAGGATACTCGGCGGCAAGGGCGTGGCGGATGCCGAGTATCGTGCCGCGCGTGCAAGGTCGAGCATGGAAGCGGCGTTCGAAGATGCGGCCGTGGAGGAGTATGACGTCTTCCTGGGTGCGTGTGTCGGGTTGCCCGATCCGAACGATGCGCATGTCGTTGCCGCGGCGCTGAAGACTCAAGCGGCGACGATCGTTACCGAGAATCTGAAGGACTTCCCCGAGGCAATTCTTGCGGGCCTCAACGTGGAGGCCCGGTCGGCGGATCAGTTCATCGCCGACACCATTGCGCTCGATCCGGGCAGGGCCGTGGCGGCCATTCGACGAATGCGTGAGCGGTTCAAGCGTCCGGAGAAGACGGCCGAAGTGCTGCTGCTGGATATGGAAGCCGATGGGCTGACCGAGACCGTCGACGTGCTGCGGGCGCATGTGCTGTCGCTGTAATGGCGACCATGTCCGGTGGATCGCGGCGGTGAGGTGAAACGGTGGGCTCGGAGATCTTTCGATGGGCCGAGGCCGTTTCACCGCATAGGGTTGGTGCATTCGGACGTGTGGGAAAGGATCGTCAGGCTCGCGGGCTGACGGCGGCCTCCTGTGTCTTGAGGCTATCCAGCCATTCGGAGACGGCGGACTCGCGCCAGCCCATGCAGCGGGTGCTGATCTGGGTGTTCTTGGGGAAGGTGCCGGCTTCCATCTTTCGGTAGAGGGTGGAGCGGGTGAGGCCGGTCAGGGCGAGCACGGCCTTGACCGGAGGATGCGGTCTGGGTGTTGGGGCTGCATTGCGATCACCTTGCATCTTGTGAGGCTTGGTGGAGCGCTCCGATGCAAGATTGGCCCGAGTGGCAGGTCGGGAAAAGAGCCTGGTTGGGACCAGATGGGGCCACCTGGGGACTCCCGCCCCCCTATCGTCGAGCACGAAACGTCTGAGGTTCAAGGCGGGTATGCCAGGGCGTCTCACGCCTTCGGCGTGACCGCGCTCGCACGCCGCTGCACGGCGCCGAGTCGGCCTGGCCGTCTCGGCCCTTCGGGTTTTGATCGCTGACGCTGCCCGATTCTGCGGATCGGGCCGGCAGGTGCCGGCAGCGGAACGCGGGTGCGGTGCGCGCGCTGGCGCACGCCTTCAGCGACACCAGGGCGCGCCGGTTGTTGGTGCCC
>NZ_BCTR01000071.1 GCF_002091475.1 Sphingomonas azotifigens NBRC 15497
GGAGGACGAAGATAGGTTCTTCTCCGTGCTGGTTGGTATAAAGCCAGCGCGCAGCCAAAAGAAAAGGGCGCCGCGGCGAGAAGCCGGGCGCCCTTTCGTTTCCGACCTGCGGTTTACTTCGCGGCCGGGGTCGCTTCCGGCGCCGCGACCGGCGGGGCACCGGCGGGGCCGCCCGGCGCAGGCGCGGCACCGGCCTTGTCGCCGGCAGCCTTGGCGGCTTCGAGCGCCTTCTTGGCCTGTTCCTCGATGCGCGCACGCAGGGCGGCGCGGTCGAGCACCTTGGGCAGTGCGAATTCGCTGGCCGGCAGCGGGCCCGGCTTGACGCTCTGCAGCGTCAGCGCTTCGCCCAGGCGCAGCACCGCGCCCTTGGCGATCACGTCTTCCAGCACCTTCTCGGCCTTGGGGACGCTGGTGAACATGGTCGCCATGCGGGCGCTGGTCAGGCGGGTCTGCATGCCGATCGCGGCGGCGATGTTCTTCAGGCGCGTATCATCGCTGACGACGATGCGGATCGAATCGCCCTGCGGGTTGCCCTTGGGCTGCACGCTCCAGATCGTGCCCTTCTGGTCGCCGACCTTTTCCTCTCCGACCTGGACCGCTTCATAGTCCGGGTCCTGCGGCAGCGCCTGGGGCTTCATGCCCTTGGCCTTGGCCATGTCCTGCGTCGCGCCGACGAAATCGGCGAAGCTGGCGGCGAACTTGTCGTTGCCGTCGGTGATGACGACGTAATCGGTGCCGCCCTTGCGGACCAGCGTCTGCGGGCCGGCTTCCACCTTGGCATCGCCGTTGGCGGCGGCCTTGACGGTGATCGTCCCGCGGCCGCCGGTGGCGGCGTAGGTGGCGGTGACGTCTTCCGGCGCCTTGGAGCAGGCCGCGACCAGCGCGAGCGCGGCAATCGTGAGAGTCTTGCGGATCATGTGTTTCTATCCCTTCGCCCCGGTCTATCGGCCAAGCGGTGTTCGTGGGCAAGGTGCTGCGCTACAGCCGCTTTCATGGCCGTCAAGCGTCTCCTGCTCACCGACTTCCGCAACCATGGCGATGCGCTGCTGACTCCCGGCGCCGAATTCGTCGTGCTGAGCGGCGAGAATGGCGCGGGCAAGACCAACGTGCTGGAGGCCGTCTCGCTGCTGTCGCCGGGCCGCGGGCTGCGCGGCGCACCACTGAGCGAAATGGCCCGGCAGGGCGGCCCGGGCGGCTTCGGCATCGCGGCGACGCTCGACGCAGCCGAGATCGGCACCGGCACCCGCGCCGAGGCGCCCGAGCGCCGCATCGTCCGCGTCAACGGCGCGACGGCGGCTGCGACCAGCCTCGCGCAGTGGCTGGTGGTGTTGTGGCTCACCCCGGCGATGGACCGGCTGTTCCTCGAAGCGCCCGGCGACCGCCGCCGCTTCCTCGACCGGCTGACGCTGGCGCTCAACCCGCGCCACGCCCATGAAGCGACGCGTTACGAAGCGGCGATGCGCGAGCGCAACCGGCTGCTCGCCGACGAACTGCCGCCTGACCCTGCCTGGCTCGACGCGCTGGAGGCGCGGATGGCCGAGCATGGCGCAGCGATCGACGCCGCCCGACGCGAGGCCGTGACGGCGCTGGGCGCGCGACTGGCCGATCAGCCGGCGGGCCCGTTCGCCCGGGCGGGGCTGGCGCTGGAGGGGTGGCACGGCGATGCGGCGGGCTTCGCGGTCGCGCTCCGCGAGGGCCGCCGCCGCGATGCCGCTGCTGGGCGCACGCTCACCGGTCCGCATCGCGCCGATCTGCAGGTGACGCATCTCGACAAGGCGCAGCCGGCGCATCTCTGCTCGACCGGCGAGCAGAAGGCGCTGCTGCTCGGCATCGTGCTTGCCCATGCCGAACTGGTCGCGGACCGCGCGGGCGTGCCGCCGATCCTGCTGCTCGACGAGGTCGCCGCGCATCTCGATCCCGGCCGGCGCGCGGCGCTGTTCGAACGGCTCGCGGGAAGAGGCCAGGTGTGGATGACCGGCACAGAGCCCGCGCTGTTCGAAGCGGTCCCCGCCTCCGCCACCCGCTACCGAGTGGCGGAGGGCAGGATCGAGCCGGCGTGAATCAGGGTGCCTCCACAGACAGTTGCGCGCTCCCTACATAGAGCCCGTGCCTGCAGATCTCCCCGCACCTCTGGCCGAATGGTTCGCCGCGCGCGGATGGGCGCCGCGGCGGCATCAGTGGGACATGCTCGCGGCGGCGCGGGCAGGCAGTCACGCGCTGCTGGTCGCCCCCACCGGGGCGGGCAAGACGCTGTCGGGTTTCCTGCCCACGCTGGCACACCTGATCGAGACGCCCGCCGAGGGGCTGCACACGCTCTACATCTCGCCGCTCAAGGCGCTGGCGGTCGACGTGCAGCGCAACCTGCTGACCCCGATCGAGCAGATGGGCCTGCCGATCCGGGTCGAGACGCGCACCGGCGACACGCCGCACGACAAGAAGGTCCGCCAGCGCGCCCGCCCGCCACAGGTGCTGATGACCACCCCCGAATCGCTCAGCCTGCTGCTCTCCTATGAGGACAGCCTGACGATGTTTTCGGGCCTGAAGACGGTAGTGATCGACGAGATCCACGCGTTCGCCACCGGCAAGCGCGGCGACTTGCTGGCGCTGGCGCTCGCCCGGCTGGAGCGGCTGGCGCCGGGCTTCCGCCGCGTGGGGCTTTCCGCGACTGTCGCCGATCCCGACGGCTACCGCGCCTGGCTCGCGCCCTATGGCGACATCGATGCGGTGACGCTGGTGCAGGGCGAGAAGGGTGCCGATCCGGATATCGCGATCCTGCTGCCCGAAGGCCGCGTGCCCTGGGCGGGCCATTCGGGCATCTATGCCATCCCGCAGGTGATGGCCGAGATCGAGACGCACAAGACGACGATCGTCTTCTGCAACACCCGGGGCCTGGCCGAACTGGTTTTCCAGCAGCTGTGGAAGGTCAACGACCTCAAGCTGCCGATCGGCGTGCACCATGGCAGTCTCAGCCTCGAAGCACGGCAAAAGGCCGAGCAGGCGATGGCCGACGGGCGGCTGCGCGCGCTGGTCGCCACCGCCAGCCTCGATCTCGGGGTCGACTGGGGCGATGTCGATTGCGTGATCCAGATGGGCGCGCCCAAGGGCTCCTCCCGCCTGCTCCAGCGGATCGGCCGCGCCAACCACCGGCTCGACGAGGCGAGCGAGGCGGTGCTGATTCCGGGCAACCGCTTCGAATATCTGGAGGCGCGCGCCGCGCTCGATGCGGTCGAGGCGGGCGAGCTCGACCCGGACATCTTCCGCCCCGGCGCGCTCGACGTGCTCGCCCAGCATGTGATGGGCTGCGCCTGCGCGGCGCCCTTCCTCGCCGCCGACATGCTGCAGGAAGTGCGTGCAGCATTGCCCTATTCGGCGCTGAGCGAGGAGATGTTCGAGCGCGTCCTCAACTTCATCGCCGATGGCGGGTACAGTCTGCGGGCCTATGACAAGTTCAAGCGGCTGACCCGGGGCAAGGACGGCATCTGGCGTGTCACCCAGCCGAACTTCGTTGCGCAGCATCGGCTCAATGCCGGGATCATCGTCGAGTCGCCGATGCTGGAGGTGCGGTTCAAGAACGGCAAGCGGCTGGGCAAGGTGGAGGAGGGGTTCGCCGCCTCGCTGTCGCCGGGCGACACCTTCTTCTTCGGCGGCCTCGCGCTGGAGGTCGAGCGGGTGGAGGCGACCGACCTGATCGTCCGTGCCACCGCCAAGCAGGCGCGGGTGCCGAGCTATATGGGCGCGCGGCTGGCGATCACCGCCAACCTTGCCGACCGCGTGCGGACCTTCCTGTTCGATCGCAGCCAATGGTCGCGCTTCCCGGCAGACGTGCGCGAATGGCTGGAGACGCAGGACCGCCGCTCGACGCTGCCCGCGCCGGGCCAGCTGCTGGTCGAGACCTTCCCGCACGAGGGCCGCCACCACCTCGTCATCTACAGCTTCGAAGGCTGGAATGCGCACCAGTCGCTCGGCATGCTGGTCACGCGGCGGATGGAGGCGATGGGGCTCAAGCCGCTGGGCTTCGTCGCTAACGACTATGCGCTGGCGGTCTATGGGCTGGAGAAGATCCTCGATCCGCGCCCGCTCTTCTCGCCCGACATCCTCGAGCATGAGTTCGTCGATTGGGTGCAGGGCTCGGCGCTGCTCAAGCGTGCCTTTCGCGAAGTGGCGATCATCGGCGGGCTGGTCGAGCGCCAGCATCCCGGCAAGAAGAAGACCGGGCGGCAGGTAACCTTCTCCACCGACCTGATCTACGACGTGCTGCGCAAGTACGAGCCCGATCACCTGCTGCTCCGCGCCGCCTGGGAAGATGCGCGCGCCAAGATGACCGATGTCGGGCGGCTCGCCCGGTTGCTCGACGAGGCGGCCGAGCGGATGCTGCATGTCGATCTCGATCGGGTGAGCCCTATGGCGGTCCCGGTGCTGATCATGATCGGCCGTGAATCGGTCGCGCAGGGCACCACCGAAGACGCGCTTCTGGAGGAGGCGGAGGCGATCGCTGCCGAGGCGATGCGGCTCGACTGACCCCGTTCTTTTGCGGGATTGCTGCGCAACATCGGCAGGCGTATGTTCCGGCAATGTTCGGAGTCGCGTCCTCGTTGGTCCTCTGGACCTTGCCGCTCGGCCTGCTGGCAAGCGGTAGTGCAGGCGTGCGGACAGATCCCGAAACTTCGCCGCCTGCCGCCCAACCCGATGCGATCCAGCTGGCGCTGGGCGAGACGGGCGCGCGGCTCACCGTGCCGGTCGCGATCGTCCGGCAGGGGCCGTATAATTTCATCATCGATACCGGCGCCGAGCGCACCGTCGTCTCGCGCGAACTGGCCGGGCGGCTCGGGCTTGCGGCGGGCGGCGAGGTCACCGTCACCTCGATGACCGGGCGCAGCCGGGTGGCGACCGTCGTCGTCCCCGATCTCGCGATCGAATCCATTGGCACTTCGCACACGATCGTCGCGCCGGCATTCGAGGCGCGCAACATCGGCGCGGCGGGGCTGCTCGGGATCGATACGCTGCGCGACCACCAAGTCACGATCGACTTCGATGCGGGCACCATGGCGGTGCACCCCAGCGTCAAGCGCAAGCGCAACGAGAAGCACGCGCCCGACGAGATCGTCGTCACCGCCAAGGACCAGTTCGGTCAGTTGATCGTCACCGATGCCTATTATGGCAATGCCCGGGTGCAGGTGGTGCTCGACACCGGCTCGCAGGTGACGATGGGCAACGAGGCCCTGCGGCGAAAGGTCGGCAAAAATGTCGATGCGCTGCAGACGATCGAACTGACCAGCGTCGATGGCGGCAAGACGCTGGCGCAATATGGCCAGGTGCCAGCGATGCGGGTGAGCAACGTTGCGTTCGACACGCTGCCGGTCGCCTTTGCCGAGGCCGAGCCGTTCAAGCGCTTCGGGCTTACCAAGCGACCGGCGATCATGCTCGGCATGGATGCGATGCGCAGCTTCCGGCGGGTCGAGATCGATTTCCCCAACCGCCAGGTGCGCTTCTTCCTGCCGCGGGGCATGCGCGAACGGCGGCCCGATTTCACCTCGCCGCTGTTCGGCACGGGGTTTCGGAGTGGCGCCCGCGATTGACTTTACCTGCCGGGTCTGATTGGCCTGACCATATGACCACGCTTTCGCGCGCGACGCTCGCCGGGCTTCCTGCCGGCATCCTCCGCCCCGGCCATGACCTGGCCGCGATCCGCACCGGCATCGTCCATTTCGGTCCTGGCGCCTTCCACCGGGCGCACCAGGCGGCGTTCATCGACAAGGTGCTGGACAGCGATCCCCGCTGGGGCATCGCCGCGGTGTCGCTGCGCAGCGGCACCACCACCGATGCGCTCAAGGCGCAGGACGGGCTGTACACGCTGGCGGTGATCGACCGTGAGCCCTCGACGCGCATCGTCGCCGCGCACTCGGACGCAATCGGCCCGGGCGAAGGGGCCCGCCTCCGCGCGTTGCTCGCCAGCCCGGAGGTGCGGATCGCCACCAGCACGGTGACCGAGAAGGGCTATTGCCTGGGTGGCGACGGCACGCTCGACATGAATCACCCTGACATCGTCCATGATCGTGCGCGCCCCGAAGAACCGGCGAGCGTGATCGGCTGGATCGTCACCGGCCTGGCCGATCGCCGCGCGGCGGGGGTGGCGCCGTTCGCGATGCTCTGCTGCGACAACATGACCGGCAATGGCGGCAAGCTCCGCGCCGCCTGCGTGGCACTGGCGCGCGAATGGGATGCGGATCTCGCCGACTGGATCGCTGCGGAAGTCGCCTTCCCGGATTCGATGGTCGATTCGATCACCCCGGCCAGCGACGCGGCGTTCCTTTCCAAGGTGGCGGGCGAGCTCGGCGTAGAGGACAAGGCGGCGGTGCAGCGCGAATCCTTCACGCAGTGGGTGCTGCAGCGCTTCGACATGGCCGACGGCCCCGATCTCGCCGCGGCGGGCGTCACGCTGACCAGCGACGTGCGCGGCTATGAGCAAGCCAAGCTGCGCATCCTCAACGGCAGCCATTCGAGCCTTGCCTATATCGGGCTGCTGCTCGGGCACGAAACGGTGTTCGAGGCGATGTCGGACGGGGCGCTCGGCACCTTCGTGACGCGGCTGGCGCATCAGGATATCGCGGCGTCGCTGGGCCCGATCGATGGGCTGGATGTGCCCGGCTATGTCGATGCCGTGCTCGATCGCTTCCGCAACCCCGCGATCCGGCATTTGCTGGCGCAGATCGCCTGGGACGGGTCGCAGAAGCTGCCGTATCGGTTGCTGGACACGACGGCAGCGGCGCTGGACGCCGGGCGCCCGGTGGCACGGCTGGTGGTGCCGGTGGCGGCGTGGATCGCGTTCCTGGGCCACAAGGCTAGGGCAGGCGAAAAGATCACCGATCCGCTGGCGGACGTCCTCGCTGCGGCGGCGACCGATGCAGCGCCGGTAGAGGCGGTGCTGGCGCTGCGGCAAGTCTTCCCTGCGCGCGTCGCCGAGGATGCACGCTACGGCGAGGCGCTCGGCGCTGCGTATGCGGCGATCCAACAGGGCAAGCTCAGCGAGCTGCTCGCGGGCTGATCCCTCCCTCTTCTAAGTCCCCCTCCCGCAAGCGGGAGGGGGGAAGAAACGGCTATCGCGCCTGCCGCTTCGTGTAGAGATACAGCCCGGCGGTAATCGCCAGGAATAGCGCCGTACCACCCGCCAGCGCCACGCCCGCGAACCCCGGCCCGACCAGCGCGAGCGGAGACTCGCTCCCCGTCTCGTACACGATGCCGGCGTAGAGCACCCCGAACAGGCTATCGCCGACGATCATCCCGGTCGCCATCAGCACGCCCATGCGCTTGACGAACTCGGGATCGCGTGCGCGCTCGGCGGCGCGGTCGTAGAACCAGCCGATCACCGCGCCGACCACCACGGTCAGCGTCACGCCCATCGGCAGATAGATGCCGAGACCGACCGCCAGCGGCGGCAGGCGCAGCTTGGTGGTGCGCGCGAGCAGTTCGTCGACGATGATCACGCCCGCGCCGATCAGCGCACCGATCCCGATCAGGTCCCAGCGCAGATCGCCGCCCAGCACGCCCTTGGCGAGCGACGAGATCAGCGCCGCCTGCGGGGCGGGGAGCGCATCGGCGCTCGCCCCCGCCACCCCGGCGAAACCGAACGAGGCGTTGAGCACGCTCAGCACCGGCGGAATGACGAGGCTGCCGAAAATAACGCCGAAGATCAGGGCCACCTGCTGCTTCCACGGCGTCGCGCCGACCAGCTGGCCGGTCTTGAGGTCCTGGAGATTGTCGTTCGAGATGGTCGCCACGCCGAACACGATGCCGGTGACGATCAGCGCATAGGCAATCAGCGCCTGGGTCGTGCCGGGCTCGAGATCGCGGCCGAACATGCCGACCAGCATCAGCGAGGCGGCGACCACTGAGAGGATGCCGATGCCCGAAACCGGGCTGTTCGACGCGCCGATCAGCCCGGCCATATAGCCGCACACCGAGGCGATCACGAGACCGACGACGAGCACGAACACCAGCGAGCCCGCTACCAACAGCCCCGCCGAGGCGGAGAGCGGCCCGGCCGCGAGCACGCTCCACAGCAGCCAGCCGATCGGCAGCAGCATGCCGAGCGTGACGACGGCGACGATAGTGATCGGCAGGTCGCGCTCGCCGATCGGTACATGCGCGCCTTTCCGTGCCGCGGCCGAGGCGGCGAGCGACGAGCGGATGCCGCCGATGACGGGCCCGATGATCTTGAGCAGCGTCCAGATCGCCGCCATGCCGATCGTGCCGGCGCCGAGGAAGCGCACCTCGCTGCGGAACACGGTGTTCGCCACCGCCTCCGCCGCGCCGGGCATGCCGGCGCTGAGGATCGGCAGCGCGATCCACCAGCCGATCGCCACGCCGACGAGGATGGCGATGCCGACGGTGAGGCCGATCAGGTGCCCGGCGCCGATCAGGGCGAATTGCAGCCCGCCGATGATGCCGGTCGAGCCCGCGCCCGCCTTGAAGAACACCGCGCCTTCCTCGGCGGCGAGCTTCATCCGGGTGGCCAGCGCGAAGCCTGCCGAGGCCAGTGCGTTGACCACGATCACCTTCAGCCCGCGTGCGCTCTCCTCTTCGCCCTCGCGGCTGCCGGCGCCGACCTGCAGCACTTCGGCAGCGGCGCGGCCCTCGGGATAGGGCAGGTCGGGCGAGTCGACGACCAGCGCGCGGCGCAGCGGCACCGAGAACATCACGCCGAGGATGCCGCCGAACATCGTGATCGCCGCGGTCTCGACATAGGGGAAGCCGTTCCACCAGCCGATCATCACCAGCCCCGGCAGCACGAAGATGATCGCGGCCAGCGTCCCCGCCGCGCTGGCGACGGTCTGGACGATGTTGTTCTCGAGGATCGTCGAGCCGGGGAAGAAGCGCAGGATCGCCATCGAGATGACCGCGGCCGGGATCGAGGTGGCGAAGGTCAGCCCGATCTTGAGGCCGAGATAGACATTGGCGGCGGTGAACAGCAGCGTGATCGCGCCGCCGAGCAGCACGCCGCGCAGCGTGAGTTCAAGCGGCGCGCGGGCGGGGGCAGTGGCCATGCGCAAGGGGCTCCGGGAAGACATGGAAGGACGCGCACCGCGCCGGCCGGCCAATGTCGGCGGTGTGTCGCGTCGATGTCGGCGGGCGCGTGTGGTGCAGGTGCATGGTGCCATCGTGGCACCCGCGGCGCCCGAAAGACAGGCTTTTCATCGCCCCGGGCCGCGGTTCAGATCAGGTGCGCCTCCACCAGCACGGTATCGGGATGGCCGCCGGTCAGCACCGGATAGGATTCCATGGAGATGCGGTCGCCCTGCGCGACATCGCCGGTGCCATCCTGGTCGAGATGGACACGGACGGCATAGTGGATCTGCTCGTCCACCGCCGGTACCTGCAGCAGGAAGGGCAGGGTTTCGCCCGCAGCAAGCGCGTGATCGACGGGGAAGCGCGCCTCCGCCACCAGATGCGCGGGCGCATCCGCGCGCGAGACGTCCTCCACCCGCACGCGCAGCGTGCCCCCCGCTGCCACCGGCTCGGTGAAGCGGACCTGGCCCGAGAGCGTGCGGGTGTGGGTCATGCCCGGGTCAGGCGTTCAGGATCGCGTAGCGCGCCTGGAAATCGAGATTGCTGGTGGTCAGGTTGCGCGCGGTGATGAACCATTTGACGAAGTTCGACCCCTGGCGCGTGTTGCTCACCGTCCATTCGATCTGCGCCGGGCCGTCCACCACCGGCGAGGTGGGAACGCACATCCACGCGACGTTCCAATTGGGGTTCCAGCTATGCGTGAACCACGTCCGCGACTGATTGGGGGCGAGGTTGCCGGTGAATTGCGTACCGAAGATTGCCATGATGTCGTCCTTTCGGAGTCAGAGGGTAGCGGGCCCGGCGCCGCCATCGACGAGCGCATCCGAGCCAGGGTCGCCGGCGAGCGGCAGGGCGGGACCGTTGGGTGAGGCGCGTTCGGCCGCGGCGATCGCGTCGAGCAGCGCCGGCGGCGGGCCGGCGCCGTCCATTTCGGCGCCCTGCGGTGCCGGGGTGATGCCGCCGCTGCCGCCCGGCCCCGCCCCGCCATCGGACAGGTCCCCGGTGGCGTCCGCCGGCAGGGTGTCGTGCAGCTGGACCGCGCCGGCGGCCGGCGCTGCCGCCGCAGTGGCGGCATTGGGCTGAATTTCCACGGTAACTTTCATCCTGTCCCTCCCGTTCAGATGAAGCTGGGGCTCCAGCCCAACACCTCGTAGCGCGCCTCGAACGTCACGGGCGTGTTGGTGAGGTTGCGGACCGAGAGATGGTATTTGACCAGCCGGGCGTTGGCGCGGTCGGCCTGGCGCGAGGTGCGCACGCGCAACTCGATCTGGGCCGGGCCGTCGACCACCGGGGCGGTCGGCACCGTGTTCCACAGCACGAACCAGTGCGACGGCCAGCTATGGGTGAACCAGGTCTGGGTCGCCCCTGCCGCCACCGTGCCGGTGAACTGGGTGCCGCGCCAGCTCGTCGAGGGTTCCAGCTCCGGGTACAGCGCGCGGATCGCGGCGATGTCGCCCGCCGACATGCCGTTGCGCTGGCCGATTGCCTGGCCGTTGATCGGCACGATCGTGTCCTGGTTGTTGCGGGAAAAGGCGCGACGACCATAATGCATGATGCTGCCGAAATCGTAATTGCCGATGTCGTCGCCGTCGGTGATGTGCTGGTTGAAGTTGTGCTCCTGGCCCGGCTGAATATTGGCCCAGTTGATCCGCACGTTGCTCTCGCGATCTTCGCGGCTCTGTTCGTGCCACAGGCCGAGCGCATGGCAGATTTCATGCACCGCGATGCCCATCGCCTCGCAGCCCGGCCCGAGCGAGATGACCTGGCGGCCGCCCTGCATGCCGACCGAGGACCAGCAGCCAGTCTGCTGCTCGAACGCGACGAAGTTGGGATATTGCCCCTGGTTGGCGTCGGTGCGCTCGACGAAGCGGATGCGCGTATTGGCCTGGATATGGGCGATGGCCTGATTCACCACGTTCCGCAGCGCGGGCACGACGGTGTAGGGCATCAGCCCGCCCGGCCAGCGGAAGCGCATGCCGGGGATGCCGACGCCCTCCTGGATGTCGCGATCCGGCGCGGTGATGAGAAGGCCCTCAGGGCTGCCCTCCTCGGCGACCGTGCGCGCCAGCGACTCGACGGCTTCGGCCGAGCCCAGCGCGATATCGCCTTCGAAGATCGCGACGTCGTCGATCACATTGTAGGTGATCGGCCGGGCCTCGGCCTTTTCCAGCCGGCGGACAAAGCCTTGCCGCACATCGTCGGACGCGCGGAACAGGCAGGCTTCGTTGCAGAGCGCATTGGCCGCACCCGGCGCCGGGCCGGCGACGTCAAGCGTACTACCCGCGGGTGCACCTCCTGGCGGGTTCGCCAGCAGCACCTCTCCTTCGGTGTCGTTTTTGCGTTGCACCATTTTTCATCCTCACATTTGAAGAAATGGAGATTGCTCGTGGAATCTCTTGCGAAATTCACGAGGTAACGGGGTGCTTGCCGGTAAATAATGCTATCGTAGAGTTCAATGTCGACGGGCGACTCGATCTATCACCGACGCAGACATCTTCTTAGATATACTAACACGCGTCAATACGAATCCCGCCATCAGCCGCGGAACAGGCCGCCCAGCACGCCGCGCACGACCTGGCCAAGCATGCCGCCGCCGCTCTTGCTGCCGAACACCGCCTTGCTCACCTCGTTCGCCACGGCGCGTCCGGCTGCCGACGAAGCCGAACGGGTCGCGGAGCGGATGGCGCGGTTGAGCGGGTTGTTCGCGGCCTCGCGTTCCGCGGCGATGCGGGCGCGCTCCGCTTCCTTGGCGCGGCGGGCGTCTTCCTTGGCCTGGGCCGCCGCGCTCTTCTCGGCGGCATCCTTCGCCTGCGCCTCGGCGGCGGCGGCGCTTGCCTCGGCGCGCTTGGCGGCAAGCAGTTCCTCGGCAGACTCGCGGTCGATCCCGGTGTCGTACTTGGTGCCGACCGCATCGGTCTCGACCAACAGCTTGCGCTCGTCCGCCGCGAGCGGGCCGACGCGCGAGGCCGGCGGCCGGATCAGCGTGCGCGCCACCGGGGCGGGCGAGCCATCGGCCTGGAGCAGCGAGACCAGCGCCTCGCCCACGGCCAACTCGGTGATCGCGGTCGCGACATTGAGGCCCGGGCTGGCGCGGAAGGTCTCGGCGGCAGCGCGGATCGCCTTCTGGTCGCGCGGGGTGAAGGCACGCAGCGCGTGCTGGATGCGGTTGCCGAGCTGCGCCGCGACATCCTCGGGGATGTCGATCGGGTTCTGGGTGACGAAATACACGCCGACCCCCTTCGATCGGATCAGGCGAACGACCTGCTCGATCTTGTCGAGCAGCGCCTTGGGGGCGTCGTCGAACAGCAGATGCGCCTCGTCGAAGAAGAAGACGAGCACCGGCTTGTCGGGATCGCCGATCTCGGGGAGCGTCTCGAACAGCTCGGACAGCAGCCAGAGCAGGAAGCTGGCATAGAGCCGTGGGCTGGCCATCAGCTTGTCGGCGGCGAGGATGTTGATCACGCCGCGGCCACTATCGTCGTGCGCGAGGAAGTCGTGGATGCTGAGCGCCGGCTCGCCGAAGAAATGGGTGCCGCCCTGGGTCCGCAGCTGAAGCAGTTGGCGCTGGATCGCGCCGACGCTCTGCTTCGAGACATTGCCATAGCTGGTCGAGAGTTCGTCGGCGCGTTCGGCGCAATGGGCGAGCATTGCCTGCAGGTCGTCGAGGTCGAGGAGCAGCAGCCCCTCGGCATCGGCGACGTGGAAGGCGATGGTCAGCACGCCTTCCTGCACCTCGTTGAGGTCCATCAGGCGGGCGAGCAGCAGCGGGCCCATTTCCGAAACGGTCGTGCGGATCGGGTGGCCCTGCTCGCCGAACAGGTCCCACAGCTGTACCGGCATGGCGCGATACTGCCAGTCGCTGTCGCCGATCGCCTGGGCGCGGGCGGCAAAGGCGGCATGGGGCTTGGCGAGCGGAGATCCGGCCATGCCGAGGCCGCCGAGGTCGCCCTTCACATCGGCGACGAACACCGGCACGCCGGCGGCGGCGAAGCCCTCGGCAAGGCCCTGCAGCGTCACCGTCTTGCCGGTGCCGGTCGCGCCGGCGATCAACCCATGGCGGTTGGCACGGCGCAGATTGAGTTCGATCCGCTCGCTGCCCGCTGCTCCAACGAAAAGGCCCGCTTCTTCCGCCATTTCCTGCTCCTTTGGGGCGCAGGCATAGGGAAGAAACGGGCCTTGGTCAGCCGCTTTCGACGGCGATCAGTTGCCGGCGATATTGACCGGGATGTAATTGCCCTGGTTGCGGCGCTGCACGAACAGCACCACCTGCTTGCGCCCGGCGGCCTTGGCGGCAGCGACGACGCGGCCGAGATCGGCAGCGGTGCGGACCGGTTGCTGATTGGCCGAGACGATCACGTCGCCGCGCTGCAGGCCCTTGCCGGCTGCGTCGCTGCTCGGGTTGACGACCGCAATCACCACGCCGCCGATCGAGGGATCGACACCGATCGAGCGGGCGATCTGCGGCGTCAGCGGGGTGACGCTCACGCCCAGCGCGGCGCTGGGTGCGGTTGCCGCGCTGTCGTCACCGTCATCGCCCGGCGCGCCGTCCTGGTCGTTGGGGTCAAAGCCGTTGAGCTGGTCTTCGGGCGGGCGGGCAGCGACCGTCACGTTGACGGTCTGGCGCTTGCCGTCGCGGATCAGCTCGACCGGGATGCGGGTGCCCGGGGTGACGTTGGCGACGATGTAGGACAGCGTCTGCTCAGGGGTCACGTCCTTGCCGTTGACCTTGACGATCACGTCGCCCTGCTTGATCCCGGCCTTCTCCGCGGGCTGGCCCGGCTCGATGCGCGCGACCAGCGTCCCGCGGTCCGACGGCAGGCCGAAGCCGGCGGCAAGCTCCTTGGTCAGGTCCTGCATCGCGATGCCGAGATAGCCGCGGGTGATCGACTGGCCCTTCATCAGCTTGTCGATGATCGGCTTGGCTTCCTCGGCAGGGATCGCGAAGCCGATGCCGACATTGCCGCCGGTGGGGGACAGGATCTGCGAGTTGATGCCGATCACGTTGCCGTTGAGGTCGAACATCGGGCCGCCCGAATTGCCGCGGTTGATCGAGGCATCGGTCTGGATGAAGCGGTCATAGGCGCCGGTGCCGGTGACGCGGTGCGTCGCCGAGATGATGCCGGCGGTGACGGTGCCGCCCAGCCCGAACGGGTTGCCGATCGCGAGGATCCAGTCGCCGACGCGGGCGCGGCCCGAATCGCCGAACTTGACGAAGGGCAGCGCGGTGCCGTCGATCTTGAGCACGGCGAGGTCCGACTGCGCGTCATGGCCGATCAGCTTGGCCTTGAAGTCGCGGCCGTCGGCCAGCGTGACGGTGATCGATTCGACCACCGCGCCCTGCGCGCCGGCCGAGATGACATGGTTGTTGGTGACGACATAGCCGTCGGCCGAGATCAGGAAGCCCGAGCCGAGCGACTGCGCCTCGCGCGTCACCGACTGGCCCTGGCCGCCGCCGAACATCTCGAACGGGGTGCCGGCGAACGGGTTGGCATTCACCTTCACGCGCTGGGTCGTCGAGATGTTGACCACGGCCGGCTGCAGGCGGGCGACCAGGTCGGCGAAGCTCATCGGCGCGCCGGCCTTGGGGGCCATCGCCTGGATGGTGCCCGGCTCGTTCTGCGCGGTCTGCGCGCCGGCGGGCTGGTTGAGCGAGAGCGCGGTGGCGGCGCCACCCAGCAAGATCGCAGTAGTCAAGGCGTAGGCGTAACGCACGGGGTCATTTCCTCTCGAAAGGAATGGTGTTCGTCTCAATGCGCGCTTCTACCCAGCGCGGCTGAACCTGATTTGAATATGAACGGCCGGACAGGCTCATCGTTGCCCGGTGAACTCCCGCAGATACTCGTTGTTCGGCGACAGGATGATCTGGCTTTCCGAATCCGGGCTGAGGAAGGTTGTGCGGTACGACTGCATCGCCCGGTAGAAATCGTAGAACTTCGGATCCTTGTTGAACGCCGCCGCATAGATCTGCGCCGCCTGTGCCTGCGCGTTGGCACGGATGATCTGCGCGTCCTTCAGGCCCTGCGCCTTGATCGTCTCGGCTTCCTGGCGGCGGGCCGTGGCCATCCGGGTCAGCGCGCTGTTGAGCGGCGAGCCCGAGGGCAGCTCGGTCTGCTTGATCCGCACGTCGACGATCTCGACGCCATATTGGCTGGCGAGCCGCTGCAGCGAGGCCTGGACATTGTCCATCACCTGCCCGCGCTCGGGGCTGAGCAGCGTCGCCGAGCGGCGCTTGCCCAGCTCGTTGCGCAGCGACGAGCGCAGCAACGGCTGGAGCTGTTCGCGCAGCCGTTCCTCGGTGCCGACCGTCACCACCATGCGCAGCGGGTCGGTCACCCGGTAGCGGGCATAGGCGTCGATCTCGAGCCGCAGCTGGTCGGTCGAGAGCACGGGCTCGTCGGGCAGGTCGACATCGAGCACGCGCTTGTCGACCCATACCAGCCGGTCGACGAACGGGATGCGGAACACCGGGCCGGCATTGGTACGGCCGAAGCCCTGGCCGGGCTGATAGGCGTTGACCGTGCGGTACGGCTTTTCGAGCCGCAGCACGACGACCTGCTTGGTCTCCGGCACGATCGCCACGGTGCTCATCAGCACGATCAGCACGACGATCACCGCGACGACGAGTGCGATCGGGTTGCGCAGCCATCCGGTCACTTCGCGGCCCCCTTGGTATCGCCCTCGACCGTGGCGGTCCCCCGGCGCAGCGCCGGCAGCGGCAGGTAGCTGTTGACGCCCGGCGCCTCGATCACGGTCTTGTTGGTCTTGGCCAGGACGGTCTCCATGGTTTCGTAATAGAGCCGGCGCTTGGTGACTTCGGGGGCCAGCTTGTACTGTTCGTAGATCTTGTCGAACTCGGCCGCCTCGCCCTGCGCGGCGGCGATCACGCGCTGCGCATAGGCATTGGCGTTGTTACGGTTCGATTCGGCTTCCTGCTGCGCGGCGGTCACCGCCTTGAAGTCCTCGTCCACCTGGCTCGGCGCGGCGGCCTTCTGGATCGCCACGCCCTGGATGCGGATGCCCGCACCATATTCGTCGAGGATCTTCTGCATCGCCGCCTGCGCCTCGGCCTCGATCTTCGAGCGGCCTTCGCCGATCGCCTCGTTGAGCGTGGTGTTGGAAATCACCGCGCGCATCGCGCTTTCGGCCGTGGCGCGCACGGTGTCGCGCGGCTCGGCGATCTGGAAGACATAGTCGGAGGCGCTGCGGATGTCCCAGCGCACCGAATAGGCGAGATCGACGATGTTCTGGTCGCCGGTCAGCATCAGATTGTCGCCGCTGTTCGGGAAATTCTCGGTGCGGATGTTGCCGACATCGACGACGTCGACCAGCTGGAACGGCGCGGGCAGGGTGAACTGGATGCCGGGATCGAGCGTGCCCGAATAGCGGCCGAGGAAGGTCACCACGCCTTTCTCGCGCGGGCCGATCGGGTGGACCGAAGTGTAGACCACCCAGATGCCGAGCAGGCCGGCGAGGACCAGCAGCCACAGCCGCGTCCCGTTCGGCACGCCGGGCAGCCCGCCGCCGCTGCGCGCGCGGCGCCAAAGCTCGTCCAGCGCGCTCGGCGAGCCGGGCCGGCTGCGACGGCCCTCGGGCGGGACCGACCAGGGGTTGCGCGGGCCACCGCCGCTGCCGTCGCCCCCGGCGCCGCCGCGATCCGAGCCGCTGCCCCAGGGGCTTTTCGGCGCCTCGTTGTGGAAGGTGCCGGACAGCGCGTCGCGGCCAGAACTATTCACCATAGGGACCTTTATAAGCAGGGCGGCGCGGATTTACAGTGGCGTCGGACGATTGTGTACCTATGTGCCGCGGCATGACTGAACCGCAGGACCTTTCCGCCGCCCTCGCCCCCGTTTCCGCCGGCCGCGCCACCGTGCGCCTGGAGGGCGGCCGCGCCAGCATCGTGCTCGACGTGACCGGCCTCGCGCCCGAGACGCGCGATGCGCTGGAAGCCGAGGTGCGCAGCGCCGCCGCCGCGCTGCCGGGCGTGGACGAGGTGCGGGTGCTCCTTACCAGCGAGCGCCGCACCCGCCGCATCCTAGCGGTCGCCAGCGGCAAGGGCGGGGTGGGCAAGTCGACCGTCGCCGCCAATCTCGCGATCGCACTCGCCCGGCGCGGGCTCAAGGTCGGGCTGGTCGATGCCGATATCTACGGCCCCTCGCAGCCCAAGTTGCTGGGCGTCGAAGGCGTGAAGCCGCAGGCGCGTGACAAAGTATTGCTGCCGATCGAAACGCCGTTCGGCCTCAAGATGCTGTCGATGGGCGGGCTCGTCGCCGAGGGGCAGGCGATCGCCTGGCGCGGGCCGATGGCGGGCGGCGCGCTCGGCCAGATGGTCGATGCCGATTGGGGCGATACCGAGCTGCTCGTGCTCGACCTGCCGCCCGGCACCGGCGACGTGCAGCTGACGATGATCCAGAAGCACAAGCCGGCGGGCGCGGTGATCGTCTCCACCCCGCAGGACCTCGCGCTGATCGACGCGACCCGCGCGATCGACCTGTTCAACAAGGCGGGGGTGCCGATCGTCGGGCTGGTCGAGAACATGGCGGGCTATTGCTGCCCCCATTGCGGCGGCGTCTCGGATCCGTTCGGCAGCGGCGGGGCGGAGAAAGCGGCGGGGGCGCTCGGCATCCCGTTCCTTGCCCGCATCCCGCTGGCGATGGAAATCCGCACCGCTTCGGATGCAGGAACGCCTCCCGCCGCTGGCGATACGGAGTCTACCGGATCCTTTGTGGCGCTGGCCGATTCGGTCTATGATTGGCTAAAGAGGTGATGCATGCCGCTGACGCGTGACGAAGACATCCGCACCCTGCTCGAGGAAACGCGCACCATCGCGATGGTCGGCGCGTCCGATCGTCCCAATCGTCCCAGCAATGGCGTGATGGTGCTGCTCCAGCGGCACGGCTATCGCGTGATCCCGGTCAACCCGCAGATTACCGGCGAGCATATCCATGGCGAGTTCGTCTTTCGCGAACTGAGCCAGATCGGGGTGCCGATCGACATGGTCGACATCTTCCGCAAGTCCGAACATGCCGGTGAGGTGGTGGACGCCGCGATCGCCGCTGGCGCCCGCTCGATCTGGATGCAGCTCGACGTGATCGACCATGACGCCGCCGCCCGCGCCGAGGCGGCGGGGCTCAAGGTGGTGATGGATCGCTGCCCGGCGATCGAGATCCGCCGCCTCGGCCTCGCCCCACTCGCCGCCGCCTGATAGCAGCACACGGTAATCTCCTTTCGGTCATCCCGGCGAAAGCCGGGATCCAGTCGCCTCTCCGCCGCAGCAAGAGCCGGAACGGAGACCCCAATGGATCCCGGCTTTCGCCGGGATGACGGGAGTTAGGCGTCAGGCCGGCTAGAGAGCGGCGAGCGCCTCGCGCAGCCGCGCCACATCGCGCGCGTCCTGGTAGAGACCCAGCCCGATGCGCAGCACGTCGCCGCGCACGTCGGTGACGATCTCGTCCTCCAGCAGCGCCTTCTGCCAGTCCGCCGCGTTCGGGCTGCGCAGCGCCACGAAGCGGGCCTGGGGTGCATCCGGCGCGGCGGGGTTGATCCGCTCGGCGTCGAGGGGGAAGTCCTCCAGCAACTGCGCGCGCAGCGGCGCGACATGGGCATTGATCGCCGCTGTCGTCAGTCCCTCGCGCGCCAGCATCTCGCGTACTGCGACGAAGCGGTAGAGCCCCGACGGATCGAAGGTCGCGCCGAGGAAGCGGCGGGCATCGGGCGCATAGCCGATCCGGCCCGGCGGCAGGGCCAGGTCCTCGAACTCGGCATACCAGCCGGTGATCTCCGGCCGCGGCCCGAAGCCGGGCGGCGCGTGGAGAAAGCCGACGCCTTCGCCCGCCATCGCATATTTGTACCCGCCAGCGACGTAGAACACCCGGTCCGCCACCGCCGACAGATCGGTCTCCACCGCCATGAAGCCGTGATAGCCGTCGATCAGCACCCAGGGCCCCTCGGGCCGCGCCAGCGCCGCGAGGTCGGTGATGCCATCGAAAATGTGGCCGGAGCCGAACTGGACATGGCTCGCCACGATCAGGTCGAACCCGCCGCCCTGCGCCGTGGCGACGATCTCGCCCATCGGCACGCGGGTGACCGTGGCCGTGCCGGCTTCCTCCCAGCGCAGCGACTGGCGGCGGAAGCTGTGGAACTCGCCGTCCGTCGCGAGGATGCGCAGCGGCCGGCGCGGCGCCATTGCCGAGACCACCCGCAGCAGCAGCTCATGCGTGTTCGACGCAAAGACGATCGTCGCAGGATCGGGCAGGCGCAGTTCGGCGGCGACCCCGGCCTGTGCGGCAGGCCAGACCTCCTCCATCACCCGACCCCATTTATTGTCGGCGAACCGCGCCGCGTCCTCCCACGCCGCCTGCTGGCCGAGCCACGAGGCATCGGGCCAGAGATGGTGGCTGTGCGCGGCGAAGTGCAGCCGGTCGGGCGCGGCGGCCAGCGCGCGCTGGAAGAGATGCTTGAAGCTGCTCATAGATCGGTCCTCAATGACCAGAGTTCGGGAAAGGCGCGCTTGGCGAGCGTCGATTCGAGATAGGAGACGCCCGGCGTGCCGCCGGTGCCCGGCTTGCCGCCGATCACCCGGCTGACGGTGAGCACATGCTTGTGCCGCCAGGTCGCCATCGCGTCGTCGATATCGACCAGCTTTTCGGCGAGCTGGTACAGGTCCCAGTAAAGACTGGTGTCGCGGTACACCTGGCCCCAGGCGGCGCGGACCGCATCGTTCGGCTGATAGGGTGTCGGCCAGTCGCGGTGCAGCACGGCATCGGGCAGGTCGAAGCCGGCGGCGGCGAGCGCGGCATTGGCATCGTCCCACAGGCTCGGCAGCGCGGCGGCTTCGTCGGTCAGCGGCCCCGGCACGCCGCCGCCGCGCAGACCCAGCATCGTCTCGACCGCGCGGAACTGGTCCGACTGGAAGCCCGAGCTGCCGCCGAGCACCGAGCGGAAGCGGGTATAGTCGCTGGGCGTCATCGTCGCGAGCACGTCCCAGCTCAGCGTCATCACCGCCTGGATGCGGCTCACCCGCGCCAGGCCCTTGTACGCCTCGATCAGCTTGCCCGCGCGCACCAGCCCCTTGGCGAGGTGCAGCTCGGCGAGGATCTGCTTGAGCCAGAGCTCCTTGGTCTGGTGGATGATGATGAACAGCAGCTCGTCATGCCGGTCCGACAGCGGATGCTGGGCGGCGAGCAGCTGGTCGAGGGCGAGATAGCGCCCATAGGTCATGCCTTCGGTCATGGGCGCGACGCTAGCAGCGGGGTGGGAAACGGCAATGGGGGAGGGGTGCCGTCAGCATGTGGCGACTACGCTGAGCTCTTTCCGCGGCGGCTGAGCCTGCCACTACTGGCTGAATTATGGAATCGTGGCTTTAGATCTACAGGGCGCCCATGACAGGCCGCCATGATTGTGGGAAGGTCGAGCTCATGAAACGCCCACCGAATGATCCTGGCCATATGTTGAGAGGCGTAGCTGCAGGCGACTTCACGAGAAGATTGATGGCCCTGCGGACACTTCGGCCGCGTCTGCTAAGCGACGAGCAGGTGTATGAACGGCTGAAACGCGCGCTAAATGGATATGTTCTCAATCCTGTAGAGTATGTCGGTCAGGCGCTATTTCGCGTTCGCATCAATAATGAGGATTCCGCCTACGAAGAGGCTAGCGAGCTATGGTACCCGCCTGCCCAATTTGTTCAGGCTCGAGGCCGCTTTAACGGTGTTGGTGAAACTCTTTTCTATTGCTGTGATAGCATGGATGCTGCGGCGGTTGAGGTCATGCTATCCGAACCGGCAACATTAACAGTCTTGGTGGCGGGTCTCGTAAATTCATCCGTCCTTCCGAAGTGCGTGCATATAGGTCTTCAGCATCTTCGGCCTCATAATAATTTCCGATCAAACTTGCCTGGAGGGCTGCGGGAAGATTTTGCTTTCCTGCAAAGCTTGGAACGAATGCGTATAAAAGACCGGTGGCTAAAACTTGATGAGCTGTGCGCGAATTTGGCTATGAAAATTTGCGACGGTGGAGACAGGGATGATCACTACAAGATTACCGGAGCTTTGGCGCGTTACCTCCTCCGAATGGAATGCGCTGGAATTATGTATCCTAGCGTAGCGACCGAGTATAAGGCACTTAACATCGCATTTAAGCCCGATGCGGCGGATCAGCTCCTCTTCCCCGCTGAAGCTTGGATGGTCTATGTTGAACCCGCTGTCGGCGAGATTACGGAACCGCTGCGTGGCCATCGAAAATTGCACCGGGTTAAAGCTCTTCGACGCAGCGAGAATATATCAGCGAGTGGCGCGATAAGTTGGAGTCGCCCGTTGGAGGATGATAGCATTTTGCCGCTGCTAAAAGCACCTACGCGGATCAGGAAATATCGCGAGCAGCGTGTTGGCAGCCAGACGCCCTCAGGAACATAACTCCAACGGACGCAATCCGGATCAGATGGCAAGTGTCAGGAAAAAATGGCTTTAGTTCGGAGCGGCATAATCCAGGCCTGGGCTGAGAAGCACATTGCTGCGTCGCGGGTTCGAAACCGTTACCGCTACCACCCGTCCCCCTACCAACGTCCCCTTTCCCTCCCCGCCGCACCGCGCTAAGGCCCCTCGCGAATCTTCGCATTCGCAGCACCCCGGCGGTGCGCCCGCGTGGCCTATAATGGGCTGCGTCCACCGAGCGCCCGGCGGACCTAATTAGGGAAAGGACCCCGCGCCTCATGACCGCCATCGGCAACGATACGCTCGGCACGCGTGACTCGCTCACCGTCGCCGGCAAGACCTACAGCTTCTACTCGCTCCCCAAGGCAGCGGCGAAGCTCGGCGACGTCAGCCGCCTGCCCTTCTCGATGAAGGTGCTGCTGGAGAACATGCTCCGCTTCGACGACGGCGTGACCGTCACCCCCGAGGATGCCCAGGCGATCGTCGACTGGCAGCAGAACCCCAAGGCGCCCAGCCGCGAGATCCAGTATC
The DNA here is from genome assembly GCF_002091475.1 of Sphingomonas azotifigens NBRC 15497. Classification (GTDB taxonomy): domain Bacteria; phylum Pseudomonadota; class Alphaproteobacteria; order Sphingomonadales; family Sphingomonadaceae; genus Sphingomonas; species Sphingomonas azotifigens. Next base: position 22,020 of record NZ_BCTR01000071.1, read on the forward strand.
GCCCCGCGCGCGTGCTGATGCAGGACTTCACCGGCGTGCCCTGCGTGGTCGACCTGGCCGCGATGCGCGACGCGATCACCAAGCTTGGCGGCGATGCGGCCAAGATCAATCCGCAGGTGCCGGTGCACCTGGTGATCGACCACTCGGTGATGGTCGACGAGTTCGGCACGCCCCAGGCCTTCGAAGACAACGTCAAGCTCGAATATGAGCGCAATGCCGAGCGCTACGAGTTCCTCAAGTGGGGCTCCAAGGCGCTCAACAACTTCTCGGTGGTCCCGCCGGGCACCGGCATCTGCCACCAGGTGAACCTGGAATATATCGCCCAGTCGATCTGGTCGTCGCAGGCGCCCGATGGCGCGACGATCGCCTATCCGGATACGCTGGTCGGCACCGACAGCCACACGACGATGGTCAACGGCCTGGGCGTGCTCGGCTGGGGCGTGGGCGGCATCGAGGCGGAAGCCGCGATGCTCGGCCAGCCGGTGTCGATGCTGATCCCCGAAGTCGTCGGCTTCAAGCTCACCGGCAAGTTGGCCGAGGGCATCACCGCGACCGACCTGGTGCTCACCGTCACCCAGATGCTGCGTGCCAAGGGCGTCGTCGGCCGCTTCGTCGAGTTCTACGGCCCCGGCCTGCACGCGATGACGCTCGCCGATCGTGCCACCATCGCCAACATGGCGCCGGAATATGGCGCGACCTGCGGCTTCTTCCCGATCGACGACAAGACGCTCGATTACATGCGCCTCACCGGCCGCAGCGAAGAGAATGTCGCGCTGGTCGAGGCCTATGCCAAGGCGCAGGGCATGTGGCACGGCGAAGATGCGGTGGAGCCGATCTTCACCGACACGCTCGAGCTCGACATGTCGACCGTGCGTCCGTCGCTCGCCGGCCCGAAGCGCCCGCAGGACCGCGTCAGCCTCGACAGCGTCGACGAAGTGTTCAACGGCGACCTGACCAAGGTGTACAAGAAGGAGCAGCCCGCGCGCGTGAGCGTCGAGGGTCGCGACCATGACATCGGCGACGGCGACGTGGTGATCGCCGCGATCACCAGCTGCACCAACACCTCGAACCCGTCGGTGCTGATCGCCGCCGGCCTCGTCGCCCGCAAGGCGCGCGAAAAGGGCCTGACCCGCAAGCCGTGGGTGAAGACCTCGCTCGCCCCGGGCTCGCAGGTGGTCACCGACTATCTCAACAAGGCCGGCCTCACCGAGGATCTCGATGCGATCGGCTTCAACCTGGTCGGCTATGGCTGCACCACCTGCATCGGCAATTCGGGTCCGCTCGCCGAGCCGATCAGCCAGGCGATCAACGGCAACGACATCGTCGCCGCCTCGGTGCTGTCGGGCAACCGCAACTTCGAGGGCCGCGTCTCGCCGGACGTCCGCGCCAACTTCCTCGCCTCGCCGCCGCTGGTCGTCGCCTATGCGCTGAAGGGCACGGTGACCGAGGACATGTACGAGACCCCGATCGGCACCGGTTCGGACGGCACGCCCGTGTTCCTCAAGGACATCTGGCCCTCGAACGAGGAGATCCAGGGCCTGATCAACGCCAACATCAACGACGAGATGTTCCGCTCGCGCTACGGCAACGTCTATCTGGGCGACAGCCACTGGCAGGGCATTTCGGTGACCGTGTCGGACACCTATAGCTGGCCGACCTCGTCGACCTACATCCACAACCCGCCGTACTTCGACGGCATGTCGATGACCCCGGCGCCGGTGCAGGATATCGTCGACGCCAAGCCGCTGGCGATCCTGGGCGATTCGATCACCACCGATCACATCTCGCCCGCGGGCAGCATCAAGGCGGATTCGCCCGCCGGCGTGTTCCTCCAGGAGCACCAGGTGTCGAAGAAGGACTTCAACAGCTACGGCGCGCGCCGCGGCAACGATGAAGTCATGGTCCGCGGCACCTTCGCCAACATCCGCATCAAGAACGAGATGGTGCCGGGCGTCGAAGGCGGCATGACCAAATATGCCGGCGAAGTGATGCCGATCTACGACGCCGCGATGCGCCACAAGGCGGACGGCACCGCGCTCGTCATCGTCGCGGGCAAGGAATATGGCACCGGCTCGTCGCGCGACTGGGCGGCGAAGGGCACCAACCTGCTCGGCGTGCGCGCGGTGATCACCGAGAGCTTCGAGCGCATCCACCGCTCGAACCTGGTCGGCATGGGCGTGCTGCCGCTGCAGTTCGCCGAGGGCGTGACCCGCGAGACGCTGAAGCTGGACGGCTCGGAAACCTTCACCATCACCGGCGTCGCGGGCCTCCGCCCGCGCCAGGACGTGGAAGTGAAGCTGACCCGCGCCGATGGCTCGTCGGAAACCTTCCTCACCCGCTGCCGGATCGATACCGTCAACGAGCTGGAATATTTCCTCAACGGCGGCATCCTCCACTACGTGCTGCGCAAGCTCGCGGCCTGATCGCCCAATGAAAACAAGAGGCCGGTGCCTTCGCGAGAAGGCGCCGGCCTTTTTCATGCGCGTAACGTGCCGGCAAGAACGCATATTCATATGCGAACATATGAATATCACTTGTATCGTGGACGAAACATCATTTCAAATATTCGTTTCAATGTAACATTTATGCCTTGACCAAATCCCCTCCTGTCGGTCAGCTTGGTTAACAACCGGTTATCTCGCAATGCGAGAAAAAAGCCGGGGGATCATCGATCGAGACAAGGGGGTCTGGATGAACAAGATGGTACAGGGGCTGCTGGCCACAGCAGCGGCATTCGGCATGGCGATGACCGCCGTACCGGCTTCGGCAAATACCAAGATCGTGCTCAACGACATCGGTGGCGTGAAGGGTTCGCCCGCCGAACTCGGCTTCAAGATCGCTGCCAGCTACTGGGAAAGCGTCCTCACCAATAATGTGACGCTGAACTTCAATGTCGGCTTCGCGCCGCTCGGCCCCAAGGTGCTCGGCGGCACCCTGACGCGGAAATACGTCGTCGACATCGGTAGTTATCAGGAGGCGTTGGCACTGACGGGGAACAGCGCGTTGGACGCGTCCGTTGTCGCGCATCTCGCCCCGGTCAGTTCCAAGGGCAGCGTCACCGCGATCGTGCCGGCCTATGCGAATCCGATCACCAAGGACGGGATCGCCGACAACGGCGTCCGCATCGCGCCGAATGGGAGCGATCTCGCCAGCAATGTCGTGATCAGCTCGGCCAATCTGAAGGCGTTCGACGTCGCCATCGGCGGCGCCGACGCGCAGATCCAGTTCTCCAGCACGTTCGCCTTCGATTTCAATCCGCTGGACGGGATCAAGAGCGGCACCTACGACTTTATCGGCGTCGCCATTCACGAAATGGGGCACGCGCTCGGTTTCCTGAGTGGTGCAGACACGTTCGATTATAATGTCGGCACGGGCTTCAAGCCCGATGACTACGCCTTCGCGACCACCGCCGACTTGTTCCGCTACACCGGGGAGGACTCGCTCAACTGGGCGTTCAACCAGCCCGCCTATTTCTCGATCGATGGCGGCGCGACGCCGTTCCAGGGGGATGCCTATTTCTCCACCGGCGAAGACTTTGGGGACACCTGGCAGGCATCGCACTGGAAGGCCAACGATACCTGCCAGAACTTCATCGGGGTGATGAACCCCTATACCTGCGGCGGGCTGATGGACCAGGTTACCTCGGCCGACCTGGGGCTGTTCGACGCGATCGGCTGGAACACCAAGGTCGATGTCCTCGCCAACCCTGGCTACAAGGCGACGACCGCGGACGTGTTCCGGAGCTGGGTTGCCGCCGGCAATGCCGTGCCGGAGCCGGAAAGCTGGGCGATGCTGATCTTCGGCTTTGCGGCGATCGGCGGCGCGATGCGCTACCGGACCCGCAAGCTGCAGGTTCGCTACGCCTGATCCATCGCCATAGGCAGCGAAAGGCGGCCCCGCTCCGATCCGGCGCGGGGCTGTTTTCGTGTCAGCTGTCGCCGATGCCGAGCAGTTCGATCTTGAACAGCAGCGTCGCGCCGCCGGGGATCGGGCCCTTGCCCTGGAAGCCATAGCCGAGCTCGGCCGGCACTGCGATCTCGATCGTGTCGCCCACGCCCATCAGCGGCACCGCGATCTGCCAGGCGCGGATCAGCCGATCGAGCGGGAAGCGCGCGGGCGGGCCGCCATAGGAGCTGTCGAACTCGGTGCCGTCGACGAAGGTCCCTGCATAGTGGAGCGTCACCATGTCGGTGACCTTGGGATGGACGCCGGTGCCGTCGCCCTTCACCCGGCGCCAGCGCAAGCCGCCCTCGAGGGCTCGCCAGCCCTGCGCCGAGCCGCGGCTGGCCAGCGCGAGCGACTGGGCGCTCTGCCAGCGCAGATCCTGCGAGGGATCGGCCGGGGCTTCCTGCGCCAGCGCGGGGACGGCGGCCAGCAGCGCCGCCGCTGCGAGAAGATGCCGCGCCATCAGCCGAGCGCCCGCCCGGCAACGGCGTCGAGCTTCGCCAGCAGCTGCGGATCGCGTGCCGCGGGGGCCGTGATCAGCGCCATGTCGAGGCACGTGTCGATCGGCGACGGCGTGCGCTCGGCCGGCAGGTTGCGCAGCAGGTGCATCACCATCTTCCGCGCCTTTTCGGCATTGTTCGAGAGCTGGGCGATCACCTGTGCGACATCGACCGCCTCCTCGCCTTCGCGCCAGCAGTCATAGTCGGTGACCATGCCGACCAGCGCATAGGGCAGCTCGGCCTCGCGGGCGAGCTTGGCCTCGGGCATCGCGGTCATGCCGATGATGTCGCAGCCCCAGCTGCGATAGAGGTTGCTCTCGGCGCGAGTCGAGAATTGCGGGCCTTCCATCGCCAGATAGGTGCCGCCGACATGCGTGGTGGCGCCTGCCGCCTGCGCCGCCTCGGCTGCGAGCGCGGAGAGGCGCGGGCAGACCGGGTCGGCCATCGAGACGTGCGCGACCATGCCGGTGCCGAAGAAGCTGGGGGTGCGGCCCTTGGTGCGATCGATGAACTGGTCCGCAATGGTGAAGGTGCCCGGCGCGCGCTCCTCCGCCAGCGAGCCGACCGACGATACGGCGAGCACGTCGGTGACGCCCAGCCGTTTCAGCACGTCGATATTGGCGCGGACGTTGAGGTCCGAGGGGCTGATGCGGTGGCCGCGGCCGTGGCGCGGCAGGAATACCACCTTCACCTGCCCGACATGGCCGACGAAGCAGGCGTCCGATGGCTGGCCCCAGGGGCTCGCCACTTCCACCCATTCGCCGCCTTCGATGCCCTCGACATCGTACAGGCCCGAACCGCCGATGATCCCGATCGTCCAACCGCTCATGCTTCACCCTTTGCTGCGTTGCGGCGGGCATAGGCGAAATAGACGACGAGACCCAAGAGGTTCCAGCAGCCGAACCATATCTGCGTCTTGGTCGGCAGGCTGAGGAACAAATAGAGGCAGCCGAAGATCGCGCCGAGGCCCACCACCCAGGCGGCGGGCGTGCGGAATGGGCGGACGAGCTCCGGCGCGCGGCGCCGCAGCACCAGCAGGCACAGGCCGACCGCGGCGAAGGCGGTCAGCGTGCCCGCATTGGCGAGCGCGGCGATCTCGTCGATCGGCAGGAAGGCGGCGAAGACGCTGACCACCGCGGCGGTGAACAGCGTGATGCGCACCGGCGAACCGCGGCGCGATACCTTGGCGAGCGCCTTGGGCAACAGCCCGTCCCGTGCCATCACGAAGAAGATGCGGCTCTGGCCGAACAGGAAGCCGAGGATGACGGTGGGCAGCGCGACCACCGCGCTCAGCGCGAGGAACTTGGCGACGCCCGGCTGGCCGATGTCCCGCAGGATCAGCGCCAGCGGCTCGGGACTTGCGGCGAAGCGGCTATAGGGCAGCGCGCCGACGGCGGCGAGGGCCACGACCATGTAGATGGCGACGCACACCACCATCGATCCGACGATGCCGATCGCCAGATCGCGGCCGGGGTTCTTGGCTTCCTCGGCGGCGGTGGAGATCGCGTCGAAGCCGTAAAAGGCGAAGAAGATGATCGCCGCGGCGGCCATCATGCCGCGCTCGACCCCGCCGCTCGCCTGCTTGAAATAGCCGAACGGCGCGAAGGGATCGAAATTGGCGGAATCGAAATAGGGCAGGGCAACGGCGACGAACACCGCGAGCGCAACCAGTTTCACCGCGACGAGGATCGCATTGAGCGTCGCGCTTTCGCGGGTGCCGAGGATCAGCAGTCCGGCGACCACCCAGACGACGAACAGCGCCGGCACGTTGACGCCCCAATGCGCCACCTGCCCGGCGACCATCTGCGGGCCATGGGTGAGCTCGGCCGGCACGCCCAGCCCGGTCAGGAAGGGCGTGGCATAGCCCGACCAGCCGACCGCAACGGTGGCGACGACCAGCGTATATTCGGCGAGCAGGCTCCAGCCGACCACCCAGGCGACGATCTCGCCCAGCGCGACATAGCTGTAGGTATAGGCGCTGCCCGAGGTGGGGATGCTCGTCGCCAGCTCGGCATAGGCGAGCGCGGCGCAGGCGCAGATCGCCCCGGCGACGACGAAGGAGAGGATCACCGCGGGCCCGGCGCGGTCCGCGCCGACGCCGATCAGGGTGAGGATGCCGGTCCCGACGATCGCGCCCACCCCCAGCGCCACCAGATGATACCAGCCGAGCGTGCGCGCCAGGCGATGCGCATGCGGCTGGTCCTCCGCGGCGGTGATGGATTTCAGACGGAACAGACTGGCCATGGATCCTCCCCGTTGTGCTTGGCCCGTTGGTGATAGCGGGCCCGGGGGAGGGGGCAAGCCTAACTCCCCTCCCGCTTGCGGGAGGGGCAGGGGGAGGGTGCGACGTGGAAGCTCTTTCTGCGACGATGTCGCCCGCTACCCTCACGCACCCTCCCCTAACCCCTCCCGCAAGCGGG
>NZ_BCTR01000072.1 GCF_002091475.1 Sphingomonas azotifigens NBRC 15497
CCCCTCCCCTAAAGGGGAGGGGCTTAGCGCAGCACCACATCCACCGCGTGGATCGCGACGCCGACCAGCCCGCCGACCACCGTGCCGTTGATCCGGATATATTGCAGATCGCGCCCCACCGCGTTTTCCAGCCGCGAGGTGACGGTCTGCGCATCCCAGCCGCGGATCGTGTCCGAGACCAGCCGGACGATGCCGTCGCCATAGTCCGACGCCGCCCCCACTGCCGAGCGCCGCACGAACCGGTTGATCGTCTGGGCGAGTTTGGCGTCGGTCTGCAGCGTCCCGCCGAACTGGCGCAGCGCCTCGCCCATCCGGCCGCCCAGCGCCCGCTCGGGATCGCGCGCCAGCCGCAGCATCGCCGCGCGGCTCTGCTCCCACAGCCCTTCCACCCAGCGCTGGAAACCTTCGTTCTCCAGCATCTCCAGCTTGAAGATCTCCACCTTCGCCTGCAGCTCGGGATCGTGCTGGAGGCGATCGGCAAGGCTCTCCAGCCCTTCCTCGATCTTGGCGCGGACGGGATGCTCGGGGTTCTCCGCCATCTCGTCGATCAGCTTCTTCAACCCCTCGATGATCTTGGTCGCGAGCGTCTCGTCGAGCCCGGTCCAGCGCATCACCGCGCCGGCGCGGGCATGGACCATCTCGCGGATCAGATGCTCGTTCGCCTCTAGGATGCGCGCCGCGCCGCGCGTCATCGAATCGAGCAACGGCAAATGGCGGCCATTGGCGATCGCCGCCGCCAGCGCCTGGCCGAACAAGGGCGCGACGTCGATCGCGCGCAGGCGGCCGGCAATCGCGCCCTTCACCATGCCGCCCAGCCGCTCCTGATCGAGCGATTCGAGGATGTTCGCCGCCAGCCGCGACGCACCCGCGCCGATGCGGCCGGTGCCGTGCGACGGCGCGGCCAGCCAGCGCCCGGCCGCGCCCGCCACGTCGAGCCGCTGCATCCGCCGCGCGACCACGCGCGGGATCAGGAAGTTGGCGCGAAGGAACTGGCCGAGCGTCTCGGCGATCCGATCCTTGTTGCGCGGGATGATCGCAGTGTGGGGAATGGGCAAATGGAGCGGGTGACGGAACAGCGCGGTTACCGCGAACCAGTCCGCCAGCCCGCCGACCATCGCCGCCTCGGCAAAGGCGCGGACGAAGGGCAGCGCCGGATGCAGGCCCTGGAAATGGCGGGCGGCGAGGAACAGCGCCGCCATCGCCAGCAACAGGCCGGTTGCGACCATCCGCATCCGGCGCAGGCCGGCGGGCGGAGGGTCGCTGCGGAGGCGGGGGGCAAGGCTCATGACCGGTGCAACGCTGCGATGGCCCTCGGCGCTCCGCTCAGCCTTCGCGATGCACCGCGAACGGGCCGTTCGCCTGGTTGACCGGCATCAGCTCCAGCATGTTAACCGCGAAGTGCGGCGGCAGCGTCGCCACCCACAGCATCGTCTCGGCAATGTCCTCGGCCGTCATCGGGTTGACGCCGGCATAGACCTTGTCCGAGGCTTCCTGGCTGCCGGTGCGCACCAGGGTGAACTCGGTCTCGACCATCCCCGGCTCGATCGAGGTGACGCGCACGCCGGTGCCGATCAGGTCGGCGCGCAGGTTGAGCGTGAACTGGCGGACGAACGCCTTGGTCGCACCGTACACATTGCCGCCCGGGTACGGATAGGTCGCCGCCACCGACGACAGGTTGATGATCCCGCCCTTGCGCGCGACCAGCCCCGGCAGCAGCTTGTGAGTGATCGAGACCAAAGCGGTGACGTTGGTGTCGATCATCGTCCGCCAATTGTCGAGCGACGCCTTGAAGGCGGGCTCCAGCCCGAGCGCGAGGCCGGCATTGTTGATCAGCAGGTCGATCTCGGAAAAGGGCGCGGGCAGGCTGTCGAGTGCCGCATCGCGCGCGGCTTCGTCGCGGATGTCGAAGGCGAGGGTGTGGACGCGCTCGCCGGCGAGCGTCGCAAGCCGATCGGCGCGGCGGCCGGTCGCCACGACATGCCAGCCGGCATCGGCAAAGGCGCGGACCGAAGCTTCGCCGATCCCGGCGGTGGCGCCGGTGATGAGTACGGTAGGCATGGCAACTCCTGAGCGTAACGGGTTTCCCCTCCTATACGCACGCCGACGCGGTTTGGATCAGCTTTTTGCGCGAGGCGCAGCGACCCGCCGCGCGGAACCGCGCCGATGCTCGTGCGGTTTCGGTCCCCGAGCGACGGAGGATTTGAAATGGCCGCACAGCAGCTGGAAATCGACGACACCACCCTGTTCGACAATCTCGACGATAGGCAGGTGGAGTTCGGCGGCCGGGTCGACGGCGAGGACTATCAGTTCGCGGTGCAGTACAGCGTGATCGAGGCGCTGAGCGGCAGCCAGCCCGACGGCGATGTCGAGGAAAGCTTCCGCCGCTATCGTGATCCGATCACGCAGGCCGCCCTCGCCGCGCTTGCCAACGGCCCCGACCGGCCGATCATCGTGATCAGCGAGAAGGACCTCGACCAGGAGGCGCGCGCATGACCGAAGCACGCTGGGGCGATGATGCCCGGAACCCGCCGATCGACTGGACGATGAGCGCGGCGCTGGAGAATGTCGTGCGCGGCGGGGGGGACATCGCCGAGGTCACCAATCTCGGCGAGGCGGTGCGGGCATGGCGCGCGCTGGATGAGGACCATCGGGCGCATGCCGTGCTGATCCTCGATCATCCGGTGCACATCGACGGCGCGGCGGCAAATCGCTTCGAAGGGGACGGCATCGCGGCGCTCGCCGAGCGGCTTTCCGATTGACGCGGCCGCAGTTCTCCCGCGTGCGGGAGAGGGCCGGGGTGAGGGTGAGTCGGGCGAAGGGAAGGACCGCATTCTCCCCACACACCCTCACCCTTCCGCCGCCTGACTGCGGCTCCCTCCCTCTCCCGCAGGCGGGAGAGGGGAAGGACGCCCGGTTCGCATGGACCACAGTGGACTGAAAGCGAGTGGTTAGCTGCCGTTCACCCGTGTAAAGGAATACCGTACGCCATCCGCAGCATCATCAAGCAATTCTAATTGGTGAGGATGAGCTGCATCATCGAGACGTAGCTTCAGCGGGTAAGCATCAAACTTAACCACGACGGCATGCACTGACGCTCCAACATATGCCGTCGGCAGAACGTACGGTCCCGCCTTATCCCGCTCGATGATGTAATCAACACGCTGATTTGCAACGGTCATCACACCGTCGTGCAAAAAAATCGTGCCGCAACAGCCATTCGAATATCGGCCGTTCGCGATACTGGTTGGCAAACGCGGTTCTCTCGAGAGCGCAATGTAAGCCCACGCGCAAAGAACCATGACCACGGTGGCGATCCCAACAGCCTTATTCGCGCTCATGATGCCTGTTTGAACTGGCAGAGGGATGTCCGCAACTGTGGCGTGATAGCCATCCCGCTTTACGCTTCTACGGCCCGGATCGCTAACAACAGGAGCGATCGAGCCGCCCCCGCGAACACTGCGAGGGGGCGAGTAAAAGCCGAAACCGACTTCAACTGCCCCCTCGCGGGTAAGAAAACCCCTCGCGAGGACTGCCAGCCGCGCGCCCGATCAAACGTCCAGATTCGCTACGCTGAGCGCATTCTCCTGGATGAAGTCGCGGCGCGGTTCGACCACGTCGCCCATCAGCTGGGTGAAGATCGCGTCGGCCACGTCGGCCTGGTCGATCGCCACCTGCAGCATCGAGCGGTTCTGCGGATCGAGCGTGGTCTCCCACAGCTGCTCCGCGTTCATCTCGCCGAGACCCTTGTAGCGCTGGATCGCCAGGCCCTTGCGCCCGAAGGCGAGGATCGCGTCGAGCAGCTGCGAGGGGCGCGACACCAGGCTCTCGCCCTTGCCCACCGCGACCGGCGCTTCCTCTTCCGGCACCGGCGCATCCACCTCGGTCGCCAGGCCCTTGTTCGAGACGAGCTTCGACGGGGTGAGATAGGCCGCCGCCTGCTCGCTCGCCAGCGTGTGGAGCTTGCGTGCCTCGGCCGAGACGAGGAAGCTGGCCTCGACGATGTGGTGGTCGGTGACCCCGCGCCACAGCCGCTCGAAATGATAGCCGCCATCCTCGGTGATGCGCGCGCTCCACCGGGCTTCGGTGTCGGCGGCGTTGAGCCGGGCGACGACCGTCTTCAGTTCCTCGGCATGCTGCTCGCGGCTCACCGACGGATCGAGCGCGCCGCCCAGCGCCAGTGATTCGATGATCATCGGATCGTAGCGGCGGGGCACGTAGCGCATGAGGGTGCGCATGCGGCGGGCATGCTCGACCAGCGTGCGCAGGTCCTCGCCCGAGCGCTGGCTGCCATTGGTGTCGAGCACCGTGCCGCCCACGCCGGCATCGACCAGATACTGGTCGAGCGCGGCATCATCCTTCAGATACACCTCGGAGCGGCCCTTGGTCGCCTTATAGAGCGGCGGCTGGGCGATATAGAGGTGCCCGTTGGTGATGATCTCGGGCATCTGGCGGTAGAAGAAGGTGAGCAGCAGCGTGCGGATGTGCGCGCCGTCGACGTCTGCGTCGGTCATGATGACGATCTTGTGGTAGCGCAGCTTCTCGATATTGAAATCGTCGCGGATGCCGGTGCCGAGCGCGGTGATGATCGTGCCGATTTCGCGGCTGGCGAGCATCCGGTCGAAGCGCGCGCGCTCGACATTGAGGATCTTGCCGCGCAACGGCAGGATCGCCTGGAAGTGGCGGTCGCGGCCCTGCTTGGCCGATCCGCCGGCCGAGTCACCCTCGACGAAGAAGAGTTCGGACTTGGCGGGATCGCGCTCCTGGCAGTCGGCGAGTTTGCCGGGCAGGCTGGCGATGTCCATCACGCCCTTGCGGCGGGTGAGCTCGCGGGCACGCTTGGCGGCCTCGCGCGCGGCGGCGGCGTCGATCACCTTCTGGATGATCTGCTTGGCGACCGCGGGGTTCTCCTCCAGCCACTCGGCCAGCTTGTCGGCCATCAGGCTTTCGAGCGGCTGGCGGACTTCGGAGGAGACCAGCTTGTCCTTGGTCTGGCTGCTGAACTTGGGGTCCGGCAGCTTGACCGAGACGATCGCGGTGAGCCCCTCGCGCATGTCGTCGCCGGTGAGGCTGACCTTCTCCTTCTTCAGCATCCCCGACTTGTCGGCATAGCCGTTGAGCGTGCGGGTCAGCGCGGCGCGGAACGCCGCGAGGTGGGTGCCGCCGTCGCGCTGCGGGATGTTGTTGGTGAAGCAGAGGACGTTTTCGTAATAGCTGTCGTTCCACTCCAGCGCGACGTCGATCGTCACGTCGTCGCGGGTGCCGCTGATCGCCACCGGATCGGGCATCAGCGCGACCTTGTTGCGATCAAGATACTTCACGAACGCGGCGATGCCGCCCTCGTAGAACAGCTCGACTTCCTTCACTTCCTCGTGCCGCGCATCGCGCAGGAACAGCCGCACGCCCGAATTGAGGAAGGCGAGCTCGCGGTAGCGATGCTCGAGCTTCTCGAAGTCGTACTCCGTGATCTTGAACGTTTCCGGGCTGGCGAGGAAGGTCACGCGCGTGCCCTTCTTGCCGTTGGCCGGGCCGATCACCTTGAGCGGTGCCTCGGCATCGCCGTGGCGGAAGCGCATGTAATGCTCTTCGCCGTCGCGCCAGATGTTGAGGTCCAGCCACTCGCTGAGCGCGTTGACGACCGACACGCCCACGCCGTGCAGACCGCCCGAGACCTTGTAGGCATTGCTGTCCGAGGTGTTCTCGAACTTGCCGCCCGCGTGGAGCTGGGTCATGATCACTTCGGCGGCGGACACGCCTTCTTCGGAGTGGATACCGGTCGGAATGCCGCGGCCGTTATCCTCGACCGAAACCGATCCGTCGGCGTTGAGCGTGATCTGGATCAGGTCGCAATGCCCGGCCAGCGCCTCGTCGATCGCATTGTCGGAAACCTCGAACACCATGTGGTGGAGGCCCGAACCGTCGTCGGTGTCGCCGATATACATGCCGGGGCGCTTGCGGACCGCGTCGAGGCCCTTGAGAACCTTGATGGAATCTGCGCCGTATTCGTTCGCGTTGGGATCGTTCGTCTTCGGAGTGTCTGCCATGCCGAGGATATAGGGATTCGGACCACGAAACGAAAGCAAAATGGGCAGTTGCACGCCTCGCAATCGGGGGCGGCGATCCCATATCGGCGGGCATGGCGCTCGGCAGCTGGCTCACCCCCGATCCTTGCGGGATCTACCTTCCGGACGCGGATGCGTGGATCGATCCGTCCAAGCCGGTCGCGCGGGCGATCATCACCCATGGCCATGCCGATCACGCCCGCGGCGGGCATGGCGAAGTATGGGCGACGCCGGGCACGCTGGCGATCATGGCGGCGCGCTATGGCCCGCAGAATGGGCGGCCGGTGGACTATGGCGAGAGCATCAAGCTCGGCCCGATCGACGTCGGCTTCGTCCCCGCCGGCCATGTGCTCGGCTCGGCGCAGGTGGTGCTCGATCATGCCGGCGAGCGCATCGTCGTCTCGGGCGATTACAAGCGCCGGCCGGACCCGACCTGCACGCCCTTCCAGCCGGTGAAGTGCGACGTGTTCATCACCGAGGCGACCTTCGGCCTGCCGGTGTTTAGACACCCCGAGACCACCGACGAGATCGACAAGCTGCTGACCGCGCTGCGCACCGAGCCCGAGCGCTGCGTGCTGGTCGGCGCCTATGCGCTGGGCAAGGCGCAGCGGGTGATCGCCGAACTGCGTGGCATGGGGTTCGACGATCCCATTTACCTGCACGGCGCGCTCCAGGCGCTGTGCGACCTCTATATCGCGCACGGCGTGGCGCTGGGCGAGCTTCGCCCGGCCACCGGCGTCGCGAAGAAGGAGCTGGAGGGGCGGATCATCCTCTGCCCGCCGGGCGCGCTCAACGATCGCTGGTCGCGGCGGCTGCCCGATCCGATCACCGCGATGGCGAGCGGCTGGATGCGCGTCCGCCAGCGTGCCCGCCAGCGCAATGTCGAGCTGCCGCTGATCCTCTCCGACCATGCCGATTGGGACGAGCTGACCCGCACCATCGAGGAACTGGCCCCGCGCGAAGTGTGGGTGACACATGGCCGTGAGGATGCGCTGGTACATTGGTGCCGGCTCCGGCAGATACGCGCCCGTGCGCTCGATCTCGCCGGGTTCGAGGACGAAGACGATTGAGGGAGTTTCGATGATGGCGAAGGGCAGGACCTGGGCCTGGGTGGGCGGGCTTCTCGGCGGCGCGGTGATTGCGGGTGCCGCGGCCTATTACGCGTTCGAGAAGGCGAGCGAGCAGCCGCCCTTCACGCTGGTCGAGAAGGACGGCGCCTTCGAGATTCGCGACTATCCCGAGCTGGTGGTCGCCGAAACCCGCGCGATCGGTACTCGCGAGGCGGCGCTGAACGCCGGCTTCTCGCGCATTGCGGATTACATCTTCGCCAAGCGCCGCGGCGACAATGGCGGCAGCGGCGGCGAGAAGATCGCGATGACCGCGCCGGTGCTGAGCAGCAAGCAAGACGATAGCTGGCGGACGCAGTTCGTGATGCCGTCCAAGTTCACGCTGGCGACGCTGCCCAAGCCGTCCGACAATGTCGACCTGGCGACCCGACCGGCACGGCGGGTGGCGGTGCTGCGCTTCGCCGGCTCGCCCGACGACGCGGCGCTTGCCAAGCGCGAGGCCGAGCTGCGCAGCTGGCTCGCGGCCAAGGGGATCAACGGCGGCGCGGTGGAATATGCCTTCTACAACTCGCCCTTCATTCCCGGCCCGCTGCGGCGGAACGAGGTGCTGATCGCGCTGTAACGTCGAGATTTTGCGCTCCCCTTCCGCTTGCGGGAGGGGTCGGGGGAGGGGCTGGTCGCGCACCCACCGGCGTGGCAACAGCCTCCACGTCACCCCCTCCCCTAGCCCCTCCCGCAAGCGGGAGGGGAACGCATCTTGGACGGTGCGTAGCAGTACGTCCCAGAAGTGCCGCGATCTGCTTCTACCGACAGCCCATGACGATTCGCCCGCTCCTCGCCGCCGCTGCGGCCTTCGCTTCGTTCCTCGCCCCCGCCGCCGCCCAGGCCCAGACGCGCGACCCGTTCGGCGAGTGCCTGCGCGCCCGCACCAGCCGCGCCGATCGCGACGTGCTGATCCGCTGGGTCTATGCCGCCGTGTCACAGAGCGCCGCGGTGCGCGACATGGTCAAGCTGGACGAAGGCCGCCGCGTCCAGGCCAGCCAGCAGGCCGGCCAGCTGATCACCCGCCTCGTCACCCGCGACTGCCGCGTCGAGGCGATGGAGCGCATCAAGCGCGACCCCGGTGCGATCCAGAACAGCTTCACCGCGCTCGGCCGCGCCGCGCTGATGGACCTGGCGCAGGACCCCAATGTGGTCGGCACGCTGGCCGGCGTGCTGCAATATACCGACATGGGCAGCATCACGATGATGCTGATGGAAGGCGGCCTGCGCCCGGGGAACTGACCGGGGTCAGTGGGCGAAGCGCAGCCGCGCCACCACCGGATAATGGTCGCTCGGGTACACCGCGCCCTGGTGCGTATCGACCGTCGCGATGTGCTCCACAAGGAACCCGCGCGTCAGGATCCAGTCGATGCGGCTGTCGCCCTTGCCGGTGAAGCCGTGGAAGGTGAAGGCCGGGCCCTGGTGGTCCGGCCGCGCCAGCCAAGCATCCGCCAGCGTCGCGGTCAGCACGCGGTGCGCACCCGAGCTGTCGATCGTGTTGAAATCGCCGGTCAGGATCACCGGCAGGTCCTTCGGCCCTTCGGCGATCCGCGCCGCCAATAGCTTCGCCGCCTGCTCCCGCGCGCCTTCGTCTTGGTCGCGGTGCGGAAAATGGGTGTCGTACAGGCGGAACTTGCGGCCATCTTTCGTCTGAAACGTCGCCCAGTTGACCATGCGCGGCAGATCGGTGCCCCAGCTCATGCTGCCAGGCTTGTCGGGCGTCTCGGACAGCCAGAACTGCCCCTGTTCGACGATGCGCAGCCGGTCGTGCCGGTAGAAGATGCCCATATGCTCATTGGCATGGCCGCCATAGCGATCGGTGCCGAACCAGCGATATTGCGGCAGCGCCTTGACGACGTCATCGCCCTGGCGCTGGAACAGTTCCTGCGTGCCGATCAGGTCGGGGTCCGCCGCGCGAATCGTCGCGAAGGTGAGCGCACGGCGCTTCTCCCACAGGTTCGCGCCGTCGTCGGCGCTCGGCATGCGGATGTTGAGGCTCATCACCGTGAGGCTTGGCTGCGCCATCGCCGGCGCACATGCCAGCATCGCAGCAAGCGCCGCCACCACCCCCCAGAACCGCCGCATCAACCCGCTCCTTCGAGTGCCTTCTGGCGTCGGCGCTGCACCGAACTGCCGATCCCCATCGCCTCGCGGTACTTGGCCACCGTTCGGCGCGCGATGTCGAATCCCTTGGCGTTGAGCAGCTCGACCAGCGTGTCGTCGGACAGGATCTTCTTGGGATCCTCCGCCGCGATCAGAGTCTTGATCGCGCTCTTCACCGCCTCGGCCGAAACCGCCTCGCCGCCATCGGCCGACTGGATCGCGCTAGTGAAGAAATATTTCAATTCAAAGAGACCGCGCGCGCAGCTCAGATATTTGTTGCTGGTCACCCGGCTGACGGTCGATTCGTGCATCTCGATCGCGTCGGCCACCTGGCGCAGCGTCAGCGGGCGGAGATGCGCCACGCCCTTCAGGAAGAAGCCTTCCTGCTGCTTCACGATCTCGCTCGCCACCTTGATGATCGTGCGCTGCCGCTGGTCGAGCGCCTTGACCAGCCAGTTGGCGCTGGCGAGCATGTCGGTCAGCCAGGCCTTGCTCGCCTTGTCCTGCTTGCCCGACGAGACCTCGGCATAATAGGCGCGGTTGACCAGCAGACGCGGCAGCGTTGCCGCGTTGATCTCCACCGCCCAGCCCGCGCCGCGCCGCGCGACGAAGATGTCGGGCGTCACCGCCGGCACCGGATCGCCGCCATAGCGACAACCGGGCTTGGGATCGTAGTTGCGCAGCTCGCGGATCATGTCGGCGAGATCCTCGTCGTCGACATTGCAGATCCGCCGCAGCCGGCCGAGATCGCCGCGGGCGACCAGCTCGAGATTGTCGATCAGCCGCGCCATGCACGGATCGTAGCGATCGGCCTCCTTGGCTTGGAGCGCGAGGCATTCGGCGAGATCGCGCGCGCCGACGCCGGTGGGATCGAAGGTCTGGATCACCGCCAGCACCGCCTCGACGCGCGCCAGCGGCACGCCCAACCGATCGGCGATCTCGCGCAGGGGCACGGTAACGTAGCCGCACTCGTCGATCTGGTCGATCAGGTGCTGGGCGATGAACAGGTCGGGCCCGGCGACGCTGGCACCGGCCTGTGCCAGCAGATGATCGGCGAGACTGAGGTCCTCGCTGCCGAGATTGTCGAGATCGGGGCCGTCCTCCGATCCGCCGGCACCGGTGCCGCTCATGCCCAGCCCGCCATCGAGGCCGCCGATCGCATCGCTGGGCGAATCATGGTGGAACGCCTCGGCCGCGAGGTCGACATCGAGCGCCGCCTCGCCCGCCGCCTCGCCGCCGCCGAGGATCAGTTCGCTGGCATCGGCCGGTCCGTCCCGCGGCTCGAACGCCTCGTCGGCGTCCGCTGCCGGATCGGGCGGGCCGTCGTCCCCGCCCTGCGAATCGAGCAGCGGGTTGCGCTCCAGTTCCTCGGCGATGAAGGTCTCGATCTCGAGGTTCGACAACGCCAGCAGCTTGATCGCCTGCTGGAGCTGCGGCGTCATCACCAGCGATTGCGACTGGCGCAGATCGAGGCGAGGCGCGAGACTCATGCCATTAGAGCGAGAAGCTTTCGCCGAGATACAGGCGACGAACATTCTCGTCGCGCACCAGATCGTCGGGCGAACCGGCGAACAACACCCGGCCGTCATAAATGATATAGCCGCGATCGACGATTTCGAGCGTCTCGCGGACATTGTGATCGGTGATCAGCACGCCGATGCCGCGCTGCTTGAGCTGCTTCACCAGGTCGCGAATGTCGGCGATCGAGATCGGGTCGATGCCGGCGAACGGCTCGTCGAGCAGGATGATCGTCGGGTTGGCCGCCAGTGCGCGGGCGATCTCCGCCCGGCGCCGCTCGCCGCCCGACAGCGCCATCGCGGGCGAGGTGCGCAGCCGGGTGAGGCCGAATTCGTCGAGCAGTTCCTCCAGCCGCGCCTGGCGGGCATCGCGATCCGGCTCGGCAAGCTCGAGCACCGCGGCGATGTTCTTCTCGACGCTAAGGCCGCGGAAGATCGAGGTTTCCTGCGGCAGATAGCCGAGCCCCAGGATCGCGCGGCGATACATGGGCAGGCGGGTGATATCCTCGCCGTCGAGCATGATGCGGCCGCTGTCGGGCTTTACCAGACCCATCACCGAGTAGAAGCAGGTGGTCTTGCCGGCGCCGTTCGGGCCGAGCAGGCCCACCACTTCGCCGCGCCCGACCGATACCGACACGTCGGTCAGGACCGCGCGCTTGTCGTAGGACTTGGCGATCGACACAACCGCGAGACCGCGATCGGGCAGCGGCACGGGATCCGGGGCGGAGCTTTCGGGGGCGGCGATGGCGACGTCGGTCATGACGGCTCCTGCAAGGTAAACGCTGTTATGGTCCCGCCGGTCGCGTGGGCGCTCGGCAAGGAGCCTGCATGATAACGCGCGCGAAGAAAAGGCTTTGCACGGCGACCCGTGGCATCGCCCCGGCTTATTGCTTCGGCGCGTCGCGGTTGGGAACGGAGAAGCGGCCGGTCACGCGACCACCCGAATTCTGCGTCACCGGACCCGACGGCGCGCCGCCGAAGGTGGCGCGGCTGGTGTCGAGGTTGATCGTCAGCCGCGGGCCGGCAGCATTGGCGGTGTTCGAGCCCGCCTGCTGCAGCGTGACATTGCCGATCATCGTGATGATCCGGCGGTCGACATCGTACACCGCATAGCTGGAGCGCGCGGTCTGATTCGGCCGCGTCACCGTCACGCCGCCCGTGGCATCCAGACGCGAGGCCTGGGGCGAGCCACCCAATGCATTCCCGGAATACGCCACCGTAACGCGCGCTGCGCGCAGCGTCATATCCGATTGCTTTATCACCACGTTGCCGGTCAAGATCGCGCGGTTCGCCTTGTCATCCAGTTGAATACTGTCCGAAGCGACGTCGATCGGAGCATTCGAATCGTGGCGGGCCTGCGCAAGCGCGGGCACGGCGGCGAACAGCAGCGGCAGCCCGAGGGCGAGCGGAGCGAGAGCGCGGGTCATCAGGGCCTCCTTGCCGGCTTCGGCGTCATCCGCAAGTGCGCATTGCCGTCGAGCGAGATCAGTCGCTTGTCGAGGTCGGCGCGCAGCCGATCGGCGCGGAAGGTGCCGGTCGGCGTGTCGCCGGTCACGGCGCCGCCGCTTTCCAGCTGGCGCGTCTTCAGATCGATCGTCGCGTCGTTGGTGTTGAGAATATAGCCATCGCTCGTCTGGAAGCGAATCGGCCCGTCGATCAGCATCTGGTCGGTGTTGAGCAGATAGCGGCCCTTGTTGGCGACCAGGGTGGCCGGGCCGTCGGTCAGGTTCAGCCGGGCGCTCAGCTGGTTCAGCTGCACCACCGGCTCGGCCGAGCTGCGCTGCACCGCCGAGCCGGCATGCAGCTCGAACTGGCGCCCCTTCGCATCCTCGCCGCGATAGTCGGCGGCAGCGGTCAGCAGCCGCTGCGGCGACATCGCCACCTTCTTCTTGTCGAGCACGAAGCTGACGTCGCCGCCCATGAACAAGGGCGCGCTCACCAGGAAGGCGGCAAGCGCGCCGATCAGGATCGGCAGCAGCACCAGCGCGAGGCGCACGGCGCGATCATGGCTGCTCCCGGGATGGGCCCAGGCGCGGCGCTGCGTGGTCAATCGGGCGGCGATCTCAGACATAGGCTCCCTTGTGGGGAGCCCGAACGGCTGAGGCAACCACTCGATCCGCCGCGCGATCACGCATGGGCGAAGATATCCACCTCGGGCCAGCCGGCGATGTCGAGCTCGGCGCGCCAGGGCAGGAAGTCGAAACAGGCCTGCGCCATCTCCATCCGGCCTTCGCGCTCCAGCCGCTTGTCGAGCTCCACCTTCATCGCGTGGAGGAAGCGCACGTCGGACGCGGCATAGTCGCGCTGCGCGTCGGAGAGCTCGGGCCCGCCCCAGTCGGACGATTGCTGCTGCTTCGAGATCTCGGCGCCGACCAGCTCGCGCGCCAGGTCCTTGAGGCCATGGCGATCGGTATAGGTGCGCACCAGCCGGGAGGCGATCTTGGTGCAATAGACCGGGCCGGCAGTGACGCCGAGATAGAAGCGAATCGCCGCCAGATCGAATCGGGCGAAGTGATAGAGCTTCAGGCGCTCGGGATCGGCCAGCACCGCGCGCAGGTTCGGCGCGGCATAGTTGGACTGCGGGCCGAAACGGACCAGATGCTCGTCACCCGATCCGTCCGACAGCTGGACGAGGCAGAGGCGGTCGCGCGGGGTGACGAGACCCATCGTCTCGGTATCGACGGCGATGGCAGCGCCGGGCGCGAACACGCCCTCAGGCAGATCTTCTTCGTGGAAATGGACGGTCATCGCGTTCGCGTAGCGGGGTTGGCGCTACACCTCAATGCTTTGCCGCACCTGCGCGGCTTTGCAATTCTCGTTTGGAGCAGGTAGAGGCGTCGCGCGTTGGATCCAAGCGCGATTGCAATCGTTGGCGCGCGCGGTCGCCAACTTGCCCAGCGTTGCGCGGCGGACACTTTCCTGCCGCAAACCGGATCTGCGCGCGATTTTCGTTCGCGCGCCCTGTTTTTTTGGGGTATGAGGTTTTCTGTGGCACTACGTTAGTGCCGGAAGACCTGCGTTTTTCGTCCGGCGCTCGGTTTTAATTGGTTGTTTGAGGGCGAACCGGGAAGACGAACAGGGCATGAGTTTCGATAGAGGACGTCGCGGCGAGCGCGGTGGGCGCGGCAGGGACAAGCGCGATGGTTTCGGCGACGATAACTTCGGCGGCGGCTTCGGCGGCGGCTTCGAAGATCGCGGCGGCTTTGGTGGCGGTGGTCGCGGCGGCTTCGGCGGCGGCGGTGGCGGCTTCGGCGGTGGCGGCGGCGGCTTCCGCAGCGGCGGTGGCGGCTTCGGCGGCGGCGGCGGTGGTTTCCGCGGCGGCGGCGGTGGCGGCATGCCCCCGCAGGTGATCGGCGAAGGCACTGGCGTGGTGAAGTTCTTCAACGCGCAGAAGGGCTTCGGCTTCATCGTTCGCGATGACGGCGGCGAAGACGTGTTCGTGCACATCTCGGCCGTCGAGCAGGCGGGCCTGACCGCGCTGGCGGAAGGCCAGCCGCTCGGCTTCACGCTCGTCGATCGCGGTGGCCGCATCTCGGCGACCACGCTGAAGATCGACGGCGAGCCGATGGAAGTCGTCGAGCGCGCCCCGCGCGAGCAGGGTGCAGGCGGCTTCGGCGGCGATCGCGGTGCGCCGCGTGGCGGCCCGCAGCGCCAGCTGACCGGCGAGAAGGCGACCGGCACGGTCAAGTTCTTCAACGCGATGAAGGGCTTCGGCTTCATCCAGCGCGATGACGGCCAGCCCGATGCGTTCGTGCATATCTCTGCGGTTGAGCGGGCCGGCATGCCGACGCTCAACGAAGGCGACCGGCTCGAGTTCGAGCTGGAGGTCGATCGTCGCGGCAAGTACGCGGCGGTGAACCTCACGCCGCAGCAGTAACCCGAACGGGTAATGCGAATCGAAGAGGCCGGGTGGAAACGCCCGGCCTTTTTGTTCGGGGCGTGATTCGTTTTTCGGGCATGCGGGGCCGGCGATGATCGCGGCGATCCTGTTCGATCTCGACGAGACGCTGCACGACCGCGCCGCGTCGCTCCGCAGCTTTCTCCTCGACCAGCATCGGCGGTGGTTTCCCGGCCATGTCGCGCAGCATGCCTTTGTCGCGCAGTTCCTGGCGCTCGATGCGCATGGCAGCCTCGCCAAGCCGTTGCTCTATCCCCGCCTGCTCGCAGCGCTGGGCATCACGGGGCGGGATGCCGACATGTTGGCCGCCGACTATGCCGCAGGCTTCCGCGACCATGTCCGGCCCATGGACGGAGTCGCCGCGCTGCTGCCGGCGCTGCGCGCGCGGGGGCTGCGGCTGGGCATCATCAGCAACGGCGCTACGGCGTTCCAGCACCGCACCATCGATGCGCTCGGCATCCGCGCCGCCTTCGATGCCATCCTGATTTCCGAGGCCGAGCAGCTGCGCAAGCCCGATCCCCGGCTGTTCCATCGCGCGACGGAACGGCTGGGGGTATCCCCGGAGCGATGCGTGTTCGTCGGCGATCATCCGGAGGCAGATGTGCGCGGGGCGATGGCCGCCGGCATGGGCGCGATCTGGTTCCGCCGTGCCATTCGCTGGCCCGAGACCTTGCCAGCGCCGCCGGCGACGATCGAGTCGCTGTCGGCACTGCCTCCCCTTTTGGAGGCCGCCCTAGAGCAGGCCCCGCTCACCTAGCCAGGTTTCCAGCAATTCCGTCCAGCGATCCACGCCGTGCCCGGTTGCGCGCAGCGCAAAGGCGTGGCCGCCGCTGCCGAACAGATGCACCTCCGCCGGCACGCCCGCCGAATCGAGCGCCCGGGCATAGACCGTACTGTTGCAGATCTCGTCGACCGGGTCGTCCCAGGCCTGCACCAGGAAGGTCGGCGGCGTCGCCTTGGTCACGTGGATGCCGGGATCGAGCGTATCGCCCTTGCGGCAGAGATGGCCAGGATAGAGCGGCACCGCGAAATCGGGGCGGCTGCTGACGCGATCGATCGCATCGACCGGCGCATAGGCAGGCTGGGTGATGTTGCTCGTCTGCACCACCAGATAGCCGCCGGCTGAAAAGCCGAGCACGCCGATCTTGCCCGGATCGACGTGCAGTTCGGCGGCGCGGGCCCGGAGCAGGCGAATCGCCCGCTGCGCGTCCTGCAAGGCGGTGGGGTGCGGCGGCTCCACGGCGCAATCGCACGACGCATCATAGTGATGGTTGCTGTTCGGCACGCGGTACTTGACCACCGCGCAGGTGATGCCCCGCGCCGTCATCCAGTCGCACGCCTCGGTACCCTCCAGGTCCATCACCAGCAGCTTGAAGCCGCCGCCGGGGAAGACGAGCACGGCCGCGCCCTTGCCGGGGCGCTTTGCCGGATAGATGCTGAGCGTGGGCGTGGCGACGTCGAACACGCCGGTCACCGGGCGCCCGTCGAAGCGCTTCGGGTTTACCGAAATCTCGGTGTGCTCCGCCGGGCCGCGAACGTCGCCGGCATTGGGCGGGGTGCCGGGCCACAGCGGCAGCTGGCGCCCCCCGCCGGGCGCCCGCCAGGCAGGGCCGCGCACCGGCTGCGGCGTGGCCTGGGGTGCCGGCGCGGCGCCGCCGGCGAGCGCCGCCATCACCACTGCCGCACCGATCGCCCGCCACCCCATCGCCGCCCTCCGCATGACCGCCTGCAGCGTGCCACCGCCGCACGCGGCGTCAACCTATAGGGCGGGCAAAATTCCCCGCGACGCGCGAGGCCGTGTCGTCGTGCGTCCGGATCACGGTATCGAGGATCAGGTCACCAGCCGCCGCAGCCCGGCGATGGTGTCCGCCTCGGCCGCCGGCTTGTCGGTGCGGATCCGGGCGATCCGCGGGAAGCGCATCGCCAGGCCGGATTTGTGGCGCTTCGATTCGTGGATCGAATCGAACGCCACTTCGAGCACCAGCGACTTGTCGGTCTCGCGCACCGGTCCGAAGCGGTTGACCGTGTGGGTGCGCACATGCCGGTCGAGCCATTTCAGCTCCTCGTCGGTAAAGCCGAAATAGGCCTTGCCGACGGGCAGCAGTTCGCCGCTCTCGGTCCAGGCGCCGAAGGTGAAGTCCGAATAGAAGCTGCTGCGCTTGCCGGAGCCGCGCTGGGCATACATCAGCACGCAATCGGCGGTGAGCGGATCGCGCTTCCACTTGTACCACAGACCCACCCGTCGACCCGCGACATAGGGCGAATCGCGCCGCTTGAGCATCACCCCCTCGATCGCCGCGTCGCGCGCACCGGCGCGGATCTCCTCGAGCGCGGCAAAATCGGCCGCGTCGATCACCGCAGAGAGGTCGAAGCGGCCCGGATCGAGCCCGGGCACGAACGCTTCCAGCCGGGCACGGCGGGCGTGCCAGGGCAGCGCCCGCACATCCTCGGCACCGACGAACAGCACATCATAGAGCCGGACGAACGCCGGGAACTCCGCCAGCGTCTTGGCCGAGACCAGCTTGCGCCCCAGCCGCTGCTGCAGCGCGTTGAAGCTGCCCGCCTCGCCCCCCTGCACCTCGCCGCGGACCAGCAACTCGCCGTCGAGCACGCCGGGGGTGGCGAACGCCGCGGCCACTTCCGGAAAGCTGCGGGTGATGTCGTCGCCGGCCCGGCTGTAGAGCCGCGTTTCGCCCCCGGCATGGACGAGCTGGACGCGGATGCCGTCCCATTTCCATTCCGCCGCATAGTCGGCGAGGCTGACCTGCGTCTCTTCCAGCGGATGTGCGAGCATGAACGGGCGGAACACCGGCACATCCTCCGCGCGCGGCTGCTCGGCGCGGCCCTCCGCCCAGTCGAACAGCCGGGCATAAGGCGGGTGCAGCCCGTGCCACACTTCCTCCACCGCCTCGACGTCGAGCCCGAACGCCTGCGCCAGCGCTGTCTTGGCGAGCCGCGCGGAGATGCCGACGCGCAGCGCCCCGGTGGCCAGCTTGAGCAGCGCATAGCGCTCGTCGGCCTCCAGCCGGTCGAGCATCGCGGCGAGCACGGCCGGCGCATCCGAACGCGAGAGCGCGCCCAGCGTCGAGACCACGTTCGACAGTGTCAGCGGCGTGCTCTCGGGCGGGGGAACTGCCGGCTCCGGCCAGAGCAGCGCGATCGTCTCGGCCGAGTCGCCGACGAAATCGCGGCTCATCCCGTACAGCACCGGGTCGACGCGCGCCTCGATCATCGCGCGGAGCAGCGCGGGCTTCACCGCCGGCAGGTCGAGTGCGCCGGTCAGCGCCGCCATCGCCCAGCCGCGATCAGGATCGGGAGTCGCACGGAGATACCCGCCGATCAGGCGGAGCTTGGCGTTGCGCGAGCGGGTGTAGATCAGCCGGTCGAGCAGGTCGGCGAAAGCGCGCATGCGGACACAGATGGGGGCGGGCATGGAATGGCGCTAGGGGGTTCAACTCCCACCCGATTTTCGCCGTCCATCGGAGAGCAGACCTGCGCCTAACCACCGGCCAGTGCGATCACGCCGGCGATCAGTACGCCGCATCCCACCAGTCGCCAGATGCCGACCGCCTCCCGCAGGATCACCATGGCCAGCAGGGCGCCCACCATCATCGACATCTCGCGCATCGGTGCGACCAGACTGAGCGGTGCGCCGCGCTGCAGCGCCGCCAGCACCAGGATGTACGACAGGGGCGACAACAGCCCCACGCCGATGGCGAGCCCCCAATAGCCCCGCATGGCGGCGATCGCCCGGTGCGGATTGGCGCCCACGATCGGCGCGAGCAGGCAGAAGCGCACCAGGTTCGAGAACCAGTCGAGCAGGATCGGTGTGATGCCGAGTGCCTTTACCGTATAGGCATCGACGACCGTATAGGCAGCGATCAGCCCGCCGGTCGCCGTGCCCCAGCGGACCCCGGCCTGCCCCTCCGCCCGGCGGAAGGCGGAAAGGTCGCCGCGGGTCGCAATCAGGCCGATCCCGATCACCACCAGCGCGAGGCCGAGCAGGCGGCGGCCGGTCGGCGCCTCGCCCAGCAGCAGGATCGCGCCGATCGAGGACAGCATCGGCCCGGTGCCGCGCGCCACCGGATACACCACCGAGAGATCGGCCACCTGGTAGCCGCGCTGAAGGCACAGGCTGTAGGCGAGATGGAGCAGGCTGCTGAGCAGCACGAAGCCGATCCCCCAGGCCGTCCAGCCGATCGCCCCGGTGACGAGGAGGTACAGCACCCACGGCGCGTAGCCGACGCAGGCGACGAGATTATAGGCGAAGACGAAGGCGGCCCCGGCCGAAGCCGCGCGTTTGGCCAGCAGGTTCCAGCTGGCATGGATTACCGATGCCAGGACGATGAGAAGCAGCGAGGCAAGCGTCACGGGACCCCCTTTGGCGCGGACGCGCCGGTTGATCTCGACGTCTCCGCCTCTGGGCTTCTATCCCTGGGGTGCAGCCGCAGGGCTGCCTGCGGTCTCTGCAACGCTCGGTCCAGCGACGATGCCGTCCGGAACCCTAGTTGCCACTCTGTCGATGCCGGCGTGCTAGCTTGATCGAGGGCCATCGATCAAGCCGTCCCACCGACGGACTTGTCGATCTACCGCATTGCAGCAAACAAGGGTTCGCGACTCTGCGTCCTTGCCGTACAGGTCACGGCGATGAAGCGCTTCCTCCTCCTGCTCGTGCTGCTTGCCTTCGCCCTGATCGGCCTGGGCCTGTTCACCGCAATGCGCGATCCCGTCGTTCGCCGGCTCACCGTCCATATGCGCGACTGGCCCGCGGGTGCCCCGCCGATGCGGGTGGTGCTGCTGAGCGACCTGCATGCCGCCGGACCGGAAACGCCGCCGTCGCGGCTCGCGCGAATCGTCGCGCAGGTGAATGCGCTCCAGCCGGATCTGGTGCTGATCGCCGGCGACTTCGAGCAGGAGCGCACGCTCTCGACCCGCACGTACGATGCCGCCGAAGCCACCGCGCCGCTGGCCGGGCTGCGCGCGCGCTACGGCGTCGTCGCCGTGCTCGGCAACCATGACTATTCCGATGACGGCACGACGGACCTGCCGCCCTGGCTCGCCCGGCGCGGGATCACGCTGCTGCGCAACAGCGCGGTTCGGCGGGGCCCGCTCACCATTGCCGGCGCCGACGACCTGTACCACCGCAAGTTTCGCGGCCATCTGCTGGACCAGGCGGCGCGGGCACTGCCGGGGCCGACGCTGGTGCTGAGCCATACCCCCGATGTCGTACCGTTCCTGCCCAACTATCCGCTGCTGCTCGCGGGCCACACCCATTGCGGCCAGATCGTGCCGCCGCTGATCGGCCCGCTCACCGCCGAATCAGCCCTGGGCCTGCGCTATGTCTGCGGGCTGATTCGAGAGCCCGGGCGGGACGTGCTGGTCACCGCGGGAATCGGCACCAGCGGGGTGCCGCTGCGCATCGGCGCGGTGCCAGACCTGTGGCTGCTGACGATCGACGGCGTGCCGCCCGAGACGATTCGCAAATCTGCCGCAATCCGGCACTAGCCTGCCGGTGCGGGCGCATAGCGCGCCCGATCAGGGAGAGCCTTTCCGATGAAGCTTCTTGTCGCAGGCGCGCTTGCCGCCGCCGTGCTCAGCCCCGCCGCGATGGCGCAGCAGACCCCGGCGCCCGCAGCCGCACCGGCCGCCGCGACCGCACCGGCCGCCGCGGGCAAGTTCACGCTCGACACGCCGATCGAGACGCTGATCGCCGATGCAAAGGCCAAGGCGGTGCTCGACACCGATATTCCGGGCCTGTCGTCGCACCCCGCGCTTGACCAGTTCAAGTCGATGAGCCTGCGGGCGGTGCAGCCCTTCTCGCAGGGCGCGCTGACCGACGAGATGCTGAAGAAGGTCGAAACCGACCTCGCCGCCATCAAGTAAGCGGCGATCCGCTACTAGGCAGCAGGCCGGCGCGCTCGCGGAGCGCGCCGGCCGAGTTTCGGTTCAGCCCTTGCGGCTGGCCTCGAACAGGAACCAGGCGCGCTCTTCGGCCTGGTCTGTCCATTCGTCGACGATGCCGCTGGTGGCATTGTCCTTGGCCTCCTCGGCCGCTTCCTTCACCGCGCGGAAGCTTTCGACCAGCTTGAGATTGTCGTCGCGCAGCTCGGCGAGCATGTCGCCCGGTGCCACGAATTCCGCGTCATTGTCCGACAGGGTCTGGCGGCGGGCAATGTCGCCGATCGAGCGCAGCGTGGTGTTGCCGGTCTTGCGCACGCGCTCGGCAATGGCATCGGTCACGCCCAGGATCTGCGCGGCCTGGTCGTCGAGCAGCAGGTGATAGTCGCGGAAGTGCGGGCCCGAGACGTGCCAGTGGAAGTTCTTGGTCTTGAAATAGAGCGTGAAGCAGTCGGCCAGCGCGCTGTTCAGGGCATCGGCAACGCTCTTGGTGTCGTTGCGATTGAGGTCGGTCGGCGTCGCGAGTGCGGGATTTTCAGCCATGGGGTTCCTCCTGAAGGCAATCGATTCGGTGCCCTAACGATCGGGATATAGGATCGGGTTCCAAGGAGGGAACAGCCATACCCTAGGATTAACCCGATCAGCTTGATCGATAGATTCGATGCGTCGCCTTTGGCATCTCGACGCCAACACACTTGACTTTCACGGACGATTCGCGCATCCGCTCCCCCCTGTCAGCGGTGTGCCCATGGCGCGCCGCTCTTTTCTTTTCGCACGAATCAAGGGTTCCGGGTCATGGCAAAGCCGACCACCGTAAAGATCAAGCTCGTCAGCACGGCGGATACGGGCTTCTTCTATGTCACCAAGAAGAATCCGCGCACCCAGACCGAGAAGCTGAGCTTCCGCAAGTATGATCCGGTCGTGCGCAAGCATGTCGACTTCAAGGAAGCGAAGATCAAGTAACGCTGCCGGGCGCGGCGGCCCGCGCCCGCACCGTTCGATCTTATCGCGCCGGATCCTCGCCAGGGTCCGGCGTTTTCGCTGCATCGTCGCCGTCCAGCGCAGCCATCAGCTTCTCGACCTGCTCGATGAAGCGGGCCAGCGAGATCGGCTTGGCGACATAGGAGCGCGCGCCCGCCGCGCGGATCCGCTCCTCGTCCTCATGGCTCGAATAGGCGGTCACCGCCATGATCGGGATTCGGCCGAGCACCGGATCGGCCTGCATCTGGCCGATCAGCTCGAAGCCGGTAACGTGCGGCAGCTGCACATCCATGATCACCAGATCGGGCCCGAAGCGCCGCGCCGCGGGCACGGCTTCACGCCCGTCGCGCACGGGCTCGGCCTCATAGCCGTGCGCGCGCAACAGGTCGCAGAACAGCTTCAGGTTCAATTCGTTGTCCTCGACAACGAGTACTCTTTTTGGCACGCGCTACCCCTACTCTGCGGGGGAGGTGTTAGGCGATGGCGGGCGACGTGACAAATCCCGAAACGGTGGCGTTGCAGGCTTTGGCGTGGATACTCAGCGAGCCCGGCCGCGCGTCTCGCCTGCTCGACCTTACCGGGCTGGACCCGGCGACACTGCGCGCCCGCGCCGGCGAGCCCGCGCTGCTCGCCGCGGTGCTCGGCTTCCTTGAATCCTACGAGCCCGATCTGATCGCCTGCGCCGACGCGCTCGATCTTTCCCCCGCGGCGCTAGTCGACGCCCGCCACCAGCTGGAGCGTGCATGAAACCCCTGCTCATCACCGATTGCGACGAAGTGCTGCTCCACATGGTTCGCCATTTCGGCGAATGGCTGGGCGACACCCACGATATCGACTTCGCGCTGAACGGCAGCGACTTCGACGGCGCGATGCGGCGTCGCGGCGACGGCAGCACGCTGGAAGGGCAGGAAATGTGGGCGCTGCTCGACGGCTTCTTCCCCGCCGAGATGGAGCGCCAGACGCTGGTGCCGCACGCGCGCGAGGCGCTGGGCCGGATCGCCGCGGTGGCCGACATCGTCGTGCTCACCAACCTGCAGGACCATTGCCGCGACCACCGCATCACCCAGCTGGCGAATCACGGCATCGTCCACCGGGTGGAGTGCAACCAGGGCGGCAAGGGCACACCCGTAGCCCGGCTGGTGGCAGAGCATGGCGCCCCGGTAGCGGTGTTCGTCGACGATCTCGCCACGCACCACGAATCGGTCGCCAAGCATGCGCCGGACGTGTTCCGGCTGCACATGGTCGCCGAGCCGAGCCTGGCCCCCAAGGTGCCCCCTGCCCCGCACGCCCATGCCCGCATCGACGATTGGCGCGCCGCCGAGACGTGGATTCTGGAGCGCTTCGCCCAAGGCTGATCCGCCCCTTGACCCTGCCGCCCGCGAATGGTTGGGTCGCGGCATGACCACTGCCATCGATCGCAAGCTCGCCGAGCTTGGCCTCGCCCTTCCCGAGGCCGCCGCTCCCGTCGCCGCCTATGTTCCGGTCGTCGAGGCCGGCGGGCTGCTCCATGTTTCCGGGCAGCTGCCGTTCAAGGACGGCACGCTGATGACCGGCCGCCTCGGCGAAGACCGCGACATCGCCTTCGGCACCGAAGCGGCGCAGCGTTGCGGCCTGATGCTGGTCGCGCAGATCAAGAAGGCGCTGGACGGCGACCTCTCGCGGGTCAAGCGCGTGGTGAAGCTGGGCGTGTTCGTGAACTCGACCGCCGACTTCACCGATCAGCCCAAGGTCGCCAATGGCGCGTCGGAGCTGATGCAGGCGCTGTTCGGCGAGGCCGGCCGCCATGCCCGCAGCGCGGTGGGCGTTGCCGCGTTGCCGCTGGGCGCCGCCGTCGAAGTCGACGCAATTTTCCAGCTCGCCTGAGTGTTTGTTTGGAAATGCGCCGCCGCGCATTTCCAATCGGGCTCTGAGGCCGCGATGCCCTTTGTCGAAGCCTCGGTAAAGGGCATGTGGCACTGCAGCAACACTAGATTACAATTTCTGAGAAGCGCGCCGAAGAAGGTTGCGCTTACCCCCCTTATTCCGGCAATGTTTTGTTGCAAACCGGAAGTCGCCGGGCCGCAGAGCCCAACATCACGCGATGCCGGTGGCAGCAGGCAGGGACCCTTTATTTGAATTTGAAAGGGATTCCATGCGCTTCACCTCGATCAGCCTCGGCGCGCTCCTGCTCGCCACGACCGCCCCTGCGCTGGCACAAGAGGCAGCTCCGGCAGCAGCTCCCGCGTCGGCGATCACCCTGAACGGCACCGCGACGGTGATCAGCGACTACAAGTTCCGCGGCATCTCGCAGACCGATGGCAATTTCGCTGTGCAGGGCGGGCTGACGATCAGCCACGCCTCGGGCTTCTATGTCTCCGCCTGGGGCTCGTCGATCGACGACTATGTCACGACGCACGGCACCGCCCACCAGGAGCTCGACCTGATCGCGGGCTTCAAGCATACGTTCAAGGGTGGCGTGACGGTCGATGTCGGCGCGCTCTACTATGTCTATCCTGGCACCCGCCCCGGCTTTGCCGGCGACAAGAGCGCGTCCGACTTCATCGAGCCCTATGCCTCGGTGACCTATGCGATCGGCCCGATCTCGGCCAAGGCGACGGTGAACTATGCGCCGAAGCAGCAGGCACTGTCGCTCGACCAGGGCCAGAGCGGCACGCTGAAGAGCAACGACAATGTCTATCTGGCGGGCGACGTCTCCGCCGCGATCCCGAAGACCCCGTTCAGTGTGACCGGCCATCTCGGCCACACCTTTGGGCCCAGCTGGCTCGTGCCGATCCAGCGCAAGGAATATACCGACTGGGCGGTGGGCGGCGCCTATACCTGGAAGAACCTGTCGCTCGGCGTCTCCTATGTCGGCACCGACGTGAAGTTCTTCACCCCGAGCGGCCATGACGCCGCCAAGGGCAGCATTCTGGGATCGATCGGCGTCAGCTTCTAAGCGGACGGCTTGGGGAGGGGCGCGGGAGCGGCGGGGGCCGCTCCCGATTGCCTTGCCCGCAGCGGGAAGACCGGGCGCGGGAGGCGAACGCACCGCGCACGCGCGCAGCATGCTCCAAAACGAAAAGCGCCGGCCCGCAATCTGCGGACCGGCGCTTTTCCGTAGCCCAAGGCCAGGCGCTTACTGCGGCGTCTTGACGCTCGCGTCCTTGTTGTCGCCCTGGGGCGATTTCAGGATGTCCTGGGTCGTGGTGCCCTTGTCGACGACGGTGGTCGAGGGGCTGCCGGCATTGCTGCGCACGCCGGCATCGGCGCTGGCGGCACCGGCCTGGTCGAGCGTGGCGCTCTCCGCCGGGCTGCGCGCTGCCGAACCGCCGAACAGCGCCTCCAGCGCCTGATCGGACGGATTGGTATCCTGCGGGCGGGCCGCACCCGGCTGGGGGGGACGGAGCGAGAAATCGGGCGGGATCACCAGCGGCGCCTGGCGGGCGACGGCGAACTCGTCGGGACGCGCGCGGTCATAGCCCCGCTTGCCGCACGCCGAAAGCGAGGCCACCAGGGCGACGCCGGTCGCGACGAGAATAAGCTTACGCATTGAATTTCTTCTCCACAGGGGCAGGCGACTTGGGGTTCTTGTCGCGAACGAGCAGGGCACGGAGCAGCAGGATCACCACCCCGATGGTAATCGCGGCATCGGCCACGTTGAAGACCAAAAAGGGGCGCCACTCGCCGAAATGCAGATCGGCAAAATCGACGACATAGCCGAGGCGGCTGCGATCGAGGATGTTGCCGCACGCCCCGCCCAGCACCAGGCCGAGTGCGAACACGTCGCCCGCCTTCTTCTCGCGCAGCATCCAGACGAGGACGCCGACCGCGATCGCCGCGGTCATCAGCACCAGCAGCCAGCGCATCGCCGGGCTGTTGGCCGAAAGCAGGCCCAGCGACACGCCGATATTCTTGACGAAGCGCAGGTCGAAGATCGGCAGCAGGGTGAGCGAGTCATTCTGCACCACCAGCCCCAGCGGGCCGGTGACGATGTACTTGGTCAGCTGGTCGAGCAGGAACACGCCGAGCGCGGCCGCAAAACCGAAAATCCGCACCGACTTCATTCCGACACCACCTTTGCGCAGCGGTCGCACAGCGCCCCGTCCTGCGTCACTTCGGGAAGATGCCGCCAGCACCGGCCGCATTTGTGGCGATGGGTGGGCGTGACCGTGACATCGTCGGCCTGATCCACCTTGGCGACGATGAACAGCTCGGTCAGCTCCTCGGCCGGCATCGGCAGCGTCGGCACCGTCACCTCGGCCTCGAGGCTGGAACGCACCTGCTTCTCGCGGCGCAACGGCTCGATCGCCTCGGTCACCGTCTGGCGCAGCGCGCGGATCGCGGCCCAGTCATGCTCGACCGACGCGCCTTCCGGCAGCACCGGCCATTCGAGCTCGTGGACCGACCCATCCTCGCTCGGGAAGCGGCTCTGCCACACTTCCTCGGCGGTGAAGGCGAGGATCGGCGCGGCGTAGCGGACCAGCGCGTGGAACAGCACGTCGAGCACGGTGCGATAGGCACGGCGCTTGGGATCGCGCTCTGCATCGCAATAGAGGCAGTCCTTGCGGATATCGAAGAAGAAGGCCGAGAGGTCCTCGTTCATGAAATCGCCGAGCGCGCGCGCATAGCGATTGAACTCGAACGCCTCCGCCGCCGACCGCAGCTCCGAATCGAGCGCCGCCAGCTTGTGGAGCACATAGCGCTCCAGCTCGGGCATCTCGGCTACCGCGACCTTCTCGGCCTCGCCGAACCCGTCGAGCGCGCCGAGCAGATAGCGGAAGGTGTTGCGGATCTTGCGATACGCATCGCCGGTGCCGGCCAGCACCTCCTTGCCGATGCGGACGTCGTCGAAATAGTCGGTCTGCGCGACCCAGAGGCGCAGGATGTCCGCGCCGCTTTCGCCGATGATCTTCAGCGGATCGACGACGTTGCCGAGCGACTTGGACATCTTCTTGCCCTGGCCGTCGAGCGCGAAGCCATGGGTGAGCACCGCGTCATAGGGCGCCCGGCCGCGCGTACCCGACGATTCGAGCAGCGACGACTGGAACCAGCCGCGATGCTGGTCCGAACCTTCGAGATAGAGGTTGGCGCGGACGCCCTCACCGTAGCGCGCCTCGATCACGAAGCTGTGGGTCGAGCCGCTGTCGAACCACACGTCGAGGATGTCGGTGACGACCTCATAGTCCTCGGCCCGGTAGTCGGGGCCGAGCAGCGCCTGGTGGTCGGCCTGGAACCAGGCATCGGCCCCGCCGGCGCGGAAGGCGTCGAGGATGCGGGCGTTGACCGCCGGATCGCGCAGATAGTCGCCGGTGGCGCGATTGACGTAGAGCGCGATCGGCACGCCCCAGGCGCGCTGGCGGCTGATCACCCAGTCCGGGCGGCCCTCCACCATCGCGCGAATGCGGTTGATCGAGCGTTCCGGCACCCAGCGGGTGCGCTCGATCGAATCGAGCGCGATTTCGCGGAGGGTTGGGGCGTTGGAAGCGCTCTTCGCATCCGTTCCCCTCCCGCTTGCGGGGGGGGTTAGGGGAGGGGCTGACGTGGCGAGGTCGGACGGCGCTGCGGCCGGCCCCTCCCCCGACCCCTCCCGCAAGCGGGAGGGGAGCGCAGACTGCGAGGGCTGCGGCTTGTCCATCGGGATGAACCACTGCGGCGTCGCGCGGAAGATGATCTTGGCCTTGCTCCGCCAGCTGTGCGGATAGCTGTGCTGGAAGTCGTCCGAGGCGGCGAGCAGCGCGCCGGCCGCGCGCAGGTCCGAGCAGATCGGGCCTTCGGCGCTGACGAATTTCTTGTTGATCACCGATCCCTGGCCGCCGAGCCACAGCCAGTCGGCGCGGTACATGCCCGCGCCGTCGACCGCGAAGACGGGGTCAATGCCGTGCGCCTTGCACAGCAGGAAGTCGTCCTCGCCATGATCCGGCGCCATATGGACAAGGCCCGTACCCGCGTCCGTGGTAACGAAGTCGCCGGGCAGGAACGGCCGCGGTTTGGCGAAGAACCCGCCGAGCGCGTGCATCGGGTGGCGGGCGACGGCGCCTTCGAGAGCCCAGCCGCCCTTATAGTAGACATCGACGGCGTCGCTATTATCCCAAGCGGAGCCGATGCGCTTCAGGAAGGTCGGCACCAGTGCGGTCGCCACCAAGAATTTCTTGCCGGCGAGTCCCGCGAGTGCAGGCTCTTCAAGGGCGCCCGCCTTCAGCTCGAAAAGCGAATATTCGACCTCAGGCCCATACGCCAACGCCTGGTTCACCGGAATCGTCCACGGCGTGGTCGTCCAGATCACCGCATGCGCGCCGACCAGCTCGGGCGCGTTCGGTGCCTCGGTGATCTCGAACGCCACGTCGATCTGCGTGGACACGATGTCCTCATATTCGACCTCGGCCTCGGCCAGCGCGGTCTTCTCCACGGGCGACCACATCACCGGCTTGGCGCCGCGATAGAGCTGGCCGCTCTCGGCGAACTTGAGCAGCTCGCCGGCGATCCGCGCCTCGGCGTCGAACTTCATGGTGAGATAGGGATCGTCCCAATCGCCCAGGATGCCGAGCCGCTCGAACTGGCCGCGCTGCACCGCCACCCATTTCTCGGCATAGGCGCGGCATTCGGCGCGGAAGGCGACGGGGTCGACCTCGTCCTTGTTGAGCTTCTTGGCGCGGTACGCTTCCTCGACCTTCCACTCGATCGGCAGGCCGTGGCAGTCCCAGCCGGGGACATAGGGCGCGTCCTTGCCCATCAGGCTCTGCGAGCGGACGACGATGTCCTTCAGGATCTTGTTGAGCGCATGGCCCATATGGATGTCGCCATTGGCGTAGGGCGGGCCGTCGTGCAGCAGGAAGCGCTCGCGGCCGGCGCGGGCCTCGCGCAGCTTCTGGTAGAGGTTAATGCGCGCCCAGCGCTCGAGGATGGCGGGCTCCTTGGCAGCAAGGCCGGCCTTCATCGGAAAATCGGTCTTCGGCAGGAAGACGGTGTCGCGCCAGTCGCGCTGGGTGTCGGTTGCGTCAGTCATGGGTCGCGCGGGATTAGCCGGTGTGCGCGGCGAAGTCATCCCTGCTCTTCTTCCAAGCCCCTCCTCCTGGAAGGAGGGGTTGGGGTGGAGGGATTCCAGAACGCAAG
>NZ_BCTR01000073.1 GCF_002091475.1 Sphingomonas azotifigens NBRC 15497
CCACCGCCGCCTTCGGCGCCGGTCCCCCTCCCCGTGCCGGGGAGGAGTTTGCAGTACCCGTCCCAACCCGGCACGGGCTG
Source organism: Sphingomonas azotifigens NBRC 15497 (assembly GCF_002091475.1). Classification (GTDB taxonomy): domain Bacteria; phylum Pseudomonadota; class Alphaproteobacteria; order Sphingomonadales; family Sphingomonadaceae; genus Sphingomonas; species Sphingomonas azotifigens. The sequence continues at coordinate 81 of NZ_BCTR01000073.1, forward strand.
TGCCAAAGCCGGGCATTAACCAGATTCAATAATCTAGCGGCTTCCCCCGCGCCCGCGCTAGCGATCGGGCTACTCAACGGGTGGGAACCAACGATGATGCGCAATGCCCTGATGGCCGCAGCCCTGGCGCTGGGCGCGATGGTGCCGGCAGCCGCCAATGCCTCGGTGATCATCACCGGCTATGACGACAATCCCGGCTATCTCGATGCCGACAAGATGGTCTACACGCCCACCGGATTCGTCGGCAGCTGGCCCGGCATGAGCCGCTTCGTCTTCACCGGCACCGAGAATGGCAAGCCGGTCGCGTTCCTCACCTATTGCGCGGACGCGTTCTCGGCGATCGGCACCGGCACCTTCGAACGCGCCGATATCGGCGTGCTGGTCAGCGATCCCACCCGCCAGCAGCAGCTGCTCACCCTGCTCACCCATTCGGACCTGCTGCTCGGCGCCGAAAGCGACCTGCTCGCGCAGAAGACCATTTCCGCCGCTACCCAGCTGGCGGTGTGGGAGATCATCAGCGAGCATAGCGGCAGCTACGATACCCGCAGCGGCGAATTCTACACCGTCGGCGGCAACAGCGGCGATGCCCGCGCGCTCGCCAATTCCTATCTCAACCAGATCACCACCGGCGGCTGGACGGCGATCGCCGGGCACAAGCTGCAGCTGCTCTTCTCCAAGGATCAGCAGAGCCAGGTGTTCCTGAGCGCGGTACCCGAGCCGGCCAGCTGGGCGACGATGATCGGCGGATTCGCGCTGGTCGGCGGCATGGTCCGGCGGAAGCGCGCGGCGACCGCCCGACTCGCCTGACCTTCGCTATATCCATGATTTCGGGGCAGGCGATCGCATCGCCTGCCCTTTTTCTTGAACGCTTCCAGACACGCCCAAACGCAAACATGAAATGGGTGTGTGACGTTTCGGCGACTCGGGTTGCATCCCATGGACCGCGATGCTAGCAGCCCGGCAACCCATCGGGGGCGCAGTATGCGTCGCCCCCCTTTTGTGCATGGGGTCACTTCCGACCCTCCGAGAGGAAACGAATCGCGTGGAGAATTCCGGCGGTATTCAGGCCAGCCTAAGCGGACGCTACGCAACCGCGCTGTTCGAGCTGGCACGTGACGCCAAGGCCATCGAGGCCGTCGAAGCCAGCCTTGCGACCGTGCGGGCGGCGCTCGACGAATCGCCCGAGTTCAAGGCGCTGACCACCAGCCCGCTGATCGACCGCAAGCAGGCCGGTAAAGCCGTGGCTGCGGCGGCCGGCGCGATGGGCCTGGATGCGACGACGACCAAGTTCCTCGGCGTGCTCGCCGAGAACCGCCGTCTGGCCCAGCTGCCGGCGATCATCCGCACCTTCCGTGCGCTGGCCACCCGCCACCGCGGCGAGACGACCGCGGAAGTGACCTCGGCACACCCGCTCAATGCCGAACAGGTCGATGCGCTCAAGCAGCAGCTCCGCACCCGTATCGGCCGCGAGGTCTCGGTCGACCTGTCGGTGGACCCCTCGCTGCTCGGCGGCCTGGTCGTGAAGATCGGCAGCCAGATGATCGATTCGTCGATCAAGACCCGACTGAACTCCCTCGCGCACGCGATGAAAGGCTGAAGGCTAAGAAGATGGATATCCGCGCCGCAGAAATCTCGAAGGTCATCAAGGACCAGATCGCCAATTTCGGCACCGAAGCGCAGGTTTCGGAAATCGGCCAGGTGCTGTCCGTCGGCGACGGCATCGCGCGCATCCACGGTCTGGACAATGTCCAGGCCGGCGAGATGGTCGAATTCGCCAATGGCGTGCAGGGCATGGCGCTCAACCTCGAGGCCGACAATGTCGGCGTCGTGATCTTCGGCTCGGACGCCGAGATCAAGGAAGGCGACACCGTCAAGCGCACCGGCACGATCGTGGACGTCCCCGTCGGCAAGGGCCTGCTCGGCCGCGTCGTCGACGGCCTCGGCAACCCGATCGATGGCAAGGGCCCGATCGAATATACCGAGCGTCGCCGCGTCGAAGTGAAGGCGCCGGGCATCATCCCGCGCAAGTCGGTGCACGAGCCGGTGCAGACCGGTCTCAAGGCAATCGACGCGCTGGTGCCGATCGGCCGTGGCCAGCGCGAGCTGATCATCGGCGACCGCCAGACCGGCAAGACCGCCGTCGCGATCGATACTTTCATCAACCAGAAGGGCCCGAACAGCGGCACCGACGAGGGCAAGAAGCTCTACTGCATCTATGTCGCCGTCGGCCAGAAGCGCTCGACCGTCGCGCAGATCGTCCGCCAGCTCGAAGAGAATGGCGCGATGGAATATTCGATCGTCGTCGCCGCCACCGCCTCGGAGCCGGCGCCGCTCCAGTTCCTCGCGCCCTATACCGGCTGTGCGATGGGCGAGTTCTTCCGCGACAACGCCATGCACGCCGTGATCGTGTATGACGATCTTTCCAAGCAGGCCGTCGCCTATCGTCAGATGTCGCTGCTGCTCCGCCGTCCGCCGGGCCGCGAAGCCTATCCGGGCGACGTCTTCTATCTCCACAGCCGCCTGCTCGAGCGCGCCGCGAAGATGAACGACGCCAATGGCTCGGGCTCGCTGACCGCGCTGCCGATCATCGAGACCCAGGCGGGCGACGTGTCGGCCTATATCCCGACCAACGTGATCTCGATCACCGACGGCCAGATCTTCCTCGAGACGAACCTGTTCTACCAGGGCATCCGTCCGGCGATCAACGTCGGTCTGTCGGTGTCGCGCGTGGGTTCGTCGGCGCAGACCAAGGCGATGAAGAAGGTGTCGGGCTCGATCAAGCTCGAGCTCGCCCAGTATCGCGAAATGGCCGCCTTCGCGCAGTTCGGTTCGGACCTCGACGCATCGACCCAGAAGCTGCTGAATCGCGGTGCTCGTTTGACCGAATTGCTGAAGCAGCCGCAGTTCAGCCCGCTGTCGTTCGAAGAGCAGACCATCTCGATCTTCGCCGGCACCAACGGCTACCTCGACAATGTCGCGGTCAAGGACGTGGTCCGCTTCGAAGCCGCGATGCTCGCGCACTTCCGTTCGCAGCATGCCGAGGTGCTCGCCGAGATCCGCGACACCAAGGCCTTCGAGAACGGTACGCGGGACAAGGTGAAGGGCGTGCTCGACGCCTTCACCAAGACCTTCGCCTAAGGGACTGCCACCGGATGGCCAACCTCAAGGAACTCAAGGGCCGGATCGCCTCGGTCAAGTCGACCCAGAAGATCACCAAGGCCAAGCAGATGGTCGCGGCGGCAAAGCTGCGGAAGGCGCAAGCCGCCGCAGAAGCCGCGCGCCCCTATGCCCAGCGCCTTGAGGGCGTGGTCGCCAGCCTCGCCAGCAAGGTGGGGGCCAGCGACAATGCGCCGCGTCTCCTCGCCAGCACCGGCAAGGCGGACACGCACCTGCTGCTCGTCGCCAATGGCGACAAGGGCCTGTCGGGTGCGTTCAACGCCAACATCGTCAAGGCGGCGATCCTCAAGGCCCGTACGCTGATCGCCGAGGGCAAGACGGTGAAGTTCTACCTCGTCGGTCGCAAGGGCCGCGCGGTGATCGCCCGTACCTTCCCCGGCGCGATCGTCGGCCAGTTCGACACGACCGCCGTGCGGACGCCCGGCTATGACGAGGCACGCGCGATCGCCAAGGACGTGACCGACCGCTTCTTCGCGGGCGAGTTCGACGTGGCGACCCTGTTCTACTCGCACTTCCGCTCGGCGCTGGCCCAGGTCCCGACCGAGCAGCAGCTGATCCCGGTCTCGGTGCCGGAATCGGCGGTGCCGGCCACGGGTGCCGCGGTCGAGTATGAGCCGGACGAAGAGACGATCCTCGCCGATCTGCTGCCGCGCAACCTGACGGTGCAGATCTTCAAGGCGCTGCTGGAGAACCAGGCCAGCGAGCAGGGCGCATCGATGACCGCGATGGACAACGCCACGCGCAACGCCGGTGACCTGATCAACCGTCTGACGATCCAGTATAACCGTTCCCGCCAGGCCGCGATCACGACCGAGCTGGTGGAAATCATTTCGGGCGCCGAAGCGCTCTAAAAGCTGCACGAAGCAAGGAAAGCAACAATGGCAACCGCCGCTGTAGACACCACCCCGACCACGGGTACCAACAATGTCGGCCGCATCAGCCAGGTGATCGGCGCGGTCGTCGACGTGACGTTCGAGAACAACCTGCCGGCGATCCTTTCGGCGCTGGAGACCCAGAACAACGGCAACCGCCTGGTTCTCGAAGTCGCGCAGCATCTGGGCGAGAACACCGTCCGCACCATCGCGATGGACGCGACCGAGGGCCTGACCCGCGGCCAGACCGTGACCGACACCGGCAACCAGATCCAGGTGCCCGTCGGCCCGGCGACGCTCGGCCGCATCCTCAACGTCGTCGGCGAGCCGATCGACGAGCGTGGCCCGGTCGCGACGGACCTCAAGGCGCCGATCCACGCCAAGGCTCCCGAGTTCATCGAGCAGTCGACCGACAGCGCGATTCTCGTCACCGGCATCAAGGTGATCGACCTGCTCGCGCCGTATGCGAAGGGCGGCAAGATCGGCCTGTTCGGCGGCGCCGGCGTGGGCAAGACCGTGCTCATCCAGGAGCTGATCAACAACATCGCGAAGGGCCATGGCGGCACCTCGGTGTTCGCAGGCGTGGGCGAGCGTACCCGTGAGGGCAACGATCTCTATCACGAGTTCCTCGACGCCGGCGTTATCGCCAAGGACGCCGACGGCAACGCCATCACCGAGGGCTCGAAGGTCGCGCTGGTCTATGGCCAGATGAACGAGCCGCCGGGCGCCCGTGCCCGCGTCGCGCTGTCGGGCCTGACGATCGCCGAATATTTCCGCGACGTCGAAGGCCAGGACGTGCTATTCTTCGTCGACAACATCTTCCGCTTCACCCAGGCGGGCGCGGAAGTGTCGGCACTGCTCGGCCGTATTCCGTCGGCAGTGGGCTATCAGCCGACCCTGTCGACCGACATGGGCGCGCTGCAGGAGCGCATCACCTCGACCACCAAGGGTTCGATCACCTCGGTGCAGGCCGTGTACGTGCCCGCCGACGATCTTACCGATCCGGCGCCGGCAACCTCGTTCGCCCACCTCGACGCGACGACCGTGCTCAACCGCGCCATCTCCGAGCTGGGCATCTACCCGGCGGTGGATCCGCTCGACTCGACCAGCCGCGTGCTCGAGCCGCGCGTCGTCGGCCAGGAGCATTACGAGACGGCGCGTGCGGTGCAGGCCATCCTGCAGAAGTACAAGTCGCTGCAGGACATCATCGCGATCCTGGGCATGGACGAGCTTTCCGAAGAGGATAAGCTGACCGTCGCCCGCGCCCGCAAGATCCAGCGCTTCCTCAGCCAGCCGTTCCACGTCGCCGAAGTGTTCACCGGCATTCCGGGCGCCTTCGTGCAGCTGGAAGACACGGTGCGCTCGTTCAAGGCGGTGGTCGACGGCGAGTATGACCATCTGCCGGAAGCGGCCTTCTACATGGTCGGCGGCATCGACGACGCGATCGCCAAGGCCAAGAAGCTCGCCGACGAGGCGTAAGCCACTACTAGCCCCTCCCCTTCAGGGGAGGGGTTGGGGTGGGGCGCGAGCGCAAGCGAGCGTCCCCTAGCCCCAGCGAATACCGACGTCGGGGACGGTGTCCCCCACCCCAACCCCTCCCCTAAAGGGGAGGGGCTTAGGATAGAGAAGATGCTGCACTTCGAACTCGTCACCCCGGAACGTCTCGTCCGCTCGGAAGAGGTTCACATGGTCGTCGTCCCCGGCAGCGAGGGCGATTTCGGCGTGCTCGAAGGCCATGCGCCGATCATGTCGACGATCCGCGACGGCAATATCGAGCTGTACAAGACGGGCGCGACCACGCCCGAGTTGATCCGCGTCGAGGGCGGGTTCGCCGAGGTCAACGAGCGCGGCCTGACCGTGCTGGCCGAACGCGCCGAGTGATGTAGGCGGCCGGAAACTCCGCCCCCCCAAAGGCAAACCATCGTCATCCCCGCGAAGGCGGGGATCCATTCGCGCCAAAGCGTCGGCTCTTGCCGGAACGGCACAGGCCAACGGATCCCCGCCTTCGCGGGGATGACGGCGTTTGGGGCATGGCAGCGTCGTGAAGCGTGCGAAACGCACGGCCGCTGATCCCCGCCAACGCAACTGCGTCCCCGCCTCCCATAGTTAGCCAAATCGCAAGGCTTGTCCTTTACTCCCCGAGACTTCCTTGGGGACACAGGTTCGATGAGCGCATTCGGGCGTCGCAGCGGCATGGGGAGCGGGACCGGGGGGCGTCCGGCCTTCGGAGTCGCGCGGCCGATGCAGGGCGGCGGATTCCAGCGTCCCGAGCCACTGCCGCTGGGCGGCGAGCAGTTCCCGCCGCTCGACATGGTCCCCCTGCCCGGCCAGGGCCTGCACGATCCGATGTTGGAGCGCGATCCGCTGGGCCCCAGCGCCGCCAGCGCCGATGCGATGCAGCGCCTCGCCGATCGCCAGTCGGCGCCGGTCGACCAGGGCAGCGCGCGCAACGAGGGCTTCGAGGCCTCGATCCATCGCATCAAGGAACAGGTGCTGCCGCGCCTGCTCGAACGCGTCGATCCCGAGGCGGCGGCGACGCTGACCAAGGACGAGCTTGCCGAGGAATTCCGACCGATCATCGGTGAAGTGCTCGCCGAGCTGAAGCTGACCCTCAACCGGCGCGAGCAGTTCGCGCTCGAAAAGGTGCTGGTCGACGAACTGCTGGGGCTCGGGCCGCTCGAGGAGCTGCTCGCCGACCCGGCGGTCAGCGACATCATGGTCAACGGCCCCGAGCAGACCTATGTCGAGCGCAAGGGCAAGCTGGAGCTCGCCAACATCCAGTTCCGCGACGAGGAGCATCTGTTCCAGATCGCCCAGCGGATCTGCAACTCGGTCGGCCGCCGCGTCGACCAGACCACCCCGCTCGCCGATGCGCGGCTCAAGGACGGCAGCCGCGTCAATGTAATCGTGCCGCCGCTCTCCTTGCGTGGCACGGCGATCTCGATCCGCAAATTCTCCGCCAAGCCGATCACGCTCGACATGATGGCCAAGGGCGGGTCGATGTCCGAGAAGATGGCGACCGCGCTCAAGATCGCGGGGGCCAGCCGATTCAACATCGTCATCTCAGGCGGCACCGGCTCGGGCAAGACGACGATGCTCAATGCGATCTCGAAGATGATCGATCCGGGCGAGCGCGTGCTGACCATCGAGGACGCGGCCGAACTCCGCCTGCAGCAGCCGCACTGGCTGCCGCTGGAGACGCGGCCGGCAAACCTGGAAGGCCAGGGCGAGATCACCATCCGCGACTTGGTGAAGAACGCGCTGCGCATGCGCCCCGATCGCATCATCCTCGGCGAAATTCGCGGCGCCGAGTGTTTCGACATGCTCGCCGCGATGAACACCGGGCATGACGGCTCGATGTGCACCCTCCACTCGAACAGCCCCCGCGAGGCGCTGGCGCGAATGGAGAACATGGTGATGATGTCGGACATCAAGGTGCCCAAGGAAGCGATCAGCCGCCAGATCGCCGATTCGGTCGACCTGATCATCCAGGTGAAGCGCCTGCGCGACGGCAGCCGGCGGGTGACCAACATCACCGAGGTGATCGGGATGGAAGGCCCGGTGATCGTCACCCAGGAGCTGTTCAAGTTCGAGTATCTCGACGAGAGCACCGACGGGAAGATCATCGGCGAATACCGTTCGATGGGCCTTAGGCCCTACACGCTCGACAAGGCCAAGCAGTTCGGTTTCGACCAGGCACTGCTGGAGGCGTGCCTGTAATCATTCATTCCGTCCCCGTAGGGGGAGGGCAATCGCATATGGTTTTTAGGGCAAGCGGCTTCTCAAAAAACCTTTGTCATCCCCGCGAAGGCGGGAATCCATTGCCCTGAGCGCTGGGGACAAGAACCGCAGCATCAGCGCCAATGGATCCCCGCCTTCGCGGGGATGACGAGGTATTTTGGCCCTATGCGATTGCCCTGCCTTCCAGGGCAGGACTGCGGCAGCCTTACCCCGCGTGCAGCGCGACGCTCGCCAGCACCAGTGCGGCGAACAGGCCGGCCATCTGGATCGCCATCCACGGCACCCAGCCGACCCGTTCCAGGTTCCGCCGCTTCCGCCGGCGGTGCTCGGCCAGCCCGGCGAGGATCGCGATCCCCAGCGCAACCCCGGCGCCGCTCCAGAATTGTAGTTGCATCGTCACCTTGTTGCGTCACAGTCGCGCACCGATAGCAGGGAGCCATCGCTTATGCGCCATCGTCTTATCGCCGTCGCCGCCGTCACCACCCTTGCCGCCGTCGCCAGCGTTGCTGCGCAGCAGCCCGCTTCGCTGCGCCAGGCGATCGACGCCGCAGTGGCAGCGCCCAGCCGCACGCCCGCCAACACCGCGCGCGACAAATATCGTCATCCGGCCGACACGCTCGCCTTTTTCGGCGTGAAGCCCGGCGATACCGTGGTCGAGATCTGGCCGAGCGGCGGCTGGTACACCGAGATCCTCGCGCCGCTCACCAAGGGCAAGGGCATCCTCTACGCCGCCGTGCCGAGCGGCAACGCCAAGGGGATCGAGGCGCTGAAGGCGAAGGACGCGGCGCTTTACGGTGCGGTGCGGGTGGTCAGCTTCCCCGCGGCGGCCGGCCAAGCCAAGGTGCCCGACGGCACCGCCGACGTGGTGCTGACCTTCCGCAACGTCCACAACTGGCGGATGGGCGGCCAGGACGGCAAGGACTATTCGCCGGAAGCCTTCAAGCAGATGTACGCGATGCTCAAAAAGGGCGGCACGCTCGGCATCGAGGACCATCGCCTGCCTGAGAGCGCCAGCACCGAGCGCGAGACCAAGAGCGGCTATATCAAGGTATCGACCGTGCGCCGGCTGGCCGAGGCGGCGGGCTTCAAGTTCGTCGGCGCCTCCGAGGTCAACGCCAACAAGGCCGACCCGGCCGACTGGCCGAACGGCGTGTGGACGCTGCCGCCCACCTATGCGCTCAAGGACCAGGACCGCGCCAAATACGCGGCGATCGGCGAGAGCGACCGGATGACGCTCAAGTTCCGCAAGCCGTAAGGCCGAACAGGGAAAGTGTTTCCTCCCCCGCCAGGGGGAGGTGGCGCGCGACGCCCGACGGAGGGGGAGGATGCCAGAACCTCGCCGCCGTCGTGCTTCCTCCCCCTCCGACCCGCTAACGCGGGCCACCTCCCCCTGGCGGGGGAGGATACGGATTTTACCGTCCCGGAGCGTTACTTCCCCAGCTTCTCGATCTTTTCCTGCAGCCGGGCGAGTTCGGCCTTCAGCGCCGAGACGTCGCCGTCACTGCTCGCCTCGGGGGCGGCCGGTGCCGCGGCGGGCGCAGCACCCGGGGTCGGGTTCGCCGCGCCGCCGGGCTGGAAGGCGCTCGCCGCCGCTTCGAACATCGCCATGTTGCGCTTGGCGATCTCAGCGAAGGGCGAGTTGGCGAAGGCGCCCTCGACCGCCGACTTGAACTGTTCCTGGTTGCGGCGGAAGCTGTCCATCGACGCTTCGAGATAGCCCGGCACCATCGCCTGCATCGAGTCGCCGTACAGCGCGATCAGCTGGCGCAGGAAGTTCACCGGCAGCATCGTCTGCCCGCGCGCTTCCTCCTCCATGATGATCTGGGTGAGGACATTGTGGGTGATGTCCTCGTCGGTTTTGGCGTCGACCACCTTGAAGTCGCGCCCTTCCCGCGTCATCGCTGCGAGATGCTCGAGCGTGATGTAGGACGAAGTCTCGGTATTATAGAGACGGCGGTTCGCATATTTCTTGATGATGACCGGACCGCTTCCGGGTGCAGCTTTCTTCATGGGAACCCCCGCACGTGACAGATGCGCACCTAACTACAGTTTCTGACGCGCCGCAACACGGACCGCGCCCATTGCCGCTTTTTCTCGCATTGCTGCGCAACGAAACGGCAGCATCGCCCGAAAGACGGGCAGCCGCCCTGGCCGGCCTGGCCGCCTACCAGCATGCGCCGCGCCCTGCTCCCCGGCCCGAAAAGCCGATCGTTGCCCGCGCCGGGCGGGCGGTGCTGCGTGATTATGGCGGGCATGGCCAGCCGGTGGTGTTCGTCCCTTCGCTGATCAACCCGCCGGTGGTGCTCGACCTTGCCCGCGGCAATTCGCTGCTGCGCTGGCTGGCGCGCCAGGGCGTGCGGCCGCTGCTGGTCGATTGGGGCAGCCCCGCGCCGGAGGAGTCGGGCCTCGACGTGAACGGCCATGTCGAGCGCTTGCTGCTGCCGTTGCTGCGCCAGTTGCGGCGACCGCCGGTGCTTGCCGGCTATTGCCTGGGCGGGACGATGGCGATCGCGGCGGCACAGGCGACCGAGACCCGCGGCCTGGCGACGATCGCCGCGCCCTGGCATTTCACCGGCTATGGTGCCGCGCTCGAAGGCTTTGCGGCGCTGTGGGACCAGGCCCATCCGACCTGCGAACGGCTGGGCGTGGTGCCGATGGAGGTGCTCCAGGCCGGTTTCTGGCAGCTCGATCCGCGCCGCACGATCCTCAAATACGAGCGATTCGGCCGCCTCCGGCCAAGGAACCCCGAGGCGCGTGCCTTCATCGTGCTCGAAGACTGGGCCAATGCCGGCGCGCCGCTCAGCTTCGGCGCAGGACGCCAGCTGTTCGACGACTTTCTCTCGGCCGACCTGCCCGGCAGCGGGCGCTGGCAGGTGGCGGGCATCACCGCACGGCCCGAGACGCTCGACCTGCCGATGCTGTCGCTCGTCTCCACCACCGATCGCATCGTGCCGGCGGCGAGTGCCGCGCGGCTGGGCGAGGTGCGCGAGATGGCGCTGGGCCATGTCGGCATGATCGTCGGCGGTCGCGCACGCAAAGCGGTGTGGGAGCCGCTTGCCGACTGGTTAACTGCACTTCCCCGCACTAGATAGCGACCAAACACACCCCAGGAGACCAGCATGACCGACGTCGTGATCACTGCCGCCAAGCGTACCCCGGTGGGCAGCTTTCTTGGTGCCTTCGCCGCCACCCCCGCGCACGAGCTTGGCCGCGTCGCGATCGAAGCCGCCCTCGCCGAAGCCGGCGTGAAGGGCGAGGAAGTCTCCGAGGTCATCCTCGGCCAGGTGCTCACCGCCGCGCAGGGCCAGAACCCGGCGCGCCAGGCGTCGATGAACGCCGGCGTCCCCAAGGAAGTGCCGGCGTGGAGCGTGCAGCAGGTCTGCGGCTCGGGCCTGCGCGCGGTGGCGCTCGGCTTCCAGTCGATCCGCAACGGCGACGCCTCGATCATCGTTGCGGGCGGCCAGGAATCGATGTCGATGAGCACCCACGCCCAGTCGCTGCGCCCCGGCACCAAGATGGGCGACCTCAGCCTGGTCGACACGATGATCAAGGACGGCCTGACCGACGTGTTCAACGGCTATCACATGGGCATCACGGCGGAGAATCTCGCTGAGCAGTATCAGGTGACCCGCGCCGAGCAGGACGAATTCGCGGTCCGCTCGCAGAATCTCGCCGAGAAGGCGCGTGCCGACGGCCGCTTCAAGGACGAGATCGCGCCGGTGACGGTAAAGACCCGCAAGGGCGAGACGATCGTTGCCGACGACGAATATATCCGCGCCGGCGCGACGGTGGACAGCGTCGCCGGGCTGAAGCCGGCGTTCAAGAAGGACGGCTCGGTCACCGCCGCCAACGCCTCGGGCCTCAACGACGGCGCCGCCGCGCTGGTGCTGATGAGCCGCGAGGAAGCCGAGAAGCGCGGTGCGCCGATCCTCGCCACCATCCGCAGCTGGGCGAGCACCGGCGTGGACCCGTCGATCATGGGCATCGGCCCGGTCACCGCCAGCCGCAAGGCGCTGGAAAAGGCCGGCTGGACGATCGCCGACCTCGACCTGATCGAGGCCAACGAAGCGTTCGCCGCGCAGGCGCTGTCGGTCGGCAAGGAGCTGGGCTGGGATGCCGACAAGGTGAACGTCAACGGCGGCGCGATCGCGATCGGCCACCCGATCGGCGCCTCGGGCGCGCGCATCCTGACGACGCTGGTCCACGAAATGAGCAAGCGCGACGCCAAGAAGGGCCTGGCGACGCTGTGCATCGGCGGCGGCATGGGCATCGCGCTGTGCGTGGAACGGGATTGATTCGAACGTCTCGCTGCATCGAAGGGCCGGGGAGAGATCCCCGGCCTTTTTTTGGCGTGCCGCTTCTGCACGCATCTCGCGACGCACGGCACCGAAATGGCTCAGATTATGATCATGAGACGAACATGATGGAAACAATGTTACCGGTCGTGTAACATGATCGCCACACATTAACTGTTTTTTGCGAGCCCCGACAACATCTTCTTGTAATATTGCTGCGCGTGGACGCCAAATGGCGCCATCAGGCATCCCGCCTGGTGGGGCAAAATCTATGAAACATTCCCGTTGGCTGGGAGCAAGCGCGCTCGCCAGCATTTCCCTGTTGTTTCCGGTGGCGAGCTTCGCGCAGACCGCAGCATCGGACGCCGCGCAGACGGCGGTAGGCGCGCAGCGGAACGACCGGAGCAACATTCCCCCCGAAGATCAGCAGACGATCGTCGTCACCGGCTCGCGCATCGCGCGCCCGGAATATGAAGGCGCCCTGCCCGGCGTGCAGATCCGCGCCGACACGATCGATACGCGCGGCTTCACCAACGTGCTCGAAGCGCTGCAGGACATCCCGCTCGTGGGTGCCGGCGCCAGCCCGCTCAACGGCAACAATGGCGGCCAGACCGCCAGCCTGGGCGCCGCGTTCGTCGACCTGCTCGACCTCGGCACCGCGCGTACGCTGACGCTGGTCAACGGCCGCCGCTTCGTTTCGGGCAACTCGGCCTCGCTGTTCGTCGCGGGCAACGAGACCGGCAGCCAGGTCGACGTGAACGCGATCCCGTCGTCGCTGGTCGACCGCATCGACATCGTCACCGCCGGTGGCGCCGCGGTCTACGGTGCCGACGCCGTGGCCGGTGTCGTCAACTACATCCTCAAGACCGATTTCAACGGCTATCGGGTCAACGCACGCGGCGGCTCGACGACGCGCGGCGACTCGGGCCAGTATCAGCTCAGCGCGATTGCGGGCTGGAACTTCCTCGACGATCGCGCCAATGTGACGATCTCGGGCGAATATAGCCGCAACGACGGCCTGCAGGCGGTCGCCCGCAACTTCCGCAACGTGCGCCCGGGCAGCTACACCAATCCGTTCAACAGCGGCGTGCGCAACCCGAACTTCACCGGCACCGCGATCATCGACGTCACCAACGCCAACAACGGCGCGTTCCTGCGCGGGTCGGACGACGGCCAGCCGAGCACGCTGTTCGGCTTCGGGCTGGTGACGCAGACGCTCAGCAACCCCGGTACGGTGCTGAACGTCAACAGCAGCAATTTCTACCCGACCTACACGCCGATCACCTCGGGCAGCGGCGCAACGTTGCGGACCAGCAACTACATCACCTTCCAGAACGGCCTTGCGCCGGTCGGCTTCGCGATCAACGCGACCGATGCGAAGGGCGCGCGCACCACGATCAGCACCAACAACAATGGCTATTGGGTGACCAGCGCCCAGGTGATCCCGGGCACGCCGGGCGTGGGGCTGAGCTACAATAACGGCACGGCGATCGGCAACCTGTCCGGCAACGGCCTGAACGGGCGCACCACCCAGGCGGCCAACGTGCCGTTCACCACCTTCGCACCGACCGCGCTGCCCAGCAACGTCACCGCCGCGCAGGTGTTCGCCGCCTATGGCGTGACCGCACCCACCGGCGCGACCGCCTCGCAGCAGACGGCGATCGCGGTCAACCTGCTGCAGGCCAATCGATTCACTGCGCGCGAGTTCCTCGCGGCGAACCCGAACGTCAACCTCAACTACTTCCTCGGCACCTTCGCGCCGGACGTGCCGCGCATCGCCAACACCGATACCTCGCTGGTCAACGTGAAGGTCAACGGCTCCACCGTGCAGGTGCCGGTGAACCAGGTGCTGCCATACGTGGCGGTGCCGCTGGAATTCACCGACAGCGGCGTGCTGCGCACCTATACCTTCTCGGGTCCGATCAGCGGCGCGATGCCGATCACGATCGGCTCGGCCGCCGGCGGCGATGGCGGCTTCCGCCGCAGCCTCGAGAACACGGTGCTGCGCACCCAGCAGGATCGCTATGTCTTCAACGGCAACGCGAACTACAAGATCAGCGACTCGCTGACCTTCTGGACCGAGAACATGTATGCCAATGTTCTCAACCGGTCGCTCGGCAACATCTCCGGCGCGCAGAACTTCCTGACCAACACCCAGGAAAACGCCGCGCTGATGGTGAACTACAACAACCCGTACCTCACCGATCAGAATCGCCAGGTGCTGACCTCGGTCGGGATCACGCCGGGCGCGAGCAACGGCGGCAACTTCCTGGTCACGCGCCAGAACCAGGATATCTTCGGCGCCAACCCGTACACCAACCGCCAGGAGACCTATCGCATCTCGGCCGGCCTGAAGGCCAAGTTCGAGGTGCTGGGCCGCTCGTGGAGCGCGGAAGCCTCGGGCACCTACGGCAACTCGAAGCAGAACACCCGCAGCTACGGCATCGCCGACGTCGAATACCAGCTCGCGCTCGACGCGGTCGATCAGGGCCAGGCGACCACCGGCGTGGCGAACGGCAAGATCCTCTGCCGTGCGCAGGTCTTCCCCAACCAGTATCTGGGCAAGACGCCGATCGGCACGGCGGAGAACATCACCCGCGTCCGCGGCGCCGATGGCCTGCCGACCGAAGTGCTCGTCACCCCGACGATCACCCAGGACATGATCAACAGCTGCCAGCCGCTCAACCCGTTCGGCTACAACCAGATGTCGCAGGCGGCGAAGAATTACGTGACCAGCCCCTCGCTGTTCCGCAATCTTTCCGAGCAGACCTACCTCAACGCCAACCTTGGCGGCGGCCTGTTCAACCTGCCGGCGGGCGAGTTCGCCTTCAACATCGCGGGTGAATATCGCCGCGAGCATCTGGCCTTCAGCACCAACGAGCTCAACCGCCTGGGTCGCTCGCGCTCGGCCCCTTCGGCGAACACCGACGCGTTCACCAAGACCTACGAGTTCGGCGGCGAGCTTTCGGTGCCGATCACCAGCAGCGAGTTCCTTCCCTTCCTCGGCGATTTGACCTTCACGCCGGGCGGCCGCTTCACCAAGCAGAATGGCCAGGCGCAGACCTATCGCAGCCTCACCGGGCAGGTCATCACGCCCCGCGCGAGCGGCAAGTGGAACTCGATCTACTCGCTGGGTGGCGTGTGGGCGCCGATCCGCGACATCACCTTCCGCGGCAACTACACCAAGTCGGTCCGCCAGCCGTCGATCGTCGAACTGTTCCTCGGCGGCCAGCCGGTGTTCAGCACGCCGACCGACTATTGCAGCCCGGCAAACATCGATTCGGGTTCCTTCCCGAAGAATCGGCGCGCCAACTGCGTCGCGGCGGTGATCGCCAACGGCAACGCAACCGACACGGCCTCGGCAACCACCTTCCTGTCCAGCTACGCAGCGGCGGGTGCGGGCTTGCAGGGTACCTATTCGGGCGCCCCGAACCTGCGGGCCGAAAAGGGCACGAGCTGGATCGCCGGCGTGGCACTGCATCCGCGCTGGATTCGCGGGCTGAACCTCTCGGTCGACTATCTCGACGTCCGCGTCGACGATACGATCGTGCCGGTCGACCTGAGCACGATCCTGCGGACCTGCTATGACAGCGCCACCTATCCGGACCCGACGCCGTCGGTGGGCCTGAACACCTGCTCGCAATTCTCGCGCGATGCCAACTTCCAGATCCAGAACGGCTATCGCGCCGGCTTCCTGAATCTGGGCGGCATCAAGGTGAAGGCGATCAACAGCTCGCTCGACTATGCGGTGAACTTCGGCTCGGACAAGCTCACCCTGTACGCGAACGGCTATTACCTGATCACCTATGACAGCTCGTCCTCGGGCAAGTTCGACGACACGATCGCCAGCGCCGGCAGCCGTTCGCGGCCGAAGCTGAAGACCACCGCGCGTATTCGCTACGATCACAAGAACGTGTTCGGGCAGGTCGCCTGGTATCGCGAATCGGCGACCAACATCTTCGTCAGCGGCCTGGTCGCGACGAAGGAGCAGTATCCCTATTACCGCTATTCGCCGGTCAACGACGTCAGCGCCTCGATCGGTGCGTCGGTCAACCAGAACTTCCGCATCCAGGGTACGGTCTCGAACATCCTGGATCAGACGTCGGTCGGCCGGCTCGGCTACGAGTTCGCGGACTATTACGACCAGATCGGCCGGCGCTTCCAGCTGTCGGTCACCACGACCTTCTGAGCGAAGGGCAACAACTAGGAGGGCCGCCTCGCAAGGGGCGGCCCTTTTCTTATGCCCAGACCCGGTCGAACCGGGCGCCCAGCCCGGTGAGCAGCTCATATTGCGAGAGCCCGCTCAGCGCCGCCGTTGCCGGCAGGTCATAGTCGATCGCCACCCAGTCGCCCTCGGCGAGATCGGGGGCGGCGTCGACGCAGATCGCGGTCAGGTCCATCGAGATGCGGCCGACCACCGGCAGCGCCGCAGCGCCGGCCCGCGCGATGCCCTTGTTCGAGAAGCAGCGCAGATAGCCATCGGCATAGCCGAGGTTGAGGATCGCCACCGCCATGTCGCGCGGCGCGGTGTAGGTGGCGTTGTAGCCGATCGTCTCGCCTGCCTGCACCCGGCGCAGCTGGAGGATCTGCGCCTCGGGCGTGACCACCTGCGCGATGCCGGCATGCGGCGCCCGCTGCCGCCCGCCATAAAGCGCGATGCCCGGCCGGGTGAGGTCGAAATGATAGTCCGGTCCCAGCGCGATGCCGCTGCTGTTGGCGAGGCTCCGCCGCCGCGCCGAGGTGCGCCCGGCGAGCCCGGCGAACGCCGCCAGCTGGCGTGCGTTGAGATCGACCGCCTCGTCGGCGGAGACCAGATGGCTCATCAGCGTCTCGATCGCGAGGCCGTCGAGCAGCCCCTCGGCCACTTGCTGCGGCGAAACGCCCAGCCGGTTCATGCCGGTATCGACCATCACGTCGCACGGCGCGTCGGCACCCGCCGCCCGCCACCGCTGGACCTGCTCGGCGCTCGCGAGCACCGGCCGGATCTGGGCGGGGCGATCGGCCATGTCTTCGGCCCGAACGCCGTGCAGCACCGATACCGTCACGCCGAGATCGGCAAGCGCGCGCGCCTCGGCCCAGCTTGCGACGAAGAAGTCCCGGCACCCCGCCGCCGCCAGCCGCGTCACCACGCCGCGCGCGCCGAGGCCATAGCCGTTGGCCTTCACCGCCGCGCCGCACGCCGCCGCGCCACTCAGCCGATCGAGCAGCGTCCAGTTGGCGACAAGGGCGGCGGCGTCGAGGCGGAGGCGAAGCGGAGAGTCGGTCATCCCCT
This sequence comes from Sphingomonas azotifigens NBRC 15497, assembly GCF_002091475.1. Taxonomy (GTDB): domain Bacteria; phylum Pseudomonadota; class Alphaproteobacteria; order Sphingomonadales; family Sphingomonadaceae; genus Sphingomonas; species Sphingomonas azotifigens. The sequence continues at coordinate 17,438 of NZ_BCTR01000073.1, forward strand.
GCCGGTTAGCGCCGCGGCCCGCGCAGCGCCACCGTCTCGCGCAGCCCGAACATCGTCACCACCAGCGCCATCGCGACCACCGCGAAGGTGTACCACAGCCCCGCCCAGGGATTGCCGGTGCGCGCGACGATATACTGGCTGATGAACGGCAGGAAGCCGCCGAAATAGCCGGTGCCGATATGATAGGGGATCGACATGGACGAATAGCGGATGCGCGAGGGGAACATCTCGCTGAGCAGCGCCGCCACCGGGCCGAAGGTGGCGCCGCACAGCGCCATCAGCACCGTCATCGCCACCAGGATCATCGCGATGTCGAGCGGCGCGGGCACGATCCGATCGAACCGGTAGCCCGCCTCCTTGAGCGCGGCGTCGACCGCGGCGGGCTCGGTCTTCTGCACCACCTGCCCGCCGATCGTGACGAACACGGTCGGCGCCTTGTCGGTGGTGTAGATCACGCCGCGCTTGGACAGGTGATCGAGCATCCGGCTGCACTCGTCGGCCTGCACCGCAGCGAACGGATCATAGCCGCACTTGGGCCCCGAGACGACCACCGGCTCGCGCAGCGCCGCCTTGGCGAGGCCCGGATTGGCGGCACTCCCGATGACGTAGAAGCAGGGGAACAGCAAAACCAGAGTCAGCGCATAGCCGAACACGATCGGCGGCTTGCGGCCGACCCGATCGGAGAGCTTGCCGAACAGGATGAAGAAGCCCACCCCGATCACCGCGCCCGCGCCGGTGATCAGCTGCGCCGCGGTCTGGTCCAGCCGCATCGGGCCGGAGAGAAAGGCGAGGACCGAGAACATCGAGGTGTACCAGATCACCGTCAGTCCGGCGGCGATGCCGAACAGCGCGACGAACAGGCGGCGCTTGTTGCCCGGATAGGTGAAGCTTTCGAGGAACGGATTGCCGGCCGTCTCGCCTGCCTCCTTCATCGCGCGGAAGACGGGGCTTTCGGACAGCTTCAGCCGCATCCACAGCGAAATGGCGAGCAGCACCAGCGAGAACAGGAACGGCAGGCGCCAGCCCCAATCGTCCCACACCCTGGCGAAGCCCAGCTTGAACAGCAGCACCACCGCGAGACTGAGGATGAAGCCGCCGACCACGCTCGCCTGGATGAAGCTGGTGTGGAAGCCGGCGCGCCCTTCCGGCGAATGCTCGGCGACATAGATCGCGGCGCCGCCATATTCGCCGCCGAGCGCCAGCCCCTGGGCGACGCGGAGCAGCAGGATCAGCACCGGCGCGGTGGTGCCGATCTCGGCATAGCCGGGGATCAGGCCGATGCCGGCGGTCGCCAGGCCCATCACCGCGATGGTGACGAGAAAGGTGTATTTGCGCCCCATCCGGTCGCCGAGAAAGCCGAACAGCACCGCGCCCAGCGGCCGGAAACCGAAGCCCACCGCGAACGTCGCCCAGGACAGCAGCGTCGCCAGCGTCTCGTTGCCCGAGGGGAAGAAGGTGCGCCCCAGGATGCCGGTGGCCGTCAGCGTGCCCCAGATGAAGAAGTCATACCATTCGAAGATCGTGCCCAGCGACGACGCGCCGATCACCATCCGCATTTCGCCGGCGCTGGGCGCGCGATCCGCTTCCGTCATTCCCACTGTGCCTCCCCGTGTTGCCGGGGTTCTACAGGATTTGGCGAAGCCGTCGAGCGGGCCCGCACCGCTTCACGCGCCGCGGCCGAGTGTCTTGAACATCAGCGTGATCCGCGTGGCATCGGGCGCGCCGCCATAGATCGGGCGCGCGGCGTGCGGGATCGTGCCGGGGAAGATCACCAGCCGATCGGGCTTGGGCACCACCGCCTTGATCACCTCGCTCGCCTGGCGGTTGAAGAACAGCGTCTCGCCGCCATGATCGGCGCACCAGTCGGGCTGGGGATAATAGATCGCGGTGAGGTGATCCTTGCAATCCGAATCGAGGTGGACGCCGCCGCCGATGCCGGCCGGCAGCATGTTGGCATAGCAGCGCGACAGCCGCTGGTGGCGCAGCGGCTTGCGGAGCAGATCCTGCCAGACCTCGGCGACGAGCGGCGCCATCATCGCCAGTTCCGCTGCATTGGCCTCCGCATCGCGATCCTCGTGCGCGCTCGTCTGATAGCCGGCGAAATGCTTGTAGAAATAGCGCGGCGCGTCCGGCCCGGCGGCAGAATAGGCGCCATGCTTCCAGCCGGGCTGATCCAGAAAGTCCCAGATGCGCCGGCGGCGTTCGTCCCCCAGGACATGGTCGAGAATCACGATATTGGTCAACGGCCGGTCCTTGCTACACGCCCCGGCGGGGCAGCCTGCCCTAACCGAAGCAGGTTAAGGCGGCGTTAGGCAGCGAGCGCGAACGGTCTCTCACAGCACGAGGCGCTCCTTCAGGAAATCGACGAAGGATCGCACCCGCAGCGCCAGCCGTTCATGGCCGACGAACAGCGCATGGATGTCCTCGCCGTCGCCCGGGTTGAACGCCGCCAGCAGCTCGACCAGCCGCCCCGCGGCCAGGTCGGCGGCGACATGGAAGCGACCCATGCGTGCGATGCCACCGCCCGCCAGCGCCATCAGCCGCACCGCCTCGCCCGAATTGGCGAGGAAGGGGCCGTCCATCGTCCGCTGCACCACCGCCCCGTCGATGCGGAACGGCCAGCTGTCGATCGAGCGGCGGAAGTTGAAGCGCAGGCAGGTATGGCGATCGAGGTCGTTCGGATGCTGCGGCGTGCCGCAGCGCGCGAGATAATCGGGGCTGGCGACCACCACCATCGTGCTTCGGCCGAGCTTCGCCGCCTTGATGCCGGTGTCGCGCAACGGCCCCACGCGGATCGCGACATCGGCCCGCTCCTCGACCAGCTCGACCAGCGCGTCGGATAAGGTGAGGTCCACCGTCACCCCCGGATGCGCGCGCAGATAGGCGGGCAGGATCGGGATCAGGAACTGCATGCCGAGCGGCACCGAGGCGTTGACCCGCAGGGGTCCGCGCGGGACCTGGTCGCGCTCGAAGCTGTGCTCGATCGCGTCGATCTCGGCCATCAGCCCGGCGACACGGGCGTGATAGGCTTGGCCCTCCGGCGTAAGCGCCAGCGCGCGGGTGGTGCGGGTCGCGAGTTGGACGCCGAGCCGCGCTTCCAGCCGCGCCATGCCGCGGCTGACGGCGGAAGGGGTGATGCGCAGCGCCTTGGCGGCCCCCGCCAGGCTGCCTTCGGCCGCCACCGCCAGGAACATCTCCATCTCGCCGAGCCGATTGTCCATCCGTGATTCCGATGCACTTCTGTGATGCTGCCCGGCAATCTAATCAGCAATGCGTCCTGCGCCTACCTTCCGTTGCAACATTGGAAGGAGATACCCCCATGGACCTGCACCTTACCGGCAAGACTGCCCTCGTCACCGGCTCCACCGCCGGCATCGGCCTCGCCATCGCCGAACGGCTCGCCCAGGAAGGCGTGGCGGTGACGATCACCGGCCGCAGCCAGGCCAAGCTCGACGAGGCCGCCGCGCGCATTGCCAAGCTCGGCAGCGTCAATCCCGTCCTCGCCGACCCCGCTACAGCGGAGGGTGCCGCGACGCTGATCGCCGCGGTTCCGGACACCGACATCCTCGTCAACAATCTCGGCATCTACGAAGCCAAGCCGTTCACCGAGATCAGCGACGAAGACTGGCACCATCTGTTCGAGGTCAACGTCGTCAGCGGCGCGCGGCTCGCCCGCCACTATTTCCCGCGCATGCTCGCGCGCAACTGGGGCCGGGTGCTGTTCATCGCCAGCGAAAGCGGGCTCGTGATCCCGAGCGAGATGATCCACTACGGCACTACCAAGACGGCGCAGCTCGCGATCGCCCGCGGCCTCGCCGAGCAGACCCGGGGTACCGGGGTGACGGTCAATTCGGTGCTGCCGGGGCCGACGCGCTCCGAGGGCATCGTCGAGTTCATCCGCTCGGTGGTCGACAACAAGGATGCGCCCGAGGCGGAGCGCGAAGCCGCGTTCTTCGCCAAGCTGCGCCCACTGTCGCTGATCCGCCGGCTGATCGAGGCCGAGGAGATCGCCGCGCAGGTGGCGCTGCTCGCGAGTCCGCTGGGCGCGATCACCAATGGTGCGGCGATCCGGGTCGAGGGCGGGATCGTACCGACGATCGCGTGAGGCAAGAATGAGATCCTCCCCCGGAACGGGGGAGGGGGACCATTCGCGCCGCGAATGGTGGAGGGGCCGCGCCGCCAGGCGCGGGGCACCCTTCCCGCCGGGCAAAACCGCCGCGTGCCGCGGCGGCCCCTCCACCACCGCCTTTGGCGGCGGTCCCCCTCCCCTGCGGTGCAGGGGAGGATTTCAGGCTCTCAGCCCCCCAGTCCTTCGAGCGCCTCGCTGGCTTCCATCCAGGTCAGCTCGGCCGTCTCGATCTTCGCGCTCACCTCGGCGCGGCGCTTCATCAGGTCGGTCATCGTCAGCTTGGTGAGCGCGGCGTCAGCATTGGCCGGATCGAACATCGCCTTTTCCAGCGCCGAAAGCTGCGCCTGCAGCCGGGCGAGTTCGGTCTCGGCCGCCTTGGCCGCCTTGCGCAGCGCGGTGCCCTTCTCGCGGGCCTCGGCGGCGGCGCGGCGCGCTTCCTTGCGATCGGCCTTCGAGGCCCCGCCCTTGCCGCCGCCGCTCGAATCCTTCGACAGCACGAAGGCGATATAGTCGTCGAGGCTGCCGTCGAATTCCTTCGCGGTGCCCTGGTCGACCAGCACCAGCCGATCGGCGGTCATCTCGAGCATGTGACGATCGTGGCTGACCACGACGACGGTGCCCGAATAGCCGTTGAGCGCCTGGATCAGCGCCTCGCGCGCGTCGACGTCGAGGTGGTTGGTCGGTTCGTCGAGGATCAGCAGATGCGGCGCGTCGCGGGTGATCAGCGCCAGCGCGAGACGCGCGCGCTCGCCGCCCGAAAGCTTGCCGACCTTGGTCGTCGCCTTGTCGCCCGAAAAGCCGAAGCGGCCGAGCTGCGCGCGCACCGCGCCCGGGCTCGCGCTCGCCATGTTGCGCGTCATGTGCTGCAGCGGCGTGTCGTCGCGGTCGAGCTCCTCCACCTGATACTGGGTGAAGTATCCCACCTTCATCTTGCCGCTGCTGTTGATCGCGCCATCCATCGGCGTCAGCTGCGCGGCGAGCAGGCGGGCGAGCGTGGTCTTGCCGTTGCCGTTGCGGCCGAGCAGCGCGATGCGGTCGTCGGGATCGATGCGCAGGTTGAGCCGCTGCAGGATCGGCGTGTCGCCATAGCCGACGCTGGCCATGTCGAGCGTGATCAGCGGCGGACGCAGCTCGTCTGGATTGGGGAAGTCGAAGCTGAGCGAGGGATCGTCGACCAGCTCGGCGATCGGCTGCATCCGGGCCAGCGCCTTTTGCCGGCTCTGCGCCTGCTTGGCGGTCGAGGCGCGCGCCGAGTTGCGGGCGATATAGTCCTGCAGCTTCTCGCGCTCGGCCTGCTGCTTGGCGCGCGCGGCGGCGAGCTGGGCCTGGCGCTCGGCGCGCTGGCGCTCGAACGCGTCATAGCCGCCCGGATAGAGCGTCAGCTTGCCGCGCTCGAGGTGCAGGATGTGATCGACGACATTGTTGAGGAAATCGCGCTCGTGGCTGACCAGCACGATCGTCGCCGGGTAGGATTTGAGGAAGTCCTCCAGCCACAGCACCGCTTCGAGATCGAGGTGGTTCGATGGTTCGTCGAGCAGCAGCAGGTCGGGCTGCGAGAAGAGCAAGCTGGCCAGCGCCACGCGCATCCGCCAGCCGCCCGAGAAGCTCTCCAGCTCGCGGTGCTGCATCTCCTCGTCGAAGCCGAGGCCGACCAGGATGCGGGCGGCGCGCGAAGGGGCGGCATGCGCGTCGATCGCGATCAGCCGCTCATGGATTTCGCCGATGCGATCGGGATCGTGGCTGGTCTCGCTTTCCGCAAGCAGCGCGGCGCGCTCGACATCGGCGGCGAGCACCGTCTCGAACGGCGTCGCGGTGCCGCCAGGGGCTTCCTGCGCGATATAGCCGAGCTTGGCGCCGCGCGGCATGTCGACGCTGCCGCCATCGGGTTCGAGCTGGCTGGCGATCACCTTCACCAGCGTCGATTTGCCGGCGCCGTTGCGGCCGATGAGGCCGATGCGGCCGCGCGGCGGCAGCTTCGCGGTGGCGGCGTCGATGATCGTGCGCCCGCCCAGGCGCACCGTGATGTCGGTCAGGTTGAGCATGATTGCCGTGCGCCTAGCCGATACGGCGTCCGAGGGCCAGCCACGGCACGCGTTTCCGTCGCCATCAACGAAATAGGGTAAACGTTTGCGCGACCATGTATTTTTACGGGGATGCGCCCGCCCGGACACGAAAATGTCGGCCTCCGACCTTGATAGTTACGCGGTTGTGCAAAAATTTTTGCAGGCCAAACAGAATCTTCCTCCGGACTTTTCCCTATAATTTTCCATGTTGCGGTTGGATCCAAAACCGCAAACGCGAACCATTTCGATCGCGTTGAAGAACGTTACTGAGGGATTAACGCAAATGGATCTGCACATCGGGGCATCCGCCGCGTTGCCGAATGCTGCTGAACTTCGCCAGAAGTGCATCGATGTACTGGAAGAATCCGGCCCGATCACTGTCGATATCAGCACTGTAACCGAAGCCGACCTGAGCTTCCTTCAATTGCTTCATGCGCTTCGCGATGCTGGCCGGCAGGCCGGACGCGAGGTTCGCTTGCGCAGCCCTGCGCCCCCGCCGGTCGTGGCGCTGCTGGAGCGCGCCGGTTTTCTCGCCGCGCCCAGCGCCGACGATCTCGATTTCTGGTTTCACGGAGAACGTGCCCAATGACCGCCTCGATCCTCACCGTCGATGATTCGCCCAGCCTGCGCATGGCGATCAAGATCGCGCTGACCGGCGCGGGTTATAGCGTCACCGAAGCCGGCGACGGCGTCGAAGGCCTGGCCAAGGCCAAGGGCACCAAGTTCGACCTGATCATCACCGACTTGAACATGCCCAACATGGACGGGCTGACGATGATCCGCGAGCTGCGCAAGGATCCTGCCCAGTGCGGCACCCCGATTCTGTTCCTCACCACCGAAAGCGATGACGCGATGAAGCAGCAGGCCAAGGCCGCCGGTGCCACCGGCTGGCTGGTCAAGCCGTTCGTCCCCGAACAGCTGCTCAAGGTCTCGCGCAAGGTGCTCGGCCGGTGAGCGGCGGCGATCCCATTGCCGCCTTCCGGGTGGAGGCCGGCGATCTGCTCGATCAGGTCGAGCAAGGCCTGCTCGACCTGACCCACCGGCTCGAAGACCGCGACCTGATCGACGCGGTGTTCCGCGGCCTGCACACGCTCAAGGGCTCGGGCGCGATGTTCGGGTTCGACGCGCTGGCCAGCTTCACCCATCACTGCGAGACCGCCTTCGACCGCGTGCGCAAGGGCCTTGCCCCCGCCACCCAGGGGCTGGTCGCGGTGATCCTCTCGGCCAAGGACCATATGCGCGCGCTCGTCGACGGCGATGGCACCGGGCTGGAAGCCGCCGGCGCCACGATCCTCGAAGCGCTGCAGCGCGAGGTCGATGCCGCTGCCGGCGCGCCCGTAGCGGCTCCCTCCGCGCCGGTCCGCAAGGGCTGGCGCCTGTCGTTCTTTCTGCCGCCCGAATCGATGGCGAACGGCACCAACCCGCTGATGCTGCTCGACGAGCTGCGCGACCTGGGCGAATGCACCATCGTCGCGCGTACCGAAAAGGTGCCGGCGCTTGCCGATCTCAATCCGGTCGAATGCCATGTCGGCTGGGACGTCGAGCTGATCGGCGACATCTCGCGCGACGATATCGACGACGTGTTCCTGTTCGTGATGGACGACATGGAGCTGACGGTCGAGGAAATCGGCGGCGCGCCCGAAGCACCCGCCGAAGTCGTCGACGCCCCCGCCGCGGCCGCGGCAGCCGCCCCCGATGCCGCCGGCCCGGCCAGGGCGGCCGCCAAGACCGGCGAGAGCGTCCGCGTTCCCGCCGAGCGGCTCGACGAGCTGATGGACCGCGTCGGCGAGCTCGTGATCGTCCACAGCCGCCTGTCGCAGCTCGCCAATGGCAGCGGCGGCGACATGGTGCTGCGCTCGATCTCCGAGGAAATCGAGCGGCTGGTCAGCGAGCTGCGCGACACGATGATGGTGCTGCGGATGGTACCGGTGGCCACGCTGTTCGGCCGCTTCCGCCGCCTGATCCACGACCTTGCCCGCGAGACCGGCAAGGCGATCGAGCTCTCCACCGAGGGCGAGACCACCGAAGTCGACAAGACCGTGATCGAGCGGCTCGCCGACCCGATGGTCCACCTGATCCGCAACGCCTGCGACCATGGCCTCGAGCCCGAGGACGAGCGCGTGGCGGCCGGCAAGCCCGCCACCGGCCATGTCCGCCTGTCGGCCCACCAGGCCGGCGGCGAGGTGCTGATCACCATCCAGGACGACGGCCGCGGCATCAACCGTGAGCGGGTTCGCGCCAAGGCGGAATCGCAAGGGCTGATCCAGCCCGGCCAGCAGGTCAGCGACAGCGAATTGCTGCAGATGATCTTCCATCCCGGCTTCTCGACCGCGGCGGCGGTGACCAACCTTTCCGGCCGCGGCGTCGGCATGGACGTGGTCAAGCGCACGATCGAGAGCCTGCGCGGCGCGATCGACATCACCTCGACGCCCGGCGAGGGCTCCACGGTGGTGCTGCGCATCCCGCTCACCCTCGCGATCATCGACGGGCTGCTCGTCCGGGTTGGGGAAGGCCGCTACGTGATCCCGCTGGCGGCAGTCGAGGAGTGCCTCGAGCTGAGCCTGGAGGAGGATCTGCGCTCGCGCGGCCGCAGCTTCATCACGCTGCGCGACCGGCTGGTGCCGTTCCTGCGCCTGCGCGAGATGTTCGAGACCGGCACCAAGCCCGATCCGCACCAGAAGATCGTCGTCATCGCCACCGGCGCCGAGCGCGTCGGGCTGGTCGTCGACCAGATCATCGGCAGCCACCAGACCGTGATCAAGTCGATGTCGCCGCTCCACCAGGACGTCGCCACCTTTGCCGGTGCGACCATCCTCGGGGACGGCGGCGTCGCCCTGATCCTCGATGTCGTCCAGCTCGTGCTGGCCGGCCAGCACCAGGAGGAGCGGCTGCGTGCCGTCGGTTGAGCCCATGCAGGAAACCCTATCCCACACCGCCGTCTCCTGGGACGAAGCGGGCCATCTCGAAGTCCTCACCTTCGACCTGGGCGGCGAGACCTTCGCGGTGGAAGCCGTGCTGGTCCGCGAGATCCTCGATCTGCTGCCGGAGACGCGGGTGCCCGGCGCCGCGCCGCTGGTGCGCAGCGTGGTCAACTTCCGCGGCAAGATCATCCCGATCGCCGACCTGCGTCAGGCCTTCGCCATGGAGCCCGTCGAAGCGACGCTCGACAGCCGCATCGTCGTGATCGAGATCGCGCTGGAAGGCGAGCCGCTCCAGATCGGCATCCGTACCGACAAGGTGCACGAAGTGACGACGCTGGAGCGCACCGCCAGCGAAGAGCCGCCGGCGGTGGGCATGCGCTGGCGCCGCGCCTTCGTGCGCACCCTCGTCCGCCGCAGCGACGGCGTCGTCGTTCTGCCCGACCTCCACGCCATCTTCGCCGCCCATCTGGGCATCGGCGAGGCCGCTGCTGCCGTGGCTGCCGAGTGACCTGCGTCCTTCCCTTCCACGCACGGCCACTGTCGCCGGTGCGCCCCCGCTTCGAGGAACGATGACCATGCGTGCTACCATCAAGTTGAAACTAGGCATCACCTTCGGCGTGCTGATCGCGCTGCTGATCGTAGTGGCGGGCGTGGCGAGCACGCGCCTCGGCGTGCTCAACCAAGCGACGTCGGACGTGATCCATGGACCTGCCCAGCGTCTCGAACTCGCCCAGACGATCGATGCGAAACTGAGCTTCGTCATCCGCCAGGAAAAGAATCTCGCGCTGTCCAACGACGACGCGCAGATGCGCAAGTTTGACGCCGACCTGATGAAGGCGCGCGGCGAACTGCAGCAGCTGATCGCCAAGGGCGTCAGCGGCGCCACCGATCAGGGTCGCCCGATCTGGGCGCAGCTGGAGAGCAAGTTCGACGAGTTCGTGCCGACCAACGACCAGGTGCGTTCGCTCGGCCTGGCGAACAAGAATGCCGAGGCCGCGGCGCTGTCGATGGGCAAGTCGCGGGAGCTCGCGCTGGCGATGAGCCAGGCGGTAACCCAGCTCGTCGCGCTGTCGAAGCAGCAGATGGCCAGCTCCGAACAGTCCGCTGCCGACGTCTACACCAGCGCCAACACCGCGCTGTTCAGCGTCGTCGGGGTGGCGCTGCTGATCGCCGTTGCCGCCGCCTGGTGGATCGCACGCACGGTATCGAGCGGCCTTGCCCGCGTCGGCACGGCGATCACCGCGGTTGCCGAGGGCGACCTCAACCAGCGCGTGCAGGTGACCAGCAACGACGAGATCAAGGATCTGGTCGAGACCGTGAACGCCATGGTCGATCGCCTGCGCGGCGTGATCGCCGACGCGACGGTCGCCTCCACCAATGTTTCGTCGGGCAGCCAGGAACTGTCGTCGAGCGCCGAGCAGGTCTCGCAGGGCGCAACCGAGCAGGCTGCGGCCGCCGAACAGGCTTCGGCGTCGATGGAGG
>NZ_BCTR01000074.1 GCF_002091475.1 Sphingomonas azotifigens NBRC 15497
AAATAGCGCCGCTCGATGTTCGCGGCAGCAGTCGACCACAATCGGTCATGCCTTTCGAACGATTGAACGTCCGATGCTGCCGAAAGCAGCCGATGGCGCTGGTAAGAACGCTCTCCACCCGTCAGAGCGATGGCTTGGTGTGGCCCGGACGGGATCGTCAGAAAAGCTTGATGATCCTCTGCCATAGTCCCCGAACCGGCGGTAGCGCGCTGCCACAAACGCAGTCGGTCCCCGCATCGCTTGACGGCAGGTGCCCGCCGCTATGCAGATGCTGGCGCCGTCGTCCGCTGTGCTCTAAACAGGCTGAAAGCCCAATATCCCTGGAGTTCTAATGGCGCTGGTGAAGAAATCGACCCTTGGCGCTCGCGCAAAACGCGACAGGGAAGGATCCACGGCGGCAGAGGCCAAGCCGGCATCGGCGCCCGTCCCGCAGGCGCGGGTTACCCGCCGAGCGCGCCGCCCCGCCAATGCCATCGAGGGGATCGACCAGGCCGTTCAGGAACTGGCCAGCGGCATCGCCGAGGCCTCCGCCGCAGCGAGCGAGTTGCAGCGGGCGATGGACCAGATCGCGAGCGGCGCCGAGGAAGCCGCCGGCGCGGCTCAGGAATCGCAGGGCCTCATCGCCTCGCTCAACGCCAATTTCAGGGACGCGAGCACGCGGGCCGAGGATGCGCGCCGCCAGATCGAAATCGTCCAGAACGCCTTTGCCGAGGTCGGCGTGCAGATCGAGGTGTCGGTCGTCGCGATCGAGCTCAACGCCCAGCGACAGCTCGCGACCGTCGCCGTGATCGACGCACTGGAGCAGGTGGCCGGGGAGATTGGCACGGTGGGCGTCAGCGTCGCCGATGTTGCCGACGAGACCAGCCTGCTCGCGCTCAACGCGACGATCGAGGCGGCCCGGGCCGGCGATGCCGGGAGTGGCTTTGCAGTCGTGGCGGACGAGGTTCGCGCGCTGTCCGAAAGCGCCGAAGCCAGCGCGGGCGAGATCCAGCAGCTGGCGGCGAGCGTCGTCGGCGAGGTGAACCGGGTGGTACGGCAGGTGCGCGCGGCCTCCGAACTGGCAACGCGCGAGGCGCAGTCGGGCCGCGCCGTCGTCGTGCATCTCAAGGAGGCGCGCGAGGAACTGGCGGCGCTGGGTGCAGGCACGGCGGCGATCGTCCAGGCATCGGGGGAGGCCGAGGCTGCCGCCGCGGAGGCCGAGCAAGGCGCCGAGCAGGTCGCAAGCGCCGCCGAGGAGCAATCGGCGGCCACCGCGCAGGCACAGCAGGCGGTGGAGCAGCAAGGCACATCGCTGGAGGAAAGCCAGCGCACCGCCGAGATGCTGGGCGGCCTCATCCAGGCGCTGGAAGGCGATAGTGCGAACCAAGGCGCGGTCGAGCAGATCGCTGCCGCGGCCGAGGAATTGTCGGCAACGGTGCAGGAGCTTTCGGGTGCCTCGGGCGAGATCCTGGTCGCGCTCGAACAGATCGCGCGCGGCACCCAGATCCAAGCGTCCGCGACCATGCAGGCCGATACGGCGATGGGCCAGATCGAGGGGTTGGCCGAGGTGCTGCAGGCGCGCGCCTCCGCGGCGGCCGAGCGGATAGGCGCGATCGTCGAGGGCGTCGTGGTGAGCGGCGCGGCGATCGAACGGCTGGCGGGAGGCGTCGAGCATGGTCTGGCGGAGCTTCGCGCCGTGCTCGATCTACTGGCCGCGCTGGCGGATACGGCGCGCGGCATCGACAAGATCATCGGCAAGCTCGCGCTGATCTCGGTGCAGACCAACATGCTCGCGGTGAGCGGCTCGGTGGAGGCGACGCGCGCGGGCGAGGCCGGGCGCGGCTTCACCCTGGTGGCGGGCGACATCCGCAAGCTCGCGCAGGATTCGGCGACGCGCGCCGATCGCGCGGCGGACATCGTGCGCACGATGCAGGAGCAGATCGCGACGGTGCGCCGCGACCTCGAACAGGTGATCGGCGCGGCCGAAGTGGAAATCGGCCGCAATCGTGCGTTTGTTGAGCGCTTCCGGTCGATGAGCGAGGACCTGCAGGCGGCGCGCGGCGCGAACGATGCGATCCTGTCCTGCACGCAGGACATCCTGCGCTCCGTGCGCGAGATCCGCAGCGGCACCACCCAGATCGCCGAAGCGGCGGATCTGGCGGACGGTGCCGCGCGCGAGGCCGGCGCCGCCGCGCGCCAGCAGGCGCAGGGGGCCGAGTTGCTGGCCGCCGCGATCGAGGAAATTGCTCAGATCGCGACCGCAATCGCCGTGCAGGCGGCCTGAACACGATGGGCAGCGAGGGCGCGGCGGGACTGCGGGTGCTGACGCTGCAAGCCGGCGGAGAGCGGCTTGCCTTGCCCGCGCCGATCGTCCGCGAGGTCGCCCGCATCCCGCGGCTGACGCGGGTGCCGCATGCGCCCAGGGCGCTGCTCGGGCTGGCCAATATCCGCGGGGCGGTGGTGCCGGTGTTGTCGCTGGCCGATCTGGTCGATCACCCGGTCGGCACCGAGGCGCGGGTCGTGATCGTCGACGACGGCGCGCTGTTCGGGCTGGCGGTGGACGCCGTCGATGCGCTGGCGGAGGACGGCGATAGCGGCGCCCGCATGCTCGACCTGCCCGCGCTGATCGCGGCGAACTTGGCCCCGGACGGCAGCCGCCGGGCCGTCGGCCGTTCGGTGGCGGAGGAAACGGTGGCCGAAGCCGCGGACCACGCGGTGCTGCCGCTCGTCGTCTTCGCGCTCGGCAGCCAGGAATTCGCGTTGCCGCTGGGCGCCGTTGAGAGCGTGCTGCGGCTGCCCGAGGCGATCGCGGCAATGCCGCACGCCAACGCGGTGGTCGTCGGCAGCGCCACCGTTCGCGGCGCGCTGCTTCCGTTGCTCTCCCTCCGCGCGCTGCTCGCGATGCCGGCCGCGGCAGCGACCGCGCAGACCCGCGTCGTGGTCGCGCGGATCGGGCCGCACTGCGTGGGCTTGGTGGTCGATTCGATCCGCGGGGTCGAGCGCGTGCCCGAGGCCGCGATCGACGCGATACCGCAGGTGCTCACCCGGGGGAGTGCCGAGACGCGGATCCAGGCGATCTGCCGGCTCGACGGGGGACGGCGGCTGGTGTCGCTGCTCGCCGCCGAGCATCTGCTGCGCGAAGACATCACCGCGCGGCTCACGCAAGCCAGTACCGCGAACGAGATCGAGGAAAGCGCCATGGACGCGACGGGCGAACAGTTTCTCCTGTTCCGGATCGGCGACAGCGACTTCGCGCTGCCAATTGCCGCGGTGGAGGAAGTCGCTCCGCTGCCGCGCAAGCTCACCCGCCTGCCCAAGGCTCCCGCTTTCGTGCACGGGGTGATGAACCTGCGCGGCGCGGTGGTGCCGGTGATCGACCAGGCTGAGCGCTTCGGCGTGGGCACCGCAGCGGGCGGCAAGCGGCGCGTGGTGGTGGTCCGCATCGGCGAGTTGCAGGCGGGCTTCGTGGTCGATTCCGCCTCCGAGGTCCTGCGCATCGCCGCCGAGGCGGTGGGCCCGGCGCCCGACCTGGGCGGCGCGGAGACGCGCGTTTTCGAACGGGTCGCCAATCTTCCCGATCAAGACCGGATCGTGCTGATCGTCTCGCCGCGCGAGCTGCTCGACCGCGCCGAACAGGATCTGCTGCGGGGCATGGCCGCCGCATCGTGATCAAGCTGCTCGTCGTCGACGATTCCCCGCTGATGCGGCGCCTGCTGGTCGACATCTTCACCGATGCCGGCGGGTTCGAGGTGGCGGTCGCGCGGAGCGGCGCCGAGGCGATCGACCTGCTCGCCGAGGTCGCGCCCGACGTGATCACGCTCGATATCCACATGCCCGGCATGGACGGGCTGGCCTGCCTGGATCGGATCATGGTGACGCGGCCGTGCCCGGTGGTGATGGTATCCGCGCTTACCGCGGAAGGGGCGGACGAGACGCTGGAGGCGATCGAACTTGGCGCGGTGGATTTCATCGCCAAGCCTCGGGGCGCGCTATCGCTGGAGATCGATACCGTCGTCCCCGCGCTGGTCGAGAAGGTCCGTAGCGCAGCGGGCGCGCGAATCTCTCGGACGACGCGGCTGCGCGAGCGCGTCCGGGCACGGGCCGCGGGTGCCGCCGAACCCAAACCTGCTGCGCCGCGCGTCGCTCCGCTGCCGCCCGAGGGGCTGGTGCTGGTCGGCTGCTCGACCGGGGGACCGCCGGCGCTCGATGCGCTGCTCCGCAATCTGCCCGAGGATTTCCCCTGGCCGATCCTCGTCGCGCAGCACATGCCCGCGAGCTTCACCGGCCCGCTCGCGCGGCGGCTCGACAAGCTGTGCGCTCTGAGCGTCCAGGAGGTAACGGGCACGACGGTGCTTGCACCGGGCAACGTCTATATCGGTCGCGGCGATGCCGATCTCGTCGTTACCCGCCGCGCGGGCGCGCTCGCCGCGGCCGCCGTGCCGAGCAGCGCCGAGCATTTCTGGCATCCCAGCGTCGATCGCCTTGTAACGAGCGCGATGAAGAGCGTCGCACCCGAGCGGCTGGTTGGCGTGTTGATGACCGGTATGGGTAATGACGGAGCCGGCGCCATGAAGGAATTGAAGGCGCTGGGCGGCACGACGCTTGCCGAATCTGCCGACAGCGCGGTGATCTGGGGTATGCCGGGGGCGCTGGTCGCCGCCGGTGGTGCCACGATCGTGGCACCGCTCGATCGGCTCCCGGCCGAACTGCTCGCCTGCTTCGCACGGTGACGCGGGAGAGCACCCTTGCCTGCGCACCCCCGGCGGCGCTTTCCGACGATGAGGTCGCGCGGGTGGGGGCGCTGCTCTATCGCTGGACCGGAATGATCTTCGGCGCCAACAAGCGCTATTATATCGAACGGCGGATCGGTGTGCGGATGGCGCGGAGCGGCATCGCCGAGGCGGCGCGCTATCTCGATTTCGTCGGCACCAACCCGGCTGAGCGCGAGGCGCTGATCAACGCCTTCACGATCAACGAGACCTATTTCTACCGCGAGGAACACCAGTTCGCCGCGCTCGCCCGGCAGATCCTGCCCGAGCTGATCCGCACGCGGCGCCCCGGCGACCTGATCCGCATCTGGTCGATGCCCTGCTCGACGGGCGAGGAGGCCTATTCGATCGCGATCTGGCTGCTCGAAAACTGGCCGCTTGTCGACGCCTATCATATCGAGATCGTCGGATCGGACCTCGATACCGCCGCGCTCGCCCAGGCGCAGGCGGGGCGCTATGCGGCGCGCGCGCTGGCCAAGCTGCCGGCGGACGTGGTCGAGCGCTATTTCGAACCCGAGCGCGGCCATCGCCGCAAGATCATCGACGATCTGCGCGAATCGGTGCGCTTCACCCCCGCCAACATCGTCGATCGCGCGACGCTCACCGGGCTCGGCCGGTTTGACGTGATCCTGTGCCGCAACCTGCTGATCTATTTCGACGATGACTCGCGGCAGCTCGCCGCCTCCAACCTGTTCGAGAGCCTCAACAGCGGCGGCTTCGTCTGCCTCGGGCACAGCGAATCCATGGCGCGGATCACAGACCGGTTCACAATGGCTCGCCTTGAAGACGCAATCGTCTATCGTAAGCCGTGATGGACGAGCTGCTGGCGCAATTTCTGGTCGAGGGGCGCGACCTGGTCGCCCAGGCGGCGGCGGCGTTCGATGTGCTGGCACGCGATCCCGGCAACGCTGCCGCGATCGACGACGCCTTTCGCGCGATCCACACGCTGAAAGGCTCGGTCGCGATCTTCCCGATGGCGGCGGCGGAACGCACGCTCCACGCGTTCGAGGACGTCCTCGAACGCGCGCGCAAGGGCAGCATGGCGCTCGACGGCGCGGGAACGGTCGCGCTGGTCGCGTGCCTGGACGGCGTCGACCGCTGGATCGACGATGTGGAGCTGCGGGGCGCGCTCGGCGAGGATGCAGACGGTGTCGCGGCGGCGTTGATCGCGGGCCTGCCCGGGCGGGAGGCCGCCGCACCCGTGTCATCCTCCGCCGCAACACCGGACTGGGCCCGGCAGCTGGCCGACGGCGCCGAGGGCCCCGTGGTGGCGTTCCGCTACACGCCCGATCCCGATTGCTTCTTCCGCGGCGAGGATCCGCTGGCGATCGTCGCCACGATCCCGGACCTGCGCCGGCTCGATATCCGTTCGGCCGAAGGTCGCTGGCCCGCGCTCGACGCGATCGAGCCGTTCCGCTGCATCTCGATCCTCGAAGGGCTTAGCACAGCCTCGCCGGAGGCGGTGCGCGCCGCCTTCCGGATGATGCCGGACCAGATCGCCCTGCATCGAATCGAGGCGGCCGCCCCGGCGCCCGCCCCCGACGCGCCCGCCGAAGCAGGCCCCACGACCACGCTGCGGATTGACGCCGCGCGCGTCGATGCGCTGGCCGATGGCCTCGGCGAACTGCTGGTCGCGGTGAACGCCCTTGCGCCGCTCGCCGCCCGCGTCGAGGCCCAGAATCACGCGCTGGCCGCTGCCGTCCGAACCGCGCAGGCGGACATCGAACGCAGCGCAGCCAACCTGCAGCGCAGCGTCGCGGCGGTGCGGCTGGTGCCGCTCGCACCGACGCTCCGCCGCCTGCCGCGCCTCGCCCGCGAGATCGCAGCGACCCTCGGCAAGCCGATCGCCTTCGCCATGCTAGGCGACGGGCTAGAGGTCGACAAGCAGATCGCGGAAGGGCTATCCGAGCCGCTGCTGCACCTGCTGCGCAACGCCATCGACCACGGCATCGAGGATGCGGCAACGCGCGCCGCCGCCGGCAAGCCTGCTGAGGGACGGGTCACGCTCACCGCGAGCCGGGAGGGCGATGCGGTGGCGATCACCTTGGCCGATGACGGCGGCGGGATCGACCCGGCGCGAATCCGCGCGACTGCCGTGGCCCGCGGCCTGCTGGAGGCCGAGGCGGCCGACCAGCTGAGCGACCCCGCCGCACTCCGGCTGATCTTCGCGCCCGGCTTTTCGACGGCGGAGACGGTCACCGGCGTTTCCGGGCGCGGGGTCGGCATGGATGCGGTTCAGGCGGCGGTGGAGAAATTGCTGGGCACGATCGCGATCGACAGCACGCCTGGTCAGGGCACGCGCTTCCGGTTGCGCTTCCCCGCCAACGCGCTCACCACCCGGCTGCTCGTCGTTGAGGCGGCCGGGGATCGCTACGGCGTGGCGCTCGACCAGGTGGTGGAGACGGTCCGCGTCGCGCAATCGGCGCTGCTGCCGATCGGCGAGGGTACCGCCTGCGTCCTGCGCGGCCGTACCGTGCCGGTGCTCAGCCTAGCCCGCCTCTTGGGGGGCACCGAGCAGCTCGGCGCTCATGCCAAGTTGCTCGTCACCAGCGCCGAGGGCGAACGCGTCGCGCTGCGGGTCGATGATTTCGCCGATCGCATCGACGCAGTGGTGCGGCCGCCCAGCGGGCTGCTGGCGGGCGTATCGGGCATCGGCGGCGCGACCCTACTCGGCGACGGCGGCGTGCTGCTCGTCCTCGATCTGCCGGCGCTGGTCGCATGACGGTCCGGATCGACGCCGATGCCATCCATCTGATCGGCCGATGCGCGGCCGAGGATGCGGACACGTTGCTGGTCGCGTTGCAGGATGCGCCCGGGCGGACGGTCGATCTGGGCGCGGCGCAGCGGTTGCATCTTGCCGTGGCGCAGGTGCTGCTTGCGGCGCGGCCGCCCATCCGCGGCATGCCGGCCGCGGACTTCCTGGCACGATACCTGCTTAATCTGCTGCAATGACAGCGTGACAATTCATCGCTAGGACCGTTGCGTAGCCGAACCGCTTCGCGGTGCGCAGGCCTTGATCTGGAGTTCCGAATGCCGGTTACCGTCCTTATTGTCGATGACAGCAAGCTTGCGCGCATCGTTGCCGGCAAGGCGCTCGCCGAGCTGCAGCCGGAGTGGCAGAAGGCGGAGGCGGGCAGCGCGGCACAGGCGCACGAGGTGGTCGCCGCCCAGCCGGTGGATGTGTGCCTGATCGATTTCAACATGGCCGACAAGGACGGGTTGGAACTTGCCGGCGAGCTCCACGCTATGCGTCCCGACATGCCCATCGCGATCATCACTGCCAACATTCAGGACGAGATCATCGCCCGCGCCCGCGCGATCGGGGCCGCGTTCGTCCCCAAGCCGGTCAGCGCGGACAGCCTCGAGGCGTTTCTCTCGGGCGCCGCGCTTCGCCTGCGATCGGCGAAGGCGTGATCCGCGACAGCGTGACGCTCGGCGAACTCGAGCGCGATGCGCTGACCGAGATCGTCAATATCGGCGTAGGGCGCGCCGCCTCCAGCCTGCGCAAGATGATCGGCGACCAGGTGACGCTGTCGGTGCCCGCGATCGACATCGTCAGCCAGCGCCGCGCGGCCCGGCTGATCAGCGAACGCGAGGCGGCCGAACTGGTCGCCGTGCGGCAGGATTTCGACGGTGCCTTCGCTGGCCGCGCGCTGCTCATTTTCCCCGAGAGCAACAGCCTTGAGCTGGTCCGCGCCGTAACCGACGAAAGCCTCTCCGCCGAAGACCTGGCCGAGATGGAGCGCGAGGCGCTGACCGAAACCGGCAACGTCATCCTCAATTCCTGCCTCGCCACGATCGCCAACATGCTCAAGCGCTCGCTGGCGATGACCATTCCCGAGGTACTGCACGGCAACAGTGCGGCGCTGTTCGAGATCGACGATGCCGGTGACGAGGACGGGCTGGTGCTGTTCCTCTATATCGACTTCGCTGTGCGCAAGCGCGACATCCGCGGCTATATCGCGATGATAATGGACATCCCCTCGCTCGAAAAGCTGAAGGAACTGCTCGACGAGTTCATCGCCCGGGTGGTTGGGGACGATGGCTGAGGCAGGCGCCGAGCAGGTTCGGTCGATCCTCGCCGCCGCCGATGCGAGCGGCAGCTGGGACTGGAACATTGCGGCCGACGCCCTGCGCATCGATTCGCGCTTTGCGGAGCTGTACGGGCTGGAACCCGAAGCTGCCACGAGGGACCTGCCGACGGCGACCTTCTTCGCCGCGATCCATCCGGCGGATCGACCGCGGATTCGCATCGCCGTGGCCGGCATGCTCGCCGGGGCCGAGCGTTTCTCCAAGGAGTTCCGCGTACTTGCGCCGGACGGCTCGACCCTGTGGATGCACGGGCGCGGCCAGGCGCATCTGGACGAGGATGACGCGCCGGTGCGCTTCACTGGCTTGCTCATCGACGTCACCGAACGCAAGCGGACCGAGGAGCGGTTGCGCATCGCCCAGTCGGCGGGCGGCGTCGGCACGTTTGAATACAGTGACGGCTTCGCCACCGCCACCGTATCCAGCCAGTTCTGCCAGCTGCTCGGCCTGCACCCCGCCGCGGTGCTGCCTGTGCGGACGATCAACAGTGTGCTGTGCGATGGCGAGCCGCTTCTGCTGCCGCAACCCGGCAGCGATGCGATCGGGGATACGCTGGAGGCGGTGTTCCGCATCGTCCGCAATGACGATGGCAGCCATCGCTGGATCGCGCGCCGCGGCGAGGTCGTCCGCGAAGGATCCGGCTATCGCCTGATCGGCGTGATCTATGACGTCACCGCGGCCAAGGAGCAGGAAGCAAGGCTGCGCGAGCTGGCGGATACGCTGGAGATGCGCGTCCAGCAGGAAGTCGCGGAGCGGCGGGAGGCCGAGGAAGCGCTGCGCCAAGCCCAGAAGATGGAGGCCGTTGGCCAGCTGACCGGCGGCATCGCGCACGACTTCAACAATCTGCTGACCGTCATCATCGGCAATATCGACACGGTCGTCCGCCGGATGGACATGGACCACGATCCAAGAATGCGGCGTTCGCTGGAGAATGCGCTGAAAGGGGCGGAGCGCGCGGCTTCGCTCACCCAGCGACTGCTTGCGTTCTCGCGTCGCCAGCCGCTCGAGCCCAAGACGATCGACATCGCCCGCGTGCTCACCGGCATGTCGGACCTGCTCACCCGCTCGATCACCGAGACGATCGCGATCCGGATCGACACCGACGCGGCGCTTTGGAAAGTCGAGGTCGATCCGCACCAACTCGAAAACGCGATCCTCAATCTCGCGGTGAACGCGCGCGACGCCATGCCGAACGGGGGCGGGCTGACCATCGAGGCCCGCAATGTGGAGGTGCAGGATGCACGCCCCGGCGGGTGCGCGCCGGGCGCCTATGTCGTCGTCTCGGTGACCGACAGCGGTACGGGCATGTCGCCGGAGACGGTCGCCAAGGTGTTCGACCCGTTCTTCACCACCAAGGAAGTCGGCAAGGGTACCGGGCTGGGCCTGTCGATGGTCTATGGCTTCGTGAAGCAGTCCGGCGGCCACATCACCATCGACTCCACCGAGGGTCACGGCACGGCCGTACGACTCTATCTGGCCCGCAAGCAGCAGGACGTCCTCCTAGAGGCCGAGGAGCGATGCCCCTCAGCGCGGATGGGCAGCGCCGACGAGACCATCCTCGTGGTCGAGGACGACGACGATGTCCGCGCCTATACGGTCGGCATTCTGCGCGAACTGGGCTATCAGGTGGTCGAGGCGCAGGACGGCGATGGCGCACTGCGTTTGCTCGGCGGCCACGGCGTCGGCGCGACGCTGCTGCTGACGGACGTCGTGATGCCGCGCATGTCCGGTCCCGAACTGGCCAGCCGCGCGAAGGCGCTGCACCCGGAACTGCGCGTGCTCTTCACCTCCGGCTATACGCGCGATGCTATCATGCGGGAGGATCGGCTCGACCCCGATGTCGACCTTCTCTCCAAGCCTTTCACCTATGCCACGCTGGCTGCCAAGGTACGGGAATTGCTCGACCGCGGACATTGATGCGGAAGAATAGGATAAGTAGGCAAGCTTCAAAATGCAGTATGTATCGCCGGAAGGCTCGGCGCCAGCACCTCCTGGCGCGACACTGCAAATCACCCTACAGGCCGCACCCGCTCATCTGCACTGCCCACCTGCACGGTTTTCTCAAGAAATGAGCCGTGGATGGCTTTTGGTCGGCCGCGCTTGTGCAGATGCAGACTGGTGCGACCGAAGAGGGACTGCTTTTTCCGAAACCCGTCGTTCCCAAACATCCTCTTGAACGGCAGCAAAGTCCCAAAACGCGTCCATCTCGCTTTCGGCTGTAGTCTCGTTCGCGTTTGCCAACCTTGCCGTCCGATCCGGTCTAAAGCCGCCGAACGTACATTTAGGAGCGAGGAACCGAAAAGGGGCGCCACGTTTAATGGGCCTCAGTGCGAACACGCTCAGCGTGTCCCGTCGGCGGAACCGAAGGACTATGCGCGCGGCCCGAAAGCATGCTGTTCAGGCGACCGCGGTGATGATCTCCACACGCGCTGGCATCCAGACCGTGCCATCAAGCACGTTTTCGGCGCAGATCGCAGCCAGCCGCTCGCTCGCCCTAATCTGTTCGCCGGCACCGGCCTCGGCCAGCGGCGCAGCAGCGGACGATGATGCCAGCAGGAACTCGGCTGCCGCCTCAGGAGGCATGCCGCCGCCGACTTGCAGATCTCCGCGCCAAGGTCGCGCATCGCAATTCCGAAACCCAGCGGCTTCGAGCAGCGCGAGCAGCCCCGATGGATCGCCATAGCGACAGGGTCCCGGCGTGTCGGGTTCGGGCTGCGGGAGCTCGATCACTGCCGCCACCGCCTCCCGCACGCTTGCCATGAAGGCAACTTCCTTGGCCGGCCCCCAAACCGCAAATGCGAGCGTTCCCTCCGGCCGCAACCATTGCAGCAGGTTGGCGAAAGCTGTTTCCGGCGCTTCGAAGAACATCACCCCGAATCGCGAGGCGAGGCGATCGAATTGCTCTGTGGGCCGGAAATGGGCCGCATCTGCCAAGGTGAAGCGCGCAGCGTTGCCAACACGGGCCTTGGCGGCCTCGACAAGTTCTGGTGAGATGTCGAATCCCTCGATCGTGCTGCCCGGAGGCGCGGCGGCGGCGATTGCCCGCGTGGTGGCGCCGCCGCCGGCCCCGATTTCCGCGATCCGCACGCGCTCGGAGAGGTTCAGCGCCGCGATCAGCGGGGCATCGATCGGCGCCAGCATCGCCTCCATCGGATCGAGCTGATCGCGCCATTTCGCGCCGCGTGTCTGTGCCCAGGTCTTGCTGGACGGAGATTGGGTGGCCGCCATCTGAACCGCTCCTTGGAATGGACCCGGGTGATATGCCTCTCGCGTCTATCGGTCCATGTCCGCAGACCGGCTTGTGCCCTGCTGTTCTCCAAGTCACACCTGCTGCCGCGCAGCCTTATGCGAGGCACCAGGCCTGTGTGGGTCCCAACTGCAGCGGTAGCTTGTCCCGTGTTCGGCGGCATGGGATTCGCCAAACGGTCGCGCTATCAGCGCCGCATGATCGTCCCGCTCGTCTTTGTCGCCGCCTTCCTCGCCTTTGTCGTCAGTGCAGTGGCGGGTGGCGGCGCTGGCCTCGTTCTCGTGCCTCTCCTGAGGTTGATCCTGCCGGTGGCATCTATTCCCGGTGCCCTGTCGATCGGCACGGCTGTGAGTTCGATCTCCCGCATCTGGCTGCTGTGGGCCCATATTCGCTGGGACGTCGTTCGCCGCTTCGTGCCGACGGCGTTGCCTGGTGCGGCGCTGGGTGCGTGGCTGCTGACGCGCTTCGAACCCGTCTATGTCGAGTTTCTACTGGGCTGCTTCCTGCTGCTCAACCTCCCCTTGCTGTTTCGCCGGACACCACCGCCCGGAGCGGAGCAGCCGATGTCCCTCCGCCGCTTGCCCTGGCTTGGCGCCGCGGCGGGCTTGCTATCCGGTTTCACCGGGGCCGTCGGGGTGGTGTTCAATCGCGCCTATTACCGCATGGGACTTGGCAAGGAGGAGATCGTCGCGACGCGCGCGACCAACGAGGTGCTGCTGCACCTTCTGAAGATCGGGCTCTATGCGGCGTTCGGCTTGCTGCCGCGATCGGCGCTGATTGCGGGCGCGCTCGTCGCCGTTGCGGCGCTTGCCGCGTCGTTCGCCTCCCGCCGTCTCCTGTCGTTGATGCACGAGCGCATTTTCCGACGCGCCGGGCTGCTTGCGATGGTGGCATCAGGCGTTGCGATGTTCAGCCTGTCGGGCAGCCAGATCATGGCGATCCATCGCGCCTGGATCTCGTACGTCGCGCCTGGGGACGAGCACGAACTCCAGCTCTACTGGGGCGGCATGCGACGGGTCGCCGTCGAGCGCGAGGAGCATGGCGGGCTTGTGATCGAGCGAATGGTTTCGCGATCCGAACTGCCCGCCGCCGTTGCCGCCGTCCTGCCGAGCATCGAAGCCGCGGGAACCATCACCATGATCGAAGAGGTGCGGGGGGACGGGCGATATTATGAGATCTACTGGCGCCGTGGCGACGTGCTCCACAAGGCGGAGGTGACACCCGAAGGAACGCCGCGCCACCGCGCCTTGCCTCCGTCCGCACCGGCCACCTGATCGCGAAGGCAATCGAAGCGCAGTCGTGTGGTCGCGGTCAGGGTTCTGCGGGAGGCACCGCAGGACGCGACGCGCTGAGGCGCACCAAGGCCGGCATCGCGAGCAGGACGAGCGGATATTGCAGCAGCAGTCCCGCGATGATGGCGATGGCGAGCGGTTGCTGGATGCCCGAGCCCTGGCCGATCGCCAGCGCCAGCGGCAGCAGGGTCAGGATGGCGGCCAGCGTCGTCATGGTAATGGGGCGAAGTCGATTGCGGCTCGCCTCCCGCGCCGCATCGGCCGGCGGCATCGATCGCGACAGCTCCTCGAATTCCGAGACGTAGAAGATCGCCATCTCGGTGCCGATACCGATGATCATCGTCATCCCCATCAGCGCCGTGATATTCAGATCCACGCCCGCCGCCCACAGCGCGGTGAACACCGCCGTGGTCGACAATAGCGAGCAGCCGATAATGATCACCGGTAACCAGAACCGTCGATACAGGATCAGCAAGAGCGCGAGCTCGGCAACCAGCGCAGCGCCGAATACCTTGATCAGGCCGGCAAAGGCGATCTGCTGCTGCTCGTACAGACCGCCCAGTTCGTAGCGTACCCCGGTACCCAGCCCCCCCGGCGTATCGAGCGCTGCCTTCACGTCGCTTACCGCGGCACCGATCCCGCGTCCCTGAATGCGCCCGGTCACCGCGATCATCGGCTCCAGATTCTCGCGGCTGATCTGGGGCTGTCCCGTGACCGCCTGGATCGCCGCGACACGGGACAACGGAAAGACATGTCCATCGCTCGCGCGGATCGGCAGCTGCGCCAGTGCGGTCTCGCTAATCGTGCGCGCGTTCGGGAGACGCACGCGCACATCGACCGCCTTGGTGGCAGCCGCCAGCGTGGTTGCGACGCTGCCGGTCAGCGCCGTGTTCAGCTGACTCTCCACATCGGCCGGCGTGACGCTCTCCAGGCCCGCGCGAACCGGGTCGACATGGACGTTGAGAGCATCCCCGGCAAGCTGCACGCCGTCCTTCACCTCGACCACGCCGTGGATCCTGGCGATGCGCGCGGCGACCTTTCGCGCCTCGCCTTGCAGTACCGACGGATCGGCCGCGTAGAGCTTGACCTCGATCGGCTGCGGCACGGCCGTCAGATCGCCGATCAGGTCCTCGATCAGCTGGGCGACCTCGACCTGAACGCCGGGAACCTTGGCGGAGACCTGGTCGGCGACTGCCGCCGCGATCTCCTCGGTGGGTGCCGAATGCGTTTCCTTCAGCCGGACGAAATAGTCGCCGTGATAGCTCTGGCCGAGGTCGCCGCCGAGCCCGGTACCGAGGCGGCGCGAGAAGGTGCGCACGTCCGGATTGGCGCGGAGCATGGCGTCGATCTGTCCGACCTGGCGGCTGGTCTCGTCGAGCGACGTGCCGGGGGCCGTGTAATAGTCCATGACGAACCCGCCTTCGTCGACCTTGGGCATGAAGCCGCTGGGGACGTTCGCGTAACCGACATAGCCGAGGATCAGCAGCGGTATCGCCGCGAGCGCCAGGATCCAGGGACGCCCCATCACCTTGCCAAGGGCCTGATCGTGCGCCCGTGCGATCGCGCCTTGGCCCGGCTTTCCCGGATCCTGCCATTTGCCGAAATCGACTAGCCAGCGCACCAGCACCGGCACGACGAACGCGGTCATCGCCCAGGAGATCGCCAGTGCCGCCGCCATCGTCACCGACAGCGCCTTGGAAAAGGCCCCCGTCACCCCGCTCAGGAAGGACAGGGGCACGAAGACGATCAGGGTTGCGAGACTGGAGCCGGTGAGCGGCGCCATGAATTCGCGCGCAGCGGGGAGAACGGCTGCATCCCCTGCCGGCCGGCCATCCTCGCCCTTCGCGCCGGCACGGCGTGCGATGTGCTCGACCATCACGATCACATCGTCGATCAGCAGCCCCACCGCGGCCGCGATCCCCCCCAGGGTCATGATGTTGAAGCTCATGCCCAGCATGCTCAACACCAGCACCGTGGCGGCCAGCGTCGCGGGCACGACGAGCACCGCGACCAGCGTGACCCGCCAGCTGCGCAGGAACCACAACAGGACTAGCGCGGCGAGGACCAGCCCGATCAACACGGCGTCCCGCACGCTCGCGACCGATTGGGTGACCAATTCGCTCTGATCATACCAGCAGACCAGCTGGACGCCGGGCGGCAGCTTCAGGCCGGCAAGCCGTTGCTGGACGGCCTGGGCGATCTGCACCGCGTTCCCGTCGGGCTGTTCGTAGATGTTGAACAGCACCGCCGGCTTGCCGTCCTCGACGATGCGCTGCCAGACCGGCACCGCACCATCCTGCACCGTTGCCACGTCCCGTACGCGCACTACCCCTTGCGGATCGGCACTGACCACGATCGCACCGATCTGGGCCGCGCTCGTCACGCTGCGATCGGCGATGACGAGCGACAGGCGCCCACGATCCTGCACCTGCCCGACGGCGCTGAGCACGTTGCCGTTCCGGATGGCAGCCGCAATGTCCGCCATCGACAGATTGTGATCGGCAAGCCGATGGGGATCCGCCAGAACCTGTACTTCGGCGGTATCCCCGCCCTGCACCCCGACTCGGGCGAGCCCGGGAATCGCCGAGAGCAGCGGCGTGACCTGGTATTTGGCAATGTCCTGGAGCGCGACGGGATCCGCCCTGCCGGAGACAAGCGCATAGGAGATGATGGGAAAGACGGTCGGATCCATCCGCCGGACGGTGTACTGCGTCCCCGGCGGCAGCGATGGAATCGCGCGCGCCACGGCGGAATCGACGAGCAACCTACTCGCGATCATGTCGCGGCCCCAGCCGAAGTCGATCGAGATTTGCGCGGTGCCCCGGCTCGTCGCCGAGCGCACGTCCTGCACCCCAGGGATCGCGCGAATGGCTTCCTCGACGGGCCGGGTGACGGTCAAGGCGGTCTGGTCGGCTGGGCGACTCCCTGCGTCCAGGTCCACCACGACGCGCGGGAACGATACCTGCGGGAACAGCCCGATCGGCAGCGAGTATGCCGCGACGATGCCCGCCAACGCCGCCGCAAGCGCGAGCAGGACGAAGGCGCGGGATTGTTCGCGCAACAGCCGTTCAAGCATCAGCGCGTCCACCGCACGGTATCGCCGTCACCGACCTGATAGGCGCCGTCCACGATCAGGCGATGGCCTGGGCTCAGCGGGCCCGCGACGATATCGCCGGCGTCGCTCGCCAGCAATATCGCGACGGGTATCGCCTTCGCCTTCGTGCCGGAAACCTCGAACACATGCGCGGGGCCGCCGGCGGTGACGACGGCGCGATGCGGTACGATCCAGCCCTGCACCGCTCCGGTCGTGATCGCCACCTGCATGCCTTCGCCGGCAAGCAGCGTGCCAGTTGGGAAGGCCACATCCAGGTCGATCAGCCGCGTCTTCGGGTTGAGCGCGCTGCTCACCCGGATCACATGGCCCGCTATCGGCGCGCCGCCGGACAGGCGCGTCAACACGGCGGACTGCCCGACCGCGAGCGTCCCTCGCTCGGACGGGTCTACGCCCGCAGTGACGACGATGCTTGCCGACTTGGCGACGGTGAGGATCGCCGCGCCCGGCTGAATTCGGTCCCCCTGTGCCACGCCGACGGTCGTGACAACGCCGTCGAACGGCGCGGTGATGCTGTGGGAAGCGTTACCCGCCCCCTCGCTCTGCAAGGCGGCGAGCGCGCTCTGTGCGTCGGACACCGCCTTCTCGGCCTGCACCAGCTGATCGCGCGTGGCGAGTTGCTGCGACAGCAGCTGCGCAGTGGTTGCCCGCTGCTTGCGCGCCGCGGCGAGAGCGTCGACCGCCTGCAGATAGCTGCTTCGCGCGGAGGGTGCCGTTGCAAACACCGCCAGCGCCTGGCCTCGGTGGACCGCAGCGCCCGCCGCAACGAGGAGCCGGGTGATCTGGCCCGGCTGGGCTTCGCTGAAGGTCTGGGTGCCGTTCATCGACGGCGCCACCGCGCCATAGGCTGCGACGGTCCGGGGCAGCGCGCCCCGCTGGGGCAGCATCGTGGTAACCAGCACGCTCGGGGTGGGGGTCGGGGACGACTCAGGCGCCCCACCCGTGCTGCATCCGGCCAGCATCGACGCCGCTGCGAGGCCCAGCCACACCCTCATTGCGGCGTCGCCCCCGAAACGTCGAGCGGCAGATCGACGGCGGGGAGACCATCGCCGACCAGCGTCTGGACGGCGATCTGTCGATCGAGCAACGCCAGCTCCAGCGTCATGATTTCCTGTTCCTTGGTGAAGCGGTTCGAGACGAGGTCGACATAGCCGCGCTCGTCGAGGTTGGACGCGCCGAATGCCGTCTGGGCGCGGGTGGCCGCCAGCACCGCCGCCGGAAGGTCGGCGCGCGCCGTGGCGAGTTGTGCCGACAGCTGCTCCATCTCGCGGAGCATGGCGCCCACGGTGCCCACCACGGCGGCGAGGCGGGCGCTATATTCCGCGTGGAGCTGCAGGCGCGTGGCCCGCGCGATCGCGACATTGCCCTGGTTGCGATCGAAGATCGGCAGGCCGATCGCCGCGTTGGGTCCACCGTTGATCACCCTGGAATTGTCACTGTTCACGCTGGCGCCCAGTACGAGATCGGGAAACTGGGACAGGATCGCCTGGCGCAATTGCTCGTCCGCCAGCGCATAGCCCATCCGCAGTGCGATCAGGTCGGGCCGCCGCTGGGGCAGGGTGGCGAGGCCGGCGCGGATCGCACGTGGATCGAACTGCGGCAAATCGACCCGTGACGCGAGCGGCACGACGACGTCGGGCGAAAGCCCGAGCAGCGCATCGAGCTGGTGCATCAGCGCCAATTGCCGCTGATCCAGCGCGTTGAGCGCGGCACGGGCGGCTTGCAGCGCCACCCGATCGGGCGCGACCGTGACCAGGGTCACATTGCGGGCGGCAAGCGCCTGTTCGAGCTTCGCATTGCGCGCCGCGAGCAGCTGATAGGCTCCAACATAGCTCGCCCGGCTGTTGGCGTTGACGATGAGGTCGGTCGCGATCTGCCGCGCCTGGCCGGCGACCTGCCATTCCTGCCAGACGATATCGGCCGCGACCTGGCGCTGGCTGTCGACCGCGGCGCGCCGGCGCGAGCGATAGGTGACGAGCGCCCGCACGTCCTGCGCCAGCCCGATATTCCAGGCCGATACCGATCCCGCCCCGGAAAGGAGCGGCAGGAATGCCCCGGTCAGCTGGGGGTTGGGCAAGATGCCGGCCTGCTTCGTCTGCCCGGCAGCGACCGCCCGCTTGCTCCGCGCCGCCTTGAGATCGGGATTGTTCGTCAAGGCCAGATCGACGACGTGCGAAACCGAAAGAGGTTTGTGGCCCGGCAGCCATTCCGCACGCTGCAACGCGCCCATGGCCTGCACCAAGGGGGGCGTCGTCGCGAGCGGAAGCGGCGCATAGTGGCTGCAAGCGGCCGCAAGGCCGAAGGCCGGGAGGACCGCGAAGCTGCGCGTCCGTCGCAGCGAAACTTTTGGTCTGCCGATCATGAATTCCGACTATGACATGAATAGATATCGCCTCGGACCGACATGTTCGCTGTCGTCCAAGCGCCGGTCAGCTCAATCCGGGTGCGGTCCCTCGGCGCGATTCTCAAGCACTGCGCCCGTCTTCGCATCGATGCCCACCTCGTAAAGCTTGCCCCGATGCCGGATATCGAAGGAATAGCGCAGGCCGCTGCCTCCTTTTTCCTTCTCGATTTCTTGATCGGTGATCGTACCGGCCCGCACCTTGTGCGCCTCCGCCCGTGCCTTGGCGAGCGTTATCCGTGCCAGAGGCAGGTACTTGGCTCCGCGCAGGTTGCGAGCATTGGCTGCGGTCGCCGGCGCGGCGAGGGTCAGGGCGGTTAATATCGCAAGGTCGGCAAGACTAGGCTTCATCGATGCACGCTCCTGGCATTGTGATGCGAGGCACCCTCTTACTGGAAGCATCCTCCGCAGGAGGTGATCCGAAGATTGATTATTCCCAACTTGCGCTCCTGGCTGCCGCCCCGGCTAGTGACCGGTTGTGCAACCAGAAGTAGGCTGGCGCTGTGAAACTGCTGCTGCTCGAAGACGATGAGGCAACGCGGACCCATCTCGAACGCGCGTTGGGAGAAGCGGGATTCGTGGTCGACGTCTGCGCCAATGGCCGTGACGCCATCTTCCTCGGATCGAGCAGCGAACACGCCGTCCTGATCCTGGATCGCATGGTGCCCGGGGTGGACGGCCTGGCCGTCCTCAAGGCACTCCGCGCGGCGGGGATTCGCGCGCCCGCGCTCTTCCTGACAGCGATGGACGGCGTGCATGATCGGGTGGAAGGGCTGAATGCCGGTGCGGACGACTATCTGATCAAGCCGTTTGCGACGATCGAGTTCATCGCGCGGGTGCACGCGCTGGCGCGCCGGCAGCCGGAAAACAGCATCGTGACCACGCTGATTGTCGCCGATCTGGAACTCGACCTGCTCAAGCGCAGCGTGCGGCGCGGCGGTCGCCCGATCCAGTTGCAGGCGCAGGAATTCAAACTCCTCGAATATCTGATGCGCCACGCGGGCGAGATCGTGACCCGATCGATGCTGCTCGAGAATGTCTGGCACTTCCATTTCGAGCCGCAGACCAACATCATCGAGAGCCATATGAGCCGCCTGCGCGCGAAGGTGGATCGCGGCTTCGACCAGGACTTGATCCGCACGATCCGCGGATCCGGCTATCGCATCGATGCCCCTGCTTAACGGCTTCCGAAGCGGGGCCTTCCGTTTCGCCTTCCTGCTTGCCGCCATGTTCGCGGTCGGCGCGGCGCTGCTGCTCCTCGTCGTCGAGCGCTCGATCTCCCAATACGCGACCCTCGCTACCGACGGCGGGCTGCAGAGCGAGGCGGCGATCCTGCAGGGGGAGGACCGCGAAGGCGGGCGCGCCAGCCTGCTCCGCGCGATCGCGCTGCACCGGCGCGCGGGCGGCGAGGAGGCCTATCGCTACCAACTGACCGACCGCACCGGCCATATGCTGGTCGACGATTTCGGTACGCGTTCCACCGGGCTCGGCTGGGGACATGTCACGCTGCGGGACGATCCGCAGGAACCGGGCGCGCATCTTGAAACGCTCAAGACCCTGGGTGTCGCGCTGCCCAACGGCGGAACGCTGGTGGTCGCCACCGACACGTACGACATCGAAGAACTGCGTGCCAGCCTCGACCGGTTCACCATCGCGGCCGGGCTGACGATCACGCTTTTCGCACTGATCGGCGGCTATCTGATCGGCGGACTGTTCATGCGGCGGCTGGATCGGGTGAACGACGCCATCGCCCGCGTGATGGCCGGCGATGTCGCGGAACGCCTGCCGCCGATCGGCATCAGCCGCGAATTCGACACGCTGTCGACCAACCTGAACGCCATGCTCGACCGGATCGGCGCGCTGATGGACGGCCTGCGCCAGGTCACCACCGATATCGCGCATGATCTCCGCACCCCGCTGACCCGGGTGCGACAGCAGCTCGAGGTGACCCTCGGCGCCGGCAGTGCCGCGCGCTATGACGCCGGGATCGAGAACGCGATCACGCAGACCGACGAAATTCTCGGCATCTTCCGGGCGCTGCTACGGATCGGCACGCTCGAGGGCGGCGACGGCCGCCAATATTTCGAGATGCTCGACCTCAGCGACCTCCTGGGCCAGGTCGTCGCGGCGCATCAGCCCGTCGCCGAGGACGAGGGCAAGATCTTGGTTGCCGAGCTCGCGGCAGATCTATGGGTCGAGGGGGATCGCGATCTTCTCGCGCAGATGATGACCAACCTCATCGACAATGCGATCCGGCACACCCCCGCCGGCAGCCGCATCCTGAGCACGATCGCCTCTGTCGACGGCAACGTCGTCGTGCGCATCGGCGACGATGGCCCCGGCATCCCCGCGGAAGAGCGGGCCAACGTTCTGACGCGCTTCTATCGGCTGGATCGCAGTCGCAACTTGCCGGGTTCGGGGCTGGGCATGTCGATGGCAGCCGCCATCGCGACGCTGCACCACGCCAGCATGGAATTGCTGGACAATGCGCCCGGGCTGCTCGTTCGCTTGACCTTTCCTGCCTCGGCGACACGGCCGTCCACCGACAAGATTGGCAATCGGTAACGTGACCTGTGGCGGCGGCCGCAGCAAAAGGCACGCACACTTCCTTGGAGACTGCCATGCGCCGCTCACGCATCCTCACGCTGCTCGCCGCCGCCGCCATGCCGCTGATCGTCGCGGCCGCCTCCACGCCGACCTACACCGTCGCGCGGTCCATCGCCGGGCCGGACGGCGGATGGGACTATGCGCGCACCGATGCGGAGGGCAGGCACCTGTATGTCGCACGGGGCAGCAACGTCACCGTCATCGACCTCGCCACCGACACCGTCTCCTCGCTCGGCTCGGTCCAGCGCGGACACGCGGCGGTTCCCGTGCCCGGCGGCAAGCTGCTGGTGACCAGCGGGACCGACGGCACCGTCCGGCTGATCGATCTCGGGTCGGGCAGCGAGACGGCACGCCTGCCCGTCGGGAAGAAGCCGGACGCGGCGATCCTCGACGGTGCCGGAAAGCACGCCTTCATCATGAATGCCGAAAGCGGCACCGTCTCCGTGATCGACCTGGCCTCGGCAAAGGTTACCAAGACCATCACGGTAAAGCCGGGACTGGAATATGCGGCATTCGGCGCAGACGGCACGCTGTTCATCAACAACGAGGATGCGAACGAGGTCGAAACCGTGGACGTTGCCCGCGGTTCTGCCGGCAAGCCGATCGCGCTTCCCGGTTGCAACGGGCCGACCGGGCTTGGCTTTGACAAGGGCCATGACCGCCTGATCGCCGCCTGCGCCAACGGCAAGGCGGCGATCGTCGACCTGCGCAAGCGGCAGCAGGCGGCGCTCGTCGACATCGGGTCCGGGCCGGACGCGGTGCTGATAGACGAAGCGCGCGGCCTCGCCTTCGTCCCGTGCGGGAAGGACGGCATCCTCGACATCCTGTCGCTGGCCGGCGCAACGGTCACCCATGTCGGCGCCGTCAAGACCGCGGCCGGCGCGCGAACGGGGGCGCTCGATCCGAAGACCGGCACGATCTATCTGCCGTCGGCGACCTTCGCCCCGCCAGCTGCCGCCGGCGGCCGTCCGGCCATCGTCCCCGGGTCGTTCCGCGTCCTTGTCGTCAAGCGGGCGTGATGGAGCCGCTGCGCGCGATCGCCCGCAGGCGACCCGAACTGGTCGTCCTGCTGGCGTTCGCGCTGACGGGCCTGACGCTGCTGGCCGTCCTGTACGGCGGCGCGGAGATACTGGAGGGGGACACACGCGCCTTCGACCGCGCCCTGCTGATCCAACTGCGCCACGCAACCGAGGGCGGCGCCTTCTGGAAGACGACGTTGCGAACGCTGATGCAGGCCTTCACGGCGCTTGGCAGCACCGGCATTCTGGTCATCGTCGTTGCCATCGTCGTCGGATTCCTCCTGCTGGCACACAGGCGAAACCTGGCACTCCTGCTGATCGCCGCGACCGGCAGCGGCGGCGTGGTCAGCAGCCTACTGAAGCGCCTGTTCGACAGGCCCCGCCCCGACGTCATTGCGCACCTCACCAGCTTCGGATCGGCGAGCCTGCCCAGCGGGCACGCGATGAATTCGGCGGTGGTATATTTGACGCTGGCAGGCCTGGTGGTGCGGATCGTACCGACGGCCCGGCTTCGAATCTACACGATCTGCTGTGCCGTCGCGCTCACCGCGGCCATCGGGATCTCCCGCGTGTACCTCGGCGTCCACTGGCCGACGGACGTGGTCGTAGGCTGGGTCGCCGGCGCCGTCTGGGCACTGTTGTGGTGGGCGATCGCCTGGTGGTTCGTCAACAGGTCGACCAAAGCGGTGGATTCTGGATAGCAATTCTGCACGGGCCGCGGCCCGGGCAGGGCCACGCGCGACACCATCATGCGTCCGCCAAGATTGATTCTTCCCAACGTACGGGAAACAAGCCAAGAAGTCCCATAGCTGTAACATTTGACGCCCACCCAGTCCCTGTCCGCAGCGCCGCCCGAATTGGGTCGATGAAGCCGGCGCGCGGAAAGATTGGGGATTGCCATCATGAAGATTCGGACGTTGTCGCTCCTGTCGACGGCGATGATCTCGCTCGCCTCCTTGCCCGCCCATGCCCAGACAACGGCCGGATCATCGGCGCAGTCCGATGGTCGCGACATAGTCGTTACTGGCAAGCGTGCGGCAGAGACTGCTCGCGCCGAGGAGCGTGCGGCACCCAACCTGATCAACGTCCAGGCGGCGGAAGACATCGTCAAATATCCAGACTTCAACGCTGCGGAAGCGCTGGGCCGCGTGCCCGGGGTCAGCCTCGCCATCGACACCGGCGAGGGACGGTTCGTGAACATCCGCGGCATCGACGGCAATCTGAACGGCACGACATTTGGCGGCGTCACGCTGCTCAATACGCAGCCGGGGGGCACCTATTTCGGCGGCGGCGGCCGTGCGGTCGAACTCGATACCGTGCCGATCGGCGCGGTCGACCGGCTCGTCGTGCGCAAGACGGGATTGCCCGACCAGGAGGCCGAGGGCCTGGGTGGTTCGGTCGAACTGACCCCGCGCACTGCCGTCGGGCTGACCAAACCCTTTTTCGAAGGGACCATCGGCGGCGGCTACCAGAATGCGCACAAGAATGCCGATGTCTTCATCGGCGAGGCCGCGGTCGGCACTTCCTTCGGACCCGAGCGGCAGTTCGCGGTCGTCCTGACCGGATCCTTCCACACCGACAAGCGCGGGTTTGACGATGTCGAACCCGGCCTGCTCGATGCCGTCCAGCCGGGTACGCCGGGAGACCGGGTGCTCGATACGCTGGATCTGCGCCGCTATACCTACAACCGGCGGCGGTTCGGCTTCGGCGGGGAGCTCGACTGGAATCCCGATGCCCGCAGCCATTACTATCTCCGCGTCAACAATGCGGGCTACACGGAATCGGTGCACCGCTCGATCCTCCAGTATCGCGGGCTTGGCGATACGATCGTAACCAGCGGCAGCACTATCACCGCAAGCGGCGTCGATGCGCGGGTAACGCTGCGCGACGAGCAAGAAACGCATCTGAACTTCATCGCCGCCGCCGGCGGCCGCAACGACCTCGGCCCGGTGAACCTCGACTATCAGCTGTCGTACACCGCATCGACCTACCACCGCGACTATGACCGCAACTCGACCTTCAAGCGGCTGGGCCAGCCGGGTTTTTCCGTGGCCTACGACAACACTACGCTGCTGTACCCGACGCTGACGCCGATCGGGTTCAACCCGAGCGATCCGACCCAGTTCACGCTGGCGAGCGCCACCAACGCCACCGAGCGTGCGCATGACCGCGAATATGCGGCGGTGTTCAATGCAACCCTGCCTACCACGCTGCTTGGTGGCGACGGCAAGTTCCAGTTCGGCGGCAAGCTTCGGCTGCGCGACAAGATCGATCAGCCCAATAACCAGAGCTATGCCGGCGTCCCGCCCACATCGCTCAGCACGGTGCTGGGCGGCGGCCCCTACACCGATTATTATGGCGGCACGTACAATGTCGGCTACGCACCCAGCATCCAGCGCGTCCGCGCGGTGCTTGCGCCGCTCGTGCAGGTGACCAGCGCCGCGAATGCGCAACGTAACGCCCAGGGCTTCTTCAACGATACGGAGAATGTCTATGCCGGCTACGGGCAATATTCGAGCACGTTCGGCAGGCTCGGCGTGCTGGCGGGTGTGCGTGTGGAAAATACCGACGGCACGTATCGCGGGACGACCATCGCCGACGGAAACAGCTTCACGCCGTCCGCCCGGACCGCGCGCTATACCAACGTTTTCCCGACGGTGCAGCTACGCTACGATGTCGCCCCCCATGTCGTGGCGCGCGCCACCTATTCTACCGGCATCGGCCGGCCGGGCTTCCTCCAGCTGCTGTCGGGCGCGGTGATCGACACCGGCAACCTTGCCGTATCGGTCGGCAACCCGAAGCTGAAGCCCATCACCGTCAATGCCTTCGACGCGCAACTCGAATATTATTTGGCGGACTCGGGCATCCTGTCGATCGGCGGATTCGACAAGGAATTCAACAACTACATCATCAACAACCTGCAGCAGAACACGACGTTCGTGGATGCAGGCGGCACATCCTATTCCGGCTATGACGTCACGAGCTACACCAACATCAAGCGCTCGCACGCCCGCGGTGTCGAGGCTCAGTACAGTCAGAAGTTCAGCTTCCTGCCGGCGCCCTTCGACGGCTTCGGCGTGCTCGGCAACCTGACCTATGTCTGGTCGAAATTCGCGATCCGGCCCGGCGAGACGAGCCGCCTTCCGGGAACGTCGCCGCTCACCTACAATGTCGCGGCCTATTACGAGGCGCACGGCGTGCAGGTACGGCTGTCCCTCAGCCATGTCGATGCAGCGATCTTCGGCGTTGGCGGCGGCCCGGGGTTCGATACGTTCGAGGATCAGCGAACGCAGCTAGACCTGACCTCCTCCTATCAGGTGACCCGAAACGTGGGGATCTATTTCAACGCGCGGAACCTGAACAACTCGCCGCTGCGCTATTATGAGGGCTTTGCAAACCGGACGGTGCAGCGGGAATTCTACCGCCAAAGCTTCGAGGCGGGCGTGCGGCTTCGCTATTGATCAAACCGTCAATCAGGGCAGCGGATGCATGATCAGGCCGACCGGCTTCTGGCGAACGGCCATTTGGGGGCCTCTACTCCCCGTTACCGCTCCCCTTGCAGGATCGTAAACTCCTCGGGCGTCCGCTTCTGCCGAAAGCCGACTTGTAGCATCCAAACCATGAAAGGCAGGTTTGTCCCAGATTCGGCGTTCGGTGGGTGCGGCTCAGTGCTCACGCCAGGCTTTGATAGCTTAGGCGGCGTGGACAAATTTGAGCCAATATCGGGCGGTGGCGATATGGACCATGCCGAGGAAACTGTTCGCCAGTTGGTCGTATCGGGTAGCGATTGCGCGATTGATCTTGAGGTGGCCGAACATGCGCTCGATGCGGTTGCGTTGCTTGTAGAGCGTCCGGTCATGATCGATCTTCACGCGGCGATTTGATCGGCCTGGGATGACGGCCTCGATGTTTCGTTCAGCGAGATCGGCTCGGATCACGTCGGAATCGTAGCCCTTGTCCGCCAACAAGGCATCAGGCGCGCACTCGGGCAGGTCGATCAAAGCGTCATAGGCTTTGCAATCTGCCGCCTCGCCAATCGTCAGATGGAAGGCGAGCGGGCGCCCGAGGGCATCAGCCACGCAGTGAAGCTTACTGGTGAACCCGCCCCGCGAGCGGCCAAGACCGCGTCGATGAGTCCCCCTTTTCCGCCCGCTGCCGAGACGTGGGCGCGGATGGTCGTGCTGTCGATGCTGTAGTGGCCACTGTCCGCCATGATCTCAGCCAGCGTCACGGCGACGGTCTCCCAGACCCCGGCTTCACTCCATCGCCGGAACCGGCGGTAATGGTGTTCCAGCTGCCATATTTGGGCGGAACGTCGCGCCATGGGGCGCCGCAGCGGAGCCGCCATAGGATGCCGTTGATGATTGAGCGATTCTGCTCCGGCGGCCTGCCGCGACCACGGTTCTCTGGCTCGATTGGCAACAAACCCTTCAGAACGCGCCATTCTGCTTCCGTAAGATCACCCCTGCTCAAGCTTGCCTCCAAAAAGCAGCCTTGAATCAACGAGCATGTGCTACGTCAACAGGCATGCGGTGAGGGAAGCGAAGATGCTCGGAAATTTGCTGCTTGCACTGGTAGGGTTTGGTCTGGCCGGCTTCATGGTGAACCGGCTCTATGTCGGCCTCGGCGGGCGTCAAATAAATGTGAAGGGCATAACTTACTCGCGATCCTCGACTCCAATCATGTATTGGATCGTTATGGCGATGGCCGTGTTCGGTTTGTGCTTCGGGCTGCTCATTGGCGGCGCAGGTGCCATGCTAATCCTTGAATAAACGGTCTCAACCGCGTCACGAGAATTTGTCCACGCT